>NZ_CAXPMC010000015.1:0-18735 GCF_964218355.1 Ferrovibrio sp. | reverse complement strand
GCTCGCGCGCCTCGCGCTCCTGGCGGCGCTTCTCGGAATCCTCGCGCTGCTGCGATATCTCCGCCTCCGCCTGCTCACGCGCAATCATGCTGTCCTTGAACACCTGAACCGCGCCAGCCATCTCGCCGATCTCGGCACCGCGGTCGACATAGGGAACGGCGACACTCAGATCGCCTGCGGCAAGCTGTTTCATCGACAGGGTCATGCGCTGGATCGGGCCGCTGACCCGCCACTGCACGATCAGGAAACCAAAAACGGTAAAGACGACGGCCGCCATCAGCATGGCGCCATTCAGGACCAGGCTGCGCTGCGCGATACCCTGCTGGTTGTCGGCGCGGCGGATCAGCTCATCCAGTGCCGTATTGGCGATGGCATTGAGCATGTTCAGGTTCTCGACCACGGCCGGCTGGTACTTCGACTGCGGAACCGGCGATTCCTGGCCATTGGAGAAGGCATTGACGATGGCCTGACGCTCCTCGCCGATCGGACCGGTGAAGAAGGCCCTGGCGGTGTTCACCACCTCACGCACGGGCGCGGGAGTATCCTCGCGTGCTGCTATACCGGTGACGATTGCCCAGGCGGTGGCGGTGCGGCCGGCATCCTCGGCATGGGCCATGATTTCCGGCTTGCCCCAGCTCTGCCCGGCCGACATGGTCGTAAGGATGCGCAACACCAGAGAACCCGCATAATTGCGGATGGTCCAGGCATTCTGCTTCACGCTCAGCAGCTGATCCACAACCGGGTCGACCAGCTGCAGGGAGGTTTCGAGGAAGTCGGACGCGCCCTGGACAGCGTCAAGATAGGCTTGGGTGGTCTTGGCCCATTCTGCAGCAATCGGCGCTTCGCGCTGCGCTTTCGGCAGGCCGATCTGCGCCATCATTTTTCCCCGCATGGCTTCCACGGCTTCGTGGGCCGCTTTCAGTCTGGCCAGAACCGGTGCGGTGCCAGGCAGGTCGGTGAGCGCGGACAGTTTCGAAACGCCGGTCGCATAGCCGGTTTTGGTTGCTTCGCGCTGGTTGTCGATGCCCTCGACGGTGTCTTTCGAGGCCGCGGCATCGGCACGCATGGCAATCAGGATGTTGCCGCGTTCCAGTCGGTGCTGCTGCAGGCTGTTGAAAAAGGCCTGGCTGATCGGGGCGAGGGTGGCAACCTTGCGGGCGGCCTCGTTGCGCTCAATGGCTGCGGTCAGGGATACGACGCTCAGCGCGACGAGCAGCAGGCCAAGGACGCCGATGACCAGCCCCAGCGTGGTCCGGATGGAAAAAGACGGCATGATTGCGGTTCCCTCAATGCCTCCCATGACGGGAGAATATCAGCGAGGTTAAACTAGCCGGCCTTTTGCGCGCTGTATGGCGTAAAACCATACAGGTTATCAATAAATAACCCTTCCCGGGCGGCCGTTGTCGACAGGGGGCTGCCGGCAGTGGCCGTGGTTCAGAATTCCTGCCAGTCGTCATCCCCGCCGGCAGCAGCAGCCGGGGCCGGCGGTGCGGCGGGTTTTGCTGCCGGGGCCGGCGGATGGGCGGGCGGTTTCGGTGCAGCCGGATTCGATGCAGCCGGCTTCGGCGCCGACGGCTTCGCTGCGGCGGGCTGCGCGGCGGCCTGCTTCGACGCCGCCGGGGCTGTGGCACCGCCGGCCCGGCCATCGAGCCTGAAAAAGCTGACCAGCTGGGCGAGTTCGGCAGCCTGGTTGCTGAGCGCCTGGGCCGAGGCCGAGGTCTCCTCCACCAGGGCGCCGTTGCGCTGGGTCATCTCGTCCATGCTGCCGACAGCCGTGTTGATCTGGTCGAGGCCGGTGGCCTGCTCGCGGCTGGCCGCCGCGATCTCGGCCACGATATCGCTGACCTTCTTGATGGCGGTGACGATCTCGGTCAGCGAGTTGCCGGTCTGGTTGACCAGCGACGCGCCGGTCTTCACCTGGGCATTCGACGTGGCGATCAGCGCCTTGATGTCCTTGCTGGCATTGGCCGAGCGCTGCGCCAGCGCGCGGACTTCCTGCGCGACGACGGCGAAGCCTTTGCCCGCTTCGCCGGCGCGGGCTGCCTCAACCGAGGCATTCAGCGCGAGAAGATTGGTCTGGAAGGCGATCTCGTCGATCAGGCCGACGATGTCGCTGATCTTCTGCGCGCTCTCCTCGATCCGGGTCACCGCGGCCACCGCATCGCCGACCACGCTGCCGCCCTTCTCGGCGGTGTCGCGGGCGGCCACCGCCAGCTGGCTGGCGGCCTGGGCATTGTCGGCATTCTGCTTCACGGTTGCCGTGATCTCGTGCATGGATGCCGCGGTTTCCTCGATGCTCGCTGCCTGGCTCTCCGTGCGGCTGGCCAGGTCCTGGCTGCCGGCGGAAATCTCGGCGGAAGCGTCGCGCACGGTATGGGCGGTGTCACCCAGGCGCCGGGCGATGTCGGCCAGGCGGTCGGCCATGGCGTTGGCGCCGGTTTTCAGCTGGCCGAAAATGCCCGGATAGTCCTTGGTCAGGCGCTGGCTCAGGTCGCCGCCGGCCATGGCGCCGATCACCGCAGCAATCTCGCCGGTCATCGCCTGGCAGCGGTCCGACATGGTGTTGAGCGCTTCGCCCAGCGATTTGATGAAGCCGCTGCGCTGGCTGACATCGACACGGTCGGCAAAGCCCTTGTCGGAAGCGCCCTCGATCAGGGCAACCATCTCGTTGCCGATACGGATTTCCTCGGTGCGATCCGCCCACTCGACCACGGTGCCGACCCGCTGGCCGCGCTTGTTGACCGCCGGGTTGGCGATCAGATCGAAGGTCCGGCCGCCGACCACGATGCGCGAACGGTAGGTGTCCTTCAGGGCTGCGAGCAGGCGGCGCTGGTGATCCGGGTTCTTGTGAAAGACGTCAACGTTTTTGCCGACCAGTTCGTCGGCATTGAAATGCGGCAGATCCCTGCGGATGTCGGATTCGGCATTTTTCAGAGTGCGGATAACGGCATTGTTGCAATAGATGATGGTGTTGTTTTCATCGGCAATCATCACATTGGCAGTGACGTTGTCGACACCGCAATTGGCCCGTGCCGCGGCAATCGAGGTCTGCTTCAGGGCTTCCGTAGCGCGCGCCATGGCCCCGATTTCGTCCTGCCGCGTGGTCCCTTCCACCGTGACGTCGGTATTGCCGGCGGCTAGTTCCTGCAGGGTGCCGGTCGTTGCCGCAATCGGCCGGCGGATGCCGCGGGCGATGATCCAGGCCGTCAGCAGGGTGAGGGCAAGGATGACGGCGGCGGCGGCGATGAAGGTGGTCAGCGCGTTGCGGAAGCGGGCGTCGAAATCATCGAGGTAGATGCCGGTGCCCAGCCAGATGTCCCACGGCTTGAAGGGTGCGGCATAGCCAAGCTTCGGCACCGGCACGTCGCTGCCGGCCCGCGGCCACATGTATTCGAGGAAGCCGCCGCCGCCCTGGGCGATGTCGCGGAAGACGCGGATCAGCTCGAGCCCGTCCTTGGCCTTGAAGCCGAGCATGTTCTGGCCTTCCAGTTTCGGGTTGCCGCCATGGATGACATTCACGCCGTCGAAGGTGTAGGCGAACATGTATTCGGAGCCGGCGAATTTCATGCTGCGGATCGCCGTGTAGGCCGCCTTCTGGGCCTCGTCCTTCGACAGTTTTCCGGCGGCGACCTCGCCCTGGTAGGATTGCAGGATCGCCATGGCGGTTTCGGTGATGTTGAGAATCTTGGCCTGCTCGCGGTTTTTCAGGCCGGTATGCAGGTTGCTGGCGGCGATGGCGGTCAGGATTGCCAGGGCAATGGCAATGAAGGCGGTCAGCAGCGTCAGCCGCATTCCAATGGTCATCCGGATACCCATGCGATCCCCTGTTGCGTCTGTGGGCAGCGGAAAATGCCGGCCGGTGGTGGCAGCTTCCGGTTGTCCTGCAGTCGGGCACAAGTCGGAGTGGATTTCCAGAAAAAATTTACTACTAAATCCGCATACAAATTAATTACAACCGCAACCAGACGCTGGCGGATTCCGGTCCGCAGTGCCGGCCGGCCAGGTGGGCCGCGGTCGCGGAGACAAAAGCCGGCCGCGGTCTCCGGGCCGGGCGGCTGGGGTGCGGTGAAGTGGATTCCGGTGTCTCGTCCGTGTAGGGTCTTTTGCCCGTCTGCCAGCGGGCGCAAACCAGAAAGTTCGGAACCCAGAGCGTTCAGAACACAGTCCGGGAGGAATAAGGCATGAATGCCGGTGAACGCCGCCGCAGGCGGCCCGAGGATCTGCGCAGCCATCGCTGGTTCGGTGTCGACGACCTGCGCTCCTTCGGCCATCGCTCGCGCAGCTACCAGATCGGTTTCGCCCGCGAGGATTTCGCCGGCAAGCCGGTGATCGGCATCATCAACACCTGGAGCGACATCAATCCCTGCCACACCCATTTCCGCCAGCGCGCCGAGGAAGTGAAGCGCGGCGTGTGGCAGGCCGGCGGCTTCCCGCTGGAACTGCCGGCGATCAGCCTGTCGGAACCGTTCCAGAAGCCGTCGACCATGCTGTACCGCAATCTGCTGGCGATGGAGACGGAAGAGCTGCTGCGCTCCTATCCCATCGACGGTGCCGTGCTGATGGGCGGCTGCGACAAGACCACGCCGGCGCTGATCATGGGTGCGATCAGCATGAACATCCCGGCCATCTTCATGCCGGCCGGGCCGATGCTGCGCGGCAACTGGCGCGGCAACACGCTGGGCAGCGGCTCGGATGCCTGGAAATACTGGGCCGAGCTGCGCGCCGGCAATATCGACCAGGCCGCCTGGCGCGAGATCGAGGAGGGCATTGCCCGCGGCCCCGGTCACTGTATGACCATGGGCACGGCCTCGACCATGGGGGCGATCGCCGAAACACTCGGCCTGACCCTGCCCGGTGCCAGCTCCATCCCGGCGGCCGATTCCGGTCATGCCCGCATGGCCAGCCAGACCGGCCGCCGCATCGTCGAGATGGTCTGGGACGACCTGAAGCCGTCCGACATCCTGAGCGCTGCGTCGTTCGACAATGCCGTGACGCTGGCGATGGCGGTGGGTGGATCGACCAACTGCATCATCCATCTGGTGGCGATGGCGGCGCGTGCCGGCATCGATCTGCCGCTCAGGCGCTTCGACGAGATTTCCCGCCACGTGCCGGTGATCGCCAACCTGCGGCCGAACGGCAAATACCTGATGGAGGATTTCTATTTCGCCGGCGGGATCCGGGCGCTGCTCGGCAACCTGACGGAGAAGCTGAAGCTCGACTGCCAGACGGTCAGCGGTGCGACGCTGGGCGACAATATCGCCGGTGCCAAACCTTACAACGACGACGTGATCCGCCCGCTCGACAATCCGGTCGCCGGTTTCGGCGGCCTTGTCGTGCTGCACGGCAACCTGGCGCCGAACGGTGCCGTGATCAAGCCGAGCGCCGCCGACCAGAAGCTGCTCAGCCATACCGGGCCGGCGGTCGTGTTCGACGACTACAACGACATGGCGGCGCGCATCGACGATCCCAACCTCGATGTCACCGCCGACAGCGTGCTGGTGCTGCGCAATTCCGGACCGCAGGGCGGCCCCGGCATGCCGGAATGGGGCCAGCTGCCGATCCCGAAGAAACTGCTGCAGCAGGGCGTGCGCGACATGGTGCGGATGTCGGATGCCCGCATGAGCGGCACGTCGTATGGCACCTGCGTACTGCATATCTCGCCGGAATCCTATATCGGCGGGCCGCTGGCGCTGGTGCGCAGCGGCGACCTGATCGAGCTGAACGTGGCCGAGCGCCGGCTGGACCTGAAGGTCTCCGAAGCGGAGCTGGCCGCCCGCCGGGCCGCCTGGGTGGCGCCGCCGCCGCGTTACCAGCGCGGCTATGGCGTGATGTTCGCGCAGCACATCACCCAGGCCGAACGCGGCTGCGATTTCGACTTCCTTCATGCCGGCGCGCCGACGCCGGAACCTGAAATCCACTGAGAGGACCCCGGCGATGCAACTGCCCAAGAACGCCTTCAAGCGCGCCCTGAAGGAAGGCCGGCCGCAGATCGGCCTGTGGAGCATGCTGAGCAGCCATATCGTGGCCGAGATCGTCGCCACCGCCGGCTTCGACTGGGTGGTGCTGGATACCGAGCATTCGCCGAACGAGCTGCCGATGGTGCTGCAGCAGCTGCAGGCGATGCAGATCGATGCCAATACGGCGACGCCGGTGGTGCGGCCGGCCTGGAACGATCCGGTGCTGATCAAGCGGTTCCTGGATATCGGCTCGCCGAACCTGATCCTGCCCTTCGTGCAGGATGCCGAGGAGGCACGCCAGGCGGTCGAGGCGACCCGCTATCCCCCGAAGGGCATCCGCGGCGTGTCCGGCAACCAGCGTGCCAACCGCTACGGCCTGGTCGCCGACTATCACAAGCATGCCGAGGAGGAAATCGGCGTCATCGTGCAGGTCGAGACGCTGGGGGCGGTCAGCCGGATTCCGGAAATCGCCAGGGTCGAGGGCGTCGACGGCATCTTCGTCGGCCCGGCCGACCTGTCGGCCGATGCCGGCCATCTCGGCAACAGCAGTCACCCGGAGGCGCAGGCGGCAATCATGAAGGCGCTGGAACTGTGCAAGGCGGCCGGCAAGCCCTGCGGCATCCTGGCGCCGGACGAGAATGACGCGAAGCGCTATTTCGATGCCGGCTTCACCTTCGTCGCCGTCGGTGTCGACCAGGGCCTGCTGGTCAAGGCGACCCGCGAGATCGTGCGGCGGTTCCGCAGCCATATCGGCGGCTGAGGGCGGCTGCCGCCTCAGCGCCTGTGGCGGACCCAGAAACGGTAGCAGTTGGCGAACAGGTCGGGATTGGCCTCTTCCATCTTCGCCCAGTTGGCGAGATCGGTGGCGATCGGGTCGCCCGGAAAGCGCTGGCGGTATTCCTGCAGCGGCTGCGGCGAGGTGAATTCGAAGCCGAGGAATTCCAGGCCGGCGCCGGCGATCAGCTCGCGCAGCTGCGCCGGCGTGTAGCGGTGTTCCTGCCGGTGGAAGACGAGGTCGCGCAGGTCGCTGAGCGCATGGAAGGCACTGGACTGCGCCAGCCGCGCCGCCAGCTGCGGATCGAGCTGCCAGACCTTCCTGCGGAAGCGGCGCACATCGTCGGGGCTGTCGCCGAAGCCGTGGCGGGCGATCAGCTCGCGGGCCGCCACCACGTCACGCCGTCCCAGCTCGCTGTACAGGCCCAGCATCATGTAGCCTTCCGGCTTCAGCAGCCGCACCAGCTGGGCCAGCCCGGCACCGGGATCGCGCAGGTGATGCAGCACGCCGAAACTTTCGATCACATCGAACTGGCGGCCGATGCTGCCGATGCGCAGGATGTCGGCCTGGGCGAATTCGACATTGCGGATGCCGTTCTCGGCCGCCTTGCGCGTGGCATAGGCGAGGCTTGAGCGGCTGAGGTCGATGGCCAGAACCTGCGCCTCGCTGTAGCTGGTGGCGGCCAGGATCGCATGCAGGCCGGTACCGCAGCCGGCGACCAGCACATCGGTATGGCCCGGGCCCGATGTCGCTGGAATCGTCTGCAGCGGCAGGGCGGCCCGCAGGCGCATCGGCACGGTCAGCGGCGTGCCGAGGATCGGCTGGTTCCAGCGCGGGAAGGGGCTCTCCTCGTACATCGCCTGCACGTCGCGGCTGACCGTGTCGTCCACCGGCGTCAGTGCCGGCAGGCCGGCAGCCAGGGCCCGCTCGGCCAGCGGCTCGTCGATCTGGGCGCGTTTCAGGGCGGCATAGGCTGCCGGCCAGGCCGCGGCCGACAGGCGTGCGGCATCCGGCCGGCGATACAGCGGTTCATAGCAGGCCCAGACCGCAAAACGCGCGGCGTCGCTGCCGGGATCGGCGCCGGCCAGCAGCCGATCCAGCTGCGGCAGCAGCTGTTTCTCGGTGTTGCTGACCGGGTCGACATATTCGGCCTGGAAGCCGCGGATGGCCAGCAGGCGCAGCAGGCGGCCATGCCGGTCCAGCGCCGCCGGATCGGCCAGGGCGAGATGCAGGGCGCCGCGTCGCAGGCCCTGCAGCCGCCGCTCGACGGCGGTGTCGCTGACCAGGCCATGGGCCATCCAGGCGGCGAAGACCGGCTCGGCAGACAGGTCGGGGCAATCCGGAGCCGCCAGGATGCCGGCAGCCTCGGCCGGCAGGGCATTGTCGATTGCGGCCAGGGCGGTGAAGGCGGGGGCAAGGCGGATGCTGCTCTGGACCAGCGGCGCCAGGTCGCGCGGCTCCACCCCCGGTTTGCCCAGCAGCGGCAGCACCACGGCCATCAGCGCCGGGTCCGGCCGGTTGAGGCGCAGGTCGCGCAGCGAGCGGGCAAAGCCGGCCTGGTAGCGCACCGAATCCGGCACGAATTGCAGGGCGCGGCGGAAAAAGCCGGTCGCCCGCTTGCTGTCGCCCTGCGCCAGCAGCGCGTAGCCCAGCATGTAATTGGTTTCGGGGTGCTTCAGGTTGTCGTTGAAGGCGGTGAACAGGGCACCGACGGCGGCGTCCAGCGCACCTTCCGCCATGAAGACATGGGCCAGGCCGATATAGGCATCGGGCAGCGTTTTGTTCAGGGTCAGCGCGGCGCCGAAACTCTGCCGGGCTCCGTCCCGGTCGCCCATCGCCAGCAGGATATGGCCGAGGGTCAGATGGTAGTTCTCGAAATGGTAATCCGCCGCGATGGCCTGCCCGACCAGGTCGCGGGCGCGCTCGAGCTCGCCGCGCTGCAGGGCGATGTATCCCTGCAGATGCAGGGCATCGGCAAAACCCGGTTCCTGTTTCAGGAGACTGTCGAGAAAGCCCGTGGCCTGGTCGAACTTGGCGGCTTCGATGGCCCGCATCGCGGCGCGCAGGATGGGCAGCAGATGGGCCTTGTCGGCGACAGCGTCGGATTCCGGGGCTGACATTTCGCTTTGCAGCAGAGGACGGGGACGGATTACTCTCGATTCATACTAGGAGGAATGCCCGGAGGGAGCAAACATAATGAAAACAACGCCTGTTACGCCTGCCGATCTGGCCCGCTCGGTTCTCGCGGTGCCGCCACTGGCCCGGTATTCCGACCTGACGCTGAATGAAGAGGCCAACCGGCAGCTGATTGCGTATCTGGAAGCCGGCGGGGTCAGCACCCTGATGTATGGCGGCAACGCCAATTTCTACAATCTGCCGCTCAGCGAATATGCCGAGGTGCTGGAGTTCCTGTGTGCGGCGGCCGGCCCGGATACCTGGCTGATTCCGTCCTTCGGGCCGGATTACGGCCGGCTGATCGACCAGGCCCGTATCCTGCGCGGCTCGCGGGTGCCGACCGCGATGGCCCTGCCGCAGACCTTTCCCGCCACCCCGGACGGTGTCGAGGTCGGCCTGCGCCGCGCGGCCGTCACCATGGGCAAGCCGCTGATCCTCTACATCAAGGCCGAGAACTACATCGCGCCGGAGGCGGCGGCGCGGCTGGTGGGCGAAGGACTGGTCTGCATGGTCAAGTACGGCGTCGTGCGCGACAACCCGGCCGACGATCCCTATCTCCGGAAACTGCTGGACTATGTCGATCCGAAACTGGTGGTCAGCGGCATCGGCGAACGGCCGGCGATCACGCATCTGCGCGACTTCGGCGTTGCCGGATTCACGTCGGGCGCGGTCTGCCTCGCGCCGCGCGGCTCGATGGCCATGCTGGCGGCGCTGATGCGTGGCGACGTGGCCGAGGCCGAACGCCATCGCGAGGCCTATATGCCGTTCGAGGACCTGCGCGACGGCATCAGCCCGATCCGGGTGCTGCATGACGCGGTCACGCTGGCCGGCATTGCCGATATGGGGCCGATGCTGCCGCTGATGAGCAATCTCGCCCCGGCCGAACAGGACCGGGTCCGCCCGGCAGCCCAGGCCCTGCGCGCCCGCGATGCCGCGCTGGCCGAGGCGGTGGCGGCCGAGTAGGGACAGCCGGCAGTCCGGCTGCTCCGCCGGAACAGGCCGGAGGGCAACAAAAAAAGCCCGGGGTTCGCCCCGGGCTTTTTCCTGTCAGGCAGGCGGCAGCCGTCAGCCGGCCGCCTTCTTCATTTCTTCCTCGACCAGCTCTTTCTTCGACAGCTTGCCGATCAGGGTCTTGGGCAGGGCATCGCGGATTTCCATGGCCACCGGCATCTCGTGCTTGCCCAGCTTGTCCTTCAGGAATTCCTTCAGTTCGTCGAAGGTGAGGGTGGCGGCACCCGGCTTCAGCTTGATGAAGGCCTTGGCCGACTGGCCGCGATACTGGTCGGGGATGCCGATCACGGTGCATTCCTCCACGGAAGGATGCTCGTAGATGGCTTCCTCGATATTGCGCGGATAGACGTTGAAGCCGCCCGACAGGATCATGTCCTTCTTGCGGTCGACGATGAAGACATAGCCTTCCTCATCGAGATAGCCGACATCGCCGGTGTGGAAGCGGCCGCCGGCAAAGGCTTCCGCCGTTGCCTCGGGCTTGTTCCAGTAGCCCTTCATCACATTGGGGCCGGTGATGCAGATCTCGCCGGTCTGGTTGACGCCCAGCACCTGCAGCGGATTGTCGACATCGACGATCTCGATGGTCACGCCGGGCAGCGGCAGGCCGCAGGAGCCGCGCTTGCGCTTGCCGCCGTAGACGGTCTGGGTGCCGGCCGGCGAGGTTTCGGTCATGCCCCAGCCCTCGATCATCTTGTGGCCGGTGACCGTCTCGAACTTGTCCTGCACCTCGACCGGCAGCGGCGCGCCGCCCGATGCACAGAATTTCAGGCCCGAAAGGTCGTAATCCTTCAGGTTGGGCAGATTGATGATGGCGGCATACATGGTCGGCACGCCGGGGAAGATCGAAATCTTCTTCTTGTGCAGATCCTCGATCACCGCCTTCAGCTCGAAACGCGGATGCAGGATGAATTCCGCGCCGATGATCAGCATGCGCAGCAGCACCGCGCTGAGACCGTAGATATGAAACATCGGCAGGACCATCAGGACCCGTTCCTTGCCGTCTTCCAGCAGATTGGCGCCGTCGGTCCAGGCGGCATACATGTTCACCGTGGCGGTGATGTTGCCGTGGGTCAGCATGGCGCCCTTGGGCTGGCCGGTGGTGCCACCGGTATACTGCAGGATCGCCACTTCCTCGGCCGGGTCCTTCACCGGATGCGGCGTGTAGCGGCCGTCATTGGCGATCAGGTCGGCAAAGCGGACATGCCGGTCATCCTTCGGCACTGCGGCGATTTCCTTGCCCTTGACCAGCGGGAACAGCAGGTTTTTCGGGAAGGGCAGGAAATCCGGCAGCCGGCAGACCACCACCTTCTTCAGGCGGGTGGTGCCGACCATCTTGCCGATATTGGTGTACAGCGCGTTCAGGTCCAGGGTGACGATGATGTCGGTCTGGCTGTCCTCGATCTTGTAGCGCAGCTCGCGCTCGGCATCGAGCGGGCTGTAATTCACCACCCGGCCGCCAGCCTTCAGGATGGCGAAGAAGCAGACCACGTAATGCGGCGTGTTGGGCAGGAACAGGCCGACATGCACGCCGGGGCCGACGCCGAGCTGCTGGAAGCCCTTGGCGGCGCGGTCGATCAGGTCGGAGACCGTGGCATAGCTCAGCACCTTGCCCATGAAGTCGAGGCAGGGCCGCGGAGCAAAGCGCGCGACGGCATCGTCGAACAGGGTCCAGATCGGCTTGGCCTGGAAATTCTGCGTCCAGGTTACGCCGGCCGGGTAGGATTTTTCCCAGAACGGTGCGGTCATCTTCTCTCCCCTTGGAATTCTGTTCCGGTCGGCGGGCCGCCCGGGTTGTGCCGCCATTCTAGGGAAATCCGCCCGTCCCGCGCAACGTGGCGCAGCGTCAAGGGCAGGAATGGCCGCCGGGCCGGTTGCACTGCGGTCGCCGCGCTGGCACACTTCCGGCAACGGGTTTTCCACAATTTTTGCCAAGGGGCGACCATGGGCGGCGGCGCCAGGGACATGCGGGCGGAACGCGACCGGTTTGTCGCTTTCGCCTTCTCCGCGGCCGACCTGATGCTCGAGGTGGGCGGCGAGGGCGAGGTGCTGTTCGTCTCCGGCGCCGCCCGGCTGCTGACCGGCCGCGACAGCGGCGACCTGCTGGGCCAGCAATTCAGCGGCCTGGTGGACGAAAGCGACCGCCATTTCATCCTCAACCTGCTGGCCGGGCTGTCGGTCGGCGGCCGTATCGAGCCGGTGACCATCCGGCTGCAGCGGCCCGACGGCAGCCCCGGGGCGACCTGCGTGCTGGGCGGCTGCTGCCTGCCGCGCCAGGAGGGCCGCTATTACCTGACCCTGTCCAATGCCCGGCTGCCGCAGGCCGAGACCGCGCTGGCCAACAAGCGCGACTACCAGACCGGGCTGCTGACCACCGAGGATTTCGAGGAGCGCGCCGGCGACCGGCTCAAGCTGGCCCGCGAGCTCGGCTCCGAGGTCAAGCTGACCCTGATGGAGATCGTCGGCCTGCAGCGGCTGGCGGAAAGTCTGCCTCCGGAGGAAAGCCAGGCCCTGCTGAACGATGTCGGCGCCCTGCTGCGCGGCCAGTCGATCGGCGGCGACACCGCCGCCCGCATCGATCCGGAGAAATACGGCATCCTGCATGCGGCGCCGCTCGACCAGGATTCGGTGGCCCGCCAGGTGCGCGACCTGCTGCGGCGCAGCGGCCCGGCCGGGGCGGCGGCGGCGGTCGACGTGCACGGCGCCACCCTCGACCTGCATGCCAAGGGCATGAGCGACGAGGATGCCGCCGGCGCCATGGCCTTCGCCGTGCAGCGTTTCGTCAGCGAAGGCGCCGACAGCTTCACGCTGCGCTCCACCGAGGACAGCCTGAAGGCCCTGCTGAACTCCACCGTTTCGCGGGTGCGGGCGCTGCGTTCGGCGGTCTCGGCGCGCAAGTTCCAGCTGGTCTTCCAGCCGATCGTGCGGCTCGACACCCGCACCCTGCACCATTACGAGGCGCTGTCGCGCTTCGAGGATGGCGGCTCGCCCTTCGAGACAATCCGGCTGGCCGAGGGCGTGCACATGATCGGCGAATTCGACCTCGCCGTGGTCCAGCGCGTGGTCGACCTGCTGGCCGAGCGGCGCCGCCAGGGCGAGGTGATCGACGTGGCCGTCAACCTGTCCGGCCACAGCCTGGAAAGCACGGTCTTCCTTGCCGCCCTGCGCGAGATTCTCGCCCCCGATCCGGCCCTGCGCCGCCAGCTGATCTTCGAGATCACGGAATCGACCCAGATCACCAACCTGGTGCATGCCACCAATGCGGTGCGGCAGCTGCGCGAGGATGGCCATTCGGTCTGTCTGGACGATTTCGGCGCCGGGGCCGCCTCGTTTCCCTACCTGCAGGCGCTGGATGTCGATTACGTGAAGATCGACGGCGCCTATGTGAAGGCCCTGCAGCAGCAGGGCCAGGCCCGCGACCAGGCCATCCTCAAGGGCATGGTCTGGCTGTGCAAGGAACTCGGCATCGGTACCGTGGCCGAGATGGTCGAGACCGAGGACCAGGCGCGCCTGCTGCTCGATTTCGGCATCGATTACGGACAGGGCTACCTGTTCGGCCGGCCCGACCCGGAGATGCGGCTGGAACCGCTGCGTCTCGACGACGAGCCCGGCGGCCGGCGCAAACCGGCCGGCATGGGGCTGAAACGCAGCTAGCGCAGCTCGATCTTGCCGTGATCCAGCACCACCACGTCGCGCTCGACCAGCCGGGCGCGGAACGAGACGGTTTTGCCGTCGCGCCAGATTTCCGTATGGATGCTCTCGCCGGGGAAAACCGGCGCGGTGAAGCGCGCCTCGATATGCGCCACCTGGGCCGGATCGTGGTCGCAGGCGGCTTTCACCACCGCGCGCACCGCATGGCCGTAGGTGCACAGGCCGTGCAGGATCGGCCGCGGAAAGCCGGCGGCTTTCGCGAAGGCCGGATCGGCATGCAGCGGGTTGCGGTCGCCGCATAACCGGTAGAACAGGGCCTGGTTGGGCTGGGTCTTTGCCGTCACGCCGACATCCGGGTTGCGGTCGGGAATCCTGTGTGGCTGCGGCGGGCCGTCTTCCGGCTTGCGGGCCGGGCCGCCGAAGCCGCCGTCTCCTCTGGCAAATGTGGTCGACAGCAGGGTGACCAGCGGCTCGTTGGTGGCGGCATCGCGGATGCTGTTCTCGATCAGCACCACGGCGCCCTTGCCGGCACCCTTGTCGAAGGCGTCGCGGATGCGCAGCTTCGACTTCACCCGGCCCTCCGGCGCCAGCGGCCTGTGCAGGGTGACCCGCTGCTCGCCATGCACCACCATCTGGAAGTTGATGCCGGTCTTCGGCGCCCAGCTGTCGTCCCAGCAGATCACGGTGGCCAGCCCGGGCAGCGCCTTCAGGTTTTTCTCGAACACGAAGGGCAGTTCCTCCGCATCCATCGGGTCATGGCCCATGCCGACGCTGAGCGCGTAGAGCATGGTGTCGCGCTCGGTGTAGCTGAACGCCTTCTCGGGCAGGTCCAGCCGCATCAGTTCGTCATAGACAATGGCCATGGTTCCTCCGTAAATCTCTTGGCATAAATCTTTTGCCGGAAGCTTAGCCGCGTCCGCAGAGGCGCACCAGCCTTGACGTTGCGTCAGGCGCAAGAGAGGAAGCGGGAGAGGAAACATGCCCTACGAGACTTTCGACTTTGCCGTCGCCGACCATGTGGCGTCGATCACCTTCAACCGTCCCGACAAGGCGAATGCGATGGTTCTGCCCTTCTGGCAGGAGATGGTCGATGTCTTCGCCGAGATCGAGGACCGTCCGGAGGTCCGCGCCGTGGTGATCGCCTCGACGGGAAAGCATTTCACCGGCGGGCTCGATCTCTCGGCCTTTGCCAACATCGCCGGCGACATGATGCAGGGCGACCGCGGCCGGGTGGGCGAGCAGATGCGCCGCACGGTGGCCGAGATGCAGGAAACCTTCGCGGTGATCGACCGCTGCCGGGTGCCGGTTCTGGCGGCCGTGCAGGGCGGCTGCATCGGCGGCGGCGTCGACCTGATCTCGGCCTGCGACATGCGCTATGCCACCACCGATGCTTGGTTCTGCATCCAGGAGATCAATATCGGCATGACCGCCGATGTCGGCACCCTGCAGCGCCTGCCGCACCTGATGCCGGCGGGCCTGGTGCGCGAACTGGCCTACAGCGGCCGGCGCATGCCGGCCGACGAGGCCTTCCGCTGCGGCCTGGTCAACAGCCTGCATGACAGCCACGCGGCTCTGCTCGACGCCGTGATGCAGGTGGCCAGGACCATCGCGTCGAAATCGCCGCTGGCGGTGCACGGCAGCAAGCAGATGCTGAACTACACCCGCGACCACAGCACGGCGGATGCGCTGGATTACATGCAGGTCTGGCAGGCCGGCATGTTCCTGACCCAGGACCTGATGGAGCAGATGGCGGCCAACCAGCAGAAGCGCGAGGCGAAATTCGCCGACCTGCTGCCGGCCAGGAAGATCGTGCGCCGCAGACGCTGATCTCAGTCGACGCCCAGCAGCTTCCAGATCCCTTCGGCGGCGAACACCGTCTTCTCACCCACCGTCATCGTGCCCTGCACGAAGATCAGGCTGCGGGTCTGGCGGATCACGCGGCCGCGCATCTCGACCCAGTCGCCGGGTTTCACGGCCGCCGTGAACTGGCTGTTCAGGCTGACGGTGGCGCAGGGGCGGCGGTCGACCAGGTCCCAGACCAGCCAGCCCAGCATGTGGTCGGCGAAGGTCATCAGCATGCCGCCATGCACCACGCCGCGGGAATTGGTGTGGCGCTCCTCGGCCAGCAGGCCATAGGCGGAGGCGCCCTCCGCTTCGCGCTTCGCGAAGATCGGGCCGACCAGCTGGGTGAAGGGGCCCTGGCCGTGGCGCTGTTTCCAGCCGGCGGCAATGGGGTCGAAGGTCATCGGACTGCCTCTGTCTTGTGCTTGTCCACGCTTAGAGCAAAAAACCCAGCCTTTCCGCAAGCTTGACGCCGCGTCATACGCTTGCCTGCCGGGCGGCGCGGTCCTAACCTCTGGCCCGGTCCAGGGAGAACAGCCATGAATCTGGAATTCACGGCCGCAGAACAGGCTTTCCGCGAAGAGGTGAGCGCCTTCATCGCCGCCAATCTGCCGCCGGCACTGGCGGCGAAAAGCCGCGACAACATGCATCTGGCCAGGGAGGACTATGTCGCCTGGCACCGCGCCCTGCATGCCCATGGCTGGGGCGCGCCGAACTGGCCGAAAGACTATGGCGGTCCGGGCTGGAGCGCCGTGCAGCGCTACATCTTCGACGAGGAGACCGCCGCTGCCGATGCGCCGCCGCTGGTCCCCTTCGGCATCGCCATGGTCGGCCCCGTCATCTACACCTTCGGCAGCGATGCGCAGAAGCAGCGGTATCTGCCGCGCATCCTGTCGATGGAAGACTGGTGGTGCCAGGGCTATTCCGAGCCGGGCTCGGGCTCGGACCTCGCGTCCTTGCGCACCCGCGCCGAGCCCGATGGAGACGATTATATCGTCAACGGCCACAAGATCTGGACCACCCAGGCCCATTACGCAAACATGATGTTCTGCCTGGTGCGCACCGATGCGACCGTGAAGCCGCAGGAAGGCATCTCCTTCCTGCTGATCGACATGAAGACGCCGGGCGTGACCGTGCGGCCGATCATCTCGATCGACGAGGGCCATGGCGTCAACGAGGTGTTCCTCGACAATGTGCGGGTGCCGAAGGCCAACCTGATCGGCCAGGAAGGCAAGGGCTGGACCTATGCCAAGTTCCTGCTGGGCAACGAGCGCACCGGCATCGCCGAGGTCGCCACGTCCAAGCAGCGGCTGAAGCGCCTGAAGGACATCGCCCGCGCCGAGCGCAGCATGGGCGCGGCCCTGCTGGAGGAGCCGGCCTTCCGCGACAGGGTGGCCGCCGTCGAGATCGACCTGCTGGCGCTGGAATACACCAACCTGCGCATGCTGGCGGCCGAGCAGGGCGGCAGGGGGCCGGGGCCCGAGGCCAGCATGCTGAAGATCCGCGGCTCGGAAATCCAGCAGGCGATCACCGAACTGGCCGTCGAGGCTCTGGGCTATTACGCCGCGCCCTACGAACACCGGCCCGATGGTTCCAACCAGCCGCCGGTGGGGCCGGATTACGCCCAGGGCCGCATGGAGGCGTTTCTGTATAACCGCGCCACCACGATCTATGGCGGCTCCAACGAGATCCAGCGCAACATCATCGCCAAGATGGTGCTGGGCCTGTAACCTGACGCCAATCACACAGACGACAGAAGCAAGAGGATACGAGGGATGGATTTCCAGCTTTCCGAGGAGCAGACCCTGCTGGCCGACAGCGTGGAGAACTGGCTGCGCAAGGAATACGACTTCGAACGCTGGCGCAAGCTGGTGAAGACCGATCTCGGCTACCGGCCCGAGAACTGGACCCAGATGGCCGAGCTGGGCTGGCTGGCCATCGCGCTGCCGGAGGATTTCGGCGGGCTCGGCGGCGGTGCGGTCGAGACCATGCTGATCGCCGAACGCTTCGGCAAGCATATGGTGGCCGAGCCCTTCTTCTCGACGGTGATGCTGGGGGCCGGGCTGATCCAGGCTGCCGGCAGCGATGCGCAGAAGGGCGAATGGCTGCCGCAGATCGCCGAAGGCGCCGCCAAATGGGCCTTCGCCCATGCCGAACATGGCAGCCGCTTCGTGCTGCATGAGGTGAACACCGCCGCGAAGAAGGCGGATGCCGGCTGGACGGTCACCGGCAAGAAGATCGTGGTCTGGGATGCCCCCAGCGCCGACAAGATCATCGTGCTGGCCCGCAGCGCGGGCGGGGCGGCCGACCGCACCGGGCTCGGCCTCTTCGTGGTCGATGCCAAAGCCGCCGGCGTGACCCGGCAGGATTATCGCACGGTGGACAACCGCCGCGCCGCCGACATCGAATTCAAAGATGCTCCCGCCGTGGCGCTGGGTGATTCAGGGGGCGACGCGGCCGGCGGTCTGGCGGCGGCCGAAGCCGTGATCGACCGCGCTTTCGCCTGGCTGGCCGCCGAGGCGGTGGGCTGCATGCAGGCCCTGCATGACACGACGCTCGCCTATGTGAAGACGCGCAAGCAGTTCGGCCGCGCCATCGGCGACTTCCAGGTGATCCAGCATCGCCTGGTCGACATGATGATGCAGGTGGAAGCCTCGCGCTCGCTGGCCATGCTGGCGACGCTGAAGGCGGATGCCGAACCGGCCGAGCGGGCCAAGGCGGCGGCGGCGGCGAAAGTGCAGATCGGCAGGGCCGGCAAGTTCGTCGGCCAGCAGGCGATCCAGCTGCATGGCGGCATGGGCATGACCGACGAACTGGATGTCGGCCATTACATGAAGCGCCTGATGATGATCGACACCTGCTTCGGCAATGCCGATTACCACCAGCGCCGCTTCGCCGCCCTGTCCAGCGCGGCCTGACACGGCGACCGCCCGCATACAGGATTTCGGCATACAGGATTAAAGCAGGCCCCGGTTCACGCCGGGGCCTTTTCCTTTCCACCGAGCCAGGTGGAGCCAATTGCGGTTCGCGACGGTTCGTGGCGGTTCCTCCCGGTTCGTGGCGGTTCGAAGTGGTTCCGTCCGGTTCGCGGCGGTTCATTCCGGCTCATTTTTCTTCGTCGTCCCCGCGAAAGCGGGGACCCAGCAACACCAGTTGGTCTGGGTTCCCGCTTTCGCGGGAACGACGAGGGGGAAATCCGCGTCTTTCTGTTTTGATCGCAGTGATATCACCCGCGCCGCATACCTGCGCATTCACGCCGGCCCATGCCGGCCGGCGCATTCCCTGTGCGGATTCACGATGTCCGTCAGCTCTGAAAATCATCTTGAC
>NZ_CAXPMC010000014.1:0-126769 GCF_964218355.1 Ferrovibrio sp. | reverse complement strand
TCAAGGCACTGATCGCCACGTCGAATGCCCAGGTGAAGACCGGGGCGGCGCTGGTGAACCAGACCGGCGCCAGCCTCACCGAGATCGTCACCGCCATCAAGAAGGTCAGCGACATCGTGGCCGAGATTGCCGCGGCCAGCCGGGAGCAGGCCACCGGCCTCGACCAGATCAACACCGCCGTCGGCAGCATGGACGAGATGACCCAGCGCAACGCGGCGCTGGTGGAAGAGACCACGGCCGCCGCGCAGTCGCTGACCCAGCAGGCGCAGCGGCTGGCGCAGATGGTCGGCTTTTTCAAGACCGGCGCCCCGGCTGCAAAGCGCCCGGCAGCAAAGTCCCCGGCCGCAAAATCCCCGGCCGCCGCGAAATCCGGCCTGGCGAAATCAGGGGCGGGGAACCCTGCCGCCACGGCGGCGCCTGCAAAACCCGCCCCGGTTCACGCCGGCGGAGAGGACGGCGACTGGCAGGAATTCTGACGCCAGCCGCCTCGCGGCTGCCGGAACCCTGCCGCCTGCTCAGGCGGCCAGGCTCCACACCGTTTCGGTCAGCAGGGCGAGATCCTGCGGCCGCGACAGCCGGTGGTCGCCGTCCCTGATCAGGGTCAGGCGCGTATCGGCGCCGCGGAAGGCCTCGACGGTTTTCACCGCGTGCTGCCAGGGGACATCCGGGTCCTGCATGCCCTGCAGGATGCGCACCGGCGCGGCCAGATCGATGCCGCCGGCGAGGATGCAGTGCCGGCGGCCATCCTCGATCAGTTTCAGGGTGTATTCGTAGGGCTGGTCGGAATACTGCGACGGTTCGCGCAGGATGCCGTCGCGCTGCAGGGTGGCGCGCTGGTCCGGGCTCATCTGCGCCCACATCAGGTCTTCGGTGAAATCCAGCGCCGGCGCCAGCAGCACCAGCCCGGCGACGCGGCCGGGCCGCGCCAGCGCCGCCAGCGTCGCCAGCCAGCCGCCCATGCTGGAGCCGACGATCACCGTCGGTCCGCGGCAGACCTGGTCCAGCACCGCCAGCGTGTCGTCCTTCCAGCGGCCGATGCTGCCGTCGAGGAAGGCGCCGTCGGACTGGCCATGGCCGGTATAGTCGAAGCGCACGAAGCCGGTGCCGCGGGCCTTCGCGGCCGCCTCCAGCGCCAGCGCCTTGGTGCCGGTCATGTCGGAGCGGAAGCCGCCGCAGAACAGGATGCAGGGTTCTGTGCCAGCTGCGGCGACATGGGCGATGCGCAGCCCGTCGGGGGCTGCCAGGAAAGCAGGTGCGGTCATGGCCCCTGTTTAGCCGCTGTCGCCGCCGGTTTCCATGCATCGGCGCGGGCGATGGCGGCCGCCTGGACTTCGCCGGGGGCGGTTTCGCTCAGCTTGCTGCGGTTGCTCTCCGCCATGGCATGCCTGGCCCGCGCCGCGATGGTGAACCACATCAGGGCTTCCGTCTGGTCGGGCGGAATGCCGGTGCCGTCGCGCAGCATGGTGCCGAGATTGTTCTGGAAGGCCGTGAAGCCGGCCTCGGCGCCGCGCCGGTAGATCGCGGCGGCGCGCGGCAGGTCCTTCGGCACATGGCGTCCGAATTGCAGGGCATAGGCGAGGTCGAAAACCCTGTCCATATCCGTCAGCGCGTCGGCCCGGTCCAGCAGCGCGGCCATCTGCGCCATGTCCTTCGGCAGCCGGATGCCGAAACGGTATGCCTCGGCCAGATGCAGCATCGCCCGCACGTTGCCGTCATCGGCGGCCTTGCGCAGGTCGGCGAGGATGTCGTCCAGCACCGGTTCGGCGGCCGATTTCGGCGGTGCCGCCGGATTGAGGGCGCGCCGCTTCTCCTCGATGATCCCGTCGGCCAGCGCCACCGCCGGCAGCCGGGCGAGGCCGGCCGGGATGCGCTTGTCGTACAGGGTCTGCAGCATCACCGTATCGGCCTCGGTCAGGTCGAAGACGAAGCGGTCGGTCGAGTAGCTGAGGATGGAATGCAGGCGGTGCGGATGGCCGCGCAGGCCGAAGGCATGCAGCATCTCGTGCACGATGCAGCGGCCGATATCGCCGCGATGGCCGAGATTGATGGTGAGTTTCGCCCAGTGCAGCCGGCCATACCACTTGTCCTCGTTCCAGCTGGTGATGCAGCCGGCCCGGCCGCCATTCGACGTGCGCAGGTCCTCGGTGTTGACGAAGATGATGGAAAAATTCGGATTGCCGGTGCCGGCCGGCTCGACTGTCACGCCGGCGATGCCGGCCAGGCGGTTCAGCGCGGCAATGCTTTCGGCGATGCGGGCCTTGTCGTAATCCATGCCCTCGATGCGGTAGCGGACCGGTCCGGTCCATTTGGTCACCACCCCGGTCAGGGTGGCGCCGCTGCCATAACCGATCCGGCCCTGGTCCTTGTCGGCATAGAGCGCCGCGATGTCGAAGCCGCGCAGGATGTCTTCGTGGGACGGATTGCGGCCGGTGGTCTGCGCCAGCGCGGGCAGCGCCGCCATGGCGGCGATGGCTGCCAGCCCGGCCAGCGGGGCCCGGCCCGGCCAGCGGCCCGCGCGCCGATTTTTCTTGTCTTCCCGGGCTTTGCCGGACATGAAGCCGCGCCGTATACTGCCAGCCGCACCGCGCATCATGACGCATCTCCGATGGCCAATTCCGAAAATACTACTTTAGAGACACATTCCATGGGAAGGCCGCCCGCCGTGCTGCAGGTACTGCCGGCCCTGGTCACCGGCGGCGTCGAGCGCGGCACCGTCGACATGGCCAAGGCGCTGGCGGCGGCCGGCTGGGTCTCCTACGTGGTCTCGGAAGGTGGCCCGATGGTGCGCGAGCTGGAACGCGCCGGGGCGAAGCACATCACCCTGCCGGTGGCCAGCAAGAATCCCTGGCGCATGCAGAAGAATACCGACCGGCTGGAAGAGCTGATCCGTTCGCTGCCGATCGACCTCGTGCATGTGCGCTCGCGCGCCCCGGCCTGGTCGGCCCGCGCCGCCGCGCTGCGCTGCGGCGTGCCCTTCGTGACCACCTTCCACAACGCCTACAAGTCGCATAACTGGTTCCGCAAGCTGTGGGCCGGGCCGATGGGCAAGGGCGATGTGGTGATCGCCATTTCCGATTTCGTCGCCGAGTATGCGCATCGCAAGTTCGGCGTGGCGCGGCACAAGCTGGTCATCATCCCGCGCGGCACCGATCTCGCCCGTTTCGATCCGTCGCGGGTCTATCCCGACCGCGTCGCCCAGCTGGCCCAGCAATGGCGGCTGGTCGATGGCCTGCCGGTGATCCTGCTGCCCGGCCGGCTGACCCGCTGGAAGGGCCATGCCGTGCTGCTGCGCGCACTGGCCGAGCTGGCGAAGACGCGCGGCCGGCAGGATTTCATCGCCGTCCTCTCGGGCGACCACCAGGGCCGCGACAGTTACGTCGAGGAACTGAAGATGCTGACCGCGCAGCTCGGCCTGAATGCCGCGGTGCGGCTGCCCGGCGACTGCAAGGACATGCCGGCCGCCTACATGCTGGCCGATGTGGTCGTTTCCGCCAGCACCGAACCCGAAGGCTTCGGCCGCATCGCCGTCGAGGCGCAGGCGATGGGCAAGCCGGTGATCGCCACCGACCATGGCGGCGCCCGCGAAACCGTGCTGCCCGGCGAGACCGGCTGGCTGGTGCCGCCGAACGATCCGGCCGCGCTGGCGGCGGCGCTGGACGCGGCGATCCGCCTGACCCCGGAACGCCGCCTGCAGATCGCCGAACGCGCCCGCCGCCATGTCGCCGATCACTTTACCGTCGATGCCATGTGCCGGGCTTACCTGCAGGTCTATACCCGGCTATTATTCCCCGATCATGCCTGACAGCCGCCTGCATGCCGTCCCCGCCGCCACCACGCCGGTCCGCGAACGCATCCTGGTGATCCGGCTGGGCGGCCTGCGCGGCATCGTGCAGGCGCTGGGCGCCATGAAGGCGATCCGCGACCATCATGCGGGGGCCCATGTCACCCTGCTGACCACCGCACCCTATGCCGATTTCCTGCGCGCGGCCGATGTGGCGGATGCCGTCTGCTGCGATCCGCTGCCGCTGCTGCGGCCATCGGCCTGGCGCATCCTGCTGCGCCGGCTGCATGGCGGCGAGTTCGACCGTGTCTACGACCTGCAATGCTCGCTGCGCTCCAGCCTGTATTTCGGCCTGCTGCCGCTGCCGCGGCCGGACTGGTCGGGCCGGGCCTGGGGCTGTTCGCGGCCCTATGCCGCGCCGCCGGGCCGCGGCCCGCTGCACCCGGTCGACCGGCTGACCGAACAGCTGCGCCAGGCCGGCATCCCGGTGGTGGCGCCGGCCGACCTGTCCTTTGCCGGCGACGGCATCGGCCGCTTCGCCCTGCCGCCGCGTTTCGCGCTGCTGGCGCCGGGCGGCCGCCGGCAGAAGGGCGTCTATGCCTTCTGGCCGACCGACCATTACGCCACCCTCGCCCGCGGCCTGCTGGCCGACGGCATCCTGCCGCTGCTGCTGGGCGATGCCCGCGACGCGGCGCTGACCATGCGCATCGCCGCCCAGGCGCCGGGCAGCCTCGACCTTGCCGGCCAGACCAGCCTGGCCGACCTCGCGGCGCTGGCCCGCCGCGCGGCCTTTGCGGTGGGCAACGACAACGGCGCGCTGCATCTGCTGGCCGCGGCCGGGGCGCCGACCCTGGCGCTGTTTTCCGCCGCCGCCGATCCCGGCCTGGCGGCCCCGCGCGGCCGGCTGGTGCGCATCCTGCGCGCCACCGCCCTGCAGGTGGTGCCGGTGGAGGAAGTGCTCTCGGCCCTGGCCCAGGTCGAGCGCGCCTAGGCGCACGGCCGCATGCGGGAAGGAGGCACCGCCATGTTCCTGCCACAGATCGCCGCCATGCTTGGTGCCCCCGGCCGGCCGCAGGAACGGCCCGGACGGATCATCAGGATGAGCAGGATATGATCGCGGCGCAGGGCCTGACCGACAGGATGACGTTTTTCCGGGCCTGGCTGGCCGATCCCCTGCAGGTGGCGGCGATCCTGCCATCGGGCCCGGCCCTGGCCGAGCTGATCACCCAGGAAATCTCGCCGGCCACCGGCCGGGTGCTGGAACTGGGTCCCGGCACCGGGGTGTTCACCCGCGCCCTGCTCGACCGCGGCGTCGCCGAACGCGACCTCGTGCTGGTCGAGGCGGGGCCCGATTTCGCCCGCCGGCTGTCGCGCCGCTTTCCCGCCGCCCGCCTGCTGGCCATGGATGCCGCCCGGCTGCACCGCCTGCCGCCGGCCCCGCGCGCGGCCGACCGTGCCGGCGCCGCGGTCAGCGGCCTGCCGATGCTCTCCATGCCGCCGCGCAAGGCCTATGCCGTGCTTGCCGGCAGCTTCCGCCACCTGCGCGCCGACGGGGCCTTCTACCAGTTCACCTACGGGCCGCGCTGCCCGGTGCCGGCCGCCGTGCTCGACCGGCTGGGCCTGCGGGCGACGCGGATCGGCGGGGTGATCGCCAACCTGCCGCCGGCTTCGGTCTACCGCATCGGCCGCTGATTTCCGGGACATCGCGGCCCCGGCCCGGCCGGCCGGGCGCCCGGCTTGACAGGGGGGGCGGGACGGCTAGGCTGCGCCCCCTTGGAGGTCGTTAACCCATGTCCCAGACTGCCGTTTCCGCTGGTTCTTCCGGCGCCGAGATCCGCCTCACCCTGCCCGATGGCAGCGTGCGAACCTGCGCGGCCGGCAGCACCGGCGCGGATGTGGCGGCATCGATCGGTGCCGGCCTCGCCAAGGCCGCGCTCGCCGTGCGGCTGGATGGCGTGCTGCGCGACCTGAAGGCGCCGATCACGGCCGATGCCCGGCTCGAGATCGTCACCATGAAGGACCGCAACGAGGCCGAGCTGCTGGAGCTGATCCGCCATGACGGCGCCCATGTGATGGCGCAGGCGGTGCAGGAACTGTTCCCCGGCACCCAGATCACCTTCGGCCCCGCCACCGAGGACGGCTTCTACTACGATTTCGTGCGCGACGAGCCCTTCACGCCGGAGGACTTCGCGAAGATCGAGCAGCGCATGGCCGAGATCGTCAAGCGCGACCTGCCGATCGAGCGCGAGGTCTGGCCCGCCGAGAAGGCCGTCGGCTATTTCCGCCAGATCGGCGAGACCTACAAGGCCGAATGGGTCGACGAGATTTCCAAGCGCGGCGAGGCGATCTCGATCTACCGCCAGGGCGACAGCTGGCTCGACCTCTGCATGGGCCCGCATCTGCCCTCCACCGGCAAGCTGCCGGCAGCGTTCAAGATCATGAAGGTGTCGGGCGCCTACTGGCGCGGGGACGCGAAGAACCGCCAGCTGCAGCGCATCTATGCCACCGCCTGGCGCGACCAGAAGGAGCTGGATGCGTATCTGAAGCGGCTGGAAGAGGCCGAAAAGCGCGACCACCGCCGGCTCGGCAGGGAAATGGGCCTGTTCCACCAGCAGGAAGAGGCGGCCGGCATGGTGTTCTGGCATGCGAAGGGCTGGACGCTCTACCGCACGCTGGAGCGCTACATGCGCAACCGGCTGGAACGCGCGAAATACCAGGAAGTGAAGACGCCGCAGCTGGTCGACCGCAAGCTGTGGGAGGCCTCGGGCCACTGGGAGAAATTCCGCGAGAACATGTATCTGGCGGAAAACGAGCAGGGCATCCGCGACTATGGCAGCGATCCGGACGAGCGCGTCTTCGCGCTGAAGCCGATGAACTGCCCCTGCCATGTGCAGATCTTCAACCAGGGCCTCAAGAGCTACCGCGACCTGCCTTTGCGCATGGCCGAGTTCGGCTCCTGCCACCGCTTCGAGCCGGGCGGCGCCCTGCATGGCATCATGCGGGTGCGCAACTTCACCCAGGACGACGCGCATATCTTCTGCACCGAAGACCAGATCATCTCGGAGAGCAAGGAATTCTGCGAGCTGCTGAAGTCGGTCTACAGGGACATGGGCTTCACGGACATCCGGGTGAAATTCTCCGACCGGCCGGCCCAGCGCGCCGGCTCGGATGCCACCTGGGACAAGGCGGAAGGCGCGCTGAAGGAAGCCTGCGAGGCCGCCGGCCTCGACTACACGCTCAATCCCGGCGAGGGCGCCTTCTATGGCCCGAAGCTGGAATTCGTGCTGCGCGATACCATCGGCCGCGACTGGCAGTGCGGCACCCTGCAGGTGGATTTCGTGCTGCCCGAGCGTCTGGACGCCGATTATGTCGGCGCCGATGGCGGCCGCCACCGCCCGGTGATGCTGCATCGCGCGATCCTCGGCAGCTTCGAGCGCTTCATCGGCATCCTGCTAGAGCATTATGCCGGCCGCCTGCCTTTGTGGATGGCGCCGCTGCAGGCGGTGGTCGCCCCGATCGTCTCGGACTGCGACGGCTATGCGCAGCAGGTGGCCGATGCGCTCGATGCCGCCGGCCTGCGGGTCGATACCGACCTGCGCAACGAGAAGATCAACTACAAGATCCGCGAACTCAGCCTTGCCAAGGTGCCGGTCATCCTGGTGGTCGGCAAAAAGGAGGCGGAGCAGGGTACCGTCACCCTGCGGCGGCTGGGCGAAGAGCGGCAGGAAACCATTGCTTTGGCCGACGCGCTTGCTAGATTGACCGCCGAGGCCCGCATGCCGGGGGCCTGATCCCCGGCTGCCATACGCCCAACCCACTGATTTGTCTGCAATTATCTTAAGGAGCGCGTCATAGCCCGCCCACCTTTCAATGCCCCGCCGACGCCGAAGACCGACGGACCGCGGGTCAATCACGAGATCGACGTCCCCAATGTCCGCCTGATCGACGCCGCCGGCGAGAACCGCGGCGTGGTCACCACCCGCGAAGCGATGCGCCTGGCCGAGGAGGCCGGCCTTGATCTCTGCGAGATCTCGCCCAATGCCGAGCCGCCGGTCGCCAAGATCCTCGATTACGGCAAGTACAAATACGAGGCCCAGAAGAAGGCCGCCGAGGCGCGCAAGAAGCAGAAGGTCATCGAGATCAAGGAAATCAAGCTGCGTCCCGGCATCGACACGCATGACTATGACGTGAAGATGAAGGCGATGAACCGCTTCCTCGACGAGGGCGACAAGGTCAAGGTGACCCTGCGGTTCCGCGGCCGCGAGATGGCCCACCAGGAACTCGGCGCCAAGCTGCTGGACCGCGTGCGCGACGACGTGGCCGAGAAGGCCAAGGTCGAGCAGTTTCCGAAAATGGAAGGTCGCCAGATGACCATGGTGATTTCGCCGAAATGACGGCGTGATGCATGGCGCCGGAGGCTGCTCCGGCGCCATTGCCATTTTCTGACGACAAGAAAATCCGCAAACAGCCGGAAAATCCGCAAGCCCGGATAACCGCAGACAGGGAGTGAAGTGATGGCGGCGATCAGCGTGAAAGCCATGGTGTGCAAGGCCTGGGGCGGCCCGGACAGCCTGGTGCTCGACAATCTCGAGCTGCCGGCGCTGGGCCCGAAGGACGTGCGCATCCGTGTGCGCGCCGCCGGCCTGAATTTCCCCGACACCCTGATGATCGCCGGCAAATACCAGTTCAAGCCGGCCTTCCCCTTCGCGCCCGGCATGGAATGCGCCGGCGAGATCGCCGAGGTGGGCGAGAAGGTGACCGACGTGAAGCCGGGCGACCGCGTGATGGCCACCACCGGCAACGGCGCCTTCGGCGAGATGGTGAACTGCCCGGCCGCCAGCGTCTACAAGATCCCCGACAGCATGCCCTATGAAGTCGCGGCCGGCTTCCCGATCACCTACGGCACGACGTATCACGCGCTGGTCGACCGCGGCCGCATGCAGAAGGGCGAGGTGCTGCTGGTGCATGGCGCCGCCGGCGGCGTCGGCCTCAACGCCGTGGAACTGGGCCGCGAGCTGGGCGCCACCGTGATCGGCACGGTGGGCAGCGACGAGAAGGCCGCCATCGTGAAGGAATACGGCGCCGCCCATGTGATCAACTATTCGACGGAAAGCATCAAGGACCGCGTCAAGGAGCTGACCGGCGGCAACGGCGCCGACGTGATCTACGACGCGGTGGGCGGCGATGCCTTCGACCAGTCCTTGCGCTGCATCAACTGGGATGGCCGCCTGCTGGTGATCGGCTTCGCCTCGGGCCGGATTCCCGAAGCGCCGGCGAATCTCGCGCTGATCAAGGGCTGCAGCATCGTCGGCGTCTTCTGGGGGGCCTTTGCCGCCCGCGAGCCGCAGAAGAACCGGGCGAATTTCGCCGCCCTGCTGGCGCTCTACGAGCAGGGCCGGCTGAAGCCGCATGTCTCGTCGACCTTTGCCCTCGACCAGGTGCCGCAGGCGATGCAGGCCCTGCTGTCGCGCAAGACCACCGGCAAGGTGGTCATCACCATCCCCTGATCGCACCGGCTGCGTGTCCGACCGGGTTCGCGAGCAGTATGAGGCCTATCCCTATCCGGCCCGCGACCCGGAGGACGAGCGCCGCCGGCTGATCACCGGCAGCCCGAGCTTCCTGCCGGAACTCAACCATTATGTCTTCGGCGGCCGGCGCGATTTCCGCCGGCCCTTCCGTGCGCTGGTGGCCGGCGGCGGCACCGGCGACGGGCTGATCCATCTGGCGCAGTATCTGGCCGCCAGCGGCGGCGCGCATGAGGTGGTCTATCTCGATCTCTCGGCGGCGTCGCGAAAGGTGGCCGAGGCGCGCGCCGCCATGCGCGGCCTGACCAATATCCGCTTCCTCACCGGCGCCCTCGACGCCCTGCCGCAGCTGGCGCCGGGGCCGTATGACTACATCGACTGCTGCGGCGTGCTGCATCACCTGCCCGATCCGGCTGCCGGCCTAGCCGTGCTGAAGGCCGCACTGGCCGAAGACGGCGGCATGGGCCTGATGGTCTACGGCACCTACGGCCGCGCCGGCGTCTATCCGCTGCAGGCGGCCCTGCGCCAGCTTGTCGGCGGCGACGATCCGCAGCAGCAGGTGGCGCTGGCGAAACGGCTGCTGGTCGCGCTGCCCGAAGGCAACGAATTCCGCCGCAATCCTTTCATCGGCGACCACACCACCGGCGATGCCGGCCTCTATGATCTGCTGCTGCACAGCCAGGACCGCGCCTATACGGTGCCGGAACTGTACGACCTGGTCGAAGGTGCCGGCCTCGGCATCAGTGCCTGGATCGAGCCCTGCCGCTACGATCCGCTCGGCTACCTGAAGGACGAGACCCTGCGTGCGCGGGCCGCCGCCCTGCCGCCGCCGGACCAGGCGGCGCTGGCCGAACGGCTCAGCGGCGCCATGAAGACCCATGTGGTCTATGCCGTGCCGGCCGCGCGCAAGGACGGTGCCGTCGCACAGCCGGCGCCCGATCTGGTGCCGTGGCTGAACGGGCTGCCCGCCGCGGCCCTGGCCGAGACGCTGCGCAGGCGCGGCGAGCTCGCCATCAGCTTCCATACCGAGCGCTTCGTGTTTGCGGCGCCGCCGCGCGCAGCGGATATTGCCGCACTGATCGACGGCCGCCGCAGCTTAGGCGACATCGCCGCGGCCCTGTCGCTGCCATGGGGCGATTTCGTTGCGCTCTATCTGTCGCTGCACGGATTGCTGACCGGCATCAACAAGCTGTATCTGCGGTTGCCATAGCGGGTCGCATCCTTAAACTGGGGCGATGGCCCAGGCACATTCTCCTGCGTCGCCAGGGCATGCAGCCCCCGAGCTGACGCTGCGCGCCATTCTCACCGGCATGCTGATCGGTGCGGCGCTCACCCCCTGCAATGTCTACAGCGGCCTGAAGATCGGCTGGTCCTTCAACATGTCGGTGGCGGCCGGCCTGCTTGCCTATGGCTTCTGGTCGCTGGCGGCGCGCGGCAGCCGCGCGTGGCCCTGGGGCATCCTCGAAAACAACATCAACCAGACGACCGCCTCGTCCGCCGCCTCCATCATCTCGGGCGGCCTGGTGGCGCCGATCCCGGCTCTCACCCTGCTGACCGGCCGCGAACTCGCCTGGCAGTGGCTGACGCTGTGGGTCTTCGCGGTCAGCATCCTCGGCGTCGTGGTGGCGGCCGGCCTGCGCAACCAGATGCTGCTGCGCGAACGGCTGGCCTTTCCCGCCGGCATCGCCACCGCCGAGACCATGCAGCGCATTCATGCCCGCGGCCGCGAGGCCTTTGCGCGGCTGCGCGTGCTGTTCGGCGCGGCGGCCGTCTCGGCGGCCCTGAAAGGCGTGAACGATCTCGTCGTCGCGCTGCCGCGTCTCGGCCCGGCCGCCACGCTGCCGGCGGGCGGCGCATCGCCCACGCTGGCCAATCTCGGCTTCGCCTTCGATCCCTCGCTGCTGATGCTGGGCTTCGGCGCCATCATCGGCCTGCGCGCCGGGCTGTCGCTGCTGCTGGGCGCGGTGACCGGCTGGGGCCTGCTGGCACCCTATGCCCTGGCGATGGGCTGGGCGGAGGCCGGCGCGGCCGCGCCGCAGGCCGCCTGGTTCGGCCCGCTGGTCACCTGGCTGCTGTGGCCCGGCGTCACCCTGATGGTGGTGGCGTCGCTGGTCTCTTTCGGTATCTCGCTGCTGCGCCTGTGGCGGCGCCGGCGGCAGGCGGCCCCGGCGGACCGCGCGCCTCTGCGGCTGCCGCGCGGGCAGATGCTGGGCCTGGTTTTCTGCACGGCGCTGATCGCCGCCATCGCTATGCCGCTTTTCGGCCTCGCGCTGTGGGAAGCCGTGACCGCGGTGCTGCTGAGCTATGTGCTGGCGGTGGTGGCGGCCCGGGTCTCGGGCGAGACCGGCATCACGCCGATCGGCGCCATGGGCAAGATCACCCAGCTCGCCTACGGAATCCTCTCGCCGGGCAACGTCATCACCAACCTGATGGCCGCCAACATCACCGGCGGTGCCGCCGGCCAGTGCGCCGACCTGATGCACGACCTGCGCACCGGCCAGATCATCGGCGCCACGCCGCGCTTCCAGATCGTGGCGCAGTGCTTCGGCGTCGCCACCGGCGCGCTGGCCGGCAGCGCCGTATACCTGCTGCTGATCCCCGATCCGCAGGCGATGCTGATCACCGCCGACTGGCCGGCGCCGGCGGTGGCGACCTGGAAGGCCGTGGCGGAAGTGCTGGCCGGCGGGCTTGGCGCGATTCCGCCGGGTGCGCTGCCGGCGATGCTGGCGGCCGCCATGGCCGGCATCGCACTGGCGCTGGCCGAACGGCTGCTGCCCGAACGATACGCGCGCCGGGTGCCGAGCGCGCCGGCCATCGGCCTCGCCTTCGTCATCCCGGCCTGGAATGCCCTGTCGATGTGTCTCGGCGCGGTGATCGCCGCCATCGTGGCGCGCGTCGCGCCGCGCTTCGGCGAGACATCGACGCTGCCGCTGGCGGCGGGGCTGGTGGCGGGCGAAAGCCTGATCGGCGTGGCCACCGCGGCGGCCGGGCTGCTGCGCTAGCCGGCGGCGCGGCGGCGGGCCTGCATCTGCTGCCGGATCGCGGTGGCGCTGAGCGGGTTGAGTTTCGTCTTCAACAGCAGGAAGGCCGGCGCCCGGCGGTCCGGCAGGGTGGCGGCCTCGGCCTGCGGCAGGCGGGCCTGCTGCAGGGCGCGGGCGGCCGGCGCAAACGCCGCCGTCAGGTTATGGCCGGGCCGGTCGAGCACCGCCACCGGCATGGCGCGGGCGATCTGCTGCCAGCTTTCCCAGCGGTGGAACTGCGCCAGGTTGTCGGCCCCCATCAGCCACACGAAGCGCATGGCCGGATAATGCCGGCGCAGGGCGGCGAGCGTGTCGGCGGTGTAGCGGGTGCCGAGCCGGCTTTCGATACCGGTGACGACGATGCGCGGATGCGCCGCCACGGCGCGTGCCGCGGCGATGCGGGTGGCCAGCGGCGCCATGCCGTTGGCCGCCTTCAGCGGATTCTGCGGGCTGACCAGCCACCAGACCTGGTCGAGCTTCAGCCGGCGCAGGGCCGTGATGCTGATCTCGCGATGGGCGGCATGGGCGGGATTGAACGAGCCACCGAGCAGGCCGATGCGCAAGCGAAGCCGCGAGCCGAGGGGGGGAAGCCGGGTCATGCGGGGCTTGGCGCTCCGTTCTGGCTGGGGCGGCGGCGGCGGCCGGTCAGGGCCGGATCTGGCCGCTGCCCTGCACGAGATACTTGAAGGTGGTCAGCTGCTCGACGCCGACCGGGCCGCGCGCATGCATCTTGCCGGTGGCAATCCCGATCTCGGCGCCGAAGCCGAACTCGCCGCCATCGGCGAACTGCGTCGAGGCATTGTGCAGCAGGATTGCGCTGTCGAGCCGGTTCATGAAGGCGGCGGCATGATCCGCATTCTCGGTCAGGATCGCCTCGGTATGCTGCGAGCCGTATTCCGCGATATGCGCAATCGCCGCATCGAGATCGGGCACGACCTTCACGGCGATGATGGCATCGAGATATTCGGTGGCCCAGTCTTCCCCGGTGGCCGGTTTCACCCGGGCATCGACGGCCTGCGTCGCCGCATCGCCGCGCACTTCGCAGCCGGCATCCAGCAGTGCCTTCACCAGCCGCGGCAGATGCGTCGGTGCCGCGGCCTGTTCCACCAGCAGGGTCTCGGCGGCGCCGCAGACGCCGGTGCGGCGCAGCTTGGCATTCAGCACGATCTTTTCGGCCATGGCCGGATCGGCGCTGGCCTCGACGAAGACATGGCAGTTGCCTTCCAGATGGGCGAAGACCGGCACGCGGCTTTCCGCCTGCACGCGCGCGACCAGCGACTTGCCGCCGCGCGGCACGATCACGTCCAGCCATTGCGGCGCCGTCAGCATGGCGCCGACCATGGCGCGGTCGGTCACCGGCACCAGCTGGATCGCGGCTTCCGGCAGGCCGGCCGCTTTCAGCCCGGCGGCGAGGCAGGCATGGATGGCGCGGCTGGAGCGGAAGCTTTCGCTGCCGCCGCGCAGGATGGCGGCATTGCCGGCCTTCAGGCACAGGCCGCCGGCATCGGCGGTCACGTTCGGGCGGCTTTCGTAGATCACGCCGATCACGCCCAGCGGCGTGCGCACCCGGCGGAAATGCAGGCCGTTCGGCCGCGTCCATTCGGCGATGGTGGCGCCGACCGGATCGGGCAGGGCGGCGATGTCCTCCAGCCCCGCGGCAATGGCCGCGACGCGCCGGTCGTCCAGCATCAGGCGGTCGAGCAGGGCATTGCTCAGCCCCTTGTCGCGGCCGGCGGCCATGTCTTCGGCATTGGCGGCAAGGATCGCGGCCGTGTTCGCGCGCAGGGCCTGCGCGGCCGCCGTCAGCGCGGCATTCTTCTGCGCCGTCGGCGCGGTGGCGAGGATGGTGGCGGCGGCCTTCGCCGCGCGGCCCATCTCTTCCATCAGGGAACCGGCGTCCATCAGCGTCGCGGTATCGGAAATCGTGCTGTGCGCGGTCATGGCGGTCATCTCAGAACAAGATCGTCGCGGTGGATCATCTCGTCGCGGCCACGGTAGCCGAGAATCTCGGCAATGTCGCCCGATTTGTGCCCGATGATGCGGCGGGCATCCTCGTCGGTGTAAGCGGAAAGCCCGACGGCGATCTCGGTGCCGGCGGCATCCACCACGCGCACGAGGTCGCCACGCTGGAAACGGCCATCGACCCGCGTCACGCCGGCCGGCAGCAGCGAGCGGCCCGAGCGCAGCGCCTTTTCGGCGCCGGCATCGACGGTGAGGCTGCCCTGCGGATTGAGATGGCCGCCGATCCACTGCTTGCGTGCCGCATTCGGCGTGCCGGTGGCGAGGAACCATGTGCAGGTGCCGCCGTCGCGCACATTCTGCACCGGATGCATCTGCTTGCCGTTGGCGATCACCATGGCGCAGCCGGCGCCGGTGGCGATCTTGGCCGCCATGATCTTGGTGACCATGCCGCCGCGGCCGAAGCCCGAGCGCGAGATGCCGGCCATTGCCTCGATCTCCGGCGTCACGGCCTCCACCAGCGGAATGAAACGGGCGGCTGCATCGATGCCGGGATCGGCGGTGTAAAGTCCGTCGATATCGGACAGCAGCACCAGGCAGTCGGCCGAGATCATCTGGGCGACGCGGGCGCCGAGCCGGTCGTTGTCGCCGAAGCGGATTTCCGCCGTCGCCACCGTGTCGTTCTCGTTCACCACCGGCACCACGCCCAGCTTCAGCAGCGTGTTCACGGTCTCGCGCGCATTCAGGAACTGGCGCCGCGATTCCGTGTCGGCCAGGGTCAGCAGAATCTGTGCGGTCTTCAGGTCATGCCTGGCCAGCGCCTCGCCCCAGGCGGCCGATAGCCGGATCTGGCCGGCGGCGGCGGCGGCCTGGCCTTCCTCCAGCCGCAGGGCGCGGCCGGTCAGGCCGAGGATGCGGCGGCCGAGCGCAATCGCCCCCGACGAGACGACGAGCACTTCCTTGCCGGCGGCGCGTAAGCCGGCGATATCCTCGACCAGGGCCGCCAGCCAGGCGGCGCGCAGGGTGCCTTTCTCGCCATCGACCAGCAAAGACGAGCCGACCTTGACGACGATGCGCCTCGCGCGGTCGAGGGACGGCAGCGCCTTCGTCGACGGGCTGCGTGCCGCGGCATTCACCGGATCACGCCCTTCACGTCGGCATCGCCCTGTACCGCCACGCCGTCCTTCTCGGCCTGGCGGGCGGCGGCGATGATCTCCCACAGCTGGCGCACCACGGCCTCGACGCCCTCGCCCGACACGCCGGACAGCGCGAAGACCGGCCGTTTCGCCGACCGCTTCAGTTTCGTGATCTTCTCTTTCAGTTCGTCGGCGGGGATCGCGTCGATCTTGTTCAGGCCGATGATCTCGAGCTTGGTATCGAGCCCGCCGCCGTATTTCTTCAGCTCCCGGCGGATCAGCTTCCAGTTCGCCACCGGGTCTTCCGCGGTGCCGTCCAGCAGATGCAGGATCACCGCGCAGCGCTCGACATGGCCGAGGAAGCGGTGGCCGAGGCCGGCACCCTCGGCGGCGCCCTCGATCAGGCCGGGCAGGTCGGCCAGCACGAATTCGCGCTCGTCGGCCTTCACCACGCCCAGCTGCGGCTTCAGCGTGGTGAAGGGATAGTCGGCGATCTTCGGCCTGGCGCGGGATACGCGCGACAGGAAGGTCGACTTGCCGGCATTGGGCAGGCCGACGAGGCCGGCATCGGCGATCAGCTTCAGCCGCAGCCAGATCCATTTCTCCTCGCCGGGCCAGCCGGGATCGGCGCGGCGCGGCGCCCGGTTGGTCGACGACTTGTAATGCTCGTTGCCGAAGCCGCCATCGCCGCCCTTGCACAGCAGCACGCGCTGGCCCACCTCGGTCATGTCGGCGATCAGGGTTTCTTCGTCCTCGGCGAAGATCTGGGTGCCCTTGGGCACCTTGAGAACCACGTCGGGGGCGCCGGCGCCGGAACGCTGCCGGCCCATGCCATGGCCGCCGCGCTCGGCGCGGAAATGCTGCTGGTAGCGGTAGTCGATCAGGGTGTTCAGTCCATCGACGCATTCCACCCAGACATCGCCGCCCTTGCCGCCATTGCCGCCATCGGGGCCGCCATATTCGATGAACTTCTCACGGCGGAAGCTGACGGAACCGGCGCCGCCATGCCCGCTTTCAACATAGACCTTGGCCTGATCGAGGAACTTCATCGCAATGCTGCCGTGCTGAAGACAAAGAAAGCTGAAGACAAAGAAAAAGGGGAATGGCCTGCGCCATTCCCCTTGATCTGTTGTGTCTGCTCTCGGGAAAGGCGCGTGGACTTACGCCTCCGGCGGCAGCACCGAAACGAAGGACCGGCCGGCCTTGCCGTCATGGAACTTCACGAAGCCGTCGACGGTGGCGAACAGGGTGTGGTCCTTGCCCATGCCGACATTCTTGCCGGCATGCACCTTGGTGCCGCGCTGGCGGATGATGATGTTGCCGGCGAGCACGGCCTGGCCGCCGAACTTCTTGACGCCGAGGCGCTTGGACTCGGAATCGCGACCGTTGCGCGAGGAGCCGCCAGCTTTCTTGTGTGCCATGGAACTGTCTCCTTAACCTGTCGGACGCCTCAGGCGGCGATCTCGAGAATCTTGACGGCGGTGTAGCGCTGGCGATGGCCGTTCTTGCGGCGCGAATTCTGCCGGCGGCGCTTCTTGAAGATGATCAGCTTCGGCCCGCGGGTCTGGCCGATCACCTCGGCCTTCACCTTGGCGGCGCCGACAGCCTTGCCGGCCTTCACATCGGCGCCCTGGCCGACGGCCAGCACCTGGTCGAATTCGATCTTGTCGCCCGCCTCGCCGGCCACCAGCTCGACCTCGAGCACGTCGCCCGCGGCCACCTTGTACTGCTTCCCGCCGGTCTTGATCACTGCGAACATCTTAGCCAATCCTCTGGTCGATCCTTAAGCCGTTGAGCGGCATAAGAAAATGGCGGCGCCGGCGTTCCGGCGCCACCTGAATTCCGAGGCGCGCACTATAGCCAGCGCCAAAAGGCTGTCAACCCCGGATTCGGGCGGCCTTTTCGCGCTCCCGGCGGCGCCAGTCCCAAGCCGGCTCGGCCGCCGCACCGGGGGCCCAGACCCCGGCGCCGGCCTGCCGCGCCTCCTGCTCGGCCGGCAGGTAATCGGCGGAATAGGCGGTATAGGCCCAGGCCAGCCCGGCCCGCACCATGGCCCGGTTCAGGTCGAGGCTGCCGGCCCGGCAGACCGCCACCACCCGGCCGTAGCGGTCGCGGTCCTTTTCCTCGCAGGCCACGCTGCGCCCCTCCACCAGCCGGCGCAGATAGGCCGCCGCGTCCTGCCCGCACAGCCAGGCAACACCGTTTTTCTCACATTTCTGGGATTTTTCCGGCGCGTCGATGCCATGCAGCCGATAGCGGATGGCGCCGATCCGCAGGGTGTCGCCGTCCACCACCACAGTTTCAGGCCCGGTGGTCTGCGCCTGCAGCGACAGCGGGAACAGCAGGCAGGCAAGCACAAGCAGCCATTTCATCGGGCCGCTTTAGCACAAACCCGTATGTCTTTCTAATACGGGGATATGCATTCCGGCCGCAGTGTCACAAAACCATCCCCTGACGCGGCCGGGGCGAATCTGCTATCCGGGCGGTCATGTCCGCGACCTACCGCCGCCGTCTGCTGGTGATCTACAACCCGACTGCCGGCGCGGGGAAGCTTGGCCGCCGCAAGCGCGCCCGGCTGGAAGCCTATCTCGACCTGCTCGAGGATGCCGGCTGCGCGGTGGAATTCCGTCCCACCGCGAAGCGCGGCGATGCCGAGGCCTTTGCCGGCGAGGGCCTGGCCGGGAAATACGACGCGGTGGTGGCCGCCGGCGGCGACGGCACCATCGGCGAGGTGGCCAACGGCCTGCCGGCGCAGGATGCGGCGCCGCTGGGCATCTTTCCGCTGGGGACCGCCAATGTGCTGGCGATGGAAACCGGCCTGCCGCTGGACCCGCCCGCGGTGATGCAGGCGGTGCTGCACGGGCCGGTGGCGCATGTCTGGCCGGGTTTCGTCAATGATCGTCTCTTCACCATCATGGCCGGCATCGGCTTCGATGCCCATGTGGTGGCGGATCTGCGGCCGGGCCTGAAACGCTGGCTGGGCAAGGGCGCCTATGTGCTGGAGAGCCTGCGCCAGCTGGCCGCCTACAAGGTACCGCGCTACCGCCTCGTCATCGACGGCCAGGATTACGACTGCGCCTCGGCGGTGATCGCGAAGGGGCATTTCTACGGCGGCAGGTTCGTCTGCGCCCCCGATGCGCGGCTGGATGCGCCGGATTTCCAGGTCTGCCTGTTCGGCATGGGCGGCCGCCTCGGCGCACTGCGCGCCACCGCGGCGCTGACCGCCGGGCTGCTGCGGCACCTGCCGGAAATCAGCCTGGTGCGCGGCCGCCGCATCGAGATCGCGACCCTGGGCGACAGCGCCTATGCAGCCGGGGAACCGGTGCAGGCCGATGGCGATATCGCCGCCCGCCTGCCGGCGGTGGTGACAATCGGCACCCGCGCCATTCCGCTGATCGTGCCGGCGGGCAGCGGTCTGGCGCAGGGCATGCTACAGAAGGCGGCAGAATAACCTGACCGGAAAGGCCGCCCCGCCATGTCCCCGCGTTTCGCCAGCACCCCGAAGCCACCCTATTATGCCGTGATCTTTTCCGCCCAGCGGACAGGCGGCGACAACGGCTACGATGCCGCCGCGCAGGCAATGGCCGAACTGGCCGCGCGCCAGCCGGGCTATCTCGGCGCCGAAAGCACCCGCGATGCCGCCGGTTTCGGCATCACCGTGTCCTACTGGGACAGCGAGGAGAATATCCGCAACTGGAAGCGCAACCTCGACCATGCCGCCGCGCGGCAGCAGGGTCGCGCGCAGTGGTATTCGCATTACGAATTGCGGGTGGCGAAGGTCGAGCGCGCCTATAATTTCGCGGCGCCGGAAACCGACTAGGCCGGCGGCAAAAGCCTAGGCCGTGGCCATGGCGTTGTTGCGCTTGTAGCGCGCCCGCGCGCCGCGCTCGATGGCGGCGGCATGCAGGCGTTCGACGCCGATCTCGTGGCGCAGCATTTCCAGCCAGCGCAGTTCCTCCTGCAGGGCGCGGCCATCCACGGCAACGACATCGCAGGCCAGCGCATAGGCGGTTTCCGCCCAGCCCTCGGGCAGGGCCTCCTTGACCAGGCCGAGCGCCGCCTCGACGCCGTCCTCCTCGTCCAGCAGGGCGACGCAGTCGCCGGTCGCCACCTTCATCGCGTCGATGCTGAAGCCCTTGAAGATCGGCAGGTTGCGCACCGCCAGCTCGATGGCGCCGACCTCGGAATCCTTCAGCGCGCCATCGGCCACGGCGGCGATCACCATGGCATAGATCAGGGCGTTGTGCGGCGTGATGGTCGACATGATCGCCTCGGGTTCGGTCTGCGGACAGGGTTCGCCCAGACTATGGGGCAGGGGTGCGGCCTGCCGCAAGGGCCGTGCAGGTCACAGTTTCGCCATGCTTTGCGGGTTTTATTCGGCGCCGCGGGCTGTATGGTGTGGCCCATGCGTGGCTTTGTCCGTTACTTCCTGCTGCCGGGTTTCGGCTCGGTCCTGCTGCTGCTGGCCGCGCTGGCGGCGGCGATCGTCTGGGGCACCGCGCCGGCACCGGCGCCGCTGGCCAGCATCAACGATCCGGCGGCGGCGCAGAATCTGAGCGCGCTGCCCGCGCGGCAGTTTATGCGCGCCCGCGACGGCATGGCGCTGGCCTATCGCACCTATCCCGGCGCCATCGCGCGGGCGGTGATCCTGGTGCATGGCTCGACCGCCGATGCCGCCAGCATGCACAGCCTGGCCCGTGCCCTGCAGAGCATCGCCGATCCGCCCACGGTCTATGCGCTGGACATGCGCGGCCACGGCATGAGCGGTGCCCGGCGCGGCGACATCGCCTATCCCGGCCAGCTCGAGGACGATCTCGAGGATTTCCTGAAGGACCGCCGGCTGGCACATCCGGCCGCGCAATGGACACTGGCCGGATTCTCGTCGGGCGGCGGTTTCGCCCTGCGCATCGCCGGCTCCGGCCTCGCGCCGCAATTCCGCAAATTCATCCTGCTGGCGCCGTGGCTGGCCCATGACGCGCCGACCGCGCGCGATGGCGGCGGCGATGCGCAATGGGCGGCGCCGTATCTGCCGCGGCTGGTCGCGCTGCTGCTGCTGGAAAAGGCCGGCCTGCCCTGGTTCCAGGACCTGCCGGTGCTGGCTTTCGCGCGGCGCGACGGCGATGGCCAGTCGTATACATACTCTTACCGCCTGTGGCGGAACTTCCGGCCGCACGAGGACTACGCCGCCGATCTGCGCGCCGCGCCGTCGGCGCCGGTGCTGCTGGTCGGCGGTGCCGACGAATTGCTGGTGGCCGATGCCTTCGCGCCGCTGGTTGCCGGCATCCGCAGCGACGCGACCGTGCAGGTGCTGCCCGGCCTTGGCCATATGGACATGATCTTCAGCGAGACGGCCCAGCGCGCCGTGGTCGATGCCTATCTGAAGGACTAGGACCGTTCCTGCAGGTCGGACTGCGTGCCGCCGGCGCGCATCCGTGCGAGGAAGTCGCGGGTCTCGGCCACCGCCTCGGCGATGCCGATGCGGCGCACCTCCACATCGGCCGGAAAGGCCGACAGCAGCCGCGAGGGCAGCTGCGCATCCAGCACCACGAAGACGCCATAGTCATTGGCCGTGCGCAGCAGGCGGCCATAGGCCTGTTTCAGTTTCAGCCGGGTGAGCAGATCGTCATAGGCCTGGCCGCCGAAGGCCGCCTTGCGTGCCTTGTGCAGCAGGTCAGGCCGCGGCCAGGGCACGCGGTCGAACACGACAAGACGCAGCGACGCGCCCGGCACGTCGACGCCGTCGCGCATGGCGTCGGTGCCCAGCAGGCAGGCATGTTCCTCGCTGCGGAAGATGTCGACCAGGGTCGCGTTGTCCAGCGGATCGACATGCTGGGCATAAAGCGGCAGGCCGGCTTCCGCCAGCGGCCGCAGCAGGCGCTTCTGCACGGCGCGCAGGCGGAAGATGGCGGTGAACAGCCCGAGCCCTCCGCCGCCGGCAGCCAGGAACAGCTCGCGATAGGCCGCCGCCACCTGGTCCATGGCATCGCGGCGCACATCGGTGACCACCAGCACCCGGGTGCGCGCGCCATAATCGAAGGGCGAGGGGAAGGCGGCATGGCGCGCCGGCATCGGCAGGTGGCGGGCGCCGCTGCGGATATCGGCGGTGCCCCAGGCGGCTTCCGGCGCCGCATCCGTCTTGCCCGGGGCGAGATCGCGCAGGGTGGCCGAGGTGACGGCGACGCCATGGGCCGGCTTCAGCACCGCGCCGGCAAAGGGCAGCATCGGATCGAGATAATGGCGGTAGAGGCCGAGATCGAAATCGCGGCCCTCGATGCGTTCCAGCGCGAACCAGTCGACGAAGGCGTCCGGCGTGCCGGTGCCGAGATCGGCCAGCATGCTGCGCCAGGCTTCCAGCGTCAGCTTCCGCCGCAGCAGGCCGCGCAGGGCGCCTTCCATGCGGCTGCGCGTCGCCGTGTCGAGTTCCGCCGTCTCGTCGGCGAGCTGGTCGCTGAGGGATTTCGCCAGCCGGTTCACCGGTTCGAGGATGCGGGCGATGCCGGCGGCGAAAGCCTCCGCCGCGTCGATCAGGCCGTCGACCGGTTCGCGCGTCGGGCATTCAAGGCCGTAGGGGCTGTCGGGTTCGCGGGCGCGGGCCAGCAGCTGCTGGCGCACCTTCGCCAGGAATTTTTCGCCGCTGCCGGCGGGGGCGCCATCGGCGATGCGGCCGAGCCAGCCATCGCCGGGCAGGGCGCGCGCCGCCTCGGTGATGGCTTCCAGCGCGGCGCGGCCGGCCTCGTTCTCGGTGACGAGATCGCCGATGCGGTTGGCCAGGCCGCGGGCGCGGCTGCGCCGCCCGCCTTCGGGGCCGCGCAGCCAGCGGCGCAGCTCGATCGCCTCCTGCCCGGTCAGATGGGCGGCGAAGGCGCTGTCGGCGGCCTCGAAGAGATGATGGCCCTCGTCGAACACGTAGCGCAGCGGCTTCTGGGATTCGTCCTCGCCGAGGGCGGCCTGGATCATCACCAGCGCATGGTTGGCGATCACCATCTCGGCCTTGCGCGACCGGCGCACGCTGCGCTCGATGAAGCATTTGCGGTAATGCGGGCAGCCGGCATGGATGCATTCGCCGCGCTGGTCGGTCAGACCGACCGTGCGCGCGCGGCCATGCAGGTCGACGGCCCAGGCGGGAAAATCGCCGCCGGCGAGATCGCCGTCGCGGGTCGCGCCGGCCCAGCGCGCCACCAGCGCCAGCGGCACCAGGTCCTGCGGCCGTGCCGCGCCGCCCTGGGCGGCGTCTTCCAGATTCAGCAGGCAGAGATAATTCTCGCGGCCCTTGCGCACCACGACCCTGGCGGCTTTCTCGGCCGCATCGGGAAACAGCCGGTCGAGTTCGCGGTCGAGCTGGCGCTGCAGGTTCTTGGTGTAGGTCGACAGCCACACGGTGCCGCCATTCTTCTCGGCCCAGACGCTGGCCGGCGCGATATAGCCCAGCGTCTTGCCGATGCCGGTGCCGGCCTCGGCCAGCACCATCTCGGGCATGCCCATGGTCTCGCGCGGCGCGAAGGCCTGGGCGGTGGCGGCGGCATAATCGGCCTGGGCCGCGCGCAGCTCGGATGCCGGCCCCTGTTTATTCTGGCCCAGCAGCCGCGCCAGCCGCTCGCGCGCCTCCATGGGCGACACGCTCTGGGTGTCGGGCGGCGGCGGCGGTGCGTAATCCACCCAGTCGGGCAGTTCCTGCCAGACATCCAGCCCGCCGAAACCGCCGGCCGGCACCGATGCCGCCATCGGCCCCAGTGCCGCCAGCAGATAGGGTGCCCAGGGCCAGCCCGCCTTCTGCAGTCCCTGGGCCAGCCGGGCGCTGCGTTTCAGGCTGCGCGGGCCCTGCCGGGGCAGTTCGGCCAGCAGGGTCGCGGCCGCCTCGCGCAGGCAGGCGGCGGCCTCCTCGTCATCGGCGGCATCGAGGCCGCAGCGGTCGAGCAGGCCATGGGCGGTGGGCAGGCAGAACCGCGCCGGCCGCACGAAGGCAAACAGGTCGAGCAGGTCGAGGGCGGGAAACGGCTCGACGCCGAGCCGCGCCGCCGTGGCACGGCCATGCACCAGCAGTGGCGGCATGGCGCGGGCGCGCCGCGCGGCGGCATCGGGCGTCAGTCGTTCGACGGGATGGCCGGTTTCCGACCACCAGGCCACGCCGCCGCCGGCCACCAGCGCCGGCAGCCGCGCAAGGGCGGTGGAAAGATCGGGCGTGTCGGTCATCAACGAAACCGGGCGAGTGAGAAACCCTCGTCATGCCCGCAATGGCGGGCATCCAGCATAGCGCCTGCTTCTGGGTTCCCGCCTGCGCGGGAACGACGGCTGAAAACTACTGCGACGCCCAGACGATGCGGTGCATCCAGGCGACATCCTGGGTGTCGAAGCTGCGGTCGGGATGCGCCGGATTGAACGAGCTCAGCTCGATGCGGGTCAGCGTCTTGCGGGTGAGGATCTTGCACATCACCTCGCCCTGCATGGTCCGCGCGATGATGCGGTCGCCGCGGCTGGGGTTGTTCTGCGCCGGCGAGACGATGACGATGTCGCCGTCGCGGTAGACCGGCAGCATGCTGTCGCCGCTGATCTCCAGCGCATAGGCATTGGGATCGCCGATATCGGGAAACGGAATCTTCTCCCAGCCCTCGCCGACCGGAAAGCCGGCATCGTCGAAATAGCCGGCAGCGCCGGCCTGGGCGAGGCCGATCAGCGGAATCCGGTGGCTGATGCGCGAGCCGCCGCCATTCTCGCTCAGCAGGTCCATGAACTCGGCCACTGAGGCGCCGGTGGCATCGATCACCTTGGAAATCGACTCGGTGGACGGCCAGCGCTGCTTGCCATCGCGGGAGATGCGCTTGCTGCGGTTGAAGGTGGTCGGGTCCAGCCCCGCCTTGCGGGCAAGGCCCGACGCGGTCAGTCCGTATTTCTCGGCCAGGCCGTCGAGCGCGGCCCAGATCGCCTTGTGGGTCAACATGGGAACATCGTCTTACATTTTGCCAGTTTTGGCTACAGGAATATTCTCTGATTACGAGTTTGAAATAGGAACATACTAGGAATATAAAGGTCTGCCGGACGATGTATTTGTGACCTGTTCCATGCACAGCCGGGAGCAACCATGAAATATTATGACCCGCAGGGCGCCAGGCCCGGCTTTGTTCCGTCCGCGGTCCCGGGCCGGGCGCCAGGGTGGGCGCCAGGTGCGATACCGGCCGCGGTATCCGGCTGCGCCATGCCTGATCCCCTGATGCCCGACCATGCGGTGCCTGACCGTGCGGTGGTGGTGTTCGCCGAGGCGACCGGCCTGCATCGCAGCCTGCGCCTGCTGCGGCTGCTGAAGCCGGGCTTCCGCCACTGCCATGCCTATCTGCCGCTGCAGGGCGGCTGGATCGGCCTCGATCCGCTGTCGCACTGGCTGGCGCTGCGCGGCTTTGCGGCCTGGCCGGCCGGCGCCGATCTGGCTGCCCATCTGCGCCGGGCCGGGCATTGCGCGCTGACCGTGCCGGTGGCCGAGCCGCCGCGCCGGCCGGCGGCGCCGCTGCCGTTTTCCTGTGTCGAGCTGGTCAAGCGCCTGATCGGGCTGCAGGACTGGCGGATCAGAACACCATGGGAACTATTTCTGCATTTACGGAAAATATACCTTGACAATGGCGCCTGTTTGTTCTATCTATCCTCATCAGGAGAACAAAGTGTGAATAAATATGCCGCCGTGACGGCCCGCATCTCCGGGTCCGCTGCGGCCATGCTCTAGGGCGCAGCGGTTTGTGAACACTGTGCAGCCCTCGTTGAGCAGATGTGCGAGGTGAAAGATGAAACCTTCTTTTGGCTTTCTTGACCTACTTGGCGTGAGAGCGATCGCGTTCCGGTTCATTTTCCGATGCAGCTATTCAAGAGAGGGCGGTTTCTCGGCCCGTTTGCGCCTTTTGAGCGGGGCGTTCCCGCGTTTGAGAAGTCAGCACAGAAAAAATAGATGATAGACGTGGCGCATGCTGGGGTTGCTTCTCAGCTGGCGCAATACTCCTAATTACTATTTTATGATGAAGAAAAGTACTTGCGAGCCCCAATAGGTTGCATAGGATTGATTTGTCACTGAAACGACGGCTGCCCCCGTTACCCCGGCTGCCCGTCGATCACATCGCATAGAAGAATCTATCGCTGCAGTGCAGTTGCTGGGGGTGTCATGTCCGGAGTTGTCTCATCAGGAGATAGCGGGCTGCTGGGGGTGGCGCTGATCGCCGGGTTCTATGAGATCCCGGTGGAGGCCGAGACATTGCGTCAGGCTATTGGCGCCGGCAACAACACGCTCGATGAAACCGATATTCTGAAAGCGGCAGATGTCGCGGGGCTGACCGCCGCGAGCCGTAAAGTTCCGCTCAAGCATTTGGCCAAGGCGACGCCGCCGGGCCTCGCTCTGCTGCGTGACGGTCGCTTTGTGGTGCTGGCGCGCTGCGAAAACGGTGCCGTCCTGCTCCAGGATGCCGTCGCCGGACAGGCGTCGCAGATGACCCTCGATGCCTTCGATGTGCTCTATGCCGGTCGCCTGATCGAGTTCAGGCGCAAGGAGGCGGGCGCGGCGGCAATACCTTTCTCGCTCTCCTGGTTCTTCGGCGTGGCCGGAAAATACCGCCGGCTGTTTGGCGAGGTGCTGGCGGCCTCCTTCATCCTGCAGCTTTTCGGCCTGGTCAGCCCGCTGATGTTCCAGGTGGTGATCGACAAGGTTCTGGTGCATCGCGGCCTGACCACGCTGGACGTGGTGATCATCGGCCTCCTGGCCGTAACCCTCTTCGAGGCTCTGCTCACCGGGCTGCGCACCTATCTGCTGTCGCATACTACCAACCGGATGGACGTCGAGTTCGGCGCCCGGCTGTTCCGCCAGCTGATGGCTCTACCAATGAGTTATTTCGAGAGCCGGCGGATCGGCGAATCAGTGGCGCGCCTGCGCGAGCTCGAGACTGTGCGTAATTTCCTCACCGGCTCGACGCTCACCTTCACCATCGACGCCGGGTTCACAGTGGTCTTCCTGGCTGTGATGTATCATTTCAGCCCGGTACTGACCGCCATCGTTCTGGCCACCATCCCGGTCTACCTGATCATCTCCTTTGTCGTAACGCCGCTGCTGAAGCGGCGGCTGGACGACAAAGCCGGCCAGGCCAGCGAGACGCAGGCCTTCATGGTCGAGCTGCTGGGCGGTATCGAGACCCTGAAAGCGATGGCGATCGAGCCGCGCATCCAGCGCCGGTTCGAAGACCATCTGGCGCAGTCGACGACGGCCAGCTTTCGTGCCGGCCAGGTCTCGGCCATCGGCGCCCAGCTGATTGCCGTGGTCGGCAAGCTGACTACCGTCGCCCTGCTATGGCTCGGCGCCCTGCTGGTGATGAAGGGCGATCTCAGCGTCGGCCAGCTGGTTGCCTTTAACATGCTGTCGGGGCGGGTGGCGGCACCGATCCTGCGGCTGGCACAGCTCTGGCAGGATTTCCAGCAGGTGCGGGTGTCGATCCAGCGGCTGGCCGACATCATGAACAGTCCGTCGGAAACCCGGATCGACAATCCTTCGCATCTGCCGGCCCTGCGCGGCCGCATCGATTTCGAGCAGGTCAGCTTCCGCTACCGGGCTGACGGGCCGGAAGTCCTCAGTGAGGTCAGCTTCAGCATTCTGCCAGGGCAGGTGGTTGGCATCGTTGGCACATCCGGCTCGGGCAAATCGACCTTGGCCAAGCTGATCCAGCGACTGCACGTCCCGGAGCGTGGCCGCGTGTTAATCGATGGCATCGACATGGCACGTACCGATACCGCTTGGCTGCGCCGGCAGATCGGCGTGGTGCTGCAGGACAACGTGCTGTTCAACATGTCGGTGCGCGAGAATATCGCGCTGGCCGACCCACTGCTGCCAGTGGACAAGGTGATCGCCGCTGCCGAATTGGCCGGGGCCCATGACTTCATCCTGTCGCTGCCGCAGGGCTACGACACCATGGTCGGCGAGCGCGGCATGACCCTGTCCGGGGGGCAGCGCCAGCGCATAGCCATTGCCCGGGCGCTGGCGACCGACCCCCGCATCCTGATCTTCGACGAGGCGACCAGCGCGCTGGATACCGAGGCCGAGCGGGCGATCCAGGCCAACATGCGGCAGATCTGTGCCGGCCGCACGGTGATCCTGATCGCCCACCGGCTCTCCACCCTGCATGGCTGCGACCACATCCTGACCTTGGAGAATGGGCGCCTGATCGAAAGCGGCGACCATGGCCATCTGCTGGCTCAGAACGGCCGCTATGCCCAGCTCTACCAGCTGCAGACCGGCACCGCACCGGCCGCGGCCGCGGCGGCGGGGGTGTCCAATGCCGCCGAGTGAAGCTGCCGCCATGCCGCCGCCATCACCGTTGATGGCCGATTTCCATCCCGGCCGCCTGCAGGTGTTGCATGCCGCTCCTTCGCCGGTCGGCCGCATCCTGCTGTGGAGCATCTGCCTGCTGGCTGTCCTGGTTGTAGTCTGGGCGTCGCTGGGCACCGTCGACGTAGTGGCGGTCGGCCAGGGCCGGGTAATCCCGGCCGGCCGGGTCAAGCTGCTGCAGGCACCCGAGGCCGGGGTCGTGCGGGCCATCCATGTCCGGGACGGCGATCGGGTGCGGGCGGGAGACATCCTTGTCGAGCTCGATCCGACGGCAGCGCTGGCAGGCTACGACCAAGTCCGCAGCGACCTGCAGCTGGCCCTGCTCGACCGGGCCCGGCTGGAGGCGCTGTCCCGCAATCCGGCCGATCCAGGAAGGGTCTTCGTCCAGCCCCCCGCCGCGGACACAGTCGCCCTGACAGTGCAGCGCCGACTGATGCTGGGCCGCGCCGCCGAGTTTCGCGCCCAGCAGGATGCCGCCCGCGCCGAGCTGGCACGTCATCGCGGCGAGGAACGGTCGCTACGAGCCCAGATCGCCAAGCTGGAAGCCAGCATTCCGCTGCTGGCGAAGCGCGTAGAGGCTAAGCAGACTCTGGTCGACAAGGGCATCGGCGCGGCAATGCCACTACTGGAGATCCGCCAGCAGCTATCCGACCAGCAGCATGACCTGCTGGTCCTGCGGACACGGGACGGGGAAATCCGCAGCAGCATCGCACTGGCAGAGGCGCAGCTGCGACGCGTGCAGGCGGAATTCGAGCGTGGCCTGCAGGGCGAACTGGCCGAGACCGGCCGCAAGATCGCCGGCCTGCAGCAGGATCTGCTAAAGGCCGAGCAGCGCCTGCTCTACCAGACCCTGACTGCCCCCATCGACGGCACCGTGCAGCAGCTGGCGGTCAACACCGTCGGCGGCGTCATGACCCAGGGCCAGACTGCGCTGGTCGTTGTGCCAGGAGACAGCCGCCTTGAAGTGGAGGCCATGCTGCTGAACAAGGATATCGGCTTCGTGCAGGCCGGCCAGCCGGCGGTGGTTAAGTTCGAGACTTACAACTTCACCCGCTATGGCTATCTGGAAGGTACTGTCACCACGGTGTCGCGCGACGCCATTGAGGACAAGACCTTGGGCCTCGTCTATGCCGCGCGCATCGCTCTCGATGCCCAGAAGATGGAGATCGAGGGGCGCGAGCTGCCGATCGGCGCTGGCATGACGGCCACCGTCGAAATCAAGACCGATCAGCGCCGCATCATCGACTTCGTGCTCGCACCGCTGGTCCGCTACAAACAGGAAAGCCTGAGGGAAAGATGAGCATTGTCGAAGCAAGCTCTGTGCAAACTGGAAATGCAGCAGCGGCGTCAGCGGCACAGGAATCAAAGTCCGTCAGGATAGATATGCAGGCCGTTCAGCGCCGGGTTGCTACTCCCGGTGCAGACAAGCCACTGGATGTGCAACAGGTATTGATCAATATCGGACTGCTGATGATGCAGTCTCCCGGGCATCGCTACTTCTTCCTTGCAGATCTTGAATGGCTTTTATATCCGCCGGTCCAACTGCATCAGTTCAAACTCTATATGAAGGGTGGCCGGCCGGTAGCCTACGTCTCTTGGGCGCAATTGTCAGAGGATGCCGAGGCGCGGTTTCTAGTCGCGAGACGGCTTGCACCGACAGATTGGAAATCTGGAGACCGCAGTTGGATGATTGATCTGATTTCGCCATTTGGAGGGGGTGAAGAGGTGATGGGTGATTTGCGCGATAACATCCTCCCTGGCAAGTCGTTCAAGTATTGGCATCAGGGCCCAAACGGACCTCAGGTAAAGCTGGTCCAACCGCTGGAGACCCAGGCAGATGCTGCCGCTCCAAAGTGATGTCACTGTTCTGCCTAGGACCGGCTTAGTTGTGCGACTCGCTCGGGCAGAAGATATTCCAGCTCTGTTGAGTCTGGGGCGGCTCGCACATTGCGAAACGCACTATCATTTTGTGCCATTCGACGAAGCTAAGGTTATGACGACGGTCGCGCGATTCTTGACCAACACCGAGCGTCACTGCGTCTTTATAGCGGAGTGGGAAGGCCGTCTCGTCGGATTCCTGGCGGGACTTGTGGAAGATTACTTCTTTTCAAGCGCGTGTTACGCCCGGGATATTATTTTCTATATTGATGCGAGCAGCCGTGGGACCGCGCTCGCTCGACAGCTAGTTAGCGCATTCACGATTTGGGCTAGACGCCACGGCGCACTTGAAGTCCAGGTTGGGGTTTCGTCTGGGCGAAAGGTTGATCGGGCAGGGCAATTCCTTCAACGCTGCGGCTTTACCGCCGTCGGCGGTTTGTACAAGCGGCGGCTGTTACCATGAAATGCCTTCTGCCTGCTCTGTCTATGGTTGGCCTCTGTACGTTGGTTGCTTGCTCTGGCCCAATGCGCGAGCCGTCAAATGCAGCCCTCGCCGCCGATTTTATGACGGTGGCTTTCTATAGTCGCGAGCAAATTCTCGGTTCCGGACGCCGAAGATCTTTGTACAAGGCCGACCAGCGTGATGTTTGCCTAATAGTCGCTGGAGAGCCAGGTGCCGAGGAGCGCGCGCTTGTCTCTCGTGTGGCCGCCGCGTACTCGCTAACCAACGAAATACAAATTGTTACTTCCGAGTGCCGATCAACAACCAATCTAGTGATGGTTTTTGTGCCACGGGAGGTCAACGGCCGTGGATCAGGTGCGATCGCAGAATACGCAAATTCTAAGCTTATAGGCTCGATCCAAGATCATAAGGTCCCCGAACCCTTCAAAGCCTCGTACTCAAGAGCAATTCACAATCGATTTATCTATCCATCTAGCGACCCAGGTTGGGCGCAGAAGATTTGTATGTTTGGGCCTTCGTTCAAAGTGGACGGCGCGATTTTTACCATGATCACGATCAGCATGAACTTCGGATATATGCAGCGGTGCATATATGAAGAAACACTGCAGGCACTTGGCTTGCCATTCGACAGCACGAAATCGTGGCCATCTATTATTCGCGTCGACCACAGTGGTCATCGAGTGGATACGTTGAACGCTCCTTCTAGTTACGATCTTCTTTATCTTCGCGTTCTTTATGATCCGCGCCTGCGTAGTGGAATGTCATATGACGAGGTCAAGCAACTAGTTGAAGGCATTATTGCTGAGTTAAGGCCAGATGAAAGCCGCCCTCCGGATCTAGGTAGATTGTACACCAAGGCACCGCCCAGTTTTTCTCAGGTGCAGGATTAGTGATGCCTCATGCATGGTGTTTGGATTTCCAGGTGGAAGTGATCGCGGCGACGAGAATGTCGCGGTTTAACCGCAAGCCGAGACAGAAATGAGAGCAAGCTTCAGAGCAAGCGGCGAACATAAGTCGCGATATGTTCTCCATGCAGCTGAGATGATCGGAGAATAAACGATGTCTCCACTAGTACTAGGTGACTACTTTCATGATTGGCTGCGAAAGAACGGTCTCTTAGAAGACCTGCGGCCGCCACGCCTTCAAGGGATGTGGTCGGGAGGTGGTGACGGCGGCGGCGGCGGCGGTGATGGAGGTAATAGCAATGGCAACAACAACGATGCTTGTACCACTGGGGTGGGGCCAGGATGCGGCGTTAGTCCGCCGGGAGGAGATAGTCCGTCTTCTCCTTCAGGGCCAGACTTCTTCTTTGTTCCCCCTCCTCCTCCACCACCCCCACCACTGCCACCTGATGCAGTCAACGACCACCTATTTGGCACGGAAGATACCGTTCTTGCAGTGCCAGTTGGGCAGCTGCTAGCAAATGACAGTGATCCCAACGGAGACGCGCTAAGTGTAATTGGTGTTGGCGATGCCGTTGGTGGTAGCGTGGCGTTGGTTGGCGGTCAGGTGGTGTTTACCCCAGATCCGAATTTCAACGGTGCGGCCAGTTTCAGCTATACGATATCGGATGGCCATGGCGGCACCGATACCGCCATGGTCGCGGTGGATGTCGCCGCCGTCAACGACGCACCAGAGGTCGCGATCGACCGCTTCGGCTTTGCCACCACCGAACAGGTGACCAGCCAATTCCAGGCCGGAATCACCAATTTCATCGACGTGCTGACCGACACACAGGAAGGGCAGGCCCTAGATTCGGCTTTCGTCAATGGTGTCGGGCCAATTACGCTGGACGACCAGGATCGTGAGGTCACGGTTTCACTGCATACCGACGGCGCAGGCTTCCAGAACGTCATCGGTTACTACGTCATTAATCCGGACGGCAGCTTCGGCCAGCCGCAACTGGTCTTTCCCAATGCCTCGGTACCCCCGTTGCAGCCGGGCGACGAGGTCTCGCTTGGCGTATTGCCGGCTGGGACTACCATTGGCCTGTTCATGATCCAGAACGCCGCCGGCAACCCGCTGATCCAGCAGGTGGCCAATGGCACGGCGGAATTCAGCTTTGTGCAGGCCGACGGGGATCCGGCCACTCTTTTCGACGGCGCCGCGCCGCGGTTGATGGTGCATGCGCCGGGGGCTGATCCATCGAGTGGCAGTTTGGTCAGCCAGCCAGTCTTCCATACGGCTGCCGACGCCAATGCCAACTTTAACGGGCAGCCGATCAACACGCTGGCCCTGAATCCGGATAGCCAGCAGCATGTGGCGGCCGGCGAGGGTACGGCACCCGACCGGATCGCGGTTGGCTGGGAGGACCTTCTGCTCAACGGAGGCGCTGACCGCGACTACAATGACGTGATCCTCGAAATCGATGTCGGCGAGGCGCAGGTCAGCCATGTCAACCCTGCTAACGTCGGTGCGGGCAACAATCTTGACCTGTCGGATATTGACAGTACGGACCTGACTGCGGCGGTCTTCCGCATTGGCGATGGTGCCCAGGCTGGCGACACGTTGCAGTTATCCGGCGGCTTCACCATCGCGCCAGATGGACAAGTGTTGGATGGTGGAGGTCAGCCTACCGGCCTCAGTGTGGTTGGCGGCGGCTTTGGCGCGGATTCGGCTAATCCGGATGGGCTCAGTTTTACTGGTACGGCGCCGCTGGCCACCTACCAGGCGGTTCTGGATTCAGTGACCTTCGTCAACGAAGACGCTGGGCCAGGCGTGCGTGAACTGCAGGTCAGCGTCACCGACGACCAGGGCGCGGTTAGCAATCTCGGCGTATCGCATCTCGCGGTCGGCAATGCCGATACCGCCTCGGCGCTCACCGGTAATACCGGCGACGAAGTCTTGTCCGGCGGGGCCGGCAACCAGTTGCTGTTTGGCGACGATGGCAACGATACTTTGGATGGTGGCGCCGGCAATGACCTGCTTTTCGGTGGTCGCGGCGACGATACCCTGATCGGCGGCACTGGCAACGACCTGCTGGAAGGCGGAAGCGGCAACGATACCCTGCAGGGCGGCAGCGGCAACGACACGTACCGATTCGGCCGCGGTGACGGCAGCGATGTGATCGAGGAGACCGGCGGCAGCGACACGCTGGAATTCGGAGAAGACATCACGGCCGATGATCTCGATTTCCAAGTGCAGGGTCAGGATATCGTTATCAAGGTGAAGGCGCCGGACGGTTCGGCCACCGGCGACCAGATCGTAGTGAAGAACGGCATGACTAGCCAGGGCCGCGTCGAAACGGTCAAACTGGCTGATGGCACGGTGATCAATCTCAACTTGTCGAGCAGCGTGGGGGCGAATGGCCAGCTGGTCTTTGGCAACAGCCAGTATAACCAGCTGCAGTTCTGGCAGGCGGCGGCCGGTGAAGGCACCGCCGCCGTGGCCGGACAGATGGCGGCGGCGTTGGCGGCGGTCGCCGCCGGCGCGGTCGCACTTGGTGCCGATCCGGCCGAAGCGGCGGTGACGGTGGGGCAGTCCGCCATCGGCAGCGACGAGAACATGCAGGCGGCAGTGGCGGCGCTGGCTGGGGACGGCGGCGGCCCGTCACTGCAGGTGGGCCAGGTGATCGCTGACCTTGCTGCACCGGCTGCTGCGATAACGGCAACCTCAGTGCCTGCGCAGAAGACCGCCACCCTCTCCGACATCGTGAGCGCCGCGCCGCTGGCAGTTGCTACGTCTGTCCCCACGATGGCCATGGAATCCGCATCGTCCGGGGCTAGCACCGGCGACGCTGCCGGCAACAGTGATGGTGAAACCCTTCTTGCAGACGCCGTCCCAGCGCCGGACGCTCCTGTGTCGGCCGACAGTATTGCCGAGGCAGTCGCACCCGCCGCCCAAGCGTCACTCCCGGTCATCTCCACCCCGGAGTTCACCGATCCACCGCCTGTGCTGCAGGACGATGTCGTCGCGACCGACGAGGATACGGTGCTGCTGATCGATCCGGCCACTCTGCTAGGCAACGATTCCGACCCGATGGGCAGTTCGCTGGCCATCGTTTCGGTATCGGGTGCGACCGGTGGCACGGTGGCCTTCATCGACGGAAAGATAGCCTTCACCCCGGCTGCCGATTATAATGGTCTCGCCGGCTTCAGTTACACCGTGCGCGACGATTTCGGTAATCTGTCGACAGCCAAAGTGCTGGTCAGTGTCGCACCGGTCAACGATGCGCCCGTGGCCGGCGCCGAAACCTTGGCCGCGACTGAGGACACGGTACTGGTCATCCCGCCGGCGCTGGTTCTGGCTAACGATGGTGACGTGGACGGCGATATCCTGACCGTCACTTCGGTGCAGGATGCGGTCGGCGGCAGTGTCGCGCTGGATGGTAGTGGCAATCTGGTGTTCACGCCGGAGACAAACTTCAATGGCACCGCCAGCTTCGCCTACACCATCTCCGACGGCAATGGTGCAGCAACAACACAAACCGTCACCCTTCTGGTCGCAGCGGTCAACGACGCTCCTGATGTGGTTAGCGAGTTGGTCCTTGGCACAGAGGACATCGCTCTTCTGATCTCTGCTGCCAGCCTTCTGGCCAACGACAGCGATGTGGACGGCGACATACTGACCATATCAGCTGTCGGCAATGCGGTGGGTGGCAGCGTGGCCCTGGACGGCAACGGCGACGTCGTCTTCACCCCCACGCTGAACCACAATGGCAGCGCAACTTTCCAGTATGCTGTTGATGATGGCAATGGTGGCGTTACCTGGGCAACGGCCGCTGTGTCGATCGCCGCTGTCAACGATAACCCCGATGCCGTAGCAGACAGCTTCTCCACCAATGAAGATGTACCGCTGCTGATCCCGGTCTCCAGCCTGTTGGCCAATGACAGCGACGTAGATGGGGATGCTGTGACGGTCACTAGCGTGACCAATGCCATCGGTGGAACGGTGTCGCTGGTCGGCGGAAACGTCACCTTCACGCCAACGGCCAACTTCTACGGCACGGCTAGCTTCGACTATTCTGTCAGCGATGGCTATGGCGGTACTGCCACGCAAACTGTGACTATCACTGTCGATCCGGTTAATGACGCACCGATCGCTGTGACCAACAGCTACTCGATGAATGAGGACACTTCTCTGGCCATCTCGGCGGCGGATCTTCTAGCCAACGACAGCGACATTGAGGGGGACACGCTTACGCTGCTAGGAGTGCACAGCCCGTCCAATGGGTCGGTGTCCATGGTTGATGGCAACATTACCTTCACGCCCAATGGAAACTTTTTCGGTGCAGCGGGTTTTTACTACACAGTGTCAGATGGTCAGGGCGGTACAACAAATGGCTATGTCAGTATAAGTGTCGCTGATGTCATTGATCCGGCGCCGCCACCTCCGCAACACTGGGTTAGCAACGGCGAAGGTGGCGATGGCGGATGGGTGAACGATGCCGGTGATTACACCTACAGCAACGGCACTTGGACTTGGGTTCCGGCGCCGAGCGGGGGAGGCTCGGACGGCGGTGGTGACCCGAGCACCGGTGGCGGCGATGGCGGCGACGGTGGTGGCGACGGCAAGCCGGTCATCATCGATCTCAACGGCAACGGTCTCGACCTGATCCCGGTTGATGAATCGACCGCCTTCTTCGACATCAATGCCGACGGCTATCTCGATCGCATGGGCTGGGTGGCCAGCACCGACGGCCTGCTCGCCTACGACCACAACCAGGATGGCGCGATCACACAGCGCGATGAGATCGCCTTCGTTGATTACCTCCCCGGTGCTGCCAGCGATCTCGAGGGTCTGCGGGCCTTTGACAGTAATAACAATGGCATGCTGGATGCACAGGATGCGGAATGGTCGAAATTCGGCGTGTGGCAGGATGCCAACCAGGATGGTGTCAGCGATGAGGGTGAATTCCGCACCCTTGACCAGGTCGGAATTACTGCGATCAGTCTGAATTCCGACTGGAACAGCCGGGCCGAAGCGGGAAACATCGTGCTCGGCGAAGCAACTTATTACCGCACGGATGGTTCCGCCGGTACCGTGGGTGACGTCGTACTGAACTACCAGAGTGGTGCTCCAGATGCTGCACCTCCACCTGACATCAATGCGCAGCTTGCCACCCTGAAATCGATGATGGCGGCCTTCACCGCAGGGATCGAAGAGCCGCCAGCGAACCAGAACGTCGATCCTGCCACCGATCTGGCGGTCCTGGTGACCGCCGCGGAAGAGGAAGAGAAGGCGGTAGCTGGTGAATAGCGCGGCCGGCAGGGTGCAGGATGCGGCAGCAGCGGAGCCTGCAGGCGAGCGAGGCAGTGTCCGGGTGCGACTTGCCACGTTGGCAGACGTAGACGCGCTTTATCCCCTCGGATATGCGGCATACCACGAGGCGCGCTACTCTGCTCATCCATTTGACGAAACGAAAGCACGCCAGCTGTCCTTGCGAGCGGTTTCCGACCGTGAGCGGCAGGCGGTGATTGTCGCTGAGCGGGACGGGCAGCTGGTGGGCTACTGCTGGGGGATGGCCGGTGAGGCCATGTTCTCCCGGGCAATTCTCGGAACCATTGCCAGTATCTACGTACAGCCGGCCGCCCGGAATGGATTCGCAGCTGTGAAGCTCCTGCATGCCTTCCGCAACTGGGCGCGCATCAAGGGCTGCGTCGAGATTCATCTTAATGTTACGACCGGCATACGGCTGGCCCGCACCGATCGGTTCCTCCGGCGGCTGGGCTTCCAGCAGACCGGAGGGAACTACATTCTCGGGCTCGTTGGGCGGTCGCCTGCGAGCTCGCAATAGGAGTGCCCGATGGAGCAGCTGGCCCAAACAATAGCAGCCCCGGTAACGAATCCCGGGATCATGAAGTTCGACAACTGCCTGCGCGATGAGGATCGGGAAAAGATTTACGAGTTCCTGCGGCAGCCCAGCTGGGGATTCGGCTGGAAGGCGGAGCCGATGACCGACCGGTTTTCCTTCTGGCACAGGCACTTTGCAGGCCCTATAACCCCGGATCACTACGAGGCGCTTGATCACCTGACGCCGGTAGACTGCGCGGCGGAGCTACAGAAGGAAGCTCCTCTGCTTTACGGCTTGTGGGCCGCGTTATCTGCGAGCGTTCTGAGGGGGCATCGTCTGGTCCGCTGCTACGCCAATGGCCAGACCTATGGTAGCGACGGATCGTTGCATACCGATTCCATGGCTCCGAACAGCTATACGGTCATCTACTACCCGCATGACCGCTGGTCGCCGAACTGGGCTGGCGAAACAGTATTTTTCAGCCCGGACAAGACCGACATCATCGCCTCGATCTATCCGCGGCCGAACCGCATGGTGTGCTTCCCCGGAACCGTGCCGCATCTGGCGCGCGGGGTCAGCCGGACCTGCCCGGTCATGCGGATCACGTTGATGTTCAAGACCGAGCTCAGCCATGCCTGACGAGAAGTACAGGGCATTTCTGGTCGATTTCCTGCATGCCGATCGGGTGCCGCACCAGAACCGCCACCTGTACGATCATCTCTGCGGCACCTACGACCTGCTGGCCGCCTGGGGCAATCCGGCCCATGTCTGCCTGGCTGGCCTGTTTCACAGCATCTACGGCACGAAGCATTTCCGGCGGGCCACGCTGCCGTTCAGCCAGCGGCGGCAGCTTCGCCAGTTGATCGGATATGACGCCGAACAGCTAGCTTACCTGTTCTGCGTCGCAGATCGCCCCAATGGACTGATCGGGCAATGGGGCAGGACGGATATCGTCATCCATGACAGGCATCAGAATGACCTGGTGGTGCTGAACCGCCAGGAACTTCTGTGGCTGCTGGAGATCGAGGCGGCCAATCTGCTCGACCAGAAATATGTCCGGGATCCGTGCCTGGTGGCGCTGTCCCGGATGCCTCTCACGGCAAAGGCGCGGGCAGCGATGGTCCAGGCCACGACCGGCGTTGCCCTGGAGAGGGCACCTGAAATTCGGCAGATTGCGGGATAGCGTATGAGAAAGATCATCCGGCTGATTCTTGGCGTGGCGTTGCTGGTGCTGGCGGTTAAGGCCGCCCGCGCCGGCGAGGTGCCCGCACACTATGGCAAGGCGGCGCTTCCTCCGCTGAGCAATCCCGCGGGCACGATTGTGATCATATACAGCCATGGGTCCGGCCCGGACAAAACCATGGATTCCTGCCAAATGAACCGGATCGATTCCAGTTCCGGCGTGCCGGCCGTCGTTCACGGTCTCTATGGCCGGAGCATTGCCGGGAAGACGGTTTTGGTCGATGGCTTCTGCTCGCTGGTGCTTGGCGAATTCGACGATGCCACCGGGACCGGCGATCACAAGGTGATGCTGCGGTCCCGCATTATCGAGGCCCGGGCCCGGGCCTTCATCGCCGCCGGCGTGCCGGCAAGGCAGATTTTCCTGTTTGGGCATTCGATGGGTGGCTGGGCCTCGCTGATGGCGCTTGCCCGCAATCCGGAGACCGCGAATGCGGTGGTTGCCTTCGCCCCCGCCTTTGCCGGCAAGATCGGCCAGCGCTCGCCGGTGCGCCAGAAACTGCGCGACGATTATGCGGCCCTGATCACCGGGGCCGGCCGGCTTCCGGCGCTGGTCTATGCGTCACCGGAGGACAGCTTCGAGACGGCCGCTACCCTGGCTTTCCTCGGGCAGATCCAGGAGGTCACGCTGATCGCCGTACCGGTTGGCGTCATCGACGGCGTGCCCTGCGACAGCAGCACGACATTTCACACGGTGGTGCGGAATCCGTGCTTCAGCCAGACGCAGGGGAAGGTGCTGGAGAAATTTATCTCTGAGAATCTGATCAGGTAGGACGTTGTCGAATCTCAGCTATTTTGAGACGGAAGTGCGGGATTCCGAACTATCTTCACAGGTATTTTTGAGGCTGCTCACACAAAATTCTGAGACGATCCGGTATAATCGCAAGGGAATCTGTGACGTCCGGCGCCCTTAGTTTTTTGTATCATATTGTATTTTATAGAGAGCCCGCAGCAGGCCATGGAGAGGCCGCCTTTCCCATTACCTGCCTGCAGGGTGCCCATGTCATATACTAGAAAAAGGGGCAACAGATATACCGAGGGTGGTGCCGGCGCGGAACCCATTTACGATGCCAAGAGACACGCCCAAATCTTGGGGGACATCCACATCCATGCAGACACTAACTTGGATACTGTCGCAGCCACTCCTGTCCGGCATTCTGATCATTGCCCTGTTGGTGGGAGGGTTCTCACTTTACCACGCCATACGCATCCAACGCCTACGGTCCTACCTTGTTGCCGGGAAGGCGGTCCCAGAGAAATTTCATGCCAGGGTCGACCATCTCAGGAAACAAAGCGAGGCGACGGGCCAAAGCGTCGACGAGCTCCTCAAGCGAGATCTCGTCAATGTTGCCGTGACCAGTTTGATTTACCTGGTCGGTGGCATCAGCTTCGTGGCGTTGGATCCGATGGTGAGGGGGCGTCCCGACGGACAGCCACTCTATCCACCGTTCCTGGTACCAATGGTAGATTTGCCGGTATTTGGCAGCCCGGGCCAGGCGATTGTCGCGTTTACGGCATGGCTCATCGTCTTCCACGTTGTTGCCCTTGCCATCCGACACCTAGCAACGCAGAACCTTGTACGCGGCATCGACTATGCTTATCTGCCTTTCGGATTTCTGGGCATCGTGCTCAAGATGCGCGAGCTCTACCAGCACAGCGCCGGAGACGGCAATGACTGGATTGGGGACCTCATCGCGACTATGGGTATGACGGAAGCGAGCCTGGGCTTCTGGGCCTATAATCTCATCATCGCGGCGATCGCACTGCGAATCACCCGGACCACCATGGAGATCCGAAGGTGGTATGTTGCCTGATCGCGATATGAAGGTACCCGAAGACGCCGTCTGCTTGGAGCAGCAGATTATTTGTTGAGTCTCAGTAAACGTGAGAACTGACAGACGTCTACCGGAATTTCCTTGGAAATCACTCTCTTGGAATGCTGAAGAATATACTACTGCTCATACAATTCACGGACTCAGTCCAACTTCATGCATGGAGCAGCCTTCGTCCAGTATAATCCGCAATTCTCACTCCTTCGTGGCAATCTGACTGTGAGGCGCCGTCGAATCTGTTTGTACAGCTATCGATGCTGAACCAAGAAGCCAATTTATCAAAGTGTCACTTCGCGTAATTCTGCAAGTGCCAAGTCGCGTCTATCGGGATGCGGTTCGCCAGTCGGGTGACGCGCGATTTTCAGTTCTGCCCACTTCCCAGTAGTGAGAAAAGCGAGGCCAACATTGACCAATGATAGATCGTCGAGGGATTTTGAAATCTCTTCTGCTTCGGTGATCTCGGAATCCAGAACGAGCCAATAGTGGCGAAAGAAACTCGAATAAAACGCAGTGTCGCTGATTAAGCGGTTGATCGCGGTGCGTGACGATCCAACCGCAATGCGCCTCAAATTAAACCCATCAATGAATGCCAGTTGTGAATTCTTTGTTCCAACAGCTATGACGTCTGGGCTGATATAGCGGAACCGATGCCGGTCACGCAGAACAACATAAGGTGGGCGCGCACCAGATCCAATTCCGGCTGTTATCTCATGACAAGCTTCGATCAGTTCGTGCAGCTTATTCCGACCAGCATGTACGAGCCTGCTAGCGGTTTTCCCATAGTCCCCAACGGCAGAGTACGGTGGGTTCCCATAAACAAAATTCACGCCGCTGCCAGCAAAGGGGTCAATGATCGGTTTAAACAAGCTGGAGTACTGCTCTTGCGCCGCCCGGAATGTCAGATTGTCGGCGAGATGCGCCGCCAGTGCCGATTTTGACTTATCTGGTGAGATATCGTGAATACGCTTGATGATCTCGACGGTGCCAAACTTTGGATCCGGAACATCGGATTTTACTCTGCCAGTAGTCAGGTTTAGGTACGCTTCCGGTGCCTGCTTCCGAAAGAACTCCGCGGCAGTGAGGTACCGACGAAGGGTATTTGCAGTGACATCAGCCGCTTTGGCCGCGTCATTCAGCCAATCAGTCTCGGAGCGGTACTTTCCTCGCCAGGTCCCGGCCTTTGCAACCGAACTGGTAGCGGCCGCAACGAGCACCCAGCTGCCTTTACTGCTCAAAGCCCGTTTAATGGTAGCAATAGCAGCTTCAGGACTAAGGGTTTTGGGGTCCGCCATGATGTTCATTTAGCATCAACCCCACTGAACATACAGACTGGTTGTAATTCCCGACAAAGTCGAAACGCCTTTCTTTTCAGAGATTAAGCAAAATCCCACAACCGCCTGTGACCTGATCCACAACCATTAGCGCCCAATACCGGTTGTGGAGGCTCCTGCTGCTGCCTGAATTCCTGCAACCCGAGCCGCCTCATCAACACGCTTGCATTTTGCCGAGGCTGCGTTGTAGCGTCTACAACGTTGTATTTTTCTACAACACTATATTCGAGGAAAGATGCCAATGATTTCAATGGACGGACGGCGTGCCAGGAAGGTGATTCTGCCTTCGATGCCTAGGTGCATGAGCCGGTTCCCCAGCCGTAAGAGCGGCCGGACGATCTATTGCGAGTCTCATCTCGAGCAGGAGTTCGTCACCCACCTGGAGTTCGAAGACCGGGTTCTCCGGTTCAGGGAGCAGCCGGTGACTGTGCAGCTTCAGGCCGCAGGGAAGAGCCTTCGCTACACGCCGGACTTTTACGTCGAACAGCGGAATGGGAATTTCCTCTACGAGGTGAAGCCGGCCAAAAGGGTGAGCAAATACGAGGCAGTGTTCGCGGCCGCCGCCAATCACTTTGGGCAGTTAGGCTACCAGTACCGGGTGGTGACTGACGTGGATATCAAGGTCGAACCGCTCCTGTCCAATCGGAAGATACTCCTCAGATATCGATGCCACGGCATCGAAGAGCACAAGTTCGACCTGGTGAAGAGGACCCTGACGTCGAGCGGCGAGCTGTCGGCGGAAGAGCTGGGTCATATGCTGGATTCGGACCTGCCTGACATCGCCACCATCTACAGCCTGCTCGCCCGTGGATATCTCGCGGCTGACCTGGCCGTGGCGCCAATAACGCCAGACATGCTTCTGACCTGGGCGTGAGGTGCGCGAATGCCGGCGATACCGCTCTCCGTAGGTATGTATCTTTGGATGTCCGGTCTGCTGCATCAGGTGATCAGCGTCATCGGCGATGTTGTCCACCTGCGGTGCGAGAAGACTGGAGACCTCACGCAGATCAAGCATGTCGACATAGCGGTCGGAATCGCTGAGAAAAAAAACAACTCAAGGTGCCTGTGCCGCAGCTGAAGCGAAGCACCCTCAATCCGGATCACCTGGTGCAAAAGCTGAAGCGGGATATTGCCGGACTTAGCGCCGAAGAAAGAAAGCTATTCGAGCGAAAATGGGCATATATCCGACCTCTTCACCTGGCCGGAATGACCCAGCTGTCAGAAGCCATGGCCATGCCTATGATTGCGGCGACAGCGAAGGCGCTCAATGATCCTGCCGCACCGTCCTATTCGACAATCCGCAGATGGTTCCGTGATTTTCTGGCCGCCGGCAGGGACATCCGGTCCCTGTTTCCAAGCACGCGCCACCGCGGCTGGCGCGGGCGTCGCCTCCCCAGGCAGGTTCTGGACATTGTCGCGCGAGTGGTCCGCGACCGATACCTGACACCCGAAAGGGCAACGGTGCGCAGGGTATATGACGCAGTGCTTGTGGCGATCGACGCGGAGAATTCCCGCCCCGGACGCAAATCAGTACTGCCGGTTCCGAGCCTCCGCTGGCTCTACGATGAAATTAATCGGCACACAAATCCGTATGAACGCATAGCCAAACGTTACGGCAGAGTCGCAGCCGATCTCAAATTCCGGGCCTGGAATAAGGGGATCACCACGACGCGGCCGCTGGAGCGTATCGAGGTGGACCACACCAAACTGGATCTGATCGTCATGGACTCACAACGACGCTTTGCGATCGGCCGTCCCTGGCTGACCATCGCTATCGACGCCTATACAAGGATGCCGGTGGGCTTCCACATCGGGTTTGTCCCGCCCAGTTGGCACTCTGTTCTGTCCTGTCTCAAGCATGCCATACACCCAAAAACAGCGGCCTTGGCAAGGTATGACGACATTGCCAACGACTGGCCCTGCTACGGGATTCCGGAATGCATCGTTGTGGACAACGGCAAGGAGTTTCACTCCCGAAGCTTCGAGATGGCCTGCCAGCAGCTGGACATTCAGATCCTCCATGCCCGGGTGCGCAGCCCATGGCTGAAGCCAATCGTCGAGAGGTTTTTCGGAATCATTAACAGCCAGCTCCTCGCCGGGCTGCCGGGTCGCACATTCTCAAATGTGATAGAGCGAGGGGAATACAAGTCCGAGAAGAACGCGGCGATCAGCCTGCAGGTGCTGGTTCGCATCCTCTACACCTGGATTGTCGGCGACTTTTCCCAGGATATCAGGCGTGGCATCCATGACATTCCCGTGCGTCGCTGGAACGAGGGCATCGAAAAGTATCCGGCACGCCTTCCGGCAGCAGCAAACGACGTCGAGTTTGCGCTATCGCACATTGCGGATCGCACCATACAGCATTACGGCGTTCAGCTTCTGGGCCTCATCTACCAGTCCGAGGAGCTCGCCGCCATCCGACTCGCCAACCGCGGAGCCGTTACGGTGACGGTGCGCTACGACGTCAGTGACCTTGGCAGTATCAATGTCATCGATCCGGGTACCGGGATTGCAATCTCGGTGCCAGCCATAGACCAGGAATACGCTCGCGGCCTTTCGCTCCAGCAGCATCGAGTGTTTCGGAAGTATCGCCGGGAAGCGACCGATCCGCAGATACGACAACTCTCCCTGGCCAAGGTAAGGGAGAGGATCGTGGGCTGGTATAAAAATGGCTGGGAGGAAGGGACGCTGACGTCATCCCATATGAAGGCAGCCAGGCTCCTTGGCGTTGACGGTACCAACCCTGCCGGTCGGCCAGAATCTGGGGCTGACGGCGTTTCGTCCGAAGGCCTCGACGCAATTGGCCGGATAGCGGCACTGGAGGGCGCCGATCTCGACGACGACGATGACCTGATCGACTTCGATGAAGAAGACAGAAGCCAATCGGAGACCCCGCATGACGCTGACGACGAAGACGACATCTGATTCGGGCGAATCCCCGCAAGACTCCGGAGGTAACGGCGATCGGGGCGCGGCGCCCTTCCTAGATCTGGCATGTGGTGATGGTGCGTCACTACTCATAGAGACGGCCCGCATCCGGCACAAAAGATGGGACAATATCATCCGTAAGCTTGAATACTGCCGCACATGGAGCAAGGGCGCCACGGACCCGTACTGCATGATGGTCCTGGGGGAGAGCGGTACCGGAAAATCGGCAGTGGTGGCGGCCTATATGCAGCGGCACAAGGTGTCAGAGGAGGAGGAAGGGCAGCGAATCCCGGTTCTGAAGGTGGACGCACCTGCCGTCCCGACGATGAAGTCCCTGGCTGAGTCGATGCTTTTTGCGTTGGGAGATCCGCTCGCGGATAAGGGTACCTTGAATGCCAGAACGGACCGCCTGATCCGTCTGCTAAAGCGATGCGGTGTCGAAATCATCATCGTCGATGAGTTTCAGCATTTTCTCGAACATGAGAGTGCAAAGTCGCTTCAGTCAACTTCGGACTGGCTCAAGAACCTGATCACGCAAAGCCGGCTGCCGGTGGTTCTTGTGGGGTTGGAGAAGTGCGGCAAGATCCTCGAATCATACCCTCAGCTCGATCGTCGCTTTATGGCCCAGGCATACCTGAAGCCATTCAGGTGGCACGAGGCGAAGCGGGAAGAGTTCTTCCACTTCCTCAGTGAGCTGGATGATCAATTGCCGTTGCGCGAAAAATCCGGGCTGTCAGATCCGGAAATGGCGCAGCGCCTTTTCTTCGCATCGAAAGGCCTGGTCTCGTCACTGATGAAAATCGTCAGGCAGGGGGCGCATATAGCGATCGAGTTGAATGAGCCACGTATCACAGCAAAGTCACTTAGCAAGGCATACAAACTTACGACCGCCCGGCGAATAAAGCCTGATCCTTTCCTGGGGCCGCTGCCGGAAATTGATGAGACGTGGGGGAAAATGCAGGTGATACTTACGAATCCACCCTTCAATACGTCTGTCAAGTCGAAGGTCGCTCCAAAGCAGGCGGCATAGGCATCTTTGTGCCATGACTGTCGCCACCACAGAGTCTGCCAAGCGGCTTGTCGTTCGTCCGGGCATAAAGGACGTCGAGAGCCTGCATGGCTATTTACTGAGGTGCGCTGAAGCAAACTTTTACCCGAGCTTCCACTGGATATTGAACCTCTCCGGCCTGTCTGCGGGCATTTCAACGTTTTCGGACATGAGTGCCCTGTCAGCTGTGACAGGGGTGGCGATGGAAGAATTGCGACGGCGGACCTACTGGCCGCCGCCTGGAAAGTCGCCGGCCTACGTGAGCCTGAATGGACAGGTCCTGAAGCGCCAGTATCTGGAGCTGACCTCGGCCAGGGTCTGCTCGCAATGCCTCGCGGAGAGCCCTGTATGCAGGTCTGAATGGGAACTCAGATTCTTCTGTGCTTGCCCACGCCATAAAACAAGACTGATCGATGAATGCCCTGCGTGCGGATCCTCCATATCCTGGAATCGCAGCAGAATATGCTTCTGCCCCTGTGGTGCTGACTTCCGGTCCGCCGGAGCAGAGACTGTCGATGAACTACTACTGGACTTGTCGCAGACCGTGTCCTCCAAGGTTTTCGGCAACCCACCCTTCAGGAAGTCGGATTGGTCAGATAATCCGCTATCAACCCTGCCGGCTGTGGAGTTCATGGATGTGGTCCATGTGCTCGGCTCCTTCTCGTTCGATCTGGAGGGGCGACTTGTCCGGTCCGAAGGAGCAGGAAAGGGCATCGTGGAGAATTTGCAGCATCTGGCACGCGCGGCCGAAATCCTCGGTGCCTGGCCGGGGAGCTTCCATGCATTCCTTGATCGCGTACGGGATTCCAACAAGGCCAGTTCCGAAGGCACCGGACTACTCAAGGAATTCGGAATATTTTACTCGACCGTATCCCATAAATTCACCAGGTCGTCGCTGAAAGTCATCCGCAAGGAGATGGCAAAGTACGTTCATGCGCAATGGACGGGAGGCTATACGACGGATCGAAACAAATGGCTCAAGGCAGCCAGGAATCCGGTTCTGGTATCCCGACCGCGGGCCGCAAAGGCACTGAAGGTGGCGCCGCAAACAGTTGACGTTCTTCTTCGCGAGGGCGAGTTGACCGGTCAGACAGGTCCAATGGGGTTCAAGCGGACAATGGCTCTGATTGACCGAGCCTCTATCAGGGCGTATCTGGATCGGCGCAGGCACATTGTCGACAGCGGCACCGCATCCAGGCTTCTTGGCGTTTCCAAGCCTGCCTACCGGTCTCTTGTACATGACGGACTGCTGACGCCCAATCAGCGGATAGCACCCAGAATAAAGAAGCGCTACGAGATAGACAAAACGACCATCGCCCGCCTGCTGAACAGGCTGGAGATGGCCATGGACACTGACGAAAGCGGGCCCGGGATCAATTACCAGAGGGCAGTTGTCCGGCTTCGCCAGGCCGGTTTCACGCCAACGCACCTGATAAAGGCGGCGCTCAATGGCTCCATACCCGTCGTTGGCGTCGACGATCGTCAGGCCGGGCTTCGACGGTTTCACTATAGCGGGCCGGCGTTGCAGCTGTTCCTGGAGCGCTCCGCGGCACGCCAGAGGATCGGCGCGCTCGACTTGTTTGTCGGTTCTGGGCAGTACCTTGAGGCTAGATCAACGGCCTGAGCACCAACGTAGCCGATCTCATGGAGGATATGGCGATGGCATTGACAAGGTCATTCCACACGTTCGTGGTGAGGCGCGCGAAGACCGATATGGCCTTCAGACGTGAGATTCTGCGAGAGGCTGTCGACGCAATACTTGGCGGCGAAGCGGAAGTGGGTAGCCGCATACTGGCAAACTACAGGTCAGCAACCAAGGTCGATGCCGAACTCGCCCAGGAGCTTGAATGCCCTGCTACTGACGTTGGCCTATTGTTTGATCCCAAAAGCAATGATGAGGGGTTCTTGCTGATAGCTGCAATCTCGCGGCTTCTGGAGCGCGAGGGGATGACCCTCGCAACCCGTAGAAAGCTTGCGGGTCCATCAAGGTCGGTCAGGCACTCGTAGGGGCAGGCGAGCCCATCTCCCGAAGGGGAGAATGCCATTGTAGGCGGCGTAAAGTCCTCTGGAGAGAAATCCATATAGGCGTAAGGTGATCCCGAAATATGCGGAGGTCACCCATGAGCGCAGTAGCTGCTACCGGGGTCGCTCTGTCACCCCGTCTACTCACAACCCCGATGCTCGCCGCCTATCTTGGCATGACTGAAAGTCAGCTGGCGCAGCGTATGCCGGATTTCTTGAAGCGCGGCATGCCGCAACCGGTTATGGCCCTGGGCGCCTATGACATAAAAGCCATCGATATTTGGCTCGACCGAATAAGCGGCATTTTTACACCAGGGACCAGGATCAGCTTCCATCCTGCTGAACCGCATGCAATTGCCTTTGAGGCGCCTGTTCCAAAGGCGAGTGACGCGACCGACGATCCTCGCGATAGCTACATGGTCGCGGAGGCCATTGAGGAGTACCTCGACTGGATCCGAACCTATAAAAAGAACATCCGGGACACCCAATGCCGGGCGAACGCGACGATCCTCCCCGCCTTCGGGCATCTCAGGGTGGCCGACCTCACTGTGAAGCAAATCAGGGACTGGCATGTTGCAATAGCGGCCAGTCCGAGATCTGTTCACGGGCCGTATGGTAAAAATAGAAAATACTTGGCCCCGCCATCCACGCCGGAGGAAATCCGCAAGCGTAGAAATACCGCGAACCATGACCTTGGAATTTTCAAGGCAGCTTTGAACAAGGCATTCCGGGAGGGCAAAGTCAAAAGCGACGTCGGGTGGCGCTGGGCAACCCAGTTCCCATTGGGAGAGGTCTCGAAGCTGGAATGCCTGACCGCGGAGGAGTGCCAGCGGTTGATGTTCTTCCTGCCCGCTGATTTTCAGGATCTCGTTCGAGGTACGCTGTTCTCGGGTGCCCGGTTCCAGGAAATCAGTACCGCCACAGCGGACGACTTCGACGAAAAGAACGGCACTCTCTACCTTAAGCCGACCAAGACCAACAGGTCCCGGAATGTAATTCTCACTGAAGAGGGTCATGAGTTCTTCCGCAAGAGGACAATATCACTTCACTCAGACGATCTGATATTCCGCAGGTTGGACGGAGAGCCCTGGCGGAACGCTGATTGTACAGTCCGGCTCCAAGCAGGATGTCGGTTGGCAGGATTTAAGTACGTCACATTTCACACCCTGCGCCATACATACGCCAGCACATTGGCGATGGCCGGAGTGCCGATTGCGGCGATAGCAAAGAACCTGGGCCACGCAAATACCAAGACTTGCGAGAAGTTCTATTTTCATCTCACTCAGTCGTTCGTCTCCGAGGCTATTCGGGGGAAAGCACCCCAGTTGAAACTTGAGCCTGAACTGAACAAGTCAGTCCTGGAGACCTTCAATGGGCAGGATCTGCGCAAATCCTTTCTGGCAAAGACTGAAATCGCAAGGGCACGGGTGAAAACGTGGCCACGGGCCAGGCTGCTCAAGTATGGAAAGAAAATTCGCCTTTCAGGCCGGCATACGATGCGTAGAGATGTGCTGGAAGCCCTGATAGTACAGGACCTAGCTGCTCGAGAAGATTTGCGCGCGGAGCGAAAGCGGAGAGACGGCCACAGGCGCATAGTTGCCGACTAGTCCGAATTCAATAGTACCTTTCCAGAGTCTCTGAATAATCCTGTATTCCACCATACAAGGGTAATTGTCGGTGGCGTTCAAGTGGGGCCGCCGGGAGCACTACTCGTTGATGAGCCAAGCTCGCCCAAGCTACGATAGCATTGGGAGGGGTGGCAGTGATCAGGTCGACAGCGCTCGACGCAGGTGGTGCCCAGGTGCTCCTAAGTAATGACTTGGGCGACTACGCGATTCTCTCAGCTGATGAGTTCGAGGCTTACAAATTGGCCCCGGACACAATGTCGCTCGACCGACGGCGTGATCTTGAGGCTCGAAGCCTGCTCGCTGAGGATTCGGAGCGCCAGTGGAGCCAGCTGGAGAAAGCCGCGTTCAATACGCGAAAGGCCTTCCTATTGGAGGGGCCGTCGCTTCACATTTTCGTCGTGACATTGCGCTGCGACCATAGTTGCCAATACTGCCAAGTCTCTAGAGCCAGCATCCATTCTGGCAAGCACGATATGTCATACGAAGACGCGACCCTCGCCATAGAGCGGGTCTTCGAATCGCCGTCTCAAACCCTGACAATTGAATTCCAGGGTGGAGAACCGTCCATCAGATTTGATCTGGTGCGATATATCGTCGAGCGAGCGAAACAGCGGAACGAGACAGAGGGGCGGAAACTCAGCTTTGCGATGGTTTCCACTCTTCATCATCTTTCTGATGAAGATCTAATATTCTGTCGCGATCATGAAATCCGGATCTCGACTTCAATTGATGGGCCGCCGGAACTGCACAACATGAACCGGCCCAACCCAGGGCGGGATGCCTGGGAAAGGACCGTCTCCGCTGTAGAAAACACACGGAAAATTCTTGGACCTGAAGGCGTGAGCGCGTTGCCAACCATCACCCGCGCCGCTTTGAGAAATCCGGAAGGTCTGATCAATCAATACCGGGATCTGGGATTTCCAACGATATTTCTAAGGCCAATCAGTCCTTACGGCTTTGCAACGAAGACACGCAAGGCGATTGGCTATGATATGGCCGACTATCTTCGTTTCTATGATCAGGCGCTTAACTACATCCTTGACCTTAATGCCGCGGGCGAGCCCTTCGAAGAAACCTACACAGCGATCTTGCTACGGCACATCTTGACACCATTCCACTCAGGTTATCTCGATCTGCGCTCACCGGCTGGAGCAGGTCTCGGGGTTCTGGTGTATAATTATGATGGGCGAGTTTTCCCTGCCGATGAGGCGCGCATGGCAGCTGAGACGGGGGACGATCGCTTCGCAATGGGGAAAGTCTCGGATCCGTTCGACGTGCTGATGTCTTCTGAAGCCATGCGCTGGCTGGCAACTGGCGCAGTTTCTGAGCATCTACCCGGCTGTAGGAACTGCGCCTTCGTCCCATATTGCGGGTCAGATCCCGTCTATCATGCAACGATACACGGTGACCCGGCGGCAAATCGCAGCGGTACGGAATTCTGCCAAAAGCATACCCACATTTTTCAATCACTGTTTCGCCGAATTGCGACGGCTGATGCAGAGACAATGCGCACATTTGTCTCCTGGGCCATGCAGAAGCCCCGCGAGTCCGTACCTTATTGCGGTTGGATTGACCAATGAATCGCGCGATTGGCCTTCATACCCATGCGGTTGTCCATGGTGTAGACGGGATCAGTATCCTCAAGGTGTTGACGGCCGCGGAGGCCATGAAAGGTCAATACAGTCTCGAGAGTTCTCTGATTTGGGAAAGCTGGGTACCTGGCGCAGCAGGCTCCATTAATTTTGACAATGGCGCAGGCATCAGCATAAACCGAATCCGAGACGAAGGAGCCATAAAGCCGGGCGACGTCATTCGCCTTCGACAGAATTCATCGCTCGTCTCGGTTCTTTATCGACGCGGCTCCAAAGCAAATACTCTCTTTGCGACTGAACAGTGTAATAGCGACTGTGTCATGTGCTCACAACCGCCCAGGAATGAGGATGATTCTTGGCGAGTGCGCGAACTGGAGCGCACGATAGAGCTGGTCGATCGAGATGAAGTACAGCTTGGGGTATCAGGAGGTGAACCGACGCTGCTTGGAGATCGGCTCGGCCACCTGATTGACCATTCTGGCCGACATATTCCTGAGACGGTGCTTCATATTCTATCAAACGGGCGTGCATTGGGTAACCCTGCCCTCGCCACTCAGGTGGCTGGGCGTCGGCTGCAGCATGTGGTTTGGGCGGTTCCACTCTATGCCGATGTAGCCGACCTGCATGATGAGGTCGTCAGAGCGCCTGGCGGCTTCAAGGAAACACTGGATGGCCTATATCAACTCGGCCGTCTCGGGGCTCGTGTTGAACTTCGTGTTGTGCTTCATAGGATGACCGTTGGTCGGTTGCCGAAGCTGGCGTCGTTCATTTACCGCCGGCTGCCATTTGTCGAGCATGTGGCACTGATGGGCCTTGAGCCTATGGGCTTCGCCAAGCGAAACCGCGACCAGATCTGGATCGATCCTGCTGACTATATGTCCAAGCTGAAGGAAACGGTCTTTCATCTGCATAACCGTGGGATCACGACTTCGATCTACAATTTGCCGCTTTGTGTGCTGCCAACACAACTTTGGCCTTTCGCCGAGCAGTCAATTTCTGACTGGAAGAATGTCTACGCAGCGGATTGCGAAGGCTGTCTCGTCATGGGCAAGTGCGCCGGATTCTTTGTGTCGGCAGGGCCGGCTTGGCGCAGCAGGGCGGTACGTCCAATTGTCAATGAGGAGCATGCCGCATGAACTGGCTGCACCGCCTTGCCTGGCTGTTGGGGGCTGCGAGCCCATTTGCTATACAGAATGGAGCTACCGCGTCACCTATTCAGAGCAACAAAGGCCTTGGCTTAGAAACAGGCACACAGGCAGAGCAGAGCTTCGTGTACTGGGCCGATCCGGCTCGTTTCAAAAATGCACTACAGCTTGCCGCTCATCGTAGCCATAGAAGTCACAGCTCGCATCGCTCACACAGTTCTCATCGCTCGCACTACTCATCGAGTAGCGGCGGCTACTCACCACCTGCCTACACGATACCGACGCCAAGCGCGCCGCCGCCCGCATCGCCGCCGCCAAACTCCTCGTACAAATCGCCGGCCTACCAGGCGCCGGCCGCGACGCCGCTTCCGCCTACGGTCAGTCGTCTCGGGCAAACTGAACTGAAGGATATTGTGCGCCGCGTGCAGCTGGCTCTAATTCTTAAAGGCTACGACCCGGGACCAGCAGATGGATTGATAGGGCGGAAGACGCAGGAGGCACTGCGCAAGTATCAATCAGACGCAGGTTTAGCTGTTAGTGGTCATCTTGATGCATCCACGTTGGATCGGCTCGGAGTGCAATAGCAGCGGAGAATGCCGCCCGTAGGAGAAAGAATGGAAAACCCACGGAGAGTTTCTAGTACTGTGATTGATGCTATATGTGAGGGCGGGCGGTGAATGACTCTGTGAAAATGAAAATTGATGACCAGAATTCAATTGACTGGCCATCTGCCTGGGACACTTTGTTTGTCATCAGCCGCTATATTTTAGCCGGCTATGCGGCTGTCGCGCTGGCCTGTTTAACTGGCATGGGCAGCGCGGGTGAAGCGCCAGGGTTACTCGGATTTTATATGTCTGTGCTGGCGTTGTGTGCGCAGCTCATCCCATTTAGTGCCACCACGTTAGGCGTTGTTGCATACTTCCGCAAGCTAATGAAGCAAGCCATTGTGCAGCCATCGTCGAAGCAATGGTATTTGAAGTTTATTGAAAAATATAAGGTTGCTCGCATGGTGGACGAAGCGCTCCCATCAGCTGTACAGGGAATCTTCTGGCTTATGGTGGCTACGCACGTTTTCTATTTGATTCTGCCACCGCTATATTTGATTCGAGAGCGTGAAAGCACGATTAAGCACGTTGTTTGCGAAGCAGTGTACAGGAAGCATACAACAATTGCGGGCTACCGCCTGGGAGAAGACTGCGAAAATGCATTAGGTGAAAAGGGGAAGCCGGACCCTGAACATTTCCTAATGAAGGACCGCGAATAGTCGACGGCGCATATATGTATCAGAACGGGAATAAAAAATGAAGGCGGCCCAATATGGCAGCTTTTGTCAATGAGGCCGTGCGACAGCTGAAATATCTGCAGCGTGTTGTCGCCTTTGTAGATATTCTTGGCTTTGGCGCTCTGGTGAAAAGGGCGGATGGTGATCCGACTCTCAGAGAGAGAATCTTTGGTGTACTGCAAAATGTTCATGCTTTTGCGGCGCCAACCGAAAGCAATACAGATTTTAAGGCGCAGAACTTCTCAGACAGTTTAATTATCTCCGCTACAAATACAGCGGATGGACTCTGGCATGTGCTTTTCTCATTGTCCGATCTGGCAATCAACCTTCTAGAAATCGGTGTGGTTGTTCGAGGCGGTGTTACGGTCGGTGGAATTCACCATGACGGCGACGTCGTCTTCGGCCTTGGCGTAAATGAAGCGTATAGGCTTGAGTCAACAATAGCAGCGGTGCCCCGCATCGTTCTTGGAGCGACGGCATTATCGGCGGCAAATCAGTATGCAACGCAGCACGAAATCTGGGGTACCTATAGAAGCAGCCGTCTCCTACGCGATCGCGATGGAGTTTGGTTCCTAAACATCTTTTGTGAATTAGGTATCTTTAGCCGTCAGGGCGGAATGCTGGAAGAGCATCCGCTGTATCAACGTGGCACAGTGATTAGGGAAGCAATACAGGCGCAAATCGACAGCACCATTGACCAGCCGGATGTTTACGAAAAGCTTAGATGGCTTGCATCGTATTGGAATCGAGAGGTAGGGCAGGGTATGGCTAAATTCATTCAGCCGATGCTGCCAGGGGTTACATTGGCTGGAGACGAGCTTCGTCAGAGACCTCTACCCTTCAGTGCGAATTTCCCACCAAAGATGGACGGCGCGGACGAATGAAAGGCATTGGCTTGGCAGCGATCAGGCTCATCTCCTTGCAGAGCCGCTTGCTCGGAAATCTATTAGCTATGCTCGAAGATGACAAATCCACTGGGTCACTTCCCCAAGCCCATGAGGCTGTCGGCCTCGGTTCGGATCGGGTTGTTCAAACTCGATCTGAAAATCGGTCATATGCATCGATCCGTCGGACCCGAAGATCTACGTCATACCGATATATTTCACTTTTCAAGAACTGAATCTCGATGTCACGCTGATTGTCCGGAACGTCGATATACCAAGCTCGCGGCAGCGCGTTAGCTTCGCCATTCCAGCGGTATCCGCGCGCCTTGAGAATATCTTTGAGATCGAAAGGTGAATTCTCCGCCCAGATGCGCCACGTGATGGCCCGAGCGCCGCTCAGGAGGTGATTAAGACCAGAATCGCCGGACCGGGGTAGCGTCATCGCCAGTAACTCAATCGTAGCAAGACAGTCATGGATTGCGCGGTGGCGGTCATAGAAGAACCCAGCAGCCTGAGCGAGGTAGGCAAGTTTCGTGCCCTCGAACCCTTCTGCAAACCAGTCCACTTGACTAAGCGAGCACGCCCATGGCTTGGTCAAAAACACATCGCTAAAACGTTCAAGAAATCGGCGATCAAATGCTGCATTGTGAGCGATAACAAGCGAAGCAGGTGCCGCGAACTCCGCAACCGCGGCGGGGTCGATGACCTGGCCTACTACCATCTCATTCGTGATGCCAGTGATTGCCGTAATTTCTGGTGCTATCGGTTTGTCTGGCTGGCGCAGGCCCTGGAAACTTTCACCCACGGAGAACACAGCACCGTCCAGACCATAGCTGAATGGCGTCATGGCGAGTTCGATGATCTCGTCGCGCTGGGGATCGAGTCCTGTGGTTTCCACATCGACCACCATGCCAAGGCGCAGAGGCGTGCCAGGAGGCGGAGTGGTGCGAAGGCGTGGCTTGAGACGTCGGATGATTCGGTAATCGCCCGTTGCCTCTAGTATCTGCGCCAGGGTCTCCAGATCGTCAGAAGAAGTCATCATCAGACGCTTCGTTTGCTGCCGTCAGCTCTCCTCCGGTCTCAGCAGCGACGTCGGCCGGACGGAGCGCGTGGCGAATACCTGCAGCTCGACCTTCTTCGTGGAACCACAAATCGACCACGGCAGTATCGTCGCTGCGCGGCCGCGGCGATGCCTCCCTCACCTTGAATGTCGTCGGGAGATTAACCGACGTTCCGAACACGAGCGCGTGTTGCCGAGGCAATGACGGCAATCGCTTCAGGACAGATTCTGAAATAAATGGGGTCATCTGGCGAATTTGGGATAGATCGTCAGGATTTTGGATACGGTGAACCAGGAAGTTGGAGCACTGGCTGAGAACCGTCTTGGACAGCTCGCTCGGGCGTTGAGACGCTAGGAGGACGAACATGCCGTACTTGCGCCCTTCCTTAGCGATGCGCTCGAAAATCTTGGTCGCGTCTATGGAAAAACGGGAGGGTGTAGAGGCAACATACCTATGAGCCTCTTCGAGGAGCAGGTGAATAGGGAAGCGGTTTCTTGGTTCCGCATGGCGAAGAAGCCGAAAAAGCATGCGTGCGATGACCGCACTGACCAGCTCGACAATTTCATCTTCGACGGAATTCAGGTCTATAACTATGACCTGATTGCGTTTGGTGAACGCTTCGCCAGCAACCCTTTCCAGACCCATAATATTGGTCAAAAACTCCTGTTCGCTTGCAGCCACACCAATGTCGGCACCTTCGTGACGTAGAAACGCATACTCCATCCGCTCCTGGAGAGATCTGAGTCGCGTGACCATGGACGAGCAGTAGTCCCGGATTTGTCGGTTGCCGTGAGCCTCCTCATAGAGGATGGCGAAGTCGAGACACTCGTGCAGCTCATCAAAAGAGAATGGCGTCCGATTGTACGCAGGTAAGGGTGAATCCTCTCGGAGCTTCTTCCTTACTTCGTCCAGAAACGCCGATTGGTTGTTCCCCGAAAAATTTCCGTACTGAAAATTTGGATGAAAGCGATTCAGAAGCGCCATATTTAGGTCATTCGTCGGATACTTCTGAAGAAGTGAAACTACGCGCTGGAACTTTGAAACAGGGGAGTCACCATCCGCACCTCGAAAGCACTCGATGATGCAAGTGGCAACAAAGTGCTCGCGCAACGCCAGAGCATCTGGCGTGTTGGCATGGAAGAGACTTGTCAGGCCCAGCGCGGTCCGAAGGACGGGAAGTTGCGTTCGCTCGCTCGCCTGTAAAAGCAATTCCCATTCTGCCATTTCTAGGAACCAGTGCGGAATCCGAAAGCCGGCGGTCGTCCCATCAAGGATTGCGCGATGGACGCCAATGCCGCCGTTTCTTGCCAAGGGCGCAAGTGCTTCGTGATACTCACCATTCACGTCGAAGACGATAATAGTCGCGCCGCGGGCGTAATGTTCGTCCGGCTTTTCGAAAAGAGACTGCAAGATCGACGCAACCGTGCATGACTTGCCGCTACCAGTGTTACCCAGTACGGCAACGTGGCCACCGAAGAACTCGTTCAGGCGGACTTTGACGTCATAATCCTCGAACACCACAGACTTTCCGATGGGTAAAACTCGGTATCGCGTAGCCCCTTGAAGAGCGCGGGGGCTCCCTTCCAAGCCGACCGACGGCTCGATGGCGGCCTCGGTCTCGAAGATGCGGTCCAGCTCGCCGTCCAGCGCATAGAGTGCGTCTGCATAGAGGGATGGGAATATGGACACGCCGAAGCGGAACGCGCCACCACGCATAGGCAGCATGCCGACAGGCACCACATCCAGATACTTAGCGGAACTAGCCCGGTCAAAATCCCCCCGCTCAGACGGCATGCTCGCGTCGCGCTCACGCAGGCCAACAACCTCGACCACGACATATTCCGACTGCGACGGGATCATCAAAAATGACCCCAGCCGTGCTACATAATGCACGTCGTCGAAGCCAACGACCGTGAAATTGTCGGTGCCAGCGTGCATCTCGATGACAAAGCGGTCGGCCGCGACTGAGACCACCTTGCCTATTGCGCGCTTGCGATCATCGTGGCTCATGCCTCGCCATCCTTCGCCTCGTCGTCCCTTTTTGGCGCCAAATCCGACAACACCTTGCGAACAGCGTCATCGATCCTGTCGCTGGGGCGCTGCGGCATGAAATGCTCGACGATCATGTCGAAGTAGTGTGCTCTGGTTCCCTCGGTAGGGCCGTCGCCTCCGATGATCCAAATGCGCGGGTCGCGCAGCGCCCGTAGCTTGGCGATCTCACCGTCCGTGTCCGGCGCCGCGAAGACCACCAGACGGAAAGTGGGGATCGTCAGCGCCTGATAGATTATGTTATTCAGGTGCTCGTCGCCGAATGCGTAGCCAGCCGTAATGAGAACACTTTGCTCGCGCACGATCCGGGACTGAAATTCCCGGAAGAGGTCCGCATAGGGCGAGCCAAGTGAAGAGTTCTGCTTCGCTGGCGTCGGATAGATCAGCATTTGGTTCGTCGACTCAGGCGGCCAGACCTCCTTAATCGGGAACAGCCCATGATCGTCCTCGGTCCAAGTGACCGAGCCATGCAATTTGCAGAGATAGACGAAGGCGTCGACGGTGGTCCACTTGCGACTGGCGACGTCGAGCTGCTCGGCCAGGGCATAGCGGAAGAGCGCCGGGTTGAAGCGACGTTCCACGACGCCGGAAAAGCCGTTGGCATAGGGAATGCCCAGGCGGTCCATTGCCAATTCGCTGAAATGATCGTAGTTGGTCGTGAAAACCCAAGGTCGGGGCAAGGACCGATCTCGCAGGACCAGTTTCTTGTAGAACCGCTCGTAGAGGTCGCGCACGGATGTGTCGCCACCCGTGGTGAAGGCCCCTTGGGTGACACGGGTCCATAAGAAGTCCTGGACCTTTTTGATGATACCGTCGAGAACAGCACGGTAAGGATGAAGAGCGGGATTCTCGCTCTGGCGTAGCACGAACCGCTGCGCGAATAGCACCTCCATCAAGCGTTCTAGGTTGCGGCTGTAGTCCTTCGCCAGATCTATCCCGAGCTTATCGAGATAGTCGAGTTCTCCCTTGCTTAAACGCCATGGCGCTGGCGCCTTCCCAGCTTCTGGTGGATCGGCGTAAAATCCTGCCGCGCGTGCATCGATGGTCTCTCCGCAAAACTCCCTGGCCAATGGCGCCATAGTCGAAATGCCAAATTCCTTTTCGCCCTTCATCAAGGAGGAACATCCGGCGCCGAGCAGGAACGCGACATTTTTTGCGTTCATAGCCTCTGAGATCGCGTGACGGACGCTTTCTGCCCCCTTGTTCCAGTCGAGTTCTGACGGATCGGCATCGCCGTTTCGTAGAAACTGGAATGTACGCCCCTCTTGGGTCTCGCTCATATTACGACCATTCTTTCGGTTTCTCATTTATTTGCGCTGTAGGTACATAGCCGACAAATATGTCACTCCCGACTGTATAGGCGGAGCTCCTGTGCAAACACCTAGCTCTTTCTCATCAAACTGTTAGTTCGCACAAAAGGTCACGAACTACTGCCCCCAGGGTAGTCGACTATCTAATCCAGTGCTCTACACACTCGTAGGCTTAAAGACGACAGATCGGCCGCCAGAATCCGCGGTCGCTTAGATAGGATTCCGGGGACTTCAGCATTCGGGTCGGGGAATCTGGACATTTTCAGTGCCAGATTTTCGAAAGTCCGAGAAGACAGCCTTAATCATGCATTTTGAAACCGCAGCAAACGTGCTGCTGCTGCCAGTGCTGTTGGCTTTACCTTCCCATACTCCGACTAGCTTGTTCCCGTGAATGGACTTCTGCCAGTCATATATGGCGACATCCAGGAAGCGGGCGTAGGTGGTCTCTGTCTGCGTAGTCGAACCAACAACGCCATAAGTCGGCGGGGTGTAGGTTGTCCCGGAGTAGCTGCCGTACCTATATCCACTGCCGCCATAGGCGTTAACCGTGCCGGATGTATACGATGTGCCGCCGCCGGTTTGCCCGTAGATGGGAATTTCCCGAGACACCGTTTGGCCGTTGCCCTGCCCATAAAAGAAGGAAACGGCATAGTCAGCACCACGCATATCCTCGGTCCGCCGCCACCCTAGCTTTTCCAGGTACTCTGAGATGAGTGCCGCGTGGGTGTCGTATTCGACACTGCCTTCCTGTTTGTCGAGTTTCACGAAGACGAAAGTCTTGCCAGTAAGGTCCTGCGGTAGATTCGGGCTCGTAAATCGATTTACGTCCGTCGACACGGTCGTAACGCATCCCGCCAAAATGAAGATAATTGATACGGTTAAAAGCCCAATTCGTCTCATGCGCCCCCTCCAAGAGATTGTCCTGAAGATACGAAAACACGGCATCACCGGCCAAGCGCCTAAATTTGTATGCAGTAAGGTTCCACGGTAGAGAGAACCATTACAAGCGATGATCAAATCAAGCTGCATTGGTCAGGGAAAAGGTCACTTCTGACTGCACAAGCAATGTGCCCTGACGACCGCCGACCCGTTTTTCGCCAAGCAGTTAGTTCGCGCAAAAAGTCAGGAATTGCTGCGTCCTAGACATGCCCGCCGGCCGGGCCCCGATCAGCCCGGCTCCCGCCGGCCCGCCAGAGGAAAGGATGCAGACCATGGGTGGACTTTTCGGTTCCGCACCGCCGGCCCCGCCGCCGCCCGCGCCGCCGCCGCCGGCGCCCGAACCCGCCCAGCCGGACGCGGCCGAGCTGGCTGCCGAGGCGGCGCGCGAACGCCGCCGCCGCGCCCAGGGCGAGACCATCGCCACCTCCTGGCGCGGCCTGTCGGGCAGCAGCACCGGCAGCGCCGCTGCCCCCAAGCGCCTGATCGGCGACTGAGGGCGCGCGCGATGACCCGCCCATCCGGCACGACGCCATCCGGCATGATGACGCCATCCGACATGATGTCGACTGCATCCGCCCGGGCCGCACCGGTGGATGCCGCCGCCCTGCGCCGGCGCCATGCGCGCGCCCAGGCCCGCCAGCAGGCCTGGGCCGGCCTGTGGCAGGATTGCTACGATTATGCGCTGCCGCTGCGCCGGCCGCGCGATGCGATGCCCGCCGGCAGCATGGCGCCGCCGCAGAGGGGCGGCGAGAAGCTGTTCGACGCCACCGCCGCCGATGCCGCCGACCAGCTGGCCGCCAGTCTGCTGGCCCAGCTGGCGCCGCCATGGTCGCGCTGGTTCGCCTTCCAGCCCGGCCGCGACATCCCGCCCGAACGCCAGGGCGCGGCGGCGGCCCTGCTCGACGAGGCGGCGCAGCTGCTGCAGGCGCAGTTCGACCGTTCGAACCTCGCCGTCGTGCTGAACCAGGTCGAGGCCGGCCACCGCTCGGTCTTCGTCGCCGGCTGGCGGCCGGCCGTCGGCTGGCTCTGCGCCGCCGGCATCGGCTGGGCCTGGATCGGCCATCCGCTGTTCCTGTGGGCGGCGGCGCTGTGGTTCCCCGGCGCCGCGCCGCCGGCGATCGAGACCGACGGCCTGCTGGAGCTGGTGCTGGCCCTGCTCGGCATGGCCGGCCTGCGCAGCTTCGAGAAGGTGACCGGGCGGGCGAAATGAGGACCTATCTGTATCCGTCCCTGTATCCGTCGCCCCCGCCCCCGGGTCTGCGCGAGGCGCAGCCCGAGGACAGGCTCCAGCGGGGGCCCAGTCCGGCTGTTGTCCTGGGTTCCCGCTTTCGCGGGAACGACGATATTTGTTGCCGGCCGCACTTCATGCTATGCCGCTGGCCATGACGACATCCGCCGCCACCATCTACCGCATCCTGCCCGCAGCCGCCTGGACAGAGGCGCAGGCGGCCGGCGCCTTTGCCGGCTCGGCCCATGACCTGCGCGACGGCTTCATCCATTTCTCCACCGCCGCGCAGGCGGCCGAGACGGCGGCGAAGCATTATGGGGGCCAGGCGGATCTGGTGCTGCTGTGGGTGGATGTCGCCCGCCTCGATGCGCCGCTGAAATGGGAAGTCTCGCGCAACGGCGCGCTGTTTCCGCATCTCTATGGTGCGCTGCCGGTGGCCGCCGTGCGCCGTGCCGAACCGCTGCCGCTGGATGCCGCGACCGGCCGGCATGTCTTCCCGGCGCTCGACCCGTGAGCCGCGCATGAGCCGTGCCATGAACCTGTATCGCTGCCTCGCCTTTCCGCTGCTGCGCCATGTCGATGCCGAGACGGCGCACCGGATGACCCTGGCTGCCCTGAAGGCAGGACAGCAGACCGGTCTCGCACCGCAGCTTGCCCCGTTTCTTGGGGGCGGCGCCGACGATCCGGTGCTGGCGACCACGCTGTTCGGCAAAAGCCTGCCCAATCCTGTGGGGCTCGCCGCCGGTTTCGACAAGAATGCCGAAGTGCCCGATGCCATGCTGGGCCTCGGCTTCGGCTTCGTGGAAGTGGGCGGCATCACGCCCAGGCCGCAGCCGGGCAATCCGCGCCCGCGCGTGTTCCGGCTGGTCGAGGATCGCGCGGTGATCAACCGCATGGGTTTCAACAACGACGGCCTCGACGCGGCCGCTGCCCGGCTGCAGGCGCGCCGCGCGGCGGGGCATACGGGTGTGGTGGGCGCCAATCTCGGCGCCAACAAGGACAGCGCCGACCGCCCCGGCGATTATGCCATCGGCTACGAACGGCTGGCGCCGCTGGTGGATTTCGCCGTGGTCAATGTCTCCTCGCCGAACACGCCGGGCCTGCGCAATCTTCAGGGCCGCGACGAGCTGAATGCCCTGCTGGCGCGGCTGGCGCCGTTGCGGGAAAGGCTCGGCACGCCCCTGCTGGTCAAGATCGCGCCGGACCTGGCGGATGAAGACCTGCAGGACGTGGCCAAGCTGGCCGAAAATTTCCGCCTCGACGGCATCGTCGCCACCAACACCACCATCGCCCGCCCGGCCACGCTGGAAAGCGCCCATCGCGGCGAGACCGGCGGCCTGTCCGGCGCGCCGCTGGCTGCCCGCGCCACCGAGGTGATGCGGCTGCTGTATACCCTGACCGGCGGGCGCCTGCCGCTGATCGGTGTCGGCGGCATATCCTCGGGCGCCGAGGCCTATGCCCGCATCCGCGCCGGCGCATCGGCCGTGCAGCTTTACTCGGCTTTGGTCTACGAAGGCCCGGGCCTGGCGGCGCGGATCCGGCGCGAGCTGGCCGCTTTGCTGAAACGCGACGGCTTTGCCTCCGTGGCGGCGGCCGTGGGCGCCGATCACCGCTAGGAAGGACCGTCGTCCCCGCCCCCGGGTCTGCGCGAGGCGCAGCCCGAGGACACGCTCAAGCGGGGACGACGAAAGAAAAGCAAAAGGCGGCGCCGGTGCCGGCGCCGCCTTCGGAAACTACAGACTGGAAGTCGTTTACGCGTTCTTCACCGGGTTGCTGAGCAGGCCGACCTTCTCGATCTCGATCTCGATCAGGTCGCCGTCCTTCATGTAGACCGGCGGGTTGCGCTTGGTGCCGACGCCGCCCGGGGTGCCGGTGGCGATCACGTCGCCCGGCTCCAGCGGGATGAAGGCGGTGACATACTTGATGATCTTGCGGATGTTGAAGGTCATCAGCTCGGTGTTGGATTTCTGCATCACCTGGCCGTTCAGGCGGCTCTGGATGTCCAGCTTCTGCGGGTCGCCGACCTCGTCGGGGGTGACCATCCACGGGCCGAAGCCGCCGGTGGCGACGAAATTCTTGCCCGGGGTGAACTGGCTGGTATGGGTCTGCCAGTCGCGCACCGAGCCGTCATTGTAGCAGGCATAGCCGGCGATGATGTCGAAGGCGCCGGCCTCCTCCACCTTGTAGCCGCGCCTGCCGATGATCACGGCCAGCTCGGCCTCGTAATCCAGCTTGTCGGATTCGGCGGGCTTCAGCAGCGGCTGGTTATGGGCCACCTGGCTTTCCGGCCAGCGCACGAAGATGGTGGGATGGCCCGGCGGCTCGCGGCCCATCTCGCGGCGGTGTTCGTCGTAATTGACGCCGACGCAGACGATCTTGCCGGGATTGGGCACCACCGGCAGCAGGGTGGTGCCGTCGTATTTCATGTCCGCTGCCGCACCTTTGGCGGCGGCTTCGACCTCGGCCAGGGCGCCGGCCTTGAGTGCGGCGACCAGATCGGGATACTTGCCGCCGAGTTTGGCGCCGACATCGACGATGCCGTCACCGGCGACCACACCATACGAGCTCTTGCCATTGCGGACGAAGCTCACCACTTTCATCGGACTGCTCCCTGGCAGATGTAAGGGGAAGATTGTTTGGGGGGCAAACATTACGCCGGTGACGACGGTCACGCAAGGCGCCGGCCATGCGGACCAATCGCCGGACCAGCCGCGCTATACTGTCCCGTCATCCTGCGACCTTCTTCTCCCAGCCGTCCTCTCCGGACCGTCCTCTCCGGACCGTCCTCATCCAGACCGTCCTCCCGTCCCGCCCCGCAGCCGTGATCCAGACCCCGCCATGATGCCCCGCCAGAAGACATCCTTTTTCGCCATCCTGCTACCGCGGCTGTGGCCGGCTTCGCGGCCCGAACTGCGCCTCCGCGTCGGCATCGCGCTCGCCTTCCTGCTGGCGGCCAAGCTGGTCAATGTTGCGGTGCCGTATTTCTTCAAGCGCGCCATCGACCTGCTGGGCATTGCCAACCCGGCCGAGATCGCGGTCGGCGCCGTGCTGGCGATGGTGCTGGCCTATGGCCTGGCCCGGGTCGGCGCCCAGGCCTTCGGCGAGCTGCGCGACGCCGTCTTCGCCAAGGTGGCGCAGGCGGCGATCCGCGACCTCGCCATCGACGTCTTCCGCCACCTGCATGCCCTGTCCCTGCGCTTCCATCTCGAACGCCAGACCGGCGGCCTCAGCCGCGTGATCGAGCGCGGCACCAAGGGCATCGAGTTCGTGCTGCGCTTCATGACCTTCAACATCCTGCCGACCCTGGTGGAGATCGCGCTGGTCGGCGGCATCCTGTGGTGGCTGTATGACTGGCGCTTCGCCGCCATCACCGTGGCCACCATTGCCGGCTACATCGCCTTCACCCTGGCGATCACCGAATGGCGCACCAAATACCGCCGGCAGATGAACGACGAGGACCAGCGCGCCAATACCCGCGCCGTCGACAGCCTGCTGAATTACGAGACGGTGAAGTATTTCACCAACGAGGCGCACGAGGCCCGCCGCTACGACGAGGCGATGGAGCGCTACGAGACGGCGGCGGTGAAAAGCCAGACCACGCTGGCGCTGCTGAACATGGGCCAGGGCGTCATCATCGCCATCGGCCTGATCGGGGTGATGGCGCTGGCGGCGCTGGGCGTGCGCAACGGCGAAATGACCATCGGCGATGTCGTCATGGTCAACACCTACCTGATCCAGCTTTACCTGCCGCTCAACTTCCTCGGCTTCGCCTATCGCGAAATCAGGCAGGGCCTGATCGACATGGAACAGATGGTGCGCCTGCTGGACGTGCCGCAGGAGGTGATCGACACGCCCGGCGCCCCCGACCTCGCGCTGCCGGCCGGCGAGGTGGTGTTCGAAGATGTGCGCTTCGCCTACGATCCGCGCCGGCCGATCCTGCAGGGGGTCAGCTTCCGCGTCGCGCCGGGCCGCAAGGTCGCCGTGGTCGGCGCCTCGGGTGCGGGCAAGTCGACCCTGTCGCGGCTGCTGTACCGGTTCTACGACGTCACCGGCGGGCGCATCCTGATCGACGGCCAGGATATCCGCGCGGTGAACCAGCTCAGTCTGCGCCGCGCCATCGGCATCGTGCCGCAGGATACCGTGCTGTTCAACGACACCATCGCCTACAACATCCGCTACGGCCGCGTCGATGCCGGCGACGACGAGATCGACCAGGCGGCGCGGCTGGCGCAGCTGGACGGGCTGATCGCGCGGCTGCCCGACGGCTACCGCACCATGGTCGGCGAGCGCGGCCTGAAGCTGTCGGGCGGCGAGAAGCAGCGTGTTGCCATCGCCCGCGCTCTGCTCAAGCAGCCGAAGATCATGGTGTTCGACGAGGCGACCTCGGCGCTGGACACCCATACCGAGCGCGAGATCCAGGATGCGCTCGGCCGCGCGGCGGAAGGCTGCACCACGCTGGTGATCGCCCACCGCCTGTCCACCGTGGTCGATGCCGACGAGATCATCGTGCTGGATGGCGGCCGCATCGCCGAGCGCGGCGGCCATCATGCGCTGCTGGCACAGGATGGTCTCTATGCGGCCCTGTGGCGCAAGCAGCAGGAAGCGCAGAAGGCCGGCGCGCCGCTGGTCTCCGAGCGGCCGAACGCAAAACCGCTGCCGGTAACCGCAAAATAGCAAACGGCGCGGCCCTGCCATGCTAGACTCCCGGCCACGGCCAGACAACACCGGGAGGCATGGATGGAAGCGCATGGCAGCAGCGACCTGACCGGCATCGCCATCGTGATGGCGGCGGCGGTCATCTCCGGCATCGGCCTGCGCTACCTGAAACAGCCGGCCATCGTCGGCTATATCCTCGCCGGCATCCTGCTGGGACCGTCCGGGGCCGGACTGGTGAAACAGAGCGAGGAAGTCTCGCTGCTGGCCGAGCTCGGCGTCATCCTGCTGCTGTTCCTGATCGGCATGGAACTCAGCCTGAAGGCCTTCATCCTGGTGCTGCGGCCGGCCACGCTGGTCGCCGCCGGGCAGATCGCGGCCTCGCTGGCGATCTGCTTCGGCTTCGGCGCGCTGCTCGGCTGGCGCCCGGAGGAATCGCTGCTGCTCGGTTTCATCATCGCCATGTCGAGCACGGCGGTGGCGATGAAGATGCTGGAGGATATCGACGAGCTGCGCAGCGAAACCGGCCGCATCACCATCGGCGTGCTGATCGCCCAGGACATCGCGGTGGTGCCGATGCTGATCCTGGTCTCGTCCTTCGGCGGGGGCGAGGAGGCACTGGGGATCGGCATCCTGGTGAAGATGGTGGTGGCGGTCGGCCTGCTCGGGCTGCTGATCGCCGTGCTCGGCCGCCGCAAGGGCAAGCTCGACATTCCCTTTGCCGATGCGATATCGGGCCGCGTCGACCTGCTGACGCTGGCCACCTTGGCGGTCTGTTTCGTCGCCGCCTCGCTCAGCGGCATCGTCGGACTGTCGCCGGCCTATGGCGCTTTCCTCGCCGGGCTGATCATCGCCAATTCGCGGCTGCGCGGCGAGGCGATCAGCGTCGCCGAGCCGATCCAGAGCGTGCTGCTGGTGGTGTTCTTCCTGTCCATCGGCCTGCTGATCGATATCGGCTATGTCTGGCGCAATATCGGCACCGTGCTGGCTTTCGTGATCGGCGTGGTGGCGCTGAAAAGCGTGCTCAACATCTGGCTGCTGCGCCGCGCCGGCGAACCCTGGGAGCGCGCCTTCCCGGCCGGCCTGATCATGGCGCAGATCGGCGAATTCTCCTTCATCCTCGCCGCCGCCGGCCTGTCGACCAAGGTGATCGGCGGCGACACCTACCGTCTGGCCATCGCCGTGATCGCCGTGTCGCTGCTGATCTCGCCCTTCTGGATGAATGCCGTGCGGCGCTTCCATGCCGCCACCGACCGCGGCATCTCGGATTACCGTGCGGCTTTGCAGGACGCCTATGCGGAAGAGCTGGCGGGCATGAATCGCGGCCGTGCCTGGGCACAGCGCGCGATGCTGCTGGGCGGCAGCCTGCTGCGCCGCCGCCGCGGCAAGCCGGACGACAAGCCCGCCGACCCGCCGCCGCCGGCTGACACACCACCGTCCGACCCGCCGCCGCGGGCCTGATCCCTCTAGGCGGCGCTGGCCGCGGCCGGCTTCACTCTGCCGCGTTCGCGGCCGGTTTCACTCAGCGGCATTCGCCGCGCCCCAGTAGCCGGGCATCCTGCGGCCCATGCCATCGTAGAGATCGGCCAGCCGCAGGAACCAGGCCTGCACCGGATCGTCCTCGGCCAGCAGCGCCATCCGGCCGGTGACCCGCGCCCATTGCAGCGGGCCGAACAGCACGTAATCGGCATAGAGCGGGGCCTCGCCGCCGATGAAGGGCTGTGCCTTGAGGGTCTGCCGCGCCGGTTCCAGCGCGGCGCGGAAGCCGGCGACGCGCTCCTCGCGGCCGGCCTGCGCCTGCTCCAGGGTGGTGCCGAGGAATTTCTCGCGGCTCTCGCGGAAATAGCCGTGATCCTCGGGCGCCAGATGGGTGTAGATGTCGTGGATGATCAGCTTCACGATCTGCGGATGCAGCTGGGTCTGCGCCCAGTTCTGCACGAAGCGGGCATGGGCCTTGCCGGCCGGCCCGCCGAACAGGCTGGGGCGGTCGGCATAGGTCGCTTCCAGATATTCGGCGATGGCCCAGGAATCGACGATCTGGCGGCCGCCGTCTTCCAGGATCGGCACCGTCCTGAAGGCGCCGCCGCAGCGGCTGCGGATTTCCGTGAAGCGGGTCGGCACGGCATCGAAGGCCAGCCCCTTGTGGGCCAGCGCCATCCGGGTTTTCCAGCAATGGGGGCTGAAACGGCGGTCGTCGGCGCCGGCAAGGTCGTAGAGGGTGATGGCCATGGGATGCGTCCTCCGGTTTCTGACGGTTCTGGGGCCGGGCCTTTATATAACAGCCGCCAGCCCTTACATTAGCGCTTCACGGAAATTTGCCCGGGGTAGCCGAAAATCATGGACACGATCCGTTCCGTTCTGGTGCCGATCCATCGCGAGGGCTGGAAATTCATCGCCATCTTCGCCGTGGCGACGCTGCTGCTGTTCTGGGCGGCGGAGCCGCTCGGCTGGCTCGGTGTGATCCTGACCGCCTGGTGCACCTATTTCTTCCGCGACCCGCCGCGCGTCACCCCGGTGCGCGACGGCCTGGTGATCTCGCCCGCCGACGGCGTCGTGCAGATGATCGAGCGCGCGGTGCCGCCCGAGGAGCTGGGCATGGGCAGCGATGCCCGCATGCGCATCTCGGTGTTCATGAATGTCTTCAACGTGCATGTGAACCGCTCTCCGGCCGATGCCACGGTGGCCGCCATGGCCTACCGGCCGGGCAAGTTCCTCAATGCCGCGCTGGACAAGGCCAGCACCGACAACGAGCGCCAGTCGCTGAAGCTGAAGCTGGCTTCGGGCAAGGAACTCGCCGTGGTGCAGATCGCCGGCCTGGTGGCGCGCCGCATCCTCTGCGAAGCGAAGGAGGGCCAGGCCCTGAAGGCCGGCGAGCGTTTCGGCCTGATCCGCTTCGGCAGCCGGGTCGATGTCTATCTCGACGACGGCATGGTGCCGCTGGTCTGCGTCGGCCAGACCATGATTGCCGGCGAGACGGTGATCGCCGAGGATGGCGCCACCGAACAGCCGCGTCCGGGCGAAGTCCGTTAACGCTCCGGGAAGGGTTGCGGGCGCATCATGCCGGGCAGGGAGAGTCGCATGCCGATGAAGCTGAGGCCGCCGCAGCGTCTGCGCAACCTGCCGCTCAACACCCTTGCGCCCAACATCCTGACCATCATCGCGCTCTGCTCGGGGCTGACCGCGATCCGCTTCGCCCTGCTCGGGCAGTGGAAATTCGCCGTCGGCGCGATTGCCGTGGCCGCCCTGTTCGACATGCTGGACGGCCGCGTCGCCCGGCTGCTGAAGGGCGCCTCGAAATTCGGCGCCGAACTCGACTCGCTGTCGGATTTCCTCAGCTTCGGTGTCGCCCCGGCGATGGTGCTGTATTTCTGGACCCTGCACGATCTCGGCAACGGCAATACCGGCTGGCTCTGCGTGCTGGCCTTCTCGGTCTGCACGGCGTTGCGGCTGGCGCGCTTCAACACCGCGCTGGACGATGCCGACAAGCCGCAATGGACCGGCAGCTTCTTCACCGGCATCCCGTCGCCGGCCGGTGCCGGCCTCAGCCTGCTGTTCATGATCATCAGCCTAGAGGTCGAGAGCAGCGTGTTCAGCTCGCCCTGGCTGAATGCCGTGTGGATGCTGGCGGTCGGCGGCATGATGGTCAGCCGGGTGCCGACCTTCTCGTTCAAGCGCGTCCGCGTGCCGCGCGAATATGTCGGCCTGGTGCTGCTGGGCATCGGCCTGCTGGTGGCCGGCCTGTTCAATCAGCCCTGGTACACGCTGGCGGCACTGGAGATCGCCTATCTGGTCTCGATCCCCTTCGCGCTGCGCGCCCATGACCGGCTGAAACGGGCCGATGCCCGTGATGCCGGTGCGGGTGCCGGTTCCGGTTCCGGCGCCGATGCCGCGGCACAGCCGGCGGCGCCCGGCGACCAGCCGCAATCGACCCTGCACTGATCCCGCCCTTGCGTTAGAGCGTCGCCAGCAGGTCCGCCGTGCTGGCGACGGTGACGTATTCGCCGTCGAGATTGGCCAGCGACAGGGCATGCACATCGGCGGCCGGCACCACGCGGCCATCGGCCAGCCGCCGGTCCACCGCCCAGCAGGCATCGCCGGCCAGCCGCACGTCGAAGCCCAGATCGGACGCCATGCGCGCCGTCGCCTCCACCGAATTGTGGGTCAGCACACCGCACAGCACCAGGTCGGTCTGGCCGGCATCGCGCAGGCGGCGTTCCAGGCCGGTGCCGATGAAGGCGCTGTGCACCTGCTTGGCGATCACCGGCTCGCCGGGCAGCGGCATCGCCTCCGGCTTGAAGGCATGGGCCGGCTGGCCGGGCCGGTAGGCGGAGTCGGCCTGCATCGAATCATGGCGGATATGCCAGACCGGGCGGCCGCTGCGGCGCCAGCCGGCCAGCAGGGCGGCGATGTTGGCCTCGCCCTGCGGATTGTTGCGCGGGCCCCAGTAGGGCGCATCGATGGCCAGCTGGACATCGATCACCAGCAGGGCGGCATGGGCGGGCAGGGATGTCATGATGCGTCAGTGGCTGCGGCGTTTCTGTTCGTCCAGCTTCGCCTTCAGCTTCGCGGCGAAGTCGCCGCCATCCTTCTTCTGCAGCAGGAACAGTTCGATGGCGAGCTGGGCGCGGTCCTGGTCGGTGACGGGCGGGCCCTTGCGGGCGATCTTCTCGACGATGCGCAGCAGCTGCGGATCGAGCTTCGCCCGCAGCGCCCTGATCTGCGCCCCGAGCTGGGCGCGCACATCCTTGGCCGGACCGGTATAGCGCCGGGCCGGCGGCGCGGCCGGCTTTGCGGCGGCACCGAACAGGCGGGCGACGAGGCCCGGCTTCGCGGGCGCCTTGGCGGGTGGTTTGCGGCCGGGCGGGCTCAGGGCGGACTCCTCATGAGGCGAAATTAACCGGATTCGGCACTACCGGAGACGGACATTTTACACCTTGTCAACCAAGATGAGGCATCATACATGTGAAACATGACATTCATCATCCCCCCTGTCACCGCCCTTCCCGCTGCGCAGCCCAGCTCCGCGGCGCAGGGTCTGGCGCAGCAGAATCAGGTGGTGAATGCGACCCAGGCCTCCGCCGCCGCGGCGTCGATCAAGACCGAGACCCGCTCGGCCGCCAGCGCCTCGGGCAATTCCGGCGGCTCCGACAAGGCGAAAAAGGACAAGGGCCGCAATGCCGATAGCGGCGCCGACGCCACCGAGGCGAAGACCGACCAGAGCGTCCATCCGCGGCCGCGCGGCATGGGGCGCAACGCCGATGTCACCGTCTGACATCCGGATCCTGAATCGCCGCCTCAGCTTTTGTTAACCAAGACCGCGCCACTCTCCCCGGGTCATGAGTGATTCGCCTGAGGGGGATATGGACATGCCGGCCCGCATTCGGCATCTGCGCGCTATTCTCGCGTCGATCAACGAACAACTGCAGCAGAACGACCTGCGTCCCGAGGCGCGCGACTATCTCCAGCGGACCGCCGATGCCTGCCGGGCGGCGATCCGCGACCTCGCTGTCAGATTATAGGGCCGTGACCCGGCCGGGCGGCGACGCCGTGGCCGCCGGAATGTAGGCTGACAATCCCGCGATTCCGTCCGCTGCCGCCGCGTGCTAAGCGGAGGGCATGACCCAGCCGACGATCCTGGCCGACCAGCGTGCCCTGTTCGACATCCCCGACGATGTCGCCTATCTGAACTGCGCCTACATGTCGCCGCTGGCGAAGGCGGTGACGGCCGCCGGCGAGGGCGGGATGCGCCGCAAGGCCGCGCCCTGGACGGTGACGCCGCAGGATTTCTTCACCGACAGCGAGACCGTGCGGGCGCTGTTCGCCCGCCTGGTCGGCGCCGCGCCGGACGATATCGCGCTGGTGCCGTCCGCCTCCTACGGCATCGCGGTGGCGGCGCAGGCGCTGCCGCTGCAGCCCGGCGAGAGCGTGCTGACCCTGGCCGAGCAATTCCCCTCCAATGTCTATCCGTGGATGGAAAAGGCGCGCGCCGCCAATGCCGCCCATCTGGACGTGCCGCGCCCCGCCGATGACGACTGGACGGCTGCCGTGCTGGCCCGCATCGATGCGCGCACCCGCATCGTGGCGCTGCCGCACTGCCACTGGACCGATGGCGGCCTGCTGGATCTCGCGGCCATCCGCGCCGCCTGCAGTCATGTGGGTGCGGCGCTGGTGATCGATGCGACGCAGTCGCTGGGCGCGCTGCCTTTCGACGTGGCGGCGATCGATCCCGATTTCCTCGTCGCCGGCGGCTACAAATGGCTGATGGGGCCGTATTCCTTCGGCTACATGTATGTGGCGCCGCGCTGGCAGCAGGCGATGCCGATCGAGCAGAACTGGATCGCGCGGAAAGACTCCGAGAATTTCGCCGGCCTGGTCGACTACAAGAGCGACTACCAGCCGGGCGCGCGGCGCTTCGATGTCGGCGAGCGCAGCAATTTCGCGCTGACGCCGGCGGCGATCGCGGCGCTGGAGATGATCCTCGGCTGGGGCGTGGCGAATGTGCAGGCGACGCTGGCCCGGCGCAATGCCGCACTGGCCGCGCGTGCGCGGGACGAATTCGGGCTGGGATCGGCGCCGGATGCGCGCCGCGCCGGGCATTTCCTCGGCCTGCGTTTCGCCGGCGCCGTGCCCGCGGACCTGCCGGCGAAGCTGGCGGCGGAGCAGGTGTTCGTCAGCGTGCGCGGCCGCGCCATGCGCGTCACCCCGCATCTGTACAACACCGATGCGGATATCGACCGGCTGTTCCGGGTGCTGCGCGCCGCGCTGGGCTAGGCCGCCGCGGTCTGCCCCGCCCCGGGCACCAGTCCGGCCGGCGGCAAGGCCGGGATCGCATAGCAATGCTGGTATTCGCCGCTGACGACGCCGCCTTCATAGGTATGGCAGACCGTGGCGCTGATGATGTGGCGGATGGCGCCGTATCTGTCCGCCAGCGGCAGGCTGATGCGCTGCAGGGCGACCGAGTAATTCCAGGCCGGCTGCATGCCGCTGAGGCCATGCAGGATCGCCAGCGGCCTGGCCAGGATGGCATGGGCCATCTCCAGCAGCCGGCTCGCGGTCGGCTCCTCGACCAGGTCGCCCAGCAGGCGGCCTTTCACCGACCCGCCATACAGGCCCTTCACGGTTTCCCCGGTCAGGCGGAAGCGGAAATCGTCGCCGCCTTCATGATCGAGGATGCAGATGTCGGGCAGATGCCGGCCCAGCCGGCAGGGGTCGATATCCTGGATGGACGGCACGGTATTGCCGCCATCCCGGAACAGGTCGAGCCAGTGCTCGACAAGGGAGATATGGGGGGGCTGGCGCATGTCGGTCTGCAGCCTGGCCAGTTCGCGGAGCATGACACGCCTCACCACTGGTTTCGGGTCGGGTCAGGGTAGGGGCATCGCCGCGCCGATGCCACTTAAGATATGATAACCCCTTCCGCGTGTGTTCTCGCTGCCGTGCTCTTCCGGGGATATATTCCGGTCACGGGCTTCCTGCCGGTGCCGGCCGGCTGCCGGCATCCGCCAGCGGATAGAAATGCAGCCGGTCGGTTTCCGGCGGCGGTTCGGCCAGGGCGCCCAGCCGGGTGAATCCGGCCAGATGGCGGATCTGTCCGGCATCGTCGCAGAGGGGCAGGCCGATCCGCTCGAAAGGCACCGGCACGACCCAGCCCGGAATCCGGTGGTGGCCGCGATGCCAGCCGGCGCAGGGGCGCTGCAGCAGGGCCCGGGCGAGCTTGCCGAGATCGGCGGCCAGCGCCGGCACATAGGTCTGCAGCAGGGTGCGGCCGGCCAGGTCGGTGCCGTACCACAGGCTCAGATTGCGGCCGGCCAGACGGAAGCGCAGCTGGCCATGGGGTTCGGCATCGAGAATCCACAGATCGTCGGCAATGCCGGCATGGCGGCCGGGATCGAAATCGCGCAGGGCCGGCACCCGGTTGCCGGCGGCGGCAGAAAGGGCGAGCCAGTCGGCGGCGAGCCGGCGATGGGCAGGCAGCGCGATATCCTCGGCCAGGCAGTGCAGGGGGCGGTCCATGGCCGCCACCATAGAAAGCCGTGCCGCCCGGGCGCTAATTATCTGCCGGTAACCGGCTGCTTAAGAAGCGGTAACGTCAGGCCGCACGGGCGGCGCGGTCATGCGCCGATGGACGCCGGCAGCGGATACCAGAAGGCGACTTCCTCTGCATCGCTGCTGCCTGCGGCGCCGGCTGCCGCGTCCGGATCGGTGCGGCCGATGAAGCGGGTGGCGCCGATCATGTGGCGGATGCGGCCTTCGGCATCGGTCAGCGGCAGCGCCAGCCGCTCGAAGGCGGCCGGCACGGTGTGGTCACGCTCGGCGATCTCGGGATGCACGCGATGATAGCCGATGCAGGGCGTCTGCAGCACACGGCGGGTCTGCTCGGTCACCAGCGGCAGGGCTGCCGGGCCGAACATCTCTTCATAGAGCCGGCCCCTGGTGCTGAAGCCGTACCAGTCGGTCAGCGTCTCGCCGCCCAGCCGCATGCGGAAGCGGCCGTCCTCCTCGGCATCGACGATCCAGGCATCCTTCAGGGCCGGCGCGAATTGCAGCGGATCGATGGACGACAGCGCCGGAATCCGCCGGCCGGCGGCGTCATGCAGCGCCAGCCAGTGTGCCGCCAGGGCCCTGTGGCCGGGCAGGCGCAGATCGGACAGCAGGGTATCGAGTGGCCGGTTCACCCGCCCTTTGTTCCGGATATCGGCGCGCCGGACAAGGGGCAGCCACGCTGCCACGAGATATTATCAGAACAGGGGCAATGCCATCGTCGCGGGTTTCTCGTCCGCCGCACGCCGCGCCGGAACAAGCCGGTAGCAGGCCTCGTGCCGGATCTGCGAGGATTCCGCGCCGAGGCCGTTGTAATACCGCGTGTCGAACAGGGTGGCGCCGACAAGGTGGCTGACATCGCCCTGCCGGCCGGCAACCGGCAGGCCGATCCGGTAGAAGCCGGCGGGCTCGTTCCAGCCCGGCATCTTCGATTCGACGCGCTGGAGGATGATGCAGGGCGTGTCGATCACCCGGCGGGCAAAGGCCTGCAGCAGCGGCAGGACCGCCGGGGTGCAGATGTCGCGGAAGGTCTTGCCGGTCGGATTGAAGCCATACCAGTCGGCGAACTGCTCGCCGCAGAGCCGGACACGGAAATCGCCGGTCTCCTCGGCCGAGAACAGCCAGGCCGACTTCAGCAGATGCGGAAACTGCAGCGGGTCGAGGTCGCTGCGGGACGGCACCGCTTGCCTGCGGCGGAAAAGATCGAGCCAGTGTGCTGCCAGCGGCTGCAGCGGACTGTGCTGCAGGTCGGCAACCAGATCGTCGAGATCGCGCTGGCCGGCCGGTGTGGCGGAGGAAGCAGGTTGCATCGGCCCAGCATGCGGGCCGCGGCCGGCCGTCTCAACTTAAGATTCGGTAACGCCGCCGGTCCTGCCGGGCCGCGCGGCCGGCCGTTCAGGCGTCGCCGTTGCCGCTGCCGTTGAGATCGGCGGGATTGGGCATGCCCAGCGCATGGAAGCCGCTGTCGACATGGATGATCTCGCCGGTCACGCCGGCGCCGAGGTCCGACAGCAGGAACAGCGCGGCACCGCCGACATCCTCCAGCGAGGCATTGCGGCGCAGCGGGCTGTGCTGGGCGGTGAACTTGAAGGTGGCGCGCGCCGAGCCGATCGCCGAGCCGGCCAGGGTGCGCATCGGCCCCGGCGAGACGGCGTTGACGCGGATATTCTGCGGCCCGAGATCGACCGCGAGATAGCGCACGCTGGCTTCCAGCGCCGCCTTGGCGACGCCCATCACGTTGTAGTTCGGCATCACCCGGGTGCTGCCTTCATAGGTCAGGGTGATCAGCGCACCGCCCTTCGTCATATAGGGCGTGGCCAGCCGGGCGACCTCGGTGAAGGAATAGCAGGAGATCGCCATCGAGCGGGTGAAGTTGCTCTTGGTGGTGTTGAGATAGCGGCCCTTCAGCTCTTCCTTGTCGGAATAGGCGATGGCATGCACCACGAAATCGAACTGGCCGCCGAAGGCCTTTGCCACCGCCTCGAAGGCGGTCTGCATGCTGGTCTCGTCCTCGACATCGCAGGGCACGATGGCCCTGGCGCCGACGCTTTCGGCCAGCGGGCGGACGCGCCGCTCGAAGCCCGTACCCTGGTAGGTGAAGGCCAGCTCGGCACCATGCCTGTGCAGCATCGCCGCAATGCCCCAGGCGATGGAGTGGTCGTTGGCGACCCCCATGATCAGGCCGCGCTTGCCACTCATCACTGCGGGATTGTCGGTCATGAAAAAATCCGGAAGGGGGTCGTTATCGTTATCGTTCTGGGCAGCCGGACGGGATCAGGCCGCGTAGCGCTGGAAGATCAGCGAGGCATTGGTGCCGCCGAAGCCGAAGGAATTCGACATCACGCGGTTGATCGCCGCATTGTCCTCGCGCTGGCGCAGGATCGGGAAGCCCTCCGCGCCGGGATCGAGGGTTTCGATATTGGCCGAGGCGGCAAGGAAGCCGTCGCGCATCATCAGCAGCGAATAGATCGATTCATGCACGCCGGCGGCGCCCAGGCTGTGGCCGGTCAGCGACTTGGTCGAGCTGATCTTCGGCATTTTCTCGCCGAACACCTCGCGGATGGCGTTCAGCTCGGTGATGTCGCCGGCCGGGGTGCTGGTGCCGTGGGTGTTGATGTAGTCGATCGGGGCGTTGTGACCGTGACCGCCGGCCTCGTTCAGGGCCTGCTGCATGCAGCGCACGGCGCCTTCGCCCGACGGGGCAACCATGTCGTGGCCGTCCGACGTCGCGCCGTAGCCGACCAGTTCGGCGTAGATCTTGGCGCCGCGGGCCTTGGCATGCTCCAGTTCTTCCATTACCAGGATGCCGCCGCCGCCGGCGATGACAAAGCCGTCGCGGTCTTTGTCATAGGCGCGGCTGGCCTTTTCCGGGGTGGCGTTGAAGGCCGACGACATCGCCGGCATCGCATCGAACAGGCAGCTCAGCGTCCAGTCCAGTTCCTCGCCGCCGCCGGCGAAGATCACATCCTGCTTGCCCAGCTGGATCAGTTCGGCGGCATTGCCGATGCAGTGGGCCGAGGTCGAGCAGGCCGAGCTGATCGAATAGTTGACGCCCTTGATCTTGAAGGCGGTGGACAGCACCGCCGAGCAGGTGCTCGACATGGTGCGCGGCACCATGAAGGGACCGATCCGCTTCGGGCCGCCCTTCTCGCGCACGATGTCGGCGGCCTGCACGAGGTTGCGGGTCGAGGCGCCGCCGGAGCCGACGATCAGCCCGGTGCGCTCGTTGACGATATCGCCGGGCTCCAGCCCGCTGTCGGCAATCGCCTGTTCCATGGCGAGATAGGCATAGGCGGCGCCGTCGCCCATGAAGCGCTTCTGCCGGCGGTCGACCGCGGCTTCGAGGTCGATCTTGACGGTGCCATGCACCTGGCTGCGGAAGCCGAGCCTGGCATATTCCTCGGCAAACACGATGCCGGAACGGCCGGCCTTCAGGCTGTCGGCAACCTCCTCGGCATTGTTGCCGATGGACGACGTGATGCCGAGACCGGTGACGACGACGCGACGCATGGGAAAATTCCTTTAAGCGGCTGCGGGTGCCATGCCGTCCGGGAACACCCCGACGCGCATGTCCTTGCATTCATAGGCCGGCTTGCCGTCGATGAACATGGTGCCGTCGGCGATGGCGATGCCGAACTTGCGCATCAGCACCTTCTTGATGTCGATCTTGAAGGTGATCTTCTTGGCGGCCGGAGTGACCATGTCGGAGAACTTCACCTCGCCGACGCTGATCGCGCGGCCGCGGCCCGGCGCCTTCATCCAGCCGAGGAAAAAGCCGACCAGCTGCCACATGGCATCGAGGCCGAGGCAGCCCGGCATGATCGGGTCGCCCTCGAAATGGCAGGGGAAGAACCACAGGTTGGGCTTGATGTCGAGTTCGGCCTCGATCTCGCCCTTGCCGTATTTGCCGCCCTGGTCCGCGATCTTGAGGATGCGGTCGAGCATCAGCATCGGCGGCAGCGGCAGGCGGGCATTGCCCTCGCCGAACAGCTTGCCATGCGCGCAAGCCAGAAGGTCTTCGTAGGTATAGCTGTTCTTCCGTTCCACGGCCGGAAATCCTCAAACCCGTGTTGCGGCCTGAAAGGCCCTGTTGCTGCCTGAAAGGCTCCGTTGCTGTCCGGAGGGCATGTCCATGCCCTCCGCGAGGGCGCGGGTCCGCTGTGCCAGCGGTCATGGACCAGACGTTGCCTCCGGGCACAATGTAGTGATCCGCCGGCCGGCCGCAACAGTTTCGTTGCAACTTGTTACATCTGTGCGATCCGGCAATCGGCAGTCAAGTCGCTGTTCCGGCAGGGTAAAACCGCATCCGAAGGGCTCCGCGCAGGCCCTGCCGGGTGCCGCGGCCGGGGCCGGAGGCGCCGCGGGCGACATTCCGGTGGCCGGCGCGGCGGCTCTGCTATATATCGGTTGCATGACAAAGCCCGTCGAACCCCGCTTCCAGGCCGCGGCCGAGCAGCTGCGCCAGGCCGGCCTGCGCACCACCCGGCAGCGCCTGGTGCTGGCCGAAATCCTGTTCGGCCAGGACCGCCACTGCCACGTGACGGCGGAAAGCCTGTACAACGAGGCGGCGGAACGCGGCAGCCGGCTGTCGCTGGCCACGGTCTATAACTGCCTGCACCAGTTCACCGCCGCCGGCCTGCTGCGCATGGTGACGGTGGATGCCGGCCGCGCCTATTTCGATACCAATCTGGCGCCGCATCATCATTTCTACTACGAGCGGTCGGGCGAACTGCAGGACATCCCGGAAGAGCAGGTGGCGGTGGCCCGCCTGCCCGAGGCCCCGGCCGGGGCGAAAATCGCCCGCGTCGACGTGATCGTCCGCCTCGAACAGTAGGGCGCGGTCCGGCCGGGTTACCGGATAGATAGGCCGGATTACCAAAAACCTATGTGATTGCCGGGCGTGGCTGCGGCAGCCTAGGGGCTGTCCGTGCGGACCGGCCGCCGGATGCCCCTGCAATCCGGATCCCCCTGCCTTGCTGAACGCCGCCGCCCTCGAACTCCGCCGCATCAACCAGCTGGTCGCCATGACCGTGACCGGCGCCCTTGTCCTCGTGGCGCTGAGCATCGCGGCCCATATCTGGCAGGACTGGCGGGATCCCGATTCCGGTCTGGGCCATGACCATGGTTTCCTGCTGGTACAGCTGCTGTTCGTGCTGATGCTGTCCGGCATTCTGGGCGGCGTGTTCGTCTGGGTCCTGCATCGTGCCCGCCGCATCGTGCAGTCCGTCGCCGCCCGCGAGCGGCAGTTCAGCGATGTCGCCCGGGCGGTGCCGGGGATGATCTACCAGTGGCAGCGGACCGCACCGGGCCGCGGCCATTTCGTCTGGGTCGGCCCGAACAGTTCGGCCATCACCGGCCTGCCGCCCGCGGAATTCATGCGGCGCCAGCGGGAATTCCGGCTGCATCCGGATGACCGGCGGCGCTGGCGGGAGGCGCTGGAAAGCTCGGTGGCGGCCGGCGAGGACTGGAATTTCGAGGGCCGCTACATCCTGCCCGGGGGCGAGGAACGCATTCTGCGCATGGCGGCCGGAACCTTCACGGATGCCGGCGGCAGCCAGCTGCATAACGGCGTGATGCTCGACATCACTGCCGAACGGCGTCTGGCGGTCAGCCGCGCCAATGCCGAAGGCCGGGTGGCGCTGCTGCTGGATGCGGCCAGCGACGCGATCGTCAGCCTCGACTGCGATCTGCGCATCACCCATTCCAACAAGGGCGCCGAGGCCATGTTCGGCCGCGCCGCGGCGGCGATGGCGGGCGGCAGCCTGGCGCAGCTGGTGCTTGCGGAACAGCGGCCCGGGCTGGATGCGGCCATCCGCGGCCTGCTGGCCGGGCCGGACGGTTCCTGCGAGATCGGCAGCTGGCGCGAGGTCAGGGGATTGCGGGCGGACGGCACGTCCTTCCCGCTGCTGGCATCGGTGTCGAAGACGACCGTGCTCGGGCAGCCGATGCTGTGCGCGATCATGCGCGACATGACGGACATTGCCGACCGCGAGCAGCGCCTGACCGAACTGGCCAGCGAGCGGGAACGCCTGCTGCGGCTGTCGGAGCAGGCCAGTCGCGCCAAGTCGAAATTCCTCGCCGTCATGAGCCATGAACTGCGCACGCCGCTGAATGCCATCATCGGCTTTTCCGAGGCCATGGCCACCGGGGCCCTCGGGCCGGCGGGTTCGCCGCAGCATCGCGAATATACGACGGACATTCTCAAGAGCGGCCGGCATCTGCTGGCCATCATCAACGACATTCTCGATCTCACCCGCATCCAGGAGCGCGGCGTCAGCATGCAGGTCGAGCCGATCGCACCGGCGCTCGCCTTCGAGGATGCCTGGCTGTTCGTCAAGGGCCGCGCCACCGACAAGGGGCTGGCCGTCTCGCTGCAGGACGACACCGCCGGTGCGACGGTTCTCTGCGACGAGCGGGCGCTGCGGCAGATGCTCATCAACCTGCTCGGCAATGCCGTCAAGTTCACGCCGGCCGGCGGCCGCATCACGGTGACCCTGCAGGTGCCGCCGGATACCGGGACCATGACCATTGAGATCGCCGATACCGGCCCCGGCGTTTCGCCGGTGGTGCTGCAGCATCTCGGCCAGCCCTTCGTGCAGGACCGCGACAGCTACCAGGCCGACAATCCGGGAACCGGCCTCGGGCTGGCGATCGTCGCCGAAACGGCCGCCGCCATGCAGGGCCGCGTCAGTTTCCGGAACCGGCCGGAAGGCGGGTTCTGCGCCTGTCTGGCCCTGCCGGCCGCCACTGGCTGAGGCGGACGGGCGCCGGCCGGCGGCTTGTTGCGAGCCGTTATCAAGATTTAGAATAATTCCAGAAAAACTTGACGGCCTTCGCGGCCGGGCCATAATCGTCGCCGTCCCGAATCCCTTCCGGATACCTGTTTCGCTGCCGATCCCATCGCCGGCCCGGACAGTCAGGAGCGCGGATCGACAGCGGGACACCCCGCCGCCCGGATGCATCCGGCATTCCGGCGGCAAGATGCAACAAGGAGGACCAGCATGCCCGCCCTCAAGAGCACCAAGACCCACGAGAACCTGAAGGAAGCCTTCGCCGGCGAGAGCCAGGCGAACCGCCGCTATCTCTACTTCGCCCAGAAGGCCGACGTGGAAGGCTACAACGATGTCGCCGCCGTGTTCCGCTCCACCGCGGAAGGCGAGACCGGCCATGCCCATGGCCATCTCGAATTCCTGTCGGAAGTCGGCGACCCGGCCACCGGCGAGCCGATCGGCGACACTTCGCTGAACCTGAAGGCGTCGATCGCCGGCGAGACCCACGAATACACCGACATGTATCCGGGCATGGCCAAGACCGCCCGCGAGGAAGGCTTCGACGAGATCGCCGAATGGTTCGAGACCCTCGCCAAGGCCGAGAAGAGCCATGCCGGCCGCTTCCAGAAGGCCCTCGACACGATGGGCTGAGCCCGTCTGTCCGGTGACGTGACGATCCGGAGGGCCGGCGCAGCAGTGCCGGCTCTCCGGACTTTCCGCTGAAACGGCTGCCTGCCCCAAGCTTTCCGGCAGCCCGTCAGACGCACCCCGCCTGCTTCCGGAGACCGGCTCATGAGAGAAGGCAGCCTCGACGCGCCCACACGCCATCCGCTCGACTGGCAGAATCCCGATTTCTACGACATGGAGAAGATCGATGCCGAATTGCGGCGCGTCTTCGACATCTGTCACGGCTGTCGCCGCTGCTTCAATCTCTGCGACAGTTTCCCGCGCCTGTTCGACCTGATCGACGAGTCGCCGACCGGCGAGCTCGACGAGGTCAAATCCGCCGATTTCAAGCCGGTCGTCGATGCCTGCACGCTCTGCGACCTGTGCTACATGACCAAGTGCCCCTATGTGCCGCCGCACGAGTTCAATCTCGATTTCCCGCATCTGATGCTGCGCTACCGCGCCGCCGAGCGGAAGGCGGGCCATACCGACTTCGCCGGCGACCAGCTCAGCCGGACCGACCGCAACGGCAGGCTGGCCGGCCTGGCCGCGCCGGTGGTGAACTGGGCCAGCGCGCGCGGCAACGGCCTGACCCGCGGCCTGATGGAAAAGGTGGCCGACGTCCATCACGATGCCGCGCTGCCGGAATTCCATGGCAAAACCTTCGTCGCCCGCGCGAAAGCCGATCCGGCGGCGGCGAATGCGGCGGCACCCGGCGCCGGCAGGCGCAAGGCGGCGATCTACGCCACCTGCTTCGTCAACTACAACAATCCCGATATCGGCACCGCGGCGCAGAAGATCCTCGCCCATAACGGCGTCGAACTGCGGGTCGACTATCCCGGTTGCTGCGGCATGCCGCGGCTGGAACAGGGCGATCTCGACGATGTCGCCACGAAGGCGCGCACGGTGGCCGCCTTCTATGCGCCGCTGATCGACCAGGGGTATGACGTGGTGGCGATGGTGCCGAGCTGCGCCCTGATGATGAAGTTCGAATGGCCGCTGATCCTGCCGGACGATCCGCTGATCAAAAAGCTGGCCCAGGCCACCTTCGATGTCTCGGAATACATCGTCGACATCGCCAAGAAAGAGGGCCTTGCGCCCGGACTGAAGCCGCTGGAGGGCGGGGTCACCCTGCATCTGGCCTGCCATGCGCGCGCGCAGAATATGGGCGCCAAGGCGGCCGAGATGATGCGGCTGATCCCCGGCCTGGAGAAGGGCGGCGACCTTGCCGTGATCGAGCGCTGCTCGGGCCACGGCGGCTCGTGGGGCGTGCGCAAGGATTTCTTCGAGGTCGGCATGAAGGTCGGCAAGCCGGTGGCGCGCACGGCCGTGAAGGAAAACAAGGCCCATATCGCGTCCGAATGCCCGCTGGCGGCGATCCATATCCGCCAGGGCATGGAACGCGAGGGGAAGGACAAGGAAGGCTTTGCCCTGCCGGCGAAGGCCGAGCATCCGGTGGAGCTGTTTGCGAAGGCCTACGGGCTGCTGTAGAAGGCCGCTGATCGAAGCGACACCAACTGGGTAGGCGGAGGGGCATCCGGCAACTCAGGAGAGGATCATGTATATGGCACCGAAGACCGACATCACCCGCGCCGACATCCTGCCGATGGAGGAATTCGTCAAGCTGCGCAAGGACAAGCGCGCCGAGGTGGTGGCGGTGAAGAAGAACCGCCGCGTCGGCGTCGGCCCCTTCTGCACCTTCTATTTCGAGAATTACGCCACCATGTGGTGGCAGATCCACGAGATGCTGTTCATCGAAAAGGGCGGCGAGGAACAGGTTGCCGACGAGCTGGCCGCCTATGCGCCGCTGATCCCCAAGGGCCGCGAGCTGGTCGCCACCTTCATGATCGAGGTGGACGATGCCAAGCGCCGCCCGGCGGTGCTGGCGCAGCTGACCAATATCGACCAGACGATCGTGCTGGAATTCGGCCCCCACAAGGTGCGCGCCGTGCCGGAAGACGACGCCGAGCGCAACCGCGAGGACGGCAAGACCTCGGCGGTGCATTTCCTGCGCTTTCCGTTCACGGCCGAGCAGGTCGCCGCCTTCCGCGCGCCCGGCACCCGCGTGCTGCTGGCCATCGAGCATCCGAATTACGGCCATATCGCCGTGCTGCCGGATGCCGTGCGCGACAGCCTGGCGGCGGATTTCGCCTGAGGCTCTTCGTCGTTCCCGCGCAGGCGGGAACCCGGTCCTTCGATCGCCTGGACCCCCGCTTTCGCGGGGGTGACGATGGAGGGGAGGTCGCGATAAACTCCCGGCAAAGGAGTCCATCATGACCGCCACCCTCTCCACCGAAGCCGCCCTGCGCGACTGCTATGCGCAGCCCGCCGAGATGGTGCAGAAGAAGATCCTGTCCCGCCTCGACAGGCATGCCAAAGCCTTCATCGCGCTGTCGCCGATGGTGATGCTGGCCACCGCCGGGCCGGACGGTGCCGACTGCTCGCCGCGCGGCGATGCGCCCGGTTTCGTGCGGGTGGAGGATGATGCCACCCTGCTGCTGCCCGACCGCCGCGGCAACAACCTGATCGATTCCCTGCGCAACGTCACGCAGCAGCCCTCGGTCGGCCTGCTGTTCCTGGTGCCCGGCATCAACGAGACCCTGCGGGTGAACGGCACGGCCGCCATCGTCACCGATGCGGCCCGGCTGGCGCCGCTGGCGGTGCAGGGCCAGGTGCCGGCCTCGGCGCTGGAGATCCGCGTGCGCGAGGTGTTTTTCCATTGCGGCAAGGCGATGATCCGCTCGGAGCTGTGGAATCCGGAAAAGCATGTGCCGCGCGGCACCTTCCCGACCTTGGGCCGCGTCATCGCCGACCAGATCGCCGGCGTGGATGCCGAAGCCGCCGACGCCAATCTCGCGGAAGCCTACAGGACGCGGCTGTACTAGGCGTCCTGCGACAGCAGGCCGTCAACCAGTCTGCCCAGTGCATCGCGGGTCTCGCGGCGGAAGCTGCGACGCGGCGCGGCCAGCTGCTGCAGCACGAGGCCGGTCAGCGTGGCCACGAACAGTTCGGCGTGGCGTGGCGGATCGGCCGAGCCGGCGGCGGCCAGGGCCAGCGCCGCGCTCTGCCGCCAGGTCGCGAACCAGGCCTGCACCACGTCGGCATGGCGCCGGCTGCGTGCCGCGGCCAGAAATGCCTCGTAGCAGGCGATGTGGGCCTCGGCATTTCCCTTCAGCTCGTCGGCATACCAGGCCGTCAGGGCGTCGAGCCAGGCGCCGGCATCCATCGTCTTGCCCTGCAGACTGAGAGCCAGGGCCTGCAGCCGCCCGGTCTCGCGGGCCAGCGCGTGGCGCAGGGCTGCCTCGACCAGGGCGTCGCGGCTCCTGAAATGATGGGTGATGGCGCCCAGCGACAGGCCGGCCTCGGCGGCAACGGCACGATGGGTGACGCCGTCGATGCCGTTGCGGCCGATGATGCGCAAAGTCGCCTCCATCAGGGGGCGCTGGCGTTCGGGGATCGTGCCGGTCTCGCTCATGCCGGTCTCGCTCATGCCGGTGTCGCTCATGCCGGTGTCGCTCATGTTGACATCGGGGCGGGCAGGGGTGTACAGAACATATGTTCTTTTTTCCGGGTCAAGAGTTCCGCTGCCGGGAGGATTGCATGCCCGCCTACCGTTTGCACCATTTTCCGGAATCGGGAAACAGCTACAAGCTGGCCCTGATGCTGACCCTGTGCGGTGAGAGTTTCGAGCCGGTCTGGACGGATTTCGGCGGCGGCATCACCCGCACCGCCGACTGGCGGGCCCAGGTCAACGAGATGGGCGAGATTCCGGTGCTGGAGGAAGACGGCCGGCGCCTGACCCAGACGGCGCCGATCCTGCTGAAGCTGGCGGAACGCTACGGCCGTTTCGGCGGCGCCGCCGAAGACGAGCGGTACGCGATCCTGCGCTGGCTGTTCTGGGACAACCACAAGCTTTCCGGCTATATGGCGACCTATCGCTACCTGCGCACTTTCACGCCGAAGCCCGATCCGCAGATGCTGGCCTTCCTGCGGCGCCGCATCGACGACTTTCTCGGCATCCTCGACCGGCATCTGCAGGAAAGCGCTTTCGTTGCCGGCGCCCAGCCCAGCATCGCCGACCTGTCGATGCAGGCCTATCTGCATTATCCCGCGGACGAGCATGGCTACGATTTCGCCGACAGCCATCCGGCGATCAGCGCCTGGCTCGGCCGCATCGCGGCCCTGCCCGGCTGGCGGTCGGCCTATGACCTGCTGCCGGGCCAGCGGCTGCAGCATTACATGTAGGCTGACGAGGCGGCGTTCAGGCCGCCGGCTCGCTCTTCGCCGGCCCCAGCCAGCCGGGCGTTTCGCCGCGGGCAAAGCGCACGCCCATCAGCAGCGACTGGGCGATCCTCTGCGCGCGATCCTCGAACAGGGCTGCTGCCGGCGGCGGGCAGAGTTCGGCCACGGTGGCGCGGAACAGCCCGAGCCAGCGGGCGAAATGGGTGTCATCCAGCCCGCCGCCCTCCGCGTCGTTCAGCTTCACATGGGCGGGCATCGGCCGGCCGGCATAGCGGCCGGTCATCAGCAGCACCGACGACCAGAAATCGCACATCTTGGCCAGATGCATGTCCCAGTCGGCGATGGCGCCGGTGAAGATCGGGCCGAGCACGGCATCGGCGCGGATGCGGCCGTAGAAGGCATGCACCACGTCATGGATCATCGCCTCGGTCACGCCGGCGGCATGGCCCGGCGCAAGCTGCGCCCGGCGCGCGGCGCGTTCGGCATAGGTGCTGTCGGTATCGTCGTGTTGTCCTGCCATGCTGCCGATCTAGGACAGGCCGGCCCGGAAGGCGAGGCGGCGGATGGTCGCAGGGATGGCTGCAGGGGCCGGCTGCCGCTGCTCAGTCGAAAGTCTCGCCCGGATACAGGCCCCACAGACCGGCCCGCGGCATCCAGCCCCTGGTGCCGGCAATCTCGACCTGGCACCAGATCCGGTCGGGGCATTTGCGCAAGTACGCCTGCACGCCGGGCTCGGCTTCCAGCAGGATGTCGGACATCTCGTCGGGCTTGGCATGCAGCGCCCGCACCCGGCCCTCGATGATGCCGTAGCGGCGGCCGGAGGTGAGATTCTTGTGCACCCAGGCCTCGGTGCCGTCATGGTCGCGGATGCGGCGCCAGAATTCGTATTCGGCGGTGACCTCAACGGGCAGGTGGCGGCGCTGGTACTGCCAGGCGATCGGATAGCGGGCGCCGGGCCCCGTGCGGGCATTCACCTTGTCGGCGGCGAGGCTGACGAAGCGCGGCAGCGGCAGCCCGGAATCCGGGCCCTTTTCCGGCACCGCCGGCGGCGGCGCGGCGGCCTCGGCCGCAGCCGGCGCCTGCGGGGCGGCTGCGGCACCCCGGGCCAGCTGCAGCGGCAGGGCCGCGGCGGCGCAGAGCAGGAAGCCATACAGGACAGAACGCGTCATCATCAGGCCGGACTACACGAGACTGGGTAAATTTCGGTTAACCGAATCGGAACCGGAAGCCTAGCAGGGCGGACTGCCGGTTCAATCCCCGCGGTCGATCAGGTGCAGGTAGCTGCCGGCAACGCGGCCCAGACAGACGCCGGCGGGGCCGAGATCGGTACCTTCGGCATCGGCGATGCGGAACAGGGGCGGCGCGTCGCGGCCGGCCGTCTGCACAGAATAGTGGAATTCATGGCCGCGGAAGCGGCTGCCGGCGGCGCCGAACGGCAGCTCGGCCAGGGCGGTGATGCGGCGGTAGCCGAGCTGCCGCCGGCGTTCGGCAAAGCTGGTCGCCACCGGCAGCAGGCCCGCCATCACGTGATGCCCACCTTCGGCATCCACCAGGCCCTCGCCCAGCAGCATGAAGCCGCCGCATTCGCCATAGACGAAGGCCCCGCGTGCCGCCGCATCGCGCAGGCCCTGCATCAGGTGTGCATTGCCGGCCAGCCTGCCGGCATGCAGTTCGGGATAGCCGCCGGGCAGGAAGACGGCATCGGCATCGGCGGCCGGCGGCTCGTCCTGCAGCGGCGAGAAAGGCAGCAGCGCGGCACCGGCGGCGCGCCAGCCTTCCAGCAGATGCGGATAGGCGAAGGCGAAGGCGATGTCCTGTGCCACCGCGATGCGCTGGCCCGGCGGTGCGATCGCCACCGGCGGCACGGTGCGGCCCTCGGTGCGGACCGGCGCCAGCGCGGCGTCCAGGGCGGTGCGGTCCAGTCCCTGATGCAGCCAGTCGGCGGCGCGGTCGAGAAACAGGTCGAGCCCGCTATGCTCCTCGGCCTGCATCAGGCCGAGATGGCGGTCCGGCAGGGTCAGGTCCGCGCGCGGCGGCAGCGCGGCGATCACCGGCAGGGCAAGCGGTGCCAGCGCCCGGCGCAGCAGCGTCTCGTGGCGCGGGCTGGCAACGCGGTTGAGGATCACGCCGGCGATGCGGACGTCGTCGCGGAAGCTGCGGAAGCCATGCACCAGCGCCGCCACCGACTGGCTCTGCCGCGCCGCATCCACCACCAGCAGCACCGGCAGGCCGAGCAGGGCGGCAAGATCGGCGGTCGAGCCTTCGCCGCTGGCGGCGCCGTCGAACAGGCCCATCACCCCTTCGACCACGGCCAGCTCGGCGGCCCCGGCGCTCCAGCCGAACATCCCATGCAGGATGGCGGGCCGCATGGCAAAGGCATCGAGGTTGCAGCAGGGCCGGCCGGCGCTGGCGGCGCGATGGAAGGCGCCGTCGATATAGTCTGGTCCGGCCTTGAACGGCGCCACGCTGCGGCCCTCGCGGGCCAGCAGGCGCAGCAGCGCGAGGGTGACGGTGGTCTTGCCGCTGCCCGAGGCGGGCGCGGCGATCACGACGCCTTCTGGCATGACACGTCCCTGTCGGGAAGCAGCATGGCCTGCAGGTTGCTGGTGCCGAACTGCTGCTGCAGGTTCACCACCTCGCCGATCACGAACAGGGCGGGCGGCGCAAACCCGTCCGCCGCCGCGCGCCCGACGATGGTGTCGAGCGTGGCGGTCAGCACGCGCATCTGCGGCAGCGTCGCATGGCTGACCAGGGCGGCCGGCCGGTCGCCGGCCAGCCCGGCATGGCGCAGCTTCGCGACCAGGCGGTCGAGATGCTTCATCGCCATGTAGATCACCAGCACCGGCGAGGCGCGCACCATCGCCGCCCAGTCGAGGCTGTCGGGCAGTTCGCCCTGGGCATTGTGGCCGGTCAGGAAGGTGACGCAGGAATTGGTGTCGCGGTGGGTCAGCGGAATGCCGGCATAGGCCAGCCCGCCGATGCCGGCCGAGATGCCGGGAATGATGCGGAAGGGGATGCCGGCCTCGCGCAGGGCCAGCGCTTCCTCGGCGCCGCGGCCGAACACGAAGGGATCGCCGCCTTTCAGCCGCAGCACGCGGCGGCCCTGCCGGGCCAGTTCGATCAGCCTGAGCGTGATGTCGCGCTGCTTCGGCGAGGGTTTGCCGCCGCGCTTGCCGGCATATTCCAGCATGGCAGCCGGCTTCGCGCAGGCGAGGATCGCCTCGCCGACCAGGGCGTCGTAGATCACGGTATCGGCCTGGTTCAGCGCGTTGACCGCATGCAGCGTCAGCAGCCCCGGATCGCCGGGGCCGGCACCCGCCAGCCAGACCTGGCCGGGCGGAAAATCAGGCATTTCAAGGGCCGGCAGCTGCATTGCACCAAGGTACACCGGGCCGCCGACGGTGTATACTCCGGGCCATGCCGCAGCAGACCGAGAGCATCGCCGGCCGGATCGCGGGGCGCCATGGCTAGGCTGCGGCGCCTGCTGCTGCTGGGCGGAACCGGCGAGGCGCTGCGACTGGCCCGCGAGCTTGCCGGCCATGACCGGCTGTATTGCATCTCGTCGCTGGCCGGGCGCACCGAACAGCCGGTGCTGCCGCCCGGCGCGGTGCGCACCGGCGGTTTCGGCGGTATTGCCGGCCTGACCGATTATCTGGTGCGCGAGAAGATCGACCTGGTGCTGGATGCGACGCATCCCTTCGCGGCCCGGATGGCGCAGCATGCCTTCGAGGCCTGCCGCGAACTCGGCCTGCCGCGCGCCAAGCTGGTGCGCCCGCCCTGGGTCGCATCGCCCGGCGACCGCTGGACGATGATGCCCAGCGTGCAGGCGGCGGCGGTGTTCCTGCGCTTCCACCCGGTACACCGGATCTTCCTCACCGTCGGCCGCCAGGAACTCGGTCCCTTCCTGCCGCTGGGCGGCGCGCGCAACGGGGCGCGCTGGTTCCTGACGAGGCTGGTCGAACCGCCGGATGGCGACATCCGGCTGCCGGCCGGCGAACTGGTGCTCGGCCGCGGGCCCTTCCCGCCGGAAGACGAGGCGGCACTGATGCGGCAGCACCGGATCGACCTGCTGGTGACCAAGAATTCCGGCGGCGCTGCCGGCAAGATCGCGGCGGCAGCCGAACTGCATATTCCGGTGCTGATGATCGAGCGGCCGCCACTGCCGCCCGGCGACATCGTGGAAAGCACCGGCGCGGCGCTGGCCTGGCTGAACACCACGGCGCTGTAGGTTCAGGCCTTCGGCTTTTTCGCTTTCCTTCCCGGCCGCAGCACATGCACATGCTGCGGATCATAGAGGGCGCTGTCGCGGAATTCCGCGGCCTCGTCCAGCACCCGGCCGACCAGGATCAGCGCCGTGCGGGTAATCTTCGCCGCGCGGATCTTTGCGGCGATATCGGCCAGCGTGCCGCGCAGGATCTGCTGGTCGGGCCAGCTGGCGCGCACCACCACCGCCACCGGGCAGCCGGCGCCGTAATGCGGCGTCAGTTCGTCCACCACATGGCGGATGTTGCGGATCGACAGGTGGATGGCCAGCGTCGCGCCGGTGCGGCCGAAATTGGCCAGGGTCTCGCCGGCCGGCATCTCCGACGACTTCATCGCCGTGCGGGTCAGGATCACGCTCTGGGCGATGTCGGGCAGGGTCAGCTCGGTCTGCAGCGCGGCGGCGGCGGCGGCGAAGGCCGGCACGCCCGGGGTGATCGTGTAGGGAATGCCGAGTGCCTTCAGGCGGCGGATCTGCTCGGCGATGGCACCGTACAGCGAGGGATCGCCGGAATGCACGCGGGCGACATCCCGGCCTTGCTCATGGGCGGCCGTGATCTCGGCCATGATCTCGTCGAGATTGAGCGGCGCCGTGTCGATCACGCGTGCGCTCTTCGGCGCCAGGGCGACCACCGCGTCGGGCACCAGCGAGCCGGCATAGAGGCAGACCGGGCAGGATTCGATCAGCGTCGCGCCGCGCAGCGTGATCAGGTCGGCCGCGCCCGGGCCGGCGCCGATGAAATGGACGGTCACGGCGTTCTCTTCTTCTCGTAGCCGCGCGGCGTGTAGACGAAGCGGCGGCCGTTCTGTAATTCGATACTGCGGCTTGCAGACGCGCCGACCACCACCACGGTCAGCATGTCGACCGCATCGATGTCGAGATCGCCGAGGGTGGTGATGGCGATCCGCTCGCCCTCGCGGCCGAGATTGCGGGCCAGGATCACCGGCGTGGCGGCATCGCGATGCTGCAGCAGGATATCCTTCGCCATGGCCAGCTGGGTGCGGCGGCGCTGCGAGACCGGATTGTAGAAGGCGACGACGAAGTCGCCCTGGGCGGCAGCCTTCACCCGCTGCAGGATGGTGTCCAGCGGCGTCAGCAGGTCCGACAGCGACACGGTGCAGAAATCGTGGCCCAGCGGCGCCCCGGCCCGCGCGGCCGCCGCCTGCATGGCCGATACGCCCGGCGCCACGGCAATCGCCAGCCGCTGCCAGTCGCGGCGCTGCGGCTCGGCCTCCAGCAGTTCGAAGACCAGCGTCGCCATGGCATAGATGCCGGGATCGCCCGAACAGACCAGCGCGACGTGTTTTCCTTCGGCGGCGAGATCGAGGGCGGCGCGCACCCGCGTCTCTTCCTCGCCGAGATCGTAGCGGTGCAGGGTCTTGCCGGCGGCGAGATCGGGATAGAGATCGAGATAGAGGCCGTAGCCGACCCAGTCGGTGGCTTCGGCAAGCGCGATGCGCGCCTCCGGGGTCAGCCACTGCGCGTCGCCCGGGCCGGTGCCGACCACATGCAGTGCGCCGCGCCGGCGGCCGCGGGCGGCACCGTCGAAGGGCTGCGGCGCCAGTGCGATGGCGCAGGTGGCGCGTGCGGACTTGCGCTTCTCTGCCAGCAGGGTCGCGTCCGGCCCGGCGGCGGCCAGCGCCGCCGCTTCCGACACGCCATGGCAGCCAACCTCGGCAAAGACCACGTCGGACGGATTGGCCAGCCGCGGCGTTTCGGCCTCCAGCGTCGCGGCGTCGAAGAAGCGCAGGGGCGCCTCCAGCCAGCGGGCCAGTTCATGCATTGCCGGCTCGTCGGCCTTCAGGTCCAGCGAATACACGCCGGCAATCGCCGCCCGGGCGAGGTTGCGCTCGGCCAGCATGCCCTGCACCAGCCGGATCAGCTCGACCGGCGAGCAGCCGCGCTCGCAGCCCACCCCGATGGCCAGCGCGCGCGGATGATAGACCAGCCGCGTCGGGTCGGTCTCGTCGGCCTCCTCCGGGCTGACGGCGATGGTCAGCGCGCCTTCCGGGTCGATCGGCAGGTTGCTGCCGTCCAGCCAGGGCGCGTCGCCCTCGATGCGCACCTTGCCGCCGCGCAGCAGCGCGGCCATGAAGCCCTTCGCGGCGTCCGGGTTGCCGAGGCTGTAGCCCTCCGGCGGCTCGTCGAGGCCGAGGCCGAAGACGAGATCGCCGGCCGTGGTGATGGCGGCCGCGCTTTCCAGCACGGTGGCGATGCGGCGCGCCAGCAGGTTGCCGCCATGATGGCCGCCGAGCAGCGGCACCACGGCCGAGCCATCGGCGGCCACCGCGATCAGCGGCGGTTCACTGTGCTTGTCGGCCAGATGCGGCGCCACCGCGCGGATCAGAATCCCGGCGGCGCAGATGCCGATCACCGGCCGGCCGGCCAGGAACAGCGCGGCAATCGTGTCGGTCGCCTTGCCGCCGGGGGGTACCAGCGGCAGGGCATGCACCAGGGCGGCATCATCGGGCGCATAGACTTCCCAGGCCGGGAAGGCGGCCATCAGCATCTGGGCGGCCTTGCGCGCATTGGGGGTCAGCAGGACCAGGGCAGGAGGGCCGCTCACGATTCGAACTCCATGGCATGGGCCTCGCCGCGCCTGTGCACGAGGATCATGGCGAAATAGGGGATTGCGGCCGGGTCGACCGCGGCCAGCGGCAGGATGCGCTGGGTCGCCATGGTGGCGCGCTCGACATACTGGGCGCGATCGCTGAGGCCGAGTTTCTGCAGCAGCGTCACGATGCGCGGACCGTGGCGGCCGAGCTTGAGGATGGCGGCGGCATCGGTCTGCGCCAGCCGCGCGGCGATGGCATCGTCGTCCAGCGGTGCCGGGATCACGGTCAGCACATCGTTGCGGGCGGCGAGCGGATGGCCGAGCGCGGCGGCGCAGGCGGTCAGCGACGAGACACCGGGCACGACCTCGACCGGGAAGCGTTCGGCCAGCCGGCCGAACAGATACATGAACGAGCCGTAGAAGAACGGATCGCCCTCGCACAGCACGGCGACATCGCGGCCGGCCGCCAGATGCCCGCCCAGCTCGGCCGCCGCGCGGTCATAGACATTCTGCGCCGGAAACCGTTCGACGGTGAGCGGCATGCGGATGGCGATCTCGGTCTGGCCGCCGGGCAGATGCGGGGCGACGATGCCGCGGGCAAGGCTGTCGCCGGTCTCCGGTGCCGGCCAGGCCAGCACCGGCGCGGCGCGCAGCAGTCGCAGGGCTTTCAGGGTAATCAGCTCGGGATCGCCGGGGCCGATGCCGAGGCCATACAGCGTGCCGGTCATGGGTGTTCACTCATTCCTTCACCAGACTCCATTGCGTCACCGGCATCATCGCATGCCAGCCGTGAAAGCGGCCGACATGGTCAGCGCGCGCCACCGCCAGCCGCGACAGCTCGCCGCCATGGCGCTGCCAGCCCTGCACGATGACGGCCTCGCCTTCCAGCGTCACCACATTGGCAACCAGGCGGCCGCCGGGTTTCAGCGCGGCGACGCAGCGGTCGACCAGGCCGTCGACCAGGATGCCACCGCCGATGAAGATCGCATCGGGTGCCGGCAGGCCGTCCAGCGCGCCGGGCACGGTGCCGTCGCGGATGTCGAGCTGCGGCACCCCCAGCAGCAGGGCATTCTGCGCGATCATCTGCCGGCGGCTGTCGCGCGCCTCGATGGCGATGGCGCGGTTGCGACGGTCGGCGCGCAGCCATTCGATGCTGACCGTGCCCGAGCCGGCGCCGACATCCCACAGCAGGTCGCCGGGAAACGGCGCCAGCCGCGACAGGGTGACGGCGCGCACCTCGCGCTTGGTGATGTTGCCGTCATGCAGGAAGACATTGTCATCAAGGCCGGGCAGCCGCGACCAGGCCGGCCCGTCCTGCACCGCGATGGCCAGCGTATTGAGATCGGCGCAGTCGGCATATGGCCAGGCATCGGCCCGCGCCGAGACGATCCGTTCGCGCGGTCCGCCCAGATGTTCCAGCACGGTGATTTCGGCCGAACCGAAACCGGCCTTCGCCAGATGGGCGGCAACGGCGGCGGGTGTCTTCCCGTCCTCGCTGAGCGCCAGGATGCGGGCGCCGGGATGCAGATGCAGGTTCAGCAGGGCCAGCGGCCGGCCATGCAGGGTGATGCAGTCGGCGGCATCGACGGCCCAGGCCATGCGGGCGGCGGCCAGCGAGAAGGCGCTGATGCCCGGCAGGATCACCACCTCGGCGGCCGGAACCCGCTTCGCCAGGGTGACGCCGATGCCGAACCATTGCGGATCGCCGCTGGCCAGCACGCAGATGCGGCGGCCGCGCTGCTGCACGAGCTGATCGACCAGGTCCAGCAGCGGGCTGCTCCAGCTGCGGCGCTGCTGGCCGGATTTTTCGGGCACCAGCGCCAGATGCCGCTCGCCGCCCACCAGCAGTTCGGCGGCGTCGATCAGGCTGCGCGCCGCCGGTGCCAGTCCGGCGATGCCGTCCTCGCCCAGTCCGATCACCGACAGCCAGGGCTGCTGCGTGGTCATGCCGTCTCTCCCCCCCCGATACCGGCCGGGCCGGCCAGCGCATTCAGCGCCGCCGCCGCCATGGCGCTGCCACCGCGCCGGCCGCGCAGGGTAGCATAGGGAATGCCGGCGGCGTCGGCGATCAGCGCCGCTTTCGATTCGGCGGCGCCGACGAAGCCGACCGGGAAGCCGAGGATGGCGGCTGGCCGCGGCGCATCCGCCTCGTCCAGGATTTCCAGCAGGCGGAACAGCGCGGTCGGCGCGTTGCCGATCGCGACCACCGCGCCCTGCAGATGCGGCCGCCACAGTTCGACGGCGGCGGCCGAGCGGGTGGTGCCGTCGCGCCGGCCGATCTCGCGCGCTGCCGGGTCGTTCAGGAAACACAGCACCGGCTGCCCGGCCGGCAGCCGCGCCCGGATGATGCCATGCACCACCATCTCGGCATCGCAGAGCACCGGCCGGCCGGCATCGAGCGCCGCCCGCACCGCCGCCGGCAGGTCCGGGGTGAAGGCGAGATCGGGCAGGATCTCCGGCATGCCGCAGGCATGGATCAGCCGTTCGGCCAGCATGTCGATCCCCGGCGGCAGGGCGGACAAATCCACCGCGGCACGGATCCGCGCGAAGCTGTCGCGGTAGATCGCGTCGGGGTCGCGCAGATAGTCGTAGCGGCGCATCCGGTGCCGGCCTCAGTCCGTCAGCGTCTTCGGGCCGAGCGGGTGGTCGGCATGGGGATAGGGATGGTGCCCGTGGTCATGGCTGCGCCCATGCCCGTGACCGTGACCGTGATCGTGATCGTGGCCATGGTCATGATGGTGGTGCCCCCCGGTGCCGATGCCCTCGACATGGTGGTGGTGGCTTTCCTGCGCCAGCCCGACCTCGTCCTCGAAGCCGAGCACCTGGGCGCGGTACTTGCACATCTGGCAGTTCATGTTGTTGCTGCCGTCGAGGATCTCGCGCAGGCGATCCTCGAACACGTCCAGCACCAGCGGATGGTCGTTCAGGTAGCCGGCCTTGATGAAGCCGATCTGCGGATGGGCGGCCGCCACGCGGTCGGTATAGTCGTAGATGCGCTCGACGAGAATCCCGGTGAACAGGAAATACGGGAAGACGATCACCCGGCGATAGCCCAGCTTCGCCACATGCTCCAGCGCCGGCTGCACCAGCGGGAAGGTGACGCCGGAATAGGCGGTCTCGGCCCAGCCGAAGCCGAACCCTTCCCACAGCATGCGCATCACTTTCGCGATGTTGGAATTCGCATCGGGATCGGAGGTGCCGCGGCCGACCACCACCAGGGCCGTCTCGTGGCGCGGCACGTCATCGCCGGCGGCGTCCAGCGCCTGCTGGATGCGATCGCCGGCGGCGCGCAGCATCTTCAGGTCGATGCCGAGATCACGCCCGTAGGAAATCGACACGTCCGGATGCTCCGCCTGATAGCGGTTCAGCACGCTCGGGATGTCGTTCTTGGCATGGCCGGCGGCAAACAGCATGCCGGGCAGGGCGAGAATCCTCGTGTTGCCCTTCTCGCGCAGGGCATCGAGGCCGTTGCGGATGATCGGCGTGGCGAATTCGAGGAAGCCGAAATCGACATCGTATTGCGGCAGGCGGCGTTTCATATGCTGCGCCAGTGCGGTGAACTCGGCCACCGCGCGTTCGTCGCGGCTGCCATGGCCGCACAGCATGACGCCGGTTTTTTCAAGCTTGAACATCGGTTCAGTCCATGGCGATGGCTTCGACTTCGAGAAGCCAGTCGGAATCGAGGGTGCCGGCGATGATGGCGCTCATGGCGATCCTGCGGTCGCCCAGCACCTCCTGGCGGATTTTTCGGTTGGGCAGGACATGGGCGCGGTCGGTCAGGAAGGCGGTGATCTTCACCAGGTTGTCCAGCCCCATGCCGGCCTCGCGCAGCACGCTCTCGATATTGCGCCAGACATTGCGCGCCTGGCTCTCGAAATCCGGCGGGATGCTGCCGTCGGGCGCCGCCGGAATCTGGCCGCTGACGAACAGGATGCGGCGGCCCTCGGCTGCCAGGCAGCCATGGGCATAGCCGCCGACCGGGGCGGCGATGTCGTCGGGATTGAAGCTGGTTTTCTGCATGGCGGGGTCCTGCTCAGAATTCGATGCCCTTCTGGGCCTTCACGCCGGCCTGGAAGGGATGCTTGATCTCGGTCATCTCGGTCACCAGGTCGGCGGCCTCGATCAGTTCCGGCTTGGCATTGCGCCCGGTCACCACGATATGCAGCCTGTCGGGACGGGCCTGCAGGGCCGCGACCACGGCGGCGAGATCGAGATAGTCGTAGCGCAGCACGATATTCAGCTCGTCGAAGACCAGCAGATCGTATGCCGGGTCGGCACCGCGGCAGGCCTCGATCATGCGCTGGGCCTCTTCCCACGCGGCCCTGGCCGCGGCGATGTCGCGGGCGCGGTCCTGGGTGTCCCAGGTGAAGCCCTCGCCCATCGCCCTGATCGTCACCTGGTCCGGGAAGTGTTCCAGCACCACGCGTTCGCCGGTCTGCCACTTGCCCTTGACGAACTGCACAATGCCGACGCGGAAACCGTTGCCGATGGCCCGTGCCACCAGGCCGAAGGCGGCGGTGGACTTGCCCTTGCCCTTGCCGGTATGGACCATGAGAAGACCTTTCTCGATGGTCTTGGTGGCCAGCATGCGGTCGCGCACCTCCTTGCGCTTCCTTGCCTTCTCGTTGGCGCGGGCGTTGATCTCGTCTTCCGTCAGTCCGGTATCCTTGATCTTCATGCGGCGGTCATCCTGTCGAGCAGTTCGGCAGCGGTGTTGGCGTGTGGCCGCCACAGGTTGCGGCGGATCGCCTCGCGGAAACGGGCGGCGATTTCCTTCGCGGCGGCCGGGTTGTTCGCCTCGATGAAGCCGCGGGTTTCCGTGTCGGCGAGATAGGCGTCGTACAGCAGGTCGAAATGATGGTCGCGCACGAGCCCGGTGGTGGCGGCGAAGGCGAACAGGTAGTCGACCGTGGCGGCGATCTCGAAGGCGCCCTTGTAGCCATGCCGCTTCACGCCCTCGATCCATTTCGGATTGGCGGCGCGGCCGCGCACCACGCGCGCGATTTCTTCTTCCAGGCGGCGGATGCGCGGGTTTTCGGGGCGCGAATGGTCGTTGTGATAGGCGGCCGGCGCCTGGCCGGCGGCATAGCGGACGGCCGCCACGGCGCCGCCCTCGAACTGGTAATAGTCGTCCGAATCGAGCAGGTCGTGTTCGCGGTTGTCCTGGTTCTGCACCACCGTGTCGACGGCGGCCAGCCGGCGGGTGAAGCCGGCATAATCGGCAACGCCCTCGGCCTCCTCGCCATAGGCATAGCCGCCCCAGGCGATATAGGCGCGGGCGAAATCCTCGCTGCTGTCCCAGCCGCCCTCGTCGACCAGGGCCTGCAGCCCGGCGCCATAGGCACCGGGCTTGGCGCCGAACACACGATAGCCGGCGCTGCGCCGGGCGGCATCCGCCGGCAGGCCGCCGGCCACCAGCCGGTCGATCTCGCCGCGGGCATGGGCGGCCAGCGGATTGAGATGCTCGGGCTCGTCCAGGGCCTGCACGGCGCGGCTGGCGGCATCGAACAGGGCCACCTGCGCCGGAAAGGCGTCGCGGAAGAAGCCACTGACCTTCAGGGTCACGTCGATGCGCGGGCGGTCCAGCAGGTCGAGCGGCACGATCTCGAAGCCGGTGACGCGGCCCGATGCGCCTTCCCAGGTCGGGCGGGCGCCGATCAGGGCCAGCGCCTGGGCGATGTCGTCGCCGCCGGTGCGCATGTTGGCCGTGCCCCAGGCATTCAGCAGGATGGCGCGCGGCCATTCGCCATGGTCCTGACGGTGGCGCTGCAGCAGGGCATCGGCCGAGCGCCAGCCCAGTGTCCAGGCGGCCGGGGTCGGCAGGCTGCGCGCATCCAGCGAATAGAAGTTGCGCCCGGTCGGCAGCACTTCCGGCCGGCCGCGGGTCGGCGCGCCGCTCGGGCCTGGCGGCACGAAGCGGCCGTCCAGCCCGCGCAGCAGGTTTTCCATCTCGCTGCGGCCGCAGGCCAGAACGGCCGGGCGCAGCTCCTCGTCGATGGCGGCCAGCACGGCGCGGGTGGCGTCCCAGTCCTCGGCCGGCAGCCGGCGGTCGCCGACCAGCTGGCGGGCCAGAAGTTCCAGCCGCTCGACAGTGTCGCCGCAGCTGCGCCAGGGCGCCGTCGTCATGTCGTGCAGTATCGCCGGCCGTGCGCCGCGCCAGTCATTGGCATAATCGACGGACAGCGGATCGAACTGCAGCCCGAGATCCCCGGCCAGCGCGCGCAGCAGCGAGGCATCGCCGCCGGGAATGCCGCCGCCCGCACTGCCCTGGTTCAGGCCACCCTGGCGCAGGCTGCGTTCGAGGTTGCCGCGCGGCAGCCGCACCAGCGCCACCAGCAGGTCGACCAGGGCATCGCCCTGCGGCGCCCGGCCGAAGATATGCAGGCCGTCGCGGATCTGCAGTTCCTTGAGATCGCAGAGATGGTTGTCCAGCTTCAGCAGGGCGCTGTCGGTATCCTCATCGGGCCGGATGTTGCAATCGGCATCGAGACCGATGCGGCGCGCCTCGGCGAGGATGCGGTCGGCCAGCAGGGGCAGCCGGCGGCGGTCGAGGCCGGCCGCCTCGTAATACTCGTCGACCAGCTGTTCCAGCGCCGCCAGGTCGCCGTAGATCTCGGCGCGGGTCAGCGGCGGCGTCAGGTGGTCGATCACCACGGCGGCGGTGCGGCGTTTTGCCTGAGTGCCTTCACCGGGATCGTTCACGATGAAGGGATAGAGCTGGGGCAGCGGACCGAAGACGGCTTCGGGAAAGCAGTTCTCCGACAGCGCCAGTGCCTTGCCGGGCAGCCATTCGAGGTTGCCGTGCTTGCCGCAATGGATCACCGCATCGGCACGGAAGCGGTCGCGCAGCCAGAAATAGGCGGCGAAATAGGCATGCGGCGGCACCAGGTCGGGATCGTGATAGGTCCGCGCCGGGTCGATATTGTAGCCGCGGGCCGGCTGCACCATCACGGCGACATGGCCGAGCAGCAGCACCGGCAGGGCGAAGCCGTCCGGCTGGCCGTCATCGTCGCCGCGGCGCAGATGCGGATCGGCTTCCGGTCCGCCCCAGCATCCGGTAACGGCCTCGCGCACGGCGCTGGGCAGGGTGGCGAAATGGATCCGGTAGGTTTCCAGCGGCAGCAGCACGCGGCTCTGGCGCAGCGCGCTGGCGGCAAGGTCGTTGGTCGGCCCTTCCTGCAGCGCCTCGATCAGCCGGTTGCCGCTGACCGGGATGGCATTCAGCTCGTAGCCGGCATCCTTCATGGCGCGCAGGATTCGCACGGTGCTTTCCGGCGTATCCAGACCGACGCCGTTGCCGATGCGGCCGTCGCGGTTCGGGTAATTGGCCAGCACCAGGCCGACACGGCGTTCGGCCGGTGCCTTGCGCGCCAGCCGCGACCAGTTGGCGGCCAGCCTGGCGACGAAACGCGCGCGGCCTTCATCGGCAGCCAGCCGCACGATGCTGCATTCGGTGCGCGGATCGAAGGCGGCCTCGGCCTTGAAGGCGACGGCGCGGCTGAGGATGCGGCCGTCCACTTCGGGCAGGGCGACGCCGATGGCGAGATCGCGCGCCGACAGGCCGCGCGTGCCTTCCTGCCACTGTTCGCGCGGATTGCTGGCGAAGATCACCTGCAGCACCGGGCAGTCGCATTGCGCCAGCGGGTCGGCGGCCTCGTTCTGTGCGCCGTCGCGTCCCGGCGAGCCGACGGCGAAACTGGTTGCGTTCAGGATCACGTCGGGCGGCGCCATGTCGAGCAGGCTGGCGACGATGTCGGCCGACAGCGGATCCTTCAGGCTGGTGACGAAGATCGGCAGCGGGTTCAGCCCGGCCGCGGTCAGCGCGTCGATCAGCGTGTCGACCGGGCCGACATCGCCGGCCTGCATCTGCGCCCGGTAGAAAATGACTGGGGCAACCGGCTGCGGCCCGGCCACCGACCTGGCCCAGACGATGCGCAGGCGGTCCAGGTCCGGTGCGGTTTCGCCCGGCCAGTAGATCCCGGCCGGCGGCAGCGGCCGGGCCGGCATCGCCCGGCAGTCATGGCCGGTCAGCGCGGCGGCATGCAGCAGGGCCTGCTGCAGGTTGTCGATGCCGCCTTCGCGGAAATAGGTGAAGAGCTGGGCGCAGTCGGAATCGTCGAGGGTCGAAAAGCCGTCGAGACCGGGATCGGGCCGCCGGTCGCCGGGCAGCATGGCGAGGCCGATGCCGCGGCTGCGGCAGATGTCGCTCAGCCGCTCGATGCCATAGGGCCAGTAGCTCTGGCCGCCCAGCAGCCGCACGATCACCAGCCTGGCATGGGCGATCACGCTGTCGACATAGAGATCGACCGAATAGGGATGCGACAGCTGCAGCAGGTTGGCCAGCCGCAGCGACGGGAAATTTCCGGGCAGGGCGGCGCAGGCGCTGCTCAGTGCCGCCAGCTCGCTGTCGGCGGCGCTCAGGATCACGATGTCGCCGGGCGTCTGTCCCAGGTCGACGGCACCATCCGCCGTCGCCGTGCCGCCGGGTATCGCGTTGAGCAGATGCACCTGCCGTATCCCCCTTTCGGCCGGCCGCGGGTCAGGCGGCCAGCGCGGCGCGGATGGCCGCCTCGTCGAGACCGGCGCGGCCGATCACCACCAGCCGCGTGCGGCGATCCTCGCCGGACTGCCAGTCGCGGTCGTAATAATGGCTGATGCGGCTGCCCACGCCCTGCAGCACCAGCCGCATCGCCTTGCCGGCAATCGCCGCGAAGCCCTTCACGCGCAGGATGTCGTGTTCCGCGATCACCGGCGCCAGCCGGGCCAGCAGCGCATCCGGATCGGCCTGTTCGGGCAGGCTGAGCGAAAAGCTGGCGAAATCCTCGTGATCGTGGTCGTCCTCATGATCGTGGTGGGATTTCCGCGCCGCGATGTCGTCCTCCGCCGCCGCCTGCAGGCCGAGCAGGATGCTGGCGGCGATCTCGCCATGACGCACCGGCATGGTCTTCACGCCGGGACGCAGATGCCGGGCGAGTTCCGCCTCGACGCGGCCGAGCGCCGCCGCATCCAGCAGGTCGGTCTTGTTCACCAGCACGAGATCGGCGCAGGCCAGCTGGTCCTCGAACAGTTCCTCCAGCGGATTGTCGTGGTCGAGAGTGGGATCGGCGGCGCGCTGGGCGGCCAGCGCCGCCTCGTCATCGGCAAAGCGGCCATCCGCCACGGCGGCGCCGTCGACCACGGTGATCACGCCGTCCACCGTGGTGCGGCTTTTGATGCCGGGCCAGGCAAAGGCCTGCACCAGCGGCTTGGGCAGTGCGAGGCCGGACGTCTCGATGACGATATGGTCGGGCGGTTCCGGCCGGTCGAGCAGTTTCTGCAGGGTGGGCAGGAAATCATCGGCCACCGTGCAGCACAGGCAGCCATTGGCCAGTTCGACGATATCGTCTTCGGTGCAGTCGGGGCTGCCGCAGGCCTTCAGCAGGTCGCCATCGACGCCGACCTCGCCGAACTCGTTGACGATCAGCGCCAGCCGGCGGCCCTGCGCGGTGCCGATCAGGTGGCGGATCAGCGTCGTCTTGCCGGCGCCGAGAAAGCCGGTGACGACGGTGGCCGGAATCTTGGTGCCGGCAGGTTTCGGGCCGGCGGAGCGGGGAACGGTGGTCATGACAGTCAGCGCCTGTGGTTGCATGCGCCGTCGCGGAATGCCGCCCCGTCCTGCGGCCGCTGCCGCAAGGCCGGGGACACGACACCGGCACACCCCGTCCGATGATCCCGCGCCGACAATGGCGATGGCAGGTCTCCGGGCTTGCGGGTCGTCGCGGATCGCGCGCCTTCCCGGAACTTCCGCAGCGGACCGATGGTCCGGCGGCATGTCCAGTGGCCTGTTGCGCGTCGCTCGCCGCCTACCGTAGCGGGGGCTGCCGCGGCCTGGGAGAATGAACCGGTCATGCTCCGCACCGCGTTCCCTTTTCATTGCCGCCGCCTAGCGGCAGCGGCAAACCATCGGCGGGACCGTAAGCTGGCCTGCCGGGCTTGTCAAACCGGGCCCCGGCCGTCAGCACCAGCGGTGCTGCCGCGAAAGCAGGCACAGCCTCGGCTTGCCAAACCGGCCGCTGCTGGGGCACAAAGGGTACAGGTGGGCAGCCAAACAGTCGTGCAGAGAGGGTCTGTAATGTCATATTCCGCAATCGTTAAATCCGGCGCGAAGCTTGCCGTTGTGCCGGCCGCTCTGGCCCTGCTGGCCGCGCCCGCCCTCGCCCATACCGGCGTCGATGCCCATGCCGGTTTCGCCAGCGGTATCGGCCATCCCTTCGGCGGCCTGGATCATCTGCTGGCCATGGTCGCGGTCGGCCTCTGGGCGATCCAGCTGAACCAGAACGGCAGCCGCCACGCGCTGTGGCTGCTGCCGCTGTCCTTCGTGGCGCCGATGGCGCTGGGTTTCCTGTCCGGCCATGCCGGTCTGCCGCTGCCGGGCGTCGAACTCGGCATCGCCCTCTCGGTGCTGGCACTCGGTCTTGTCGTTGCCTTCGCCGCGCGGCCGCCGCTGGCCGTCGCCACGGTCTTCGCCGCCGTCGCCGCGATCTTCCATGGCCATGCCCATGGCGCCGAGATGCCGGCTGACGGCATCGCCGCCGCCTATGCCGGCGGCATGGTGCTGGCCACGGCCCTGCTGCATGGCGCCGGCATTGCCGCCGCGCGGCTGGCGCAGCGCGTCTCGCTGCCGGTGCTGACCCGCGCCGCCGGTGCCGCCGTCGCGGTCTGCGGCGTCGTCATTCTCGTTGCCTGAGGCACTTTCCGCCCTTCTGAGCGACCCACGCTACTGGATCGTGCTCGGCGCTGCGGCGCTGGCCGGTCTGGTGCGCGGGTTTTCCGGCTTCGGCGGCGCCATGATGTTCATGCCGGTCGCCAGCCTGCTTTACGAACCGAAGCTGGCGGCGGTCTGGCTGTTCGTTGCCGACGATATTGCGGCGCTGACCATGCTGCCGGCTGCGGTCCGGCGCTGCGTGTGGCGCGAGGTGCTGCCGCTGGCGGCCGGCGCCATGCTGGCGGTACCGGCCGGCGTGGCCCTGCTGGTGATTGTCGATCCGGAGCTGATGCGCTGGGTGATCTGCGGCCTGATCCTGCTGGCGGTTGCGATCATGGCGAGCGGCTGGCGCTACCGGGGCCGGCTCGGCCTGCCGGCGACGCTCGGCACCGGGGCACTGGCCGGCCTGACCGGCGGGGCGGCATCCCTGCCGGGGCCGCCGGTGGTGCTGCTGTGGCTGGGCGGCCAGGGCAACGCCGCCACGGTGCGCGCCAACCTGATCGTCTTTTTCGGCTTCACGGCGGTTGCGTCGGGCTTCGCCTACTGGGCGGGCGGCCTGTTCACGCCGGAAAGCCTGCTCGGCGCGCTGCCGCTGGTGCCGGCCTATCTGCTGCTGCTGCGGCTGGGCGGCCGCCTGTTTGCGCGGGCCAGCGACCGGCAGTTCCGGCTGGCCGCGCTGGCGCTCTGCGCCCTGGCGGCGCTGGCCGGGCTGCCGCTGTGGACCATGCTGTAACGGGGCTGTAGCCGAGCGGTAAGCCGGGCTGCCGCGGGATTTTTCAGCCGTGGCGCGGCATGTGTTTCTCGACGGCGGTCTGCAGGGCTTCCAGCAGGTCGCGTTCGCGCCGGCCGCCGACCCCGGTGATGCGCTCGGCCATCACCACATACATTGCATCGATATGCGCCGCGAGGATGTCGGTCTGCACGGCACTGGGCCGGTCGACCTGCACCGCGAAATCGTTCAGCGACTTGGCATAGGCGGACAGCAGCGGATAGCGGAACGTGCCGCCCATGCCCTTGATGTCGAGGGAAAGGGCGCGGATGATCCGCATCGCCTGCGGCTCGTCGTTGCCGCCGGCCACGTCGGCGATCGTCTGGCGCAGCTGGCGCAGCCGTTCGGCCACCTCGGCGGTGAAGGCATCGGTGGCCTTCTCGACCACTTCTTCCAGCCGGCGCAGCTCGGCCGGTTCCAGCTTGAGGCGGTAGCCCTTGGTGAAATTCACCGCGCGCCGCTGCAGATCCTGCGGCGGCGGCAGAAAATCCGCTTTTTTCCTTGCCATGACGGATAGTCGTCCGGTCAGCGCAGATCCGCCGGCTCACGGCGCTCGGGGCCATCGTAATGGCCCTCGCGGCGGCGGCGGCGGTCGGGACCGAAATAGTCGTCGATGCGCACGAACTGGCGCGGCCGTGCGATCGCGGCCGCCAGCCGGGTGTAGAAGCCGTTCACCGTGTAGGGCTTGGCGACGAATTCCGAGACGCCGCAGTCGCGGGCGCGGCAGACATATTCCTCCTCGGAATTCGCGGTCATCATCAGGATCGGCATCATGCGGTTGGGCGAGGCGGGATCGTTGCGCACCCAGTCGACGATATCCATGCCGGTGCCGCCGCCGCCATTCACGCTCAGGGCCCATTCGGTGATCAGCACGTCGGTGCGGCCGAGCCGCAGGATGGCGGTGGCGCTGGCAAGGTCGCGGGCGCGCTCGATGCTGGTGGCATCCAGCATCATCAGCACGTCGCGGACCATCTGGCCCATCAGGCGGTTCGGCTCGACAACCAGGAAGCTGACGCGCGAGAAATCGATACGTTCATGATCGGCCATCGGAATATCGCTCATTGCTGATCCTCCGGAAGGATCGGGTTGCCCGTATAAATGCTACTAGAAACAGATTCGGCGTCAAAGCCCGCTATAGTAGTGTTTTCATATGGGCTTCGTATCATGCCGGCCTGCCGCCGGCGCAGTTATTTCCCGGTTATCTGTCCGGAAGGTCAGTTGCCCGGCGGCAGGAAATTGGCCGGGGCCGGATCGATTACCCGGCTGCCGCGACGCTGGATTTCCAGCATGGCCAGGCCACGTTCGACGGTGCCGTCGGCGCGGAAGCGGAAAATGCCGTCATAGCCGGCAAATCCGTCCGGATTGGTCAGCACCAGGTCGGTGAAGGCGGCGGCGCCGCCGCGCTGGGCGAGGATGCCGACCAGCGCGGTGGCGTCATAGGCCAGGCTGGCCAGCCGCGCCGGGCGGCGGCCATAGGCCTGTTCAAAGCGCTTGCGGAAGGCCTCGAACCCCTCGGGTGCCGGGCCGGCATACCAGCCGCCGACCAGCGCCGGTTCGCTGCCCAGGCTGGTATCGTCCCACAGGCCGGTGCCGATGAATTTCACCGCCCGCGGATCGACATCGAAGAAGGGCAGCAGGGGCGCCAGCGCCCGCAGGCGCGCGCCGCCCTCGGGCAGCAGCAGGGCATCGACCGGCCGGCTGAGTGCCGGATCGATGCCGGCCGCCATCGCCTCCTCGGGCCCGCGCGGCGGCAGGGCGCGCAGGGCGGCGGCGAAGCGGCGTACCACCGGGGTCAGGTCGGCACTGCCGTCGCCGGGATAGCGTTCCGCCTTCAGCAGCCGGCCGCCGGCCTGGGCCACGGCGGTTTCGGCAGCCTGCGCAATGGCATTGCCGTAGGGCGAATCCGGGGCCAGCAAGGCATAGCGGCTCATGCCGCGGCTGCGCGCGAAACCGATCGCGCGGGCGACCTGCTGGTCGGGCATGAACCCGAGCAGGAAGGTGCCGTTGCCGGCGACACCCTGGTCGGTGGAAAAGCTCAGCAGCCGGACGCCGCGGGCCCGCGCCAGCGGCGCGACGGCGGCGGTGCTGCTGGAAAACAGCGGCCCGATGATGATCTGGGCGCCGGCGGCCAGCAGGTCGGCGGCGGCGGCGGCGGCCTTGTCGGGCTGGCCCTCGGTATCGCGGGGCAGCAGCAGCAGGCGGTCGTCGGCAAGGTCGAACAGGGCCATCTGCGCGGCATCGAACAGGGCGCGGCCGAGCGGCGCGCTGGGGCCGCTGAGCGGGGCCAGGAAACCGATGCGGATCACGTCGCTGCTGCCCGGCGGCGTCAGGGTCAGCGGCAGCGGCTGGGTTTCGATGGCATTCGACGGCACCGCCGGCTGCGGCCGCAGGGCCGGCGCGGCGGCGGGCGGGGCATTGCTCTGCGGCCGGACGGCCGGTGCCGGCTGGCCGGCCGGGCTGGCGCCGGGCCCGGGGGCCACGCGCTGCGGGGCGCCGGTGACCACCCGGTCGAGCAGGCCGGGCAGGCCGCCCTGGGCCTGCTGGCCGCTCTGGCAGCCGGCCAGCAGGCCCAGGGCGAGCACCATTCCGCACAGGCTGCGCATGGACAGGCCGGAAAGCCCCATTCTAAGGTACGCGACGCTGCATTCTGCGAAGACCATGACAGACCCGATCCAGCCGCCGTCCGAAACCAGCCTGATGGGGGCGGAAGCGGCACATTTCTCCCCCGGCTTATATCTGGTGGCCACCCCCATCGGCAACGCCGCCGATATCACGCTGCGGGCGCTGGCCCTGCTGCGGCGGGCCGATCTCGTCGCCTGCGAGGACAGCCGGGTGACCGGGCCGTTCCTGAAACGCTACGGCATCCAGACTCCGCTTTTTCCATATCATGAACATAATGCGGCGAAAGTGCGGCCCCAGCTGCTGGAGAAGCTGGCCGGCGGCGCCACCGTCGCGCTGGTTTCCGATGCCGGCACGCCGCTGGTCAACGATCCCGGCTACAAGCTGGTGCGCGACTGCGTCGCGGCCGGCATCGCCGTAACCGCGCTGCCCGGGGCTTCGGCGGTGCTGGCCGGCCTCAGCCTGTCCGGCCTGCCCACCGACCGCTTCCTGTTTGCCGGCTTCCCGCCGCCGAAGGCCGCGGCCCGGCGCAGCTGGCTGGCCGGACTGAAGCCGGTGCAGGCGACCCTGGTGCTGCTGGAAAGCGCCCAGCGGCTGACCGAAAGCCTGGCCGCGATGGCCGAGATATTCGGCGCCGGCCGCGAAGCCGCGGTGGCGCGGGAGCTGACCAAGAAATTCGAGGAGGTGCGCCGCGGCAGCCTCGGCGATCTGGCGGTGCATTATGCGGCGGCGGGTCCGCCGAAGGGCGAGATCACCCTGGTGATCGGTCCGCCGCCGGAGGAAACCGCGTCTGCCGCCGATCTCGATGCCGCCCTGGCCGGGGCGATGGCGCACGGTCCGCTGCGCCAGGCGGTCGATGACGTGGCGGCGCAGCTGGACCTGCCGCGCAAGCAGGTCTATGCCCGCGCCCTGCAGCTGCGCGACGGCACCGGCGATGACGGCGGGGCCGACGCCTGAGCCGCGCGACATCCGCCAGCGCCGCGGCCGCCGCGGCGAGCGGCTGGCCGCCCTGTGGCTGCAGCTGAAAGGCTACCGCATTCTCGCCCGCAACTGGCGTCATCCGCTCGGCGAGATCGACATCCTGGCCCGCCGCGGCCGGGTGCTGGCTGTCATCGAGGTGAAATGGCGGGCCGGCCGGGAGGCCGCCGCCGGGTCGATCGGTGCACAGCAGCGCCGTCGCATCGCCCGCGCCGCTGCTGTATTCTTGTCCCGGCAACCCGATGCCGCCTCGCTGTCGCTGCGTTTCGATGCCATGCTGCTTGCGCCCGGACGCTGGCCGCACCATGTCACCGATGCCTGGCGTCCCGGGGCCGGATGATTCACCAAACAGAAGGATATCGCGCGTGCTGCTGTCGTCGACCGCCTCTGCCGGGCCCCTCTTTTCCACCCGCCTTGCCGCACTGCTGCTGCTGCTGGCCATGGCGCCGGGCCTGGCCGGCTGCATCGGCGCCGCGGTCGGCGCCGGCGCCGCGGTCGGGGTTGCCGCCGCCGAGGAACGCGGCGTGAAGAATGCCGGCAACGACAAGGGCATCCAGCTGCTGATCAACGACAAGTATCTCAAGGAGAACCAGTATATCTGGCGCAAGCTGTCGATCACCGTCTACGAGGGCCGGGTGCTGCTGACCGGAGTGGTTGGCACCGAATTCTCGCGCGACGAGGCGACAAGGCTGGCCTGGGCGGCATCGGACCGCATCAACGAGGTGATCAACGAGGTGCAGGTCAATGCCAGCGACGGCATCCTCGACTCGGCCAGCGACACCTGGATCAGCAGCCAGCTGCGCTTCAAGATCGCCACCGACAGCAGCATCGTCGATATCAACTACAGCATCGAGACGGTGAACGGCATCGTCTATCTGATCGGGCTGGCGCAGAACGATGACGAGCTGACCCGCGTCACCGACTATGCCCGCACCATCAAGGGCGTGCAGAAGGTCGTCAGTCATGTCTGGCTGAAGACCGATCCGCGCCGCAAGCCGGTGTAAGGCCCGGCGCGGTGGCAGGCGGCCGGACATGAGCGACCGCGCGGCGATCGAAACCGCCCTCAGGGCCCTCGGCGCCGTGCCGGACGACGCGCTCGATCTTGCCGAGGCAGCCCTGCTGCTGGCCGCGCTGGACCATCCGGACACCGATCTCGGCCCCTACCGCCGCCATCTCGGCGATATCGCGGCGGCGCTGGCGCGCATCGATGCCGGGCCGGAAGTGGCCCCGCGGGCGGTGGCACTGGCCGGCGTCCTGTCGGCGGAATTTGGTTACCGCGGCGATACCGACAGCTACGACGATCCGCAGAATGCCGACCTGCTGCGGGTGATCGACCGCCGCATGGGCCTGCCGGTCAGCCTCGGCATCCTCTACATCCATGCCGCGCGTGCGCAGACATGGCCGGTCTGCGGTCTCGATTTCCCGGGCCATTTCCTCGTCCGCATCGAGGGCGAGGATGGTGCGCTGGTGCTGGATCCCTTTCATGCCGGCCGCATTGCGGCGCCGCCGGAAATGACGGCGCTGCTGCGCCGCAGCGGTGTCGGCGAGGAACTGATGCCGGAGCATGTGCGGCCGATCTCGCCCCGCGAGGTGCTGCTGCGCCTGCAGAACAACATCAAGGGCCGTGCCTGGCGGGCCGGCGAGGCCGAGCGTGCCGCCGAGATCCTGCGCCGGATGCTGCTGGTGGCGCCGAATTTCGCGCCGGCCTGGCGCGAACTGGGTGTCGTCGAGGGCAAGCTCGGCCGCATCGGTGCGGCGATCAGCGCCACCGAGCGCTTCCTGATGCTGGCCGGCGACGAGGCGGCAAGCCTTGAGGCCGAGGCCTTCCTGCGCCACATTCGCCGGCAGCTGAACTGACACACCCATATCGCGCAAGCAAGCGGAAGGACGAGCCATGGCCCTCAAGGTGGCGATCCAGATGGACCCCATCGAAAGCATCGATTTCGATGGCGACAGCACGTTCATGCTGGGCCTGGAGGCGGTCACCCGCGGCCACAGCCTGTTCCATTACCTGCCGAAGGATCTCAGCTTCCGCGACGGCCGCGTGCTGGCGCGCGGCCGGGCCATGCAGCTGCGCGCCGAACGCGGCAACTTCGCCACCCTGGGGGCGGCGGAACTGGTCGACCTGGCCGAGATGGATGTGGTGCTGATGCGCCAGGACCCGCCCTTCGACATGGCCTACATCACCGCGACGCATATCCTGCAGCATATCCATCCGAAGACCCTGGTGGTGAACAATCCGGTCGCCGTGCGCAACGCTCCGGAAAAGCTGTATGTGACGCATTTCGACGGCGTGATGCCGCCGACCCTGATCTCGTCGGACATGGAGGCGATCCGGGAATTCCGCATCGAGCATGGCAGCATCATCCTCAAGCCGCTGTTCGGCAATGGCGGTGCCGGCGTGTTCCATCTCAAGCCCGATGACGAGAATCTCGGTTCGCTGATCGAGATGTTCACCAAGCTCTCCCGCGAACCCGTGATCGTGCAGAAATACCTGCCGGCGGTGCGGACCGGCGACAAGCGCATCATCCTGATCGACGGCCGCCCGGCCGGCGCGGTCAACCGCGTGCCGGCGGCCGGCGAGGCGCGCTCGAACATGCATGTCGGCGGGCGCCCGGAGAAAACCGGGCTGACCGCGCGCGAGCGCGAGATCTGCGAGATCATCGGCCCGCATCTGAAACGCGAGGGCCTGATCTTCGTCGGCATCGACGTGATCGGCGATTATCTCACCGAGATCAATGTCACCTCGCCGACCGGCATCCAGCAGATCAACCGCTTCGACGGCGTGCGGCTGGAAGCCGAGATCTGGGACGCCATCGAGGATGCGCTCAGCCGCCGCGTGATGGCCTGATTTCGCCGCCGCGCCAGATGTCTGTACAAGTGCGGCGCCGGCATCGCCGCACCTGACACGCGCGTCATATCGCCAAAACGGAGCGGCGGCGGCGGCGGATTTCGCGTCCCGCGCGGGTGCTTGCGAACAACCGGCATACAAAAGTGTGTCACACGCCGTGGCAGCAGGCCATGTGTGCGTTTACCAAACTCTGCGCGTGACATTTGTCTGACGGCTGCTTAAGGTCCGCGCCCGAACAATCAACCGACAATCATGACGACCGGCAAATATTGCGACCGGCAACCGGGGGCAGGCAGGCGGTGACGGGCGGCGCGTTCCTTTCCAGCAAGGATGTCGAGAAGCTGCTGGCGGATCCCTCGCCGTCGGCGCGTGCCGACACGGCCGAGAAGGTGGCGCGCGCCTATGCCGGGGTCGGGCTGAGCGATGCCGAGCGCGCCCTTGCCCAGGCGATCATCGCCGCGCTGGCCCGCGATGCCGAAACCCTGGTCCGCCGCACGCTGGCCGAACATCTGCGCGACAATCCCGACCTGCCGCCGGCCGTGGCGCGCCGCATGGCGCGCGACGTGGCCGAGGTCGCCGTGCCGATCCTGCAATTCTCTCCGGTGCTCAGCGACAGCGACCTGATCGAGCTGCTGGCCGCGGTCTCGCCGCGCCACCAGGCGGCGATTGCCGGCCGCAGCCGCGTTTCCGCCGGGCTTGCCGAGGCACTGGTGCTGCAGGCGGCCGAGCCGGCCGTGGCGGTGCTGATGGGCAATGCCGGGGCCAGTGTCGGCACGCCGCTGCTCGAGCAGGCACTCGACCGTTTTCCCGACAGCCGGGCGGTCGGCGAGGCGCTGGCGCGCCGGCCGGGCCTGCCGCCGAAATTCGCCGCCCGCCTGGTCGGCCAGGTGTCCGCCGCCCTGCGCGAGATGCTGGTCGAGCGCTACCGGGTGCCGCCTGTGCAGGCCGCCGAGATGATGATGCAGGTGCGCGAACGGGCCCTGCTCGGCATTCTCGGGGCCGGTGCCGATCCGACCGGTCTTGCCGAACTGCTGGCCGAACTGCAGCGGCTTGGCCAGCTCGACAGCGGCCTGGTGCTGCGGGCGCTGGCCGGAGGCGATCTCGTCTTCTTCGAGGCGGCGCTGGCCCAGCTGGCCCGCATCCCGCTGGGCAATGCGCAGAAGCTGATCCACGATCCGGGCCGGCTGGGCCTGCGGGCGCTGTGGCAGCGCTGCCGCCTGCCCGCCGGCTATCTCGACATGGCGGCGGCGGTGATCGAGATGGCGCGGGGCCTGCAGCAGGGAGTCAGTGCCGCCGACCGCGCCTTTTTCGTCGAGGCCGTCACCCAGCGCATGCTGACCGATTTCCACGCCCTGTGGGATGCCGCCGAACTGCGCTGGCTGAGCCGGCGGCAGTCGCGGGCCCAGGCTGCGCAGCGCATGGCGGCGTGATCGGCGCCATGCTGCAGGAAGGCGACAGGGCGGGGCGCGCCGCATGACCATTCCGCTGCCCGCCGATCTCTGCCTGCAGCCGCCGCCGGCCGGCCTGGCGGCGCCGCTGGCCGCGTTTGCCGGCTGCTGGCTCGGACGCTGGGGTGCCGCCCTGCCGCATCTGCTGGCAGTCGAACGCATCGACGCCGATGGCAGCGTGCAGGCCGTCTACGGACTGGGCGATGCGCCGGACGGCCATATCCGTCGCCAGTGGCTGCGGCTGCGCGGCCGGATCGGCAGCGACGGCCTGCTGGTTTTCCGTTCCAGCGCCGTCAGCATCCGCTATCGCATGGATGCCAGCGGCCGGCTGGAAGGCAGCTATCAGCGCGGCCAGGTCAGCGACCATGGCTGGCTGCAGCCGGTGGCGGCCGACCGTCTGCCGGATCTGCTGGCCGCCCTGCCGCCCTATCGTCCGCTGGCCGGCGAAACGCTGCTGATCCCGTCGCGGGTGCGGGATGCCGGGCTCGGCCGCCCGGCCAATCTGGCGGCGACGCTGTTCCGCCCGCCGCCGGTGGCCACGGCCGGGGATGCGGCCGTGCCGGTGCCGCTGGTGGTGTTCAGTCACGGCTCGACCGGACCGGGCGCCGTGCCGCCGCGCCAGATGCTGCGCTACGAATTGCAGGCACGCTATTTCCTTGCGCGCGGTTTTGCTTTCCTGGCGCCGATGCGGCGCGGCCGTGGCGCATCGGAGGGGGAATATGTCGAGGGCTACGACCGCGATCCGCTGAAGCTGGCGGAAGGGCTGCAGCATGCGCTGGACGATCTCGATGCGGTGGTGACCTTCATGCGGGCGCAGCCGGGCATCGACGGGCGTCGCATTGTCGTCGCCGGCCAGTCGCGCGGCGGCCTGTTGGGCGTTGCCTATGCCGGCCGCCGGCCGCCCGGCGTGGTCGGCAGCATCAGTTTCGCCGGCGGCTGGATCGGCGATCCCGGCGGGATTCCGCTGGAGACCGTGGGCGGCAGCGACTTCAACCGCGACGTCTTCGTGCAGGCCGGCAGTTCGGGTCAGGCGGTGCCGTCGCTGTGGCTCTATGCAGCCAACGACAGTTACTACAGCCCGGCGGCAATCCGGCGCTGGCAGGATGGCTATGCCGCCGGCGGCGGCGCGGCGCAGCTCTATCTGTTCCCGCCGCTGGCCGAGGCCGATGGCCACCGGCTGCTGGATTACCCCGATCTGTGGGAATCCGCCGCCGATGCCTTCCTGCACCAGATCGGCTTTTCCTGGTAGGGCGGCCCGGTTTCAGGCGACGGGGCGCGTGCGGACGGCGGGGAAGATGGCGCTGATGCGGCTGCCCTGGCCGGGCCGGCTGTCGACGGCGATGCGGCCGCCATGGGCGGCGACGAAGGCGCGCACCAGCGACAGGCCGAGACCGAGGCCGCCGAATTTGCGGCTGAGCTGGCTGTCGGCCTGCTCGAAGGGCTCGAAGATGCGGGCCTGATCGGCCTCGGCGATGCCGATGCCGTGGTCGCGCACCCACAATTCGATCTCGCCGGCCGGATTGCACAGGGCGCCGATCTCGATGGGGGCGCCGGCGGGCGAGAACTTCACCGCGTTGCCGATCAGGTTGAGCAGGATCTGCCGCAGCAGCCGGGCATCGGCCAGCAGGTCGGGCAGGCCGTCGGGCAGGCTGGTCAGCATCGAGGCGGCCGGGCGACCGAATTGCTGGCCGGCCAGCCGGATGCAGGTGGCGGCTTCCTCGGCGATGGCGACCGGCGTCTCGTTGAGGGATATCTGGTTGGCCTCGATGCGGGCAAGATCGAGGATGTCGTCGATGATGCCCAGCAGATGCCGCCCGCTGCCGTGGATGTCGTCGACATACTCGCCGTATTTCGGCGAATCAGGGCCGAACATCTTCTGCCGGATGATGTCGGAAAAGCCGATGATGGCATTCAGCGGCGTGCGCAGCTCGTGGCTCATGTTGGCGAGGAAGGTGGATTTCGCGTGGCTGGCGCGCAGGGCGGCGTCACGGGCCTCCGAGACCTGGTGGAACAGCTCTTCCAGCCGTTCATTCTGCTCGCGCAGACGGGCGCTGGCCTGCTGCTGTTCGGTGATGTCGACCAGGATCAGGGCACGGTCGCCCTGCGGGGTGCGGCGCAGGCTGGCCCGCACCCAGCGGCCGTTGGCCAGCTGCAGCACCGGTCGCGGCGAGCCGCTGCCGGCCATTTCGAGCCGGGTCAGCAGGCCGGCCGGCAGGCCGGCGGTGCTCAGCAGCGGCGGCAGCGCCGCATCGCGGCGCAGCTGGTCTTCGTCGATGCCCAGCAGGGCGGGCAGGCGGCGGTTCCACAGCTGGATGCGGCCGACCTCGTCGAAGAAGACGAAGGCCTCGCTGCTGTCGGCAATGCCGAGCAGTTCCTGCTGGGCGTCGCGGATGCGGTCGTACAGCGCGGTGTTTTCCTCGCCGAGCTGGCGGTTGCGATTGAGGATGCGGTTCAGCGTGTAATTGGTGGACAGCATCATTGCCACATAGCCGAACAGCAGGCCGGCCAGGCCATAGCCGATGGTGGTGCCCAGGGTGGTGAAATAGACGGCAAAGGGAGCGGCGACGCCGATCAGGAACAGCGTGCCGGCCAGCGGCACGATCGACAGCGCCGGCGCCGAAAACCCCATCACCCCGGCGATGACGGCGACCACCAGCATGCGGGCATCGTGTTCCAGCATCGGCATGCCGATCGCCGCCGATCCCCAGGCAAGCCCGCAGAAGCTGGCGGTGAAGATGTCGTAGGCCAGCCACCAGCGCAGCCGGTGGCGGCGCATGTAGATATACCGGTCGACCAGCATCATTACCGCCGACAGTGCCATCAGCAGCCACCAGCCGATCAGCAAGTCCTGTGGTGCCTCGCCCCAGAGCAGGGCGCAGAACACACTGGCACCCAGCAGGGTGGCGATGGCGTTGAGCTGCAGGATCGTGTGGAAGCCGGCTTCCAGCGGCAGGCGCAGGTGCCGGCTGCCGGGCAGGGCGGTGCCCGGCCGGGATTTCGGTCTGGCCCCGGAATCCGCTCCCGGGGCCGGTTTGGCGCCATTCTCAGACATGACCCGCAGGATGTGTCGTCATTCCACTCAACCGGAAAATGGGGGGGATGCGCAATGGCCGCGGCCCGGCGGCCGGCTTTCGGGGCGGCGCGGGCTAGCCGGGCGGCCCGCCGCCAGAGAGGCGGCTGCCCGAGGGGCGGGCAAGGGTGCGCATGGCGGGGAAGATGGCGCTGATGCGGCTGCCCTGGCCGGGCCGGCTGTCGACGGCGATGCGGCCGCCATGGGCGGCGACGAAGGCGCGCACCAGCGACAGGCCGAGACCGACCCCGCCGAATTTGCGGCTGAGCTGGCTGTCGGCCTGCTCGAAAGGATCGAAGATGCGGGCCTGATCGGCCTCGGCGATGCCGATGCCGTGGTCGCGCACCCACAATTCGATCTCGCCGGCCGGATTGCACAGGGCGCCGATCTCGATGGGGGCGCCGGCGGGCGAAAATTTGAGGGCGTTGCCGATCAGGTTGAGCAGGATCTGCCGCAGCAGCCGGGCATCGGCCAGCAGGTCGGGCAGGCCGTCGGGCAGGCTGGTCAGCATCGAGGCGGCCGGGCGACCGAATTGCAGGGCGGTCAGCCGGATGCAGGTGGCGGCCTCCTCGGCGATGGCGACCGGGGTTTCATTCAGCACGATCTGGCTGGCCTCGATGCGGGCAAGATCGAGGATGTCGTCGATGATGCCCAGCAGGTGGCGGGCGCTGCCATGGATGTCGCGCAGGTATTCGTCGTATTTCGGCGAGGCCTCGCCGAACATCTTCTGCTGCATGATGTCGGAAAAGCCGATGATGGCATTCAGCGGCGTGCGCAGCTCGTGGCTCATGTTGGCGAGGAAGGTGGATTTCGCGTGGCTGGCGCGCAGGGCGGCGTCACGGGCCTCCGAGACCTGGCGGAACAGCTCTTCCAGCCGTTCATTCTGCTCGCGCAGGCGGCTGCCGGACAGCTGCTGTTCGGTGATGTCGACCAGGATCAGGGCACGGTCGCCCTGCGGGGTGCGGCGCAGGCTGGCCCGCACCCAGCGGCCGCCCGGCAGCCGCAGCACCGGCCGTGGCGCATTGCTGCCGGCCGCCGCCAGCTGTCCCGGCAGGTCGGCCGGCAGGCCGGCGGCATCCAGCAGCGGCGGCAGCGCCGCATCGCGGCGCAGCTGGTCCTCGCCAATGCCCAGCAGGGCGGGCAGGCGGCGGTTCCACAGCTGGATGCGGCCGGCCTCGTCGAAGAAGACAAAGGCCTCGCTGCTTTCGGCGATGTCGAGCAGTTCATCCTGGGCGCTGCGGATGCGGGCATACAGCGCCGCATTCTCGTCGAAGAGGCGGCGGTTGCGCCGGATCACGCCGTTGACGATGCGGTTGGTCACCAGCATGGCCAGGGTGAAGGCGCTGGCCAGTACGGCGAGACCGTAGCCGACCGGCGTGCCGGTCATCAGCAGGGCCGCGATATAGGGGGCGGCGGCGGCCACCATGTAGGCCAGCGCGCTGACCGGCACCACCGCCAGGGTGGCCGAGCTGCCGGCGATCATGCCGCCGGCGACGATGATGATCAGCACCTGGTGGGGCGGATCGAGATGCGGCAGGAACAGGGCGCCGGCACCCCAGACGAGGCCGGACAGGCCGGCAATCAGGATATCGGTGGCGCGCAGCAGGATCTGCCGGCTGCGGCTGCTTGGCCGCGGCCGCAGCAGCCAGCGGAAGACAATGTAGAGGGCCGGTCCGGCATGGCAGGCCAGCCAGATCCAGATCCAGGCCGGCGGCAGCTGCGACAGCAGCAGCAGCCCGGTCGTCCCGGCGACCATGACCGTCACCAGGGCGTTGACCGGCAGGATGCGGCGGAAGCCGCTGCCGACCGTACCCTGATCCGATGCGGCCGGGCCCGATGCAGCCGGGCCCGATACGGTCGGCGCGGATTTCGCGGTATCGGACATTCTGTACGCGATCCCCCTCGCGCCCACTCAAGCCCGAACCTGCCCCGGGCGCAACACTTCCGCGACCGGTTGGTGCCCGGCGGTGACTACCAGCCGTTAACCCGGTCCCATTCGGCGATCACGGCATCCGGCCCGCCCTGCGCCGGATCGACGACGAAATAGCGGTCGTACATCGCCGCCGTCATGCAGGAATGGTTGGGCAGCACCAGCAGCCGGCTGCCCGGCGGATGGGCGGCGAAATCCGGCGCGGCGCCATCCTGCCGGCCGACCAGGCCATGTTCCTGGTGGACATCGTGCACGGCAAGGCCGGGCAGCGGCTGGGCCGCGCCCGGCTGGCGGACCCGGCCATAGCCGGTGCCGGGCAGATGTTCGTTGGCGCCGGTATCCTTCGACAGCGCCAGCCCGCCGGCATCGATCAGCAGATGGCCGCGGCCCGGATGATGGGCCACCACGCTGGCCAGCACGCCGACGGCGATATCCTCCATCCGGCAGGAGCCGACCCCGGCCTGGAACAGGTCGAAGAACATGTAGTTGCCTGGCCGCATTTCGGTCACGCCGTCGTAATGGGCGGCGTGGAGCGCGGTGGGCGTCGAGCCGACCGAGACGATCGGGCAGGCATGGCCGGCGGCGCGCAGCCTGCCGGCCGCGGTCACCACCGCCAGCCGTTCGTCCTCGGCGATGCGCCGGATCTCCGCGATGTCCTTCGCATGATAGGAATGCCCGGCATGGGTCAGCACGCCGGCCAGCACCGCCCCCCCTGTCGCGGAATCCGGCGCCGACAGGGCCGCGGCCAGCGGCAGCAGCAGCTCCGAGTCCGCCGGAATGCCGGCCCGGCCGAGCCCGCAATCGATCTTGATCAGCACCCGGAAGGCAAGCCCGAGCCGCCGGCCGGCTTCGGCGATGGCGGCGGCGACTGCCGGATGATCGGTGATCAGCTTCAGGTCGCAGCCGGTCTCGCGCATGATCGCGGCGGCCTGGTCCAGCTTCTGCGGCGCCACCGGCACCGCGTAGAGGATGTCGCGGAAACCGGCGGCGGCGAAATAGCGGGCCTCGGCCAGGGTGGAAACCGTCACCGGGCCCTTCGCGCCATCATGGGCGATGGCCGCGATGGTGGCGGATTTCGCGGTTTTCATGTGCGGCCGCAGGCCGACGCCGAGCTGCGCGGCGCGCTGGCGCATGCGCGCGGTATTGGCCAGCAGGCGGCTGCGGTCGAGGATCAGCGACGGGGTGGACAGGTCGGCAAGGGTGATGGTGGACATGTGCTGCCGGTATCCTCAGCGCGGTGCCAGCACAAGCTGGGTCTGGGTCACGATGGCGGCGAGCTTGCCGTCGGCCCGGGTGATCCTTGTCTGCCAGACCATGGTGGTGCGGCCGCGATGCAGGGGCGTGCATTCGGCCCGGGCCGTCTCGCCTTCCGGAATGCCGGCGAAGAAGTTGGTCTTGCTCTCGATGGTGGTGGTGCCGTGACCCTCGCCCAGATTGGCCATGGTGGCGACGGCGCCCAGGGTGTCGGCAAAGGCCATCACCGCGCCGCCATGCAGGATCGCCGGCCGCGTGCACAGCTCGGCCCGCACCGGCAGTTCGGCCACCACCCTTTCGGGCGTGACCTCCAGGATCTTCAGGCCCATCAGGGCGGCAAAGGGCAGGTCGATCTCCATGGCGGCGGCCCGTGTCACTTCATCAGTTCATAGGGACCGCCGGCCTCCAGCGCCTTTTTGTAGGCCGGCCGGGCATGGATGGCATCGAGGAAGGCGCGCACCGCCGGGTAGCCGTCGACACCGACGCGGGTGGCGGCGGCCTCCAGCGGGAAGCTCATCATGATGTCGGCGGCAGTGAAATCGGGGCCGGCGAACCAGCCGCCCTGCTGCTGCAGGGTGTCGTTCCAGTAGCGCCGGTGGGTGTCGAGCTGCGGGTCGGTCAGGCGGGCCTGCACCTTGCCGGCCACCATGCGCACGATCGGCCGCAGCAGGCCCGGCACCTGGCCGGGCAGCCGCAGGAAGATCAGCTTCAGCAGCAGCAGCGGCATCGCCGAGCCCTCGGCGTAATGCAGCCAGTAGGTATAGGCCAGCCGGGCGTCGCTGCCGGCCGGCGGCACCAGCCGGCCGCCATCCCGGCTATTCGGGCCGTGTTTTTCGAGGACATATTCGATGATGGCGCCGGTTTCGGCGATGGTGCGGCCGTCTTCGGTGATCACCGGCGACTTGCCCAGCGGGTGGATCTGCCGCAGGGCCGGTGGTGCCAGCATGTCGGGCTGGCGCTGGTAGCGCACCACCTCGTAGGGGACGCCCAGTTCCTCCAGCAGCCAGAGAATCCGCTGCGAGCGGGAATTGTTCAGGTGATGGACTGTGATCATACGGCCCCCGGGCGGTGATTCTGCGGCAATCTAGCATCACCCGGCAGGATCGACCACGCCAGCGGCCGGGGCCCGGGAGGGCTGGCGGCCGGCGAGGCGGCGGGCGAGATCCTGGCGGCGGCACTGCCCGGTCACGAAATCGATGAATGCGCGGGTTTTCGCCGGCAGCGGCAGGCGGTCGGAATGATACAGCGCGATCGTCCCGGCTTCGGCATGCCAGCCGGGCAGCAGGCGGACCAGGGTGCCGATCTCCAGATGCGGCAGGGCATGGGGCATGCCCACCAGCGCCACGCCCAGGCCGAGCAGGGCGGCGCGGCAGACCGCCTCCGGGTCGTTCAGCGCCATGGTCGGCGGCTGCTGCGCCGCCGCCTGCCCGCCGCCGGCATTGCGCAGCATCCAGCTGCGCAGGCGGCCGGTCCGGGCCGAGCGCAGGACGATGCCGTCCAGGGTCGCCAGATCCTCCGGATGCCGCGGCAGCCGGCGGCCCGCCATGTAGCCGGGCGCCGCCACGGCCACCACATGGACCGGGGCGAGGGCGCGGGCGGCGATGCCCGGGCTCAGCTCGAAACCGCTGCCGATGGCGGCGTCATAGCCCTCGGCCTCCAGGTCGAAGACCGTGCCGGGAGGGCGGTTCTCGAAATGCCAGTCCGGCACGACCTGCGGATACAATGCCCGGAAGGCCGGCAGCAGGGGCAGGATGTAGTCGCTGCCGAAAGCCGGGGCGAGGCTGACCTTCAGCACCCCGGCCGGAGGGCGGCCCGCGGCCGACAGGCCGTCCACCGCGGCGCGGATGCTGTCCAGCCCGCCGCTGACCGCCTGCAGGAAACGCTCGCCGGGTTCGGTCAGGGCCAGGCGCCGGGTGCTGCGCTCGAACAGCCGCACCCCGAGGCTGGCTTCCAGCGCCGCCACATTGCGGCTGACCGCCGCCGGGGTCAGGCCCAGCTGCCGTGCGGCCGCGGAGAATCCGCCGAATTCCGCTGCCTTCACAAAGGATTCGAGGTTGGCGAGACTCTCCATCCGTCATCTTACTTTCAAGGAATAATTGAAAATAAGATATATGATTATTCCTGATTTGGAAGGATATTCCCGGTCCCGGCCGATCCTGCGATCACGACGCGATCGCGGCGGCGGCGCCGGAATTCGCCCCGGCTCCGGGGTGGCGGAAAGCCTGCACAAATTTGCAAATTAAGCCGTTGATTTAATTGAAACAGACAAACGGCCTTTGCGGGTCAAATTTGCACTTACCTCGGCCCACTATGACGGGGAACTCGTAATTCCCCTTCGCGGAATATTCCTGGGCCTGCCGGGAGGCGAGATACTCCAGGAACTTGATGGCATTCTCTTTGTTGGGCATGTCTTGGCTGGTCGTTTCACCAGACACCCTGGTGGTCAACTGCTTTTCTGAACATTTCCGTTGGCCCACTACATTGTAGTGCTCATAGCCGATATCCGACGATCCTCGTGTTCCAGACGCAGGGCGAGGCATCGTTTGCCCATTGCTGGGTAGCCCACAGGGTCTTGCGGTCGGCGGGATCCAGCGCCGTCAGGATGCCAACGGAGTTCCCCATGGGGACCATGCCCCGGTGATTCAGGCAGGTATAGGGCCGGGTTCCAGCCACAACAATCTGCGGTCCGTTCACGGTATTGGCGGGATCATCCACCTTGCGGGTCCACAGGACGACAGACAGGTTCTCCTGTGCACTGGACGCCGTCCCCACGATGCCAAGATTTCCGACATCGTCTACACCGATGGTGCCGAACTCGTAATGGCGGTCGGCGCCGGCAATCTTCCCGGTCTGACTGACCAGGCAGGCATCCGGATTCGTGCAATCCAGCTCCACCCAGATCAGGATGTTGTTGGCATCGGCGCCCTGGGCGCCGCAGGATTCGATGCACGGGCCGGTACCGAGAACCCCATACAGTTTGGCGCCATATTGCACAACATTCATCAGCCGGTGGCTTGTGGCCGCCCGCAGGGTAACGTCGCTGCCGGCCTGCGGGATCGACATCGTCTCGCCGCAGCAGGGCGAGTTGTACAGCCAGACATTTTCCCTGGAGCCGACGCCCGTCTTGATGATCTGCTGGGAAGCGCCACCGTTATATCTGCCGGTCACCCCTGACCACGTGAAGGTATTCACGATCCAGTGGAAGGACGTGTTCGTCGAACGCTGGCAGCCATACTGGGCGGCCCGGTCACAGCTTTTGTTGACGAAATAGGCCGGGGCGGATGCCGCTTTTGTCGGGTTGTGGTCGATGACCGGAACAATGTCGAGCGGCATGCTGTGCGTGCGGTTCAGATGGGTGGGTTCTTCGCCCTGCGCGATCTTCCTGATTTCCTCCCCCGGCACTGCAAAACAGTCGTAGGCAACGCCCGGTACGGTCTGCGGATTGTCATCCCCTATGTGACCGCCGCAGATATAGACACCGTTCCGGTCGTAGCCCAGCTTCAGTCCGGGATTCCGGTTCAGGCAGTCGCCACCCTGAAGGCAGGACAGATAAGTTCCGCCCCATCCTTCCGTTGCATCCGATGACTGACTGACCAGGGTGCAGTCATTCCGACAAGTCACCGTAATGACCCAGCGCTCGATGAATTCATTATAGATGATATGGGGTTCGAACTGTTGCCCGCTGCCCTTGGATAGGGTCGGGTCCAGGCCGGCGGCACGGATGACATCGGCCAGTGGAGTCGATTTCAGAAGCTTCCCGGATTTGTCGTAGACACGGACATTCTTCCAGGTCACCTGCACGACCTGCTCGGCACTGGCGGCAATATCCATCTCCGCCCTGTCGCAATGCGTCGGTGGGTTCGCTGCGCCGCAGACCTCCAGGCCCGGGCCCATGTCGCCATCGAAAGACGATACAACTTGCGCTGATGCGATTCCGGATATCGCCACAACGCCCAGGGCGAACAGAAATAAGATCTGCAGCCTCCGGCTCAGTGTCCGCTGGTTGAACATCCTAGCATTCCTTTCTGAATGACCTCCGCCCGGATTCCGGGCGGAGGGGGGCTAGCGGTAGGCAGGCTGCTGTGTTCGCGTCAGAAATTGAAAGTGGTCGAAATCAGATAGGTCCGCGGCGCACCAAGGAAGACGTACTTGTCGGTGGCCGTACCCTGCCAGTAGTCGGTGTTAAACAGGTTCTCGACAGAGAAACGGACAACAAGAGGCTTGCCGCTCCAGGGTGATTCCAGTTCGTAGCGGGCGCCCACGTCATAGCGGGTCCAGTCGGGAACCAGCTGCGTGTTGGTTGCGTTGGCATAGAACTCGCTGTTGTGAATGACCCGGCCGGTCAGGGTCAGCCCCTCGACGAAAGGCAGGTCCCATTCCGCCGCCAGATTGAACTGGTATTCCGAAACCCCGAAGACCTTCTTGCCGTCATTGGTGCCGTTATCCGTCTTCTCCTGCCGGGCATCGACATACATGACGCCCCCCAGGAGGCGCACGCCTTCAACGACCTTTCCGAAGACATTCAATTCGGCTCCGCGATGTCGCCGCTCGCCATCGCCGGTCAGGACGTTACCGGCGGTCGCCACCTGCAGCGGCTTGGTGATATCGAAGGCACTGAAGGTCGTCGTCAGGCGGCCCCAGTCCACTTTGACCCCGGTTTCCTTCTGCGTGGTCTTGTAGGGCGGGAGAATCTCGCCGGCATTCGCATAGGACGAGCCAACAATGGTGCCGGTTTCCAGGGCCTCGACATAGTTCGCATAGAGCGACACATTCTGCCACGGCTTGACCACGATGGCGTAGCCGGGTGTCCAGGTATCCATCTCGTAGGCGGCAGTCTGGCCACTGGCGTTGAAGCTGTCGGTGTCCGCATATTGCTTGCGAACCCCGATGGTGAGCTGAACCCGCTCATCCAGCACCGACAGCGTATCGGCTATGCCGTAGCTCATCATATCCGTGCTGCCGATCTTGATTGGATCGCCAACCGAGATTGCCGGCGTTGGGCTGGCGACCGGATTGTAGAGGTTCGAAGTAAACGCCGTTCCTGTGGTGTTGATGATCTTCGTTTCCGACGACGAGGCGGCGGCATTGAAATTCACCAGATGATGCACGAACCCGGTCTCCAGGTCCGACCGCAGTCCGGTCTGGTAGGCGATCTGGTCACGCTCCTGGTGGTTGAGCCGCGGGGAGCCGTTGAAGTTGCCGTTGACGTTGGTGATGGTCGCATCGGAATACAGGTATTCGGTCGAGCCTGTCACCATGCCAGCCTGTGCGTAGGCGGTCAGGCTGTCGGTCAGGTCGACCTCACCTTGTACCAGCCCCATCTTGCCGTTGCTGTTCCAGTATCCCCAGTCCGGCATGAATGCCGCCCCGGCATCCGGCGCCGGGGGCACGGATGTCAGGTTGCCGAAATTGACATAGCGCGTCATCGCGTTGGTATTGTTGTTCTCGATTCCGATATCAGCCGACAGGCGAACGCGCTCGCCGCGGAAATCGACGGCGCCGGAGGCCGTCGCCAGTTCCTGGCTCTGGTTGGCCAGTTCGGTATCACCGGCCTTGTAGGCGCCGTTGAACCGCACGCCGAATTGCCCGGTCTCGCCATAGCGGCGGCCGACATCGAGATGCGTACCGAACTGCGACTCCGAGCTGTACGTGGCCGTCATCTGGGTGATCGGCTCATCAGTGGCGCGTTTCGTGATCAGATTGACGCTGCCACCGACGCCGCCCGACGGTGGCATGCCGTTCAGGAGCGTGCCGGGGCCTTTCAGAGCCTCCACGCGCTCAATCGATGTCAGTGAATTGAGGGAGAAGTTGGAGGCAAGACCATAAAGGCCGTTGATTCCGTAGGCCGTACTCGGGACGTTGAAGCCGCGGATCGAAACGAAATCAAATCCGTAAGCGCGCGGCGCGGTCGGGCGCACCGACGGGTCGTTGGCAAGCACGTCATCGAGCTTTCGCGCCTGCTGGTCTTGGATGAGCTGAGAGGTGTAGCTGGTCTGGTTGAACGGCGTGTCCATCACATTCCGGTTGCCCAGCAGACCGGCCTGGCCGCCGGTGGCTACCTGCCCGCCGGCATAGGCCTCGGGAAGACTGCTCAGCATTGCAGTGGACGCGATCGGCGCCTCGCCGCCGACACGGACCGGCGGCAGGACAGTCGTGCTGCCCTCCTGGCCTGTGGCAACCAGGATCACCGTCTGACGGTCGGGATTCCGCCAGGTCAGCCCGGTGCCAGCCAGCAGGCGTGCCAGCGCTTCGTTCGGCGTCATCTCGCCGGCGGCGCCCGGGCTCTGGAGATCGCCTGTGATGCCCCCCGGCGCGGTGACCTGCAGGCCGGACTGGCGCCCGAACTGGCTCAGGGCAGCCGCCAGCGGCTGGGGCCGGATGTTGAACGTGATGCGTTTCTGGGCGGTGGCTGCTTGTGCGATCTCGACCGGCGCCTCGGCCGCGCGGGCATCCAGGGGGAAAGCGCCAGATGCAAGCGCTGTGCTCGCAAGCAGGCAGGGAAGAATTTTATTTCCAAGATGTTGAAGCGGAATCCACTGCTTTCGAACAGACATACTCATATCCCCCAATGGCCAACTCTAATCGCAAATGAGAGTCACTTGCGTTTTGCATTGGGAATAACGAACCCGGACTGCCGATATTTCAGGGATCGGCGAAATTATTTCGGGAGCGGGTCTGACGGGCCGGAAATCAGAGTGAGGTACGGTGTGATCGTCCGGACCTTGCCACCGACCGGCAGAAGCATGGCGCCGATGGCTTGGTCCGGAGCCTGCAGGTTGTAGAAACCGGTCACCCGCCGGGCTCCAATATCGTCTGCAAGGATGATTACGCCGCGGTGATAGCGCCGTAGTTCCTCGAGGACCTCCGAGATTGGTGCGTTTTCGACGAACAGTTTGCCGTCGATCCAGGTTCCAACCTCTGATGCCGGAAAGGCCTGGCTGATGACGGACCCCGTTCTCCTGTTGATTGTCAGCTGGGTCCCGGGGGACACACGCTCATCGGCCTGAATGTCCCCGCTGTCATACCGCACGCCGACCAGACCCCGTTTCACAGCGACCGAGATTTCTTCTCTGCCCAGGCCGACATCAAAGGCTGTCCCGAGAACCGTGACCGAGACATCGCCGGCCTGCACGACAAAGGGGCGGGTTTCATCCTTTGCGATGTCAAAGAAGGCGCGTCCGCCCAGCAACTGAACGATACGGGTTCGGTTGGCGAGATTCACAGCAATGGCGCTATCCGCCCCCAGGCTGATGGTGCTGCCGTCTAGCAGGTTTATGGTCTTCATCTCCGCCGTATCAGTGCTGTAGTCGGCTTCGAGCGTCCGCCAGGCCTGCGGCAGGATTGCAATCGCCAGACACGCGGCAGCCAGCGCCGCCGCATAGGGGAGATAGCGGCGTTTCCGGCGGCGGATTTCGACGATGCTTGCCGCAGCCTCTGGCTGCTTGCCATCTGATTTGCGCCCGGGCCAGGCAGTGACGGTCGCGGGCTGCGCCGCATCGGCCACGGACCAGGCCATGCAGACCTTTGTCCATGCGTTCCGGTTGTCTTCCGACGCGGCCAGCCATTGATCGTGTCTGGCCCGGAGCTCCTGGCTATCCGCCTCGTGCAGGCGGATGAGCCAGTCAGCTGCTTCCTCAAGGGTATTTCCGGATGGGGTGTCGGTCATCTGTCTGGTCAACTGAACAGCTATGCCAATGTCAGATTGCAGGAACCGGATAGGGTCCAGTCAAACAACGAACGGCCCATATGCATATTTCACACTGGGCGACCATTTCTGATTCAGTCTGCATCGGAATCGTCGAGTGCCGCGGCAATTCCGGCCAGCGCTTTTGAAACCAGACGGTGAACGCTGGCTGTCGACAAGCCCAAGTGAGTGCCAATCTGGGCGAGGGTGAACCCACCGAATCTGTGCATCTCGAATGCCACCCGGGCATTGAGCTCCAGCGCTTGAAGGGCATTTTCGAACCTGCGCAACCGTTCGGCGGTAATGAGCTGCTGCTCAGGGGTCAGGGCCGATTGCGGCACCATCCACCATTCCGGTTCCCCCAGCCGGTGTCGGGTCTCCAGGGACCGGCGGCGGCGCCAGTCAAAAGCCAGATTACGGACGATACGAAACAGGTAAGCCACCGGCTGCTCGGTTGACGCAATGGTCTCCGCGGCCGGGGCAAATCGGATGAAGGCTTCCTGGACGATATCTTCCGCCCGGCTGCGATCTCCTACCAGCGGGGTTGCATAATCGACCAGCGCGGCACGGTGCGACACAAACAGGTCGAATGGGCCATTCGGTTTCAAATCTGGTGCATTCCCGTATTCAATAGGGCCTCGCAATCTAGATGAGAATTATTCTCACATGCAATGATGTTTCGACTGGCCATCGCCAGAGGATATCAGCCACAGGCAGAGAGGCTGCAGGCATTCAGTCCCCCCGAGGATGCCGGCCTCAGCACATCATATTGAATATAAATGGATTCTAGGAAAATCTGTTCACCACTCAGTGCACATATCTGTTCAGCGCCAGGTGCAAACGGTTCAATCATTCGTGCATTTCAGACCCGGCTCTGGGGTGACGGAAAGCCTGCACAAATATGCAAAGTAAGCCGTTGATTTAATTGAAACATGAAAACTGCCTTTGCGGCTCAAATTTGCACTTAACTCGGCCCATTCTTTTCGTGAATGTACTTAGCTCTGCACATATTCCGCGGGAGCCGCTGAGGAGAATTGGAGATGACGATGCATAATCCCCCCGCATCCCGGTCTGGCTCTCAGGGAAGTCTGCGGCATCGGCCTTGGTTTCGAGCTTGGCGTGACGGAAGCGGCAGAAATGCTGGGCATCGCGCGCACCAACCTGTCGCGGATTCTCAACGGCCACGCCGGCATCACGGCATCTATGGCCCTCAGGATCGCGGGAAAGTTCGGCGGATCGCCGCGCCTCTGGCTCAGGATGCAGAATCTGTATCTGGCAGAAGCGAAACGCTTTCGCCGCACAAGTTAGGGCCCCGTCGATCCGATATTCTGCTGGACAACCGCGGATCGCACGTCGGGTGACATGCTTCTCACAAAGTCATTGTAGGTGTCTCCATGGCTCCCGGCGTTGACTCAGCCTTCAGGCCGCTCAGGGCCGGGCGCACCGCAGCGACGTCCGTCGACTTCGCCTTACTGACAGGCAGTGCCGTTGGTGAAGCCGGGCGCGCTGGCCGCAGCCTCCCGGGATCAGGGGCAGCTGAGATTGGTGAAGCCGACCGAGCCGGTCGGGGCGGTCGGGAAACTGCAGGTTCCGGTCCCGACAGCCGTGTTGCCCGTCGAAGCGGCGTTGAACGAGGTCGTGTTGTTGCCGACGATGACCGTCTGGACGCCCGCGGTCGAGGTGGTGATCCGGTTATCGGCGATCGTGATATTCGCTGCACCATTCGTGCGGATGCCGATCGCGCCGGCCGTATCGGACGTGGCCGTGATCGCGTTGCCACGGATCACCATGTTGGTTGTGGTACGGGCATCGATGCCGATCCCGCCGCCGGCCCCGGAACTGGTGATGGTGGTGTTCTCGATGGTCACGCCCGAGCGGCC
>NZ_CAXPMC010000013.1:0-115138 GCF_964218355.1 Ferrovibrio sp. | reverse complement strand
CGCTGGTGGCCGGCCTGCTGGCCGCCGGCCCGACATTCGCGAAGGTGTCCGCGGACGAGGCGGCCAAGCTCGGCAAGTCGCTGACGCCGGTCGGTGCAACCGCCGCGGCCAGTGCCGATGGCAGCATTCCCGCCTGGGAGGGCGGCCTGACCAAGGCGCCGCCCTGCTTCGAAGGCGAAGGTGCCCGCTACTGCGACCCCTTCCCCGACGACAAGCCGCTGCTCACGATCACGTCGAAGAACCTGGGGGAGCACAAGGCCAGGCTGACGCCGGGGCAGGTCGCGCTGTTCGAGAAGTACCCGGACAGCTACTCGATGAAGGTCTACAAGACGCGCCGCACCTTCGCCAATCCGCAGTTCATCTACGACGCCACCGCAAAGAACGCGACGAGTGCGACGCTGGGCGGCAACGGCGAAGCGCTGCAGGGGGCGATCACCGGCATTCCGTTCCCGATCCCGCAGAACGGCCACGAGGTGATCTGGAACCACAAGGTCCGCTATCGCGACAGTGGCGTGCGTCGCTGGAACAACCAGTTCGCCGTGACCACGGCCGGCGACTACAACCTGGTGAAGATCCAGGAGGACGCGTTCTTCGTCTACAACCAGCCGGACGTCGATCCGGCGTCGCTCAACAACAAGATCCTGTACTTCCTGCAGCTCACCACCGAGCCGGCCCGCCTCGCCGGCACGATCCTGCTGGTCCACGAGACCATGGACCAGGTCAAGGAGCCGCGCGGTGCCTGGCAGTACAACCCCGGGCAGCGGCGCCTGCGCCGCGCGCCCAACATCGCCTATGACAACCCGGGAACGGCATCGGACGGTCTGCGCACCAACGACCAGCTCGACATGTTCAACGGCGCGATGGACCGCTATCAGTGGAAACTGGTCGGCAAGAAGGAGATCTACGTTCCGGGCAACAGCTACGCGATCCACAGCGACAAGCTGAAATACCGCGACGTGATGCGTAAGGGTCATATCAACCAGGACTACGCGCGCTACGAGCTGCGCCGCGTCTGGGTCGTCGACTCCTTCGTCAAGCCCGGCGTCAATCATCTCTACAAGCGGCGCACCTTCTACGTCGACGAGGATTCCTGGCAGATCGTCGCCGTCGATGTCTACGACCAGCGCGACCAGATGTGGCGCGTCCAGGAAGGCCACCACGTGATCGCCTACGACAAGCCTTACCAGTTGCCGGTGCTCGAGACGGTCTACGACCTGCAGAGCGCGCGCTACCTGGTGATGGCGGCGAACAACGAGGACGAAGAGACCACGACGCGCAAGTTCTCCGTCGAGGACTTCAGCCCGACCAGCGTCTCGAAGCTCGCAACGAAGTAGGCCCCTTCGACCGATGCCGCCGACCTCGCGGGTCGGCGGCATTTTCTTTGCCGCTACACTGCCGGCTCGCGTCCACTCCGCCCGATCCAGATGGCTGTCGCCCCCGTCACCACTGTCCTGCTGATCGCCAACATCGCCGTCTTCGGGCTGCAGATGATGGCGGCCGACGGCCTGATCCGGCACTTCGCACTGTGGCCGCTGGGTGCCGGCTTCGAGTTCTGGCAGGTCGTCAGCAGCGCCTTTCTGCACGGCAGCCTGTTCCACCTGTCCGTGAACATGCTCGGCGTGTGGATGTTCGGTCGCGAGGTCGAACGGGCGATCGGCTCGGTCCGGTTCGTGCAGCTCTACACGGCGAGCGTGTTCGCCGCCGCGCTCGCGCAGCTGATCACCCAGGGCTTCAGCGACCCGGTGCCGACGGTCGGTGCCTCCGGCGGCCTGTTCGGGCTGCTCGGTGCGTACGCGCTGCTGTTCCCGCGACGCCGCGTGATGCTGCTGTTCCCGCCGATTCCGTTGCCGGCGCCGGTGTTCGTCACGCTGTACGCCGCCTTCGAGCTGTACGCGGGCGTTACCGGCACGATGTCCGGGGTCGCCCACTTTGCCCACCTGGGCGGACTCGCCGGCGGCCTGCTGCTGCTGCGCTCGTGGCGGCGGCGCGCCCGACGCTAGGAGCCTGGGCGGTAGGCACCGCGCAGGCGAGGCAAAGCCATTTCGAGGCAGATTTCGCGTCGATTCGAGGCCAGTAGCAGGGGACTATCGGCCGCGAGGCAGTGTGGAAGATGGCCGAAATGGCGACGCCGCAGCCGCGCGCGTTTCTGCCGCCCAGGCGCCTAGTCAGGCGCAACGCCCAGCACCACCAGCCGCCGGTCGTCGTTGCCGAGCCGCCAGCGGATGCGCTGACCGGCGCGCAGGCCGATCAGCGCGGTGCCGATCGGCGTCAGCACCGAGATGCGCATCGCCGAGACGTCGGCCTGTTGCGGCCAGACCAGGTGGACGGTGCGGATCGCGCCGCTGGCGTCGTCCTGGTAGGTGACCCGCGAGCCGACGCGCACGGCGTCGTCCGGCAGCGCATCGGGTGCGACGAGTTGCGCCCGGTCGAGTTCCTGCAGCAGCCCGGCGGTGACCTCCGGCAGGTGCTCGCAGCGGTGCGCCAGCGCCTGGAGGTGGTCATAGGTGTCGAAGTCGATCAGCAGCGCCGGCGTGTCACACGACGGACCGGTCTTGCGGTCCGCGGTGGCGGCCGGGAACAGGGTATTCATCACACGCACTCCATGAGTCGTCTGCGGCGTGTCGCCGCAAACTTGGGAGAAGAGGAAGGAAGGGTGGTGCGTGCCCCGGGGACGGATGAAACGCCGAACGGCGCCGGCCCCGGGGTTCAGGAGCCTGCGACGAAATGTCCTGCGCGCTGCTGGCAGCGGCGCTGTGCGTGATTCACCGGCATGACGACACGATCATCGGCAAGCGGGATGTCGAAGTCAACGCCGCGCCGTCCGCCTCATTGTTCGCGCTGTTCCGGACGCTGCTTCCTGCGCGAGAACGGATAGGCGCCGCGCGGCTGGCCGCCGTCCTTCGGCGGTACGTAGACCGACAGCAGCATCGTCACTGCCAGCACTAGAACCGTGGCAGCGAGCGACCACGCGACCGGAATCTTGTAGACGTCGATCAGCAGCATCTTCGTGCCGATCAGCACGAGCACGATCGCCAGGCCGTACGGCAGCAGATGGAAACGCTCGTGCACGCTGGCCAGCAGGAAATACATCGCGCGCAGGCCCAGGATTGCGAACACGTTGGACGTGAGCACGATGAACGGATCGACCGTGATCGCGAAGATCGCCGGGATGGAATCCACCGCGAAGATCACGTCGACGATGCCGATCAGCAGGACGACGACCAGCAACGGGGTGGCGATGCGTGCGCCGTCGATCTGCGTGAAGAACTTCTCGCCGTCGTAGTCCGGCGCGATACGCATGCGCCGCTTGATCCACTGCAAGGCCGGGTTGTCTTCGAGATCCGGCTCCTGGCCCGCCGCCCACCACATCTTCACGCCGGTGAACACCAGGAACGCGCCGAAGACGTAGAGGATCCAGTGGAACTTCGCGATCATCCAGGCGCCGATCAGGATCAGGATCGCGCGCAGCAGCAGTGCGCCGAGAATGCCGATCATCAGTACGCGCTTCTGGAACTCCGCCGGCACCGCGAAGTAGGTGAACAGCATCAGGAAGACGAAGATGTTGTCGACCGCGAGCGCCTTTTCGACCAGATAGCCGGTGATGAACTCCAGTGCCTTGTCGTTGGCCAGCGCGCGCGCGCCGGCGTCGTCACCGGTGCCGCCGAGTTCCCACCACAGGAAGGCAACGAACACGAAACTCACCGCCACCCAGATCACCGTCCAGATCGCGGCCTCGCGCATCGAGACCTTGTGCGCGCCCTGACGGTTGAGGGCGAAGAAGTCGACCGCAAGGGCGACGGCGACGAACAGGGCAAACAGCGACCAGAGCAGCGGGGTTCCGATGGAGACCATGGGCAGGACCTGAAAAGTGAACGGGCACGGGACATCCAACCAGCCTGTTCGGTCTTGCCATCCGCGCGAGGCGCGGGCCGTGACGCCGGGGTACTCCCGTACCCGTGCTGACGACGTCGCGGGAGCGGGTGAGGCCCCGGCTACTCCCCGTGAGAGCTGCGTGCTATTGAAGCGGCAAGCCGTGTTTTGCGCAAGCCGGTTGCGCATGCCACGACCGCGTCGGCGCCGCTCCGGGGCTGCCGGGGCCTCTGCTGCAGGCTCAGCCCGCCGTTCCCTGGGGACAGGGCGGCGGCGGGGCGTCCGCCATCGCCCGGGGCAGGTCCTCGTAGGCGACGTCGCGGAGGTGGGTCGCGATGGACCAGCGATGGCCGAAGGGGTCTTCGAGCACCCCGTAACGGTCGCCCCAGAACATGTCGGCCACCGGCATGATGACGCGGGCACCGGCGGCGACGGCGCGTTCGAAGCAGGCATCCGCGTCGTTCACATAGAGGTGGACCGTGACCGGCGACCCCTTCAGGGACTGCGGACTCAGCGAGCCATGCTCCACGAACTCGTCGGCCAGCATCACCGAGGACCCGTTGATGCGGATGCAGCCATGCATCAGGCGCCCGTCCGGCCCGACGAAGCGGCCCTCCTCGGTCGCGTCGAATGCCTTGATATAGAACGCCATCGCATCCGCACCACCGCGGCACACCAGGTGCGGTGTCACCGTGTGCATGCCGTCCGGAATGGATTTGGCCTTGCCCATGTCGATCTCCGTTGTCGCCGTATTGGCTGACGACTGGTCGACTGGCAGGCGCCGCAATCGACAACGCCCGCGTCGTGCGGGCGTTGCGATCAGGCTGGTGCCGAAGGTGGGACTCGAACCCACACGCTTTTAAGGGCGGCGGATTTTGAGTCCGCTGCGTCTACCGATTCCGCCACTTCGGCGCGGCCGCGCATTATATCGGCCGGCCGCGTGCCCGTGATGGCGATCTTCAGAGGCGGAAGTCGATCCGCAGGCCGGCGTGATAACCGTAGATGCGGGCGGAGGGCTGTGCGCGGTAGGCGGTGGCGCCGCCGCCGACGCGCAGTTCGAGCGATTCGCTGGTGAACAGCGGGATCTCGAAGTTCACGCCGAAGCTGGCGCCGCCGACGGATTCGGAGACACCGGGGCGCTCGAGGTCGACATGGGCGTAGCCGATGGCGGCGCCCACTTCGATGAGATCGAGCAGCACGCCTGTCGGGATGAAGTACACCGCGTAGAACTGGTCGGTGCTGAACTCGTCGGCCTTGAGCTCACCGACGCTGGTGTCGCCGGTGCCGATCTGTGCCTCGAGGCCGATCTTCTCGAACAGGCGCACGCCGGCGCGGACGCGGTACATGCTCGAGTCGAAACGGTCGCCGCCGAAGTCGTCGATCAGGCTCTGCTTCGAGAACGAGGCGGTGGTCCAGACGTAGTCGGCACCGGCATACAGCTCCCAGGGCGTGTCTTCCTCGGGCTCCGGTTCGTAGCCGCCGCTGTCCGCGCTGTCGAAGCCGCCGCCGAAGCTGTTGGCATCCGAGGTGTCCCCGCCGAAGCTGTTGGCGTTGCTGGTGTCGGAGCTGAAGCTGTTCGCGTCGGAGGTATCCGAGGTGAAGCTGTTGGCGTCGCTGGTGTCGGAAGTGAAGCTGTTCGCGTCCGAGGTGTCCGACGTGAAGCTGTTGGCATCGTAGGTATCCGACGCGAAGCTGTTCGCATCCGGCGTATCGCTGCCCGATTCGGCATCACTGATGTCGGCGAAGCTGTTGCCCGCCTGGGCGTCGCCGCCGTCCTGCGCGAACACCGGGCCGCAAAGCAGCAGGCCGGCGGCCAGATACGAAATCTTGTTCATGCGCATCCCCCAGAAAGCCGTTTGAATGATTTTGATCTTGGCGCCGAATGTTCTCCGATTTGCGTCGGCAAATCCACTGAACCGCTATAGTGCCCGCGCTCCCTGCAATTCACGGCTCATGCACGCTCAAACGCGCTTCTGCAACGTCTGCGGACACTCGGTCGACTTTCTCGTGCCGGCCGGCGATCACCTGCCGCGGCACGTCTGCCCGAGCTGCGGCCAGGTGCAGTACCGCAATCCGAAGGTCATCGTCGGCGTGATTCCGGAATGGCGCGACGGCCGCGTGCTGATGTGCCGGCGCAACATCGAGCCGCGCCTGGGCCTGTGGACGTTTCCGGCCGGTTTCATGGAGATGGGCGAGACCAGCGCGGCGGGCGCCGCGCGCGAGGCGCGCGAGGAATCGCTCGCCGAGGTCGAGGTCGGATCGCTGCTGATGGTGATGAACGTCCCCTACGTGAGCCAAGTGTACATGGTGCATTGCGGGCGACTGCTCTCGGAGGAGTTCGGTCCGACGCCGGAGAGTTCCGAGGTCGTCCTGATGCGGGAGGACGAGATTCCCTGGGACGACATAGCCTTCCCGACGATCTGGCACAGCCTCCGGCACTTCTTCGACGATCGCCGCAACGGCAGCTTCAGCACGCACCTGCTGGACCTGACGTTCAAGCCGCGGCCGCCGCAGCGGCCCGAGGTGCCCGGCGACGATCCGACGGCCTGAGTGCCGGGATGCGCCGTCGGCAGGCGGTGATCGGTTAATATCGCCGGCTCAACGCTGCCAGCTTTCCAGCCAGCCAGGACCATTTGCGAGTTGCGCCCATGACCTTCGTCGTTACCGAAAACTGCATCAAGTGCAAGTACACCGACTGTGTGGAAGTCTGCCCGGTCGACTGTTTTCACGAAGGTCCGAATTTCCTGGTGATCGATCCCGAGGAGTGCATCGACTGCACCCTGTGCGAGCCCGAATGCCCGGCGGAAGCCATCTTCGCCGAGGATGATCTGCCGGAGGATCAGGCGCACTTCAAGGAGATCAACGCGCAACTCACCAAGGAGTGGCCGGTGATCACCGAGCGCAAGGAGCCGGCGGCCGACGCCAAGGAATGGGACGGCAAGCCGGACAAGCTGGCGCTGCTCGAGCGCTGAGCGGGGCTCAGCGGTTCAGCGGCCAGTACACGAGCCGCTCGTCGAACACGAAGATCACGCCGTCGCCGAGGATCTCGGCGATGCGCAGACCGTTGTCGAGCACCGCACCTTCGGCATGACGCCGGTTGTCGACCATGATCCAGCGGCGTGCCGGGTCGGCGTCGAAGACGTGCACCTGGATCAGCGGCGACGGAAACCTCGACTGGAAGCCTTCGGGCATTTCCGCCAGTCGCGGCGGCAGCGTGCGCGCGACATCGGCGGCAGGCGTCGCCGTGGTTTGCGGCTTCTGGCCGACCGCGTTCCCGCCGGGCCTGTCCGGTGTCGGCTGGGGGGCATCGGCCGTTGCGATCGAGGTACGTCCGGGCGCCGGCGCTGCCGGGGGGCTGCCCTGGAACACCGGTGACACGTCGTCGAGGCTCTCGTAGCCCGCCAGGGCGGCAGCGTCCGACAGTCGCGGCGCCGCGGGCGCGGCTGCGGCGGGTGTCGGAACCGGTGCCATCGTCGGCGTGACCTCGACCGTTGCCGGTTCGACCGGTGCCGGCGTGGGCGCAGACGGGCGCAGCAACATCAGCGCGGCACCGATTCCGGCGAGAAACAGCGTGGCGCCGGCCAGAGCCATCGTCGTCGGACGCGGCCCGCGTTGCGGGGGGCGCGCATCCGCAGCCGGCTGTTCGGCCACCGTGGCGTGGCGTTCGCGTTCGGCGCGCCGCAGTGCTTCGAGGATATAGCTCACGGTGTTCCCCCGCGGCGGTCGTCCTGCTCGGCGCCGGATGGCGGGCGAGGGAACACCCCATTTCCGGTGTCCGGCGTGCGACGCTGATGTGCCGGCGTGCTCATGGTGCTCTCATCGCCAGCGTCGGCGTATCGGGCAGCGCATCACCGAGCTCGATCAGCGTGCGCACGCCGGCGATGCCGTCCACCGCGAGCCCACGGTCGGCCTGGAACCGGCGCACGGCCTGCACCAGCGACGCGTCGAGCATCTGCGGGGGCTCGCCGTCGGCATAGCCGAGCTCGACGAGCCGGTCGTGCAGCCAGGCGACATCGGCGCTGCCGGCCTCGGCGTCGATGCGGATCGCGTGGCTTTCGCGCCGCCACAGCAACAGGAACTCTCCCGTCCACAGCGGGCGCAACTCGGCGACGGCGATCTGCATCGGGCCGAGCGCGGTATGCAGCACGGCGTTGCGCGTATCCAGCGATTCGAGCAGCACGTACTGCGGACTGCCGTCGATGTCGAGGCCCAGCACCGCCGGGCGGTCCATCGCGAACAGGTCCTCCCAGTCGCCGCTGCTGCGGTAGCACTCCAGGCCCTGCGTCTGCAGGCTGGTGCACAGTTCGGCAGTGGCTGCCACCGGCGTCTCCGCACCCCACAGGCCGATCAGCCGGGCGAGCGCGGCCGAGAGCGGCTGCGCGGTGCGCGCCAGATCCTCCGCCGGTGACAGCGGCAGTGCGGCCGGCACGAAGGCGCCCGCGGTCGGCGATGCCGCGGGATGCGGGCTTGCACTCGGGGCCGGTGTCGGCGGGGTGTCCGCGGCGCGGACCGCTTGCGCCGGCGCCGGCGGCCTCGAGCCGGAGGGCCAGAAGGTGTAGGCGAACAGGGCGGCGCAGGCGATCAGGGCGACCAGCCAGCCGGTCTCGATGGCGCGCCAGCGGCGCGGCTCATCCGGCTCGAACAGCGCGGGCTGTTCGCCCATGACCTCGCGCGCCGCACGACGTACCGTCGCGGCATCGACCCGCAGGGCCTGCTGCGAGTACGCGCCGAGCAGTGCGCGGTCGCAGATCACGTTGATCAGGCGGGGAATGCCCTGGGCGTAGCGGTGCACGAGGCTGCAGGCGGCGGGTTCGAAGATCGGCGAGCGTGCGCCGGCGATGCGCAGGCGGTGACCGATGTATTCGGCGGTTTCGCGCTCGGATAGCGGTTGCAGGTGGTAGCGGGCGGTGATGCGGCTGGCGAGCTGTCGCAGCTCCGGCCGTCCCAGCAGGGTCGACAGCTCCGGCTGGCCGACGAGCATGATGCGCAGCAGCTTGGCCTTCGCGGTTTCGAGATTGGTCAGTAGCCGCACCTGTTCGAGCACGCCGGGCTGCAGGTTCTGCGCCTCGTCGATGATCAGCACGGTGCGGCGTCCGGCCGCATGCACTTTCAGCAGGTGCGCATTGAGCGCATCGACGAGGACCTTGATCGACGTGGTGTCGCGCGGCACCTCGACGCCCAGTTCGTCGCAGATCGAGTGCACGAATTCCTGCTCGCTCTGCCGCGGGTTGTGGATCATGGCCACGTCGACGTCCGGCAGCTTCTGGTCGAGCAGCGAACGCACGATCGTGGTCTTGCCGGTGCCGACCTCGCCGGTGATCTGCACGAAACCGCCGTACTGGCCGGTGCCATACAGCAGATGTCCGAGCGCCTCCTGGTGGCGCGGGGACATGTACAGGTAGGCGGGGTCCGGGGTGATCGAGAACGGCATCTCCCGGAGCTGGAAGAACTCGGTATACACGGCAAGGGCGGGGCGGGTGCCGCGCGAGTATAGCGTCCGCCTTCAGGCCGGCCTGAGCATGTCCACGTGCGGGATACCGTCTTCCAGGTAGGGGGCGGAGACGGTTTCGAAGCCCAGCGTGCGGTAGAAGTCTTCGAGATGCTGCTGGCCCGACAGGAACACGTGCTGTCCCGGGTACCAGCGTTTGCAGCCCTCGAGGCCGGCGCGCATCAGGGCGCGGCCGAGTCCGGTGCCGCGCAGGGAAGGCGCGACGACCAGTCGCCCCAGCGCGGGGGCTGCATGCTTGACGCCCGGGGGCACCAGCCGCAGGCCGGCCTGGACGGCGCCGTTGCCGTCGCGGCCCACCAGGTGTCGGCACTGCGGGTCGAGGCCGTCCATGTCCGGATAGGCGCAGTTCTGCTCGACGACGAAGATGTCGGAACGCAGCTTGAGCAGGGCGTAGAGCGTGTCCGGGTCGAAGCCGGGCCAGTCGATCCACTGCCAGCGCAGGCCGGTCGGCGGTGTCTGCACGTCTCCGGACATCAGTTGCGCTGGAAATCGTAGAGACTGCCGAGCTTGAGCAGGCGCGTCAGCCGGTCCAGGGCGGTGCGACTCTCCTCGAGCAGCTGTGGGTCGGCCAGGTCGTCAGGCGTGAGCCGGTCGCGATAGTGCTTGTCCACCCAGCTCAGCAGGTCGGCGTGGCGCTTGGGCGTGATCCAGATGCCCGGCGCCACAGCGGCGCGTTCGGTCTCGGTGAGTACGACGCGCAGACGCAGGCAGGCCGGCCCGCCGCCGTTGTGCATCGACTGACGCAGGTCGAACACCGAGATGCCGTCGATCGGGTTGGCCGGGTCGGCGAGGATGCGTTGCAGTGCAGCCCAGACCGGCGCCGACTCCTCGCATTCGCGCGCCACGATCAGGCGCATGCCGCCCCCCGGCGGACAGACCAGCTGCGAATTGAACAGGTAGGACGCGATCGCCTCGTCGAGGCCGACTTCGGACGTCGAGATCTCGACCAGGGCCGGGCGCCGCGCGCCCTGGAAACGCGTGCAGATCCAGCGGCGCAGGGCCTGGGTATCGACGAAGGCCTGTTCATGATGGAGCAGCACCTCGCGATTGCCGACGGCGATGACGTCGTTGTGGAACACGCCGCGGTCGATCGCGTCCGGGTGCTGCTGGGCGAAGAACGTCGCGGTCTTGCGGAGTTCGTGCAGGCGCGCGACCGACATCGATGCCAGCCGGGTCTGCCGCGCCGGATAGCGGACCGGCCGCGCCTCGTCGTCGCCGCCGCGACCGTAGACGAACAGTTCCAGGCCGGCGTCGCCGTAGTCGCTGCACAGGCGCGTATGGTTGGCGGCGCCCTCGTCGCCGAGGGTCGGCGTGGCCGGCAGCGGGACGTGGTGGGCAAAGTGGCTCGGGTCCGGGAACACGGCCTTGAGGATGCGCGCGGTCGTGTCGGCCTCGATCGCGCGATGCAGGTTCGTGCACAGGTTGGCCGGCGTGAAGTGCACCCGCTCGTCGGCGCAGTCGGCACTGGGCGAGACGGTCGCGGCGTTCGCGGTCCACATCGCCGAGGCCGACGACACCGCCGACAGCAGCTCCGGCGCCGTGCGCGCGACGCGCGCGAGAACCCGCGCATCCGTGCCGCTGTAGCCGAGCCGCCGCAGCGTCGGCAGGTGCGGACGCTCCTGCGGCGGCAGCACGCCCTGCGGCAGGCCCTGTGCCGCCAGCGCCTGCATCTTCATCAGCCCCTGGCGGGCGGCTTCGCGCGGGTTGGCGGCGCGGTGCGCATTGCGCTCGGAGGCGACGTTGCCGAAGGACAACCCGGCGTAGTGATGCGTCGGCCCGACGAGGCCATCGAAGTTGGCTTCGAGGGTGAGGGCGGACGGAATCACGGTCACGGCAGCAGTCCCGGCGGCAGTTGTGCCGGTTGCAGCGGCTGCGGCGCCTCGCTGCTGGCGACCGGATACGCGCAGTAGTCCGCGGCGTAGTACGCGCTCGGCCGGTGGTTGCCGCTGACGCCGACACCACCGAAGGGGAAGGCGCCCGAGGCGCCGGTCGTCGGCCGGTTCCAGTTGACGATGCCGGCGCGGATGCGCAGGCGGAAGCGCTCGTACTCGTCGGCATCCTCGCCGATGAAGCCGGCCGACAGGCCGTAGCGCGTGCGGTTGGCGCCGGCAATGGCCTCGTCGAGCGTGTCGTAGCGGATCAGCTGCAGCAGGGGGCCGAAGTGCTCCTCGTCCGGCACTTCGGCGAGCGTGCTCACGTCGATGATGCCCGGGGCGAGGAAGGCCGGACCGAGGTCGAGCCGTCGCAGCGGCAGCACGCTGTGGGCGCCGTCCGCGAGCAACCGCTCCTGCGCCGCCAGCAACTGGTCGGCGGCGCGGGCGCTGATCACCGGTCCCATGAACGGTGGCGGCTCCGCGTTCCAGCGCTCGATGTGCAGACCGCGCGTCACCGCCACGAGACGTTCGACGAAGGCGTCGCCCCAGCCGCCGCGCGGCACGAACAGCCGGCGCGCACAGGTACAGCGCTGACCGCTGGTGATGAAGGCCGACTGCACCGTGTCGAGTACCGCGGCGTCGGTGTCTGCCACGGCGCGGACGATCAGGGGGTTGTTGCCACCGAGTTCCAGGGCGAGGATGCGACCGCTGTCCGCCGCGAACTGGCGGTGGAGCAGGGCGCCGGTGCGCTGGCTGCCGGTGAAGTACAGGCCGTCGAGCTGCACATGGGCGGCGATGGCCTCGCCCGTGGCGCGCTCGCCCTGCAGCAACTGCAGCACGCCGGGGGGGATGCCGGCACGCTCCCACAGTCGCACGGTCATTTCCGCCGTGGCCGGCGTCAGTTCGCTGGGCTTGAACAGCACGCAGTTGCCGGCGAGCAGCGCCGGCACGATGTGGCCGTTGGGCAGGTGACCGGGAAAGTTGTACGGCCCGAAGACCGCGACGACGCCGTGCGGCCGGTGGCGCAGGACGTGGCGGCCGAAATCGGTGGCCTGTTCGTGCTCGCCCGTGCGTTCACGATTGGCGCGGATCGACAGCTCGATCTTGCCCACCATGGCGGCGACCTCGGTGCGGGCCTCCCACAACGGTTTGCCGGTCTCCTCGGCGAGGCAGCGCGCCAGCGGCTCCGACTGGTCCTTGAGCATGACGGCGAACGCGCGCGCCAGCGTCGCGCGCTCGTCGAAGCGGCGATCGGCCCAGGCCGGGAACGCCGCGCGCGCGGCCGCGAACGCGGTGTCGACATCGGCGATGTCGGCCGCATGGCCCTGCCAGACGCGGCGCCCATCGTGCGGGGCAAGGCTCTCGAACGCCGGACCGGCGCCGCCGCGCCAGCGTCCGTCGAGATACAGCTCCCCGGTCGTCTTGAAATCCGTCTGCGTCATAGCGCCACCACGCGTGCGTTGTCGCCTTCGGCGAGGCCCAGGGTCGTCGCCAATTCCGGTGTCAGGCTCACACTGTCCTGCTGCGGCGTGAGCGGGGCAAGCACGCAGCGAAAGCCGCCCAGCGACTGGTTGGAGACCAGATGCGGCAGGCCGCGTCCGGCTGGCTCGCCGACGCGCACGCGCAGCAGCCGCGAACGCCGGATCGAGCGTACCTGGGCTGTCGGCGCCTCCACCGTCGGTCCCCCGTCGAAGATGTCGATGTAACGCTGGTAGCGGAAGCCCTCCTGCTCCAGCAGCTTGAGCGCCGGCGCGGTCTGTTCGTGCACGCGTCCCATGACCTGCTGCGCCTCAGGCGGCAGCAGGGTGGTGTAGATCGGGTGCGTCGGCATCAGTTCGGCGATGCACGCCTTGTTGCCCTGGCCGACGATGTGTTCGGCGCGCTCGTACTCGATGCTGAAGAAGTGACGGCCCAGCCCCTCCCAGAACGGCGAGCGGCCGGTCTCGTCGGAGACGCCGCGCATTTCCGCGATGATCTTGTCGGCGAAGCGCGGGCGCTGCCCCGCGATGAACAGGAAGCGCGACTTCGACAGCAGATGCCCGATGCCGCTCTCGCGGAATGCCGGGGCCAGATACAGCGAGCACAGCACGCTCGTGCCGGTGAGGTCGTTCGACAAATAGAGCGTCGGCACGCGCGTGTACACGTCCAGCGTGCGGCTGGCGTGGACGGTGAGGCCGACGTGGTAGTTGTAGAACGGCTCGTCGAGGCCGCAGGCCGCCTCGACGGCGCAACAGCCGCCGATCTCTCCGGTCTGCGATTCGGCAAGCACGAACATGTAGCGCTGGTGTCCGGGTTCGCGCACGTCCTCGGCGAAGGACGCGAGCGAGCGTTCGACCTTGGCGCGCAGGGTGTCGCGGTCGGGCGGCAGCGAGGTGAATCCGGCGCCCGCGGTGCGCGCCATCTGCAGCAGGGCGTCGAGGTCGTCGGCTTCGATCGGGCGGATGTAGCGCATGTCAGATGTCCCCCGGCGCGGCGCGCCGTCCGGTGCGGTCGAGGCGGGCCGTCATGTCAGTGCCACTCCAGTTCGCCGCTGGCGCAGCGCAGCAGCAGCAGCGCGGAGATCTTCGCGCGCTCGGTCAGCGACGAGACGCGCATGCGCTCGGCGTCCGAGTGGATATCGCGGCCGACGACGCCGAGGTTGTCGACGTTCGGCAGGCCGTGTGCGGCGAGATTGTTGCCGTCGCAGCAGCCGCCGGTGGGCTTGAACGCGAGTGGCGTGCCGAGGGCGCGCCCGCAGTCGCCGAGCCAGTCGATCAGCGTCTGCGCGCGGGCGCCGACGATTTTCGGCGGCCGGGTGAAGCCGCCGCGCAGCTCGAAGCGGATGCCGTCACGCTGCGCGCCGATCAGGATGCGGTCGAGTTGTTCCTGCACCCAGCACTGATCGTCCGGAATCGCGGTGCGCACGTTCAGCTTGAAGACCGCGAGGTCCGGCACGACGTTCAGCGGGCCGCCGCCGTGGGCATAGCCGACGTTGAGCGTCACACCGTCGCGGCTGCCGTTGAGGCTGTCGATCGCGCGGATCGCGTCGGCCGCGGCGCGCAGCGCATTGCGGCCTTCCTCCGGGTTGCGGCCGGCATGCGCGGCGCGACCGTGGACGACGACATCGAAGTTGCCGCTGCCCTTGCGGCCCGACGCCAGTCCGCCATCGGGAAACGAGGGCTCGTAGATCAGGCCGAAACGGTTGCGGCCGGCCGCGGCGCGCAGCAGGGGATCGGAGCCGGCGGAGCCGATCTCCTCGTCCGGGTTGAGCAGGACTTCCCAGCCGATGCGTTCGCGCCACGGGCTGCGCTCGAGCGCCGCGAGCGCGGCCCACATCACCAGCAACCCGCCCTTGAGGTCGGCGACGCCGGGGCCGTGCAGGCCGTCGTCGCCGTCCGGACGTGTCTTCTGGAACGGATGATCCGGCCCGAAGACGGTGTCGAGGTGGCCGCCGAGAAACACCTGCAGCGGCGCATCGGGCCGCTGGCGCAGGCGCAGCGCCGGTCCGACGGGGTGTTCGCGCGGGCGTCCGTCGTCCGCGGTCGACACGAAGGCCGGCAGTTCGATCCACTCGTGCGTGCAGCCGAGCGGCGCGAAGCGTTCGCGCAGGCGCTCGCCGACCGCGCGCACGCCGGCGGCGTTGAAGCTGCCGGAGTTCTGGTCGGACAGTTGCACCAGGGCGTCGCGCATTTCCGGCAACTGCGCGTCGATCCACTGCAGGAAGGGGGCGAACTCCTCTCGCATCGGCCGGACCCGTTCTGTTCTAATCGGGGGAATCTACATCGTGTCCTGCACGCGGATATTACGCATGAGGGGAATCCTGGGGGTGCGCCGGGAAGCGGCGGATGCCCACGGCCTCTTCTTCCGGACGCGTGCCCGCAGGCAGCCGTGCGGGCGGGACGACTCGACAAGGTTCATCGTGATGATTCGATCGGTCTGTGCCAGTCTGTTGCTCGCCCTGCTGACATGCCTGCCGGTGTGGGCGTCGGACCAGACGCTGTGGGAGCAGTCGACGCTCAACCAGATCCTCAAGCGCGGCGAGTTGCGCGTGGGGCTCGAAGCCGGCTACATGCCGTTCGAGATGCTCGACCGCAAGGGCAACATCATCGGCTTCGACGTCGATCTGGCCCGGCTGATGGCCAAGTCGATGGGTGTGAAACTGACGCTAGTGAACACGCAGTGGGACGGCATCATCCCGGCGCTGCTGACTGACAAGTTCGATGTGCTGATGGGAGGCATGACGATCACGCCGGAGCGCAACCTGCAGGTCAACTTCACGGACCCCTACATCTACATCGGCCAGTCGGTCCTGATGAACCCCAAGCATCGGGAGACGATCAGCAGCTACAGCCAGCTCGACGACGAGCGCTACACGATCGCCACCAAGCTCGGGACGACGGGCGACATCGCCGCGCGGCGCTTCATGCCCAAGGCGCGGATCAGGAGCTTCGAAAGCGAGGCCGACGCGACCATCGAGGTGCGCAGCGGTCGCGCCGACGCCTTCGTCTACGACCTGCCCTACAACGTCATCTACGCCGCGCGGTTCGCGGATTCGGTGGTGCACCTGCGCGAGCCGTTCACCCGCGAGGCGCTCGGCTGGGCGGTGCGCAAGGGCGACCCCGACTTTCTCAACTGGCTGAACAACTTCCTGCGGCAGATCCGCGACGAGGGCATCTACGATGCGCTCTATCGCAAGTGGTTCGAGAACACGGCCTGGTTGAAGAATGTCGCCGGCTGACCCGGGGCGGGCCGTGCGACCCTGGGGCTGGTACGTCCTGTACGCGGCAGTGATGGTCGCGCTCGGCTACGGGGTCTACGCCGCGGCGCAGCGCGTCGACTACAACTGGCACTGGGAGCGCATTCCCCAGTACGTCGTGAGTTTCGACGGCGAGGAGGTGGTGGCGCCGTTCGACGGCTTCGTGAAGCTTGCCGACGACGGGCGCAGTCTCGAGGTCGAGTCCCTGCGCACGGCCGAGCGGGTGCGGATCGACGCGTTGGACCGCGTGCTCAGCGGCGACGGCGACCTGGTGTTCGAGGGCGATGCGATCGCGATGCGCTCCGGCATCGCCGCCGGACCGCTGGTCTGGGGACTGTGGCTCACGCTCAAGCTGTCGGCGCTGTCGCTGCTGTTCGCGCTCGCCATCGGCGTCGTCGCCGGGCTTGGCCGGGTCGCGCACAATCCGGCGGCACGCGCGCTCTCGGCGACCTACGTCGAGCTGATCCGCGGCACGCCGCTGCTCGTGCAGATCTTCATCTTCTACTTCTTCGTCGGCACGGTGATGAACCTGTCGGCGTTCACGGCGGGCGTGGCCGCGCTGTCGGTGTTCACCGGAGCCTATGTCGCCGAGATCGTGCGCGCCGGCATCGAGGCCGTGCCGCGTGGCCAGATGGAGGCCGCGCGCAGCCTCGGCCTGTCCTACCCGCAGGCGATGCGACACGTCGTGCTGCCGCAGGCGTTCAAGAAGTCGCTGCCGTCGCTGGCGGGGCAGTTCATCAACCTGATCAAGGACTCTTCGCTGGTGTCGGTGATGGCATTGACGGATCTGACCAAGGCCGGCCGCGAGGTCGTCAGCTCGACCTTCAGCCCCTTCGAGGTCTGGTTCACGGTCGCGGCGATGTACCTGCTGCTCACCGGCGCGCTGTCGATTTGGGTACGACGGCTCGAACGCAGGCTCGCCCATGACTGAGGTCCTGATCGAGGCGCGCGGTGTCTGCAAGACCTACGGCAACGGCGTTGCCGCACTGGACGAGGTGTCGCTGACGGTTGCGCGCGGGGAGGTGGTCTGCATCGTCGGCCCGAGCGGCTCGGGCAAGTCGACGCTGCTGCGCACGCTCAACGCGATGGAGCCGATCAGCGCTGGCGAGATCCGGGTGCTGGGCGAGGCGGTGCACGACCGGCGCACGAACCTGAACCGCCTGCGGACCCGCGTCGGCATGGTGTTCCAGGCCTTCAACCTGTTTCCGCATCGCACGGTGCTGCAGAACCTGATGCTGGCACCCCGCATCGTCGGCGGTGTCGCCGAGGCGCAGGCGCGCGAGCAGGCCCTGCGGCTGCTCGACAAGGTCGGTCTGGGCGACAAGCACGACCAGTATCCGGGGCAGCTCTCCGGCGGCCAGCAGCAGCGCGTCGCCATCGCCCGCTCGCTGTGCATGAACCCGAAGATCATGCTGTTCGACGAGCCGACCTCGGCGCTCGATCCCGAGATGGTGAAGGAAGTGCTCGACGTGATGATCGAGCTGGCGGAAGAGGGCGGCATGACCATGCTCTGCGTCACCCACGAAATGGGGTTCGCGCGCAAGGTGGCCAACCGGGTGATCTTCATGGACCGCGGCGAGATCGTCGAGCAGAACCGGCCCGACGAGTTCTTCGCCAATCCGCAGAACGAGCGCACCAAGCTGTTCCTCAGCCAGATCCTGCACTGACCGTTTCTGTGCTAACGGCCGTCGCCGCAAAAAGCCGGCGGCGCGCCGGCGGCGGCATGCTATACTCCCGGCATAACAACCAGGGAGGAGAGTCATGCGGTTTCGCGTCATCCTTCTGTTATGCCTGCTGTTTGCCCTGCCTGCCGCGGCCCAGCTGCCTGCGGTCGATCCCGGCGGGCAGTACCGCCTGATCGGCCCGGCCGACCGCAGCGACAGTGCCTGTATCGGCAGCCCCAGCACCCCGCTCTGCGCCGTCGAAACCCTGCTGGCCTGTTTCGCCAACCGCGACGAGAGCCTGTGCTGGGCGGTCTGGCGGCCGCCGCAGGCCGGCGGCGTGCTGTTTGCCGGCCCGGCGCGGCCGGCCTACTGGTGGAGCTATCGCATTGCCGGCGCCGTGCAGACCACGCCGGACGAGGCGGTGATCGCCATTGCCGGTCGCCATTGCGGTCTTCAGCTCGATGCGCCCGACTGCAGCACGACGCCGGCGCCGCCGACCAGTTACCGGGTGCGCCGCGCGGTTGGCGGTGGCTGGCAGGTGGTTGACTGGGCTTCCACGCCGGGCAGCGGCACGGTCAGTTTACGTTAGGGTGCGGCCTCCGCTCGCGGGCCGGGCTAGAACCCCAGCAGCCGCAGCAGGATGGTGCCGGCCACGCCGGCCGCCAGCGCCAGGATCGGCTTGCGCATGGTCAGCATCACCAGCACCACGATGCCGAGCCCGATCCACAGCGGGCCGTCGCCGTTGAACACCGCCGCGGTGACGATGGCGATCAGCACGCCGCCGGCCATGTGGCGCAGGAAGCGTTCCAGCCGCGGCGAGATGGCAACATGGCCCATCAGCCAGAAGCCGCCGGCGCGGGTGAGATAGGTCGCCACCGCCATGCCGAGGATGGCGGCCAGCGCGATGGGGTCGACGGCGAAGAGATCAGTCGTCACGGCGCAGCAACCCCACAAGGCCGGCGCAGAGCGCGCCGATCAGCACATACCAGTTGCCCGGCAGCCACAGCAGGGCGGCCAGCGTGCCGGCCACCGCGCCCAGCCAGGGCAGCACGTCGCCGCGGCCGCGGAACAGGCTGATCACCGAGGTGGTGAAGACACCGGCGATCACCAGGTCGAGCGCCCAGCGTTTCGGGTCCATGCCGGTGGCGCCGATCAGGGCGCCGATGGCGGTGCCGCCGACCCAGACCGGCCATTGCATGACGATGGTGCCGCACAGGATGCCGATATCGCGGCGGCCGCGCATCGCCTCCTGCAGGGCGATGGCCCAGCCGCCATCGGTCATGCCGCCGGCCATGGCCAGCGTCAGCCGCTGCGGCAGGCCGGCCAGGAAGGGCTGCAGGGCGGCGCCCATCACCACGTGGCGGGCATTCACCAGCAGGGTGGTCAGCACGATGGCCAGCACCGGCAGCGGGCCGGCCCACAGGCTGAGCACGGCGAACTGGGCGCTGCCGGCAAAGACCAGCGCACTCATCAGCACGGCCTCGCCCGGCGAGACGCCGGCGCCCACCGCGGCGGCGCCGAAGGCAAGGCCGAAGGGCAGGGCGCTGACGCTGTAGGGCAGGGTCAGCTTCATGCCATGCCACACCCCGCCCCGGGTGAAGCTGGCGGGCAGGCCGGGTTCGGGGCCGGCGGGGAGGACGGAGTCGGTCATGGCCGGGACGCTAGGACTTGGCGGCGGCCCCGTCAACCGGTATGGTGGTTAGAATGACAGGGTCACTGACAGGGCATCGGGCATGACCGGAGGACCGCTGCGCATCCTGCAGCTCGAACCGCTGGGCGGGCATCCGGCGCTGGACTTCATCAACACGCTGGACTGGCGCGGCCGGGCCGATGCGGCCGAGGAATGCCTGGTCTCCTATCAGGCCCTGCTCGTCTGGGCCAGTCGCGGCGGCCTGCTGGAGCCGCGCGAGGCAAAGGCGCTGGACGGCGCCGCGGCGGCCGAACCAGAAGCGGCGGCCGAGGCCCTGGCCGAGGCGGTGGCCCTGCGCGAGGCGCTGCACCGGCTGGTGGCGGCGGCAACCGCGGGCGGGCAGCCCGCCACCGCCGATCTGGAACGGCTGAATCACTGGCTGGCCGCCACTCCGGCAACGGCGCGGCTGGTGGCGCGGCCGGGCGGCGGCTATGCCTGGGCCGAGCCGCGGGCCGGGCTCGGCCTGTCGGCGCCGATCATCCGCATCGCCCATCAGGCCGCCGAACTGCTGGCCTCCGACCGGCTGGGGCGGGTGCGCTGCTGTGCCGGTCCGGGCTGCGGCTGGCTGTTCGTGGATGCCAGCCCCAACCGCGGCCGCCGCTGGTGCTCGATGGAGGGCTGCGGCAACCGGGCCAAGGCGAAACGGCATTACCGGCGGGCGACCGGCCGGGCCTGACTATCGTTCTCGATGTGTTTCACGTGAAACACCCCCAGGCAAGCCATTGAAATTGCTCACACGGCCAGAAAGAAAGTTGCGCGAAGCGGAGTCCGGGCCAGTTTTGCGCCGGACTCACAGCCGCGGGTCGAAGGGCGCCTCGCGGGTCTCGTAGGGCCGGAAGCCGCATTTCTGGTATAGCGGCAGGGCGGCCGGATGGTCGAGATTGCAGGTATTCACCGTCAGCCGCTGGGTGCCGTAGGAAAAGGCCTGGCGGATGCCGGCGCGCAGCAGCCAGGGGCCGATGCCGCGGCCGAAGAAATCCGGCACCAGGCCGAAATAGGCGATGTTGACCGGCCTGGCCGGCGCCATCTCCTCGTCGCGGCGGTCCAGTTCGATATAGCCGGCCGGCACGCCGCCGATATAGGGCACCCAGATCTCGACCTTCGGGTCGGTGATGATCTGGCCCAGCGCCAGATCGCTCAGCCGGTTGCGGTCGACCCAGTGCCAGGCCTTGCCCACGGTCTCGTAGAGATAGCGGTAGAAGCCGACCGTCGGCCGGTCGAGTTTCAGCAGCGACAGCTTCGGCACCAGCGGCGGCGGGTTCGGTGCATCGGCGGCCGGCGCGCGGGTCATTTCGAGATAGACGACGGTGACGTTGAAGCGCCCGTCGGGCAGCAGCTGCGGCGGCGCCATGCGGAAGATTGCCGCCTCGACGCGGCCGGGCATGCTGTCGCGGGCCTCCGCCACGGGAAACGGCCCCCGCCCTCAGCGCTCGACCGGCAGGTCGGTGCGGCCACCCCATTCGGTCCACGAGCCGTCATAGACCGAGACCTGGCGATGCCCGAGCAGGTGCAGGCCGAGCGTCAGGCTGCAGGCCGAAACGCCGGAGCCGCAGGTGGTGATCACCGGCCGGTCGAAGGCAATGCCGGCTTCGGTGAACAGCGCATGCAGCGCATCGGCCGGGCGGAACAGGCCGGTGGCGGGATCGGTCATCTGGGCGGCAGGCACGCAGGTCGAGCCCGGGATGTGGCCGCCGCGCAGGCCGGCGCGCGGCTCCGGCTCGGTACCCTCGAAGCGGCCGCGGCTGCGCGCATCCACCACCTGCTCGCGGTGGCTGCCCAGATTGATCCGCACCTGGTCGGCATCGCGCACCAGCAGGCCGTTGCGCCGGGCGGTGTAATGCCGCTCGCGCGGCAGCGGCGGCAGATCCTCGACCGGCCGGCCCTCGGCCATCCATTTCTTCAGGCCGCCATTCAGCACCGCGACATCCTCGTGGCCGAAGACGCGGAACATCCACCAGGCGCGCGGGGCGGACAGGTGGTTGTCGCTGCCGTCATAGACGACGACACGGTTGCCGTCGCCGATGCCCATGCGGCGCACCCGGCTGGCGAATTTCTCCGCGCTGGGCAGCATGTGGGGCAGCGGGCTGTCGCTGTCGGAAATCTCGTCGATGTCGAAATAGACTGCGCCGGGTATGTGGCGCTGGTGATATTCCGCCCGGCCGTCGCGCTGCATCGCCGGCAGATACCAGGAGGCATCGACGATGCGCAGGTCCGGCGCATTCATGTGCTGCGCCAGCCATTCGGTCGAAACCAGTGCGTCGCTGTTGGTGTAATCCATGGCCGGCTCTCCAGACTGCTGTGCGGCGTCAGGCCGCGAACTCGATGTTGACGCGGCGGTTCTGCCGGCCCTTGTTCTCGACCTTGCGCACCACCACCGGACCGATCTCGCCGGTGCGCGCGATATGGGTGCCGCCGCAGGCCTGCAGGTCCAGCGGCCGGTCGGCACCGGCCACTTCGATCAGCCGCACGCGGCCATGGCCCATCGGCGGTTTCACCGCCATGGTCTTGACCAGATCGGGGTTGCCCTGCAGCTCCGCGTCGGTGATCCAGCGCGCCGTCACCGCGTGATCGGCCGCGATCAGGTCGTTCAGCTTCGCGGTCAGCGTGTCTTTGTCCGGAATACTGTCGGCCATGTCGAAATCCAGCCGGCCCTTGCCGTCGCCGACCGAGCCGCCGGTGACCGGGAAGGGCACCAGCGCCGACAGCAGATGCAGGCAGGTATGCATGCGCATCAGCCGGTGCCGGCGGTCCCAGTCGATTTCCAGTTTGCCGGCGGCTCCCACTTTCAGGGCCGCGCTGCCGGCAGCGGGCACATGGATGATGCCGTCCGGCCCGTCGCCCTTCACGGTATTGGCGATCTCGACGGTCTCGCCCGAGGCCAGCAGCAGCCGGCCGGTATCGCCCGGCTGGCCGCCGCCGGTGGGATAGAAGACGGTGCGGTCGGTCTGGAAGCCGCGTTCGTCGATCGCGGTGATCACAGCGCCGCAGTCCTTCAGATAGGCATTCTCGCGGAACAGGAACTCGGTCATCGCGGACCTCATGCCATCCAGGGCGGCACCGGCAGCTTCTTCGACCGCAGGAATTCCGGATTGAACATCTTGCTCTGATAGCGGGCACCGCCATCGCAGAGGATGGTGACGATGGTGTGCCCGGGGCCCATCTTCTTTGCCAGGCGGATGGCGGCGGCGACGTTGATGCCGCTGGAGCCGCCCAGCACCAGGCCCTCATGCTGCAGCAGGTCGTAGACCACCGGCAGGGCTTCCTCGTCGGGAATCTGGAAGGCATCGTCGGGGGTGATGCCGTCCAGGTTGGCAGTGATGCGGCCCTGGCCGATGCCCTCGGTGATCGAGCTGCCTTCGGATTTCAGTTCGCCGGTCTTGTAATAGCTGTAGAGCGCGGCGCCCATCGGATCGGCCAGCGCCACCTGCACCTTCGGATTGCGCTCCTTCAGTGCCATCAGCACGCCGGCAAACGTGCCGCCGGAACCGACCGCGCAGGTGAAGCCGTCAACCTTGCCGCCGGTCTGCTGCCAGATCTCCGGCCCGGTGGTGCGGTAATGCGCCTCGCGGTTGGCGACATTGTCGAACTGGTTGGCCCAGATCGCGCCGTTCGGCTCGGTCTTCGCCATCTCCTCGGCCAGACGGCCGGAGAATTTCACGTAGTTGTTGGGGTCCTTGTAGGGCACCGCCGGCACCAGCCGCAGATCGGCGCCGCACAGGCGCAGGAAATCCTTCTTCTCCTGGCTCTGGGTTTCCGGCATCACGATCACGGTGCGGAACCCCATCGCATTGCCGACCAGCGCCAGCCCAATGCCGGTATTGCCGGCCGTGCCCTCGACGATGGTGCCGCCGGGCCGCAGGGCGCCGCGCTTGATGGCATCCTGCACGATGAACAGGGCCGCGCGGTCCTTGACGGAACCGCCGGGATTCATGAATTCGGCCTTGCCGTAAATCTCGCAGCCGGTCAGCTCGGAGGCACGCTTCAGGCGGATCAGCGGCGTGCGGCCGATGCTGTCGATAAAGTCCTTGCGAATATCCATGACGCTTCCGGTGGATGGGCCCGGCCGGCCCGACGCGCGGTCAGGGCGGCAGACTGGTGAAATCTCCCCGGGTCCATCCTATACCGGCGGGGGGTCAGGGTCGCAAGCCGCGCGGGTCCGCCCAGTCCCGGCGCAGCCGGTTGCGGTGCAGCGCCAGCCACAGCAGGCCGATCGCCATCGGCGTATTCGATATTTTCCCGCCTTCCCACTGGGAAAAGGCGTCGGCGAAGGGCAGGGCGAAAACCCGGATATCCTCATGCTCGTGATCCAGTCCGTGGATGCCGCCGGCGCCGGCGGCGTCGACCCGGGCGCAGAGCATGTGGAAGCGCTCCGAGCAGAAACCCGGTGTCGAATAGACATTGGTGACCGGCAGCAGCGGGCCGATCGCCTCCAGCCCGCTTTCCTCCTTCAGCTCGCGCCGGGCGACATCCTCGATGCTCTCGCCATCCTCGATCAGGCCGGCCACCACCTCGACCGACCAGGCCGGGTCGCCGTTGAACAGCAGGGCGGCGCGGAACTGCTCGATCAGCACCACCTCGTCGCGGACCGGATCATAGGGCAGCACGCAGACCGCATCGCGGCGCCAGACCACTTCGCGCGACATCTCGTCGCTCATGCCGCCATCGAACAGGCCGTGCCGCAGGATCAGTTCGTCGACCTTGAGATGGGCGCGGAAGGCCGGCGTCTGCCGGATGATCTCGACCGGGCGGGGCTGGTTGGTCACGGATGGGCGCATGGAACCGGGCCTTGTGTCATGAGGGAGGCGATGAAGCGGGTCTTGTCGCGGCGGCGCCAGCGGGCCGGCAGCCAGTCCTCGCTGCCCGGCGGCAGGCGCGAGCCCCCCTGCGGGCCCCGGGCGGCGAGGAAGACGCGGACGCGCGGCAGGCCGGCGGCGGCCGGCGCGGCGATGGGCCGGACGGGCAGCAGCCGGGCCACATATTCGGGCCCCTCATAATCGGCAAGCCGCCGGTGGTCGCCGGGCCGGGCCGGGCGGAAGACCAGGCCGGCAATGCGGCCTGCCGGCGCCGGGACCAGCACCGGATAGCCCCGGCCGCGCGCCGTTTTGCGGCGAAAACCGGCCAAAATGGCGGGGCTGAGCTGGCGGGGGCCCGGGCGGTAGCCCAGCACGAGACGCAGGACATCCGGATCGCACAGCGTTCCGTAGAAAAAATACGCCATGGGCAGACCGTCCGACGCCTCCGGGGATTGATCCACACGCGCAAAAGCTGCGTACATCTAGTAGAGAAATGGATGCCAATTCGCAAAGCCCATGACCGTGACCGAAATGCATAGCGCCGCCGCGCCGATTCTGCCGGAGCATCATATTCCGGCCGAGTTGCTGCTGGATTACGCCAGCGGCAGCCTGGGCGAGGCCTGGTCCTTGGTGGTCGCCTGCCATCTGACCCTGTGCCCGCATTGCCGCGCCGAACTGGCCGCCATCGAGGCACTGGGCGGCCGCCTGCTGGAAGAAATGCCGCCGCAGCCCATGCAGCCCGCCGGCTTTGCCGCCATCGCGGCGCGGCTGGGGCCCCAGGAGCCGGCCCCGGACATGCAGGAGAAGACCCGGCAGCAGAAGGTTCGGCCGCAGCCGGAGCCGGCAGCCGGGGGCGGCCTGCCGGCGCCGCTGCGGGCCTATCTTTCCGGCGGGGTCGACCGCATCCCCTGGCGCTGGAGCGGCGCCGGCCTGCATGCCTTCGCGCTGCCGGTGCAGAAGGCGCGCGGCGGCATGGCCAGCCTGCTGCGCATCGCGCCGGGCACCGGCATGCCGCGGCACAGCCATGCCGGCGAGGAAATGACCCTGGTGCTCAGCGGCGGTTTCACCGACGACGCCGGCGCCTTCCGCCGCGGCGATGTCGAGATCGCCGATGGCAGCACCGAGCATCGCCCGGTGGCGATGGCGGGCGAGCCCTGCATCTGCCTGGCAGTGACCGATGCGCCGCTGCGGTTCAGCGGCAGTTTCGGCTGGATACTGAACCAATGGTCAAAGCTGTCCTCCTGAACATCTGCGCGCTGCTGCTTCTGCTGGCGGCTGCCGTGCCGGCGGCGGCCGCGCCGGCACCGGAGCCGCAGGTGCTGGAATTCGAGGTGCGGCGCGACGGCACGCCGATCGGCCATCACCGGGTGACGATCACCCGCGATGGCGACGAGACCCGGGTTGCCATCGACATCGATTTCCGCGTCACCATGGCCGGCGTGCTGACGCTGTACCGCTACACCCATAGTTCCGAGGAGGTCTGGCGGGGCGACCGGCTGGTCCGCCTGCGGTCGACCACCGACAACGACGGCAAAGCCGAATACCTGAACGCGGTGGCCGAGGGCGATGCCCTGCGCGTCGACGGCTCCGGCTATCAAGGCCTGCTGCCGGCGCAGACCATGCCGACCAGCTACTGGCGCAGCGACTTCGTCGAGCGCCGGCCGATCATGGACAGCCAGGACGGCCATGTCCTTGACGTGTCGATCCGTCCGGCCCGCTACGAGACGGCCAGCCTCGGCAACGCGCCGGTGCCGGCCCGGCGTTACCATGTCACCGGCGAGTTCGACTGGTATCTCTGGTACGATGCCGAGGGCAACTGGGTGAAATCCGCCTTCCGGGCGATGGACGGCTCGTCCATCGACTACCGCCGCAAATGACCGCGGCCGGAACCGCGCCGGGCACGGTCTGGATCACCGGTGCCGGATCGGGCATCGGCCGCGCCACGGCCCTGCGCTTCCTGCGTGCCGGGGCGGTGGTGGCGGGCACCGCGCGGCGGGCGGAGACCTTGGACAGCCTGGCTGCCGAGGCCGCCGGCTGCACCGGCCGCTTCCATGCGCTGCCGGCCGACCTGACCGAGGCCGCCGCCACCGCCGCCGTCGTGCGGCGGATCGAGACGGAGATCGGCCCGGTGCGGCTGGCCCTGCTGAATGCCGGCACCCACCGGCCGATGCCGGGCCGCGATTTCAGCGCCGCAACCCTGCGCCAGCTGCTGGAGGCCAATGTGATGACGGCGGCCAACGGCATCGAGGCGGTGCTGCCGGCGATGCTGGCCCGCCGCAGCGGGCAGATCGCCATCGTCGCCTCGCTGGCCGGCTATGGCGGCCTGCCGACGGCGGCGGCCTACGGTGCCGGCAAGGCGGCGCTGATCAATATGGCAGAGGCGCTGCGGCTGGATCTGGAAGGCAGCGGCGTCGCCGTGCGGCTGGTCAATCCGGGCTTCGTGAAGACGCCGCTGACCGACCGCAACCGGTTTCCGATGCCTTTCCTGATGCCGGTGGAGGCGGCCGCGGCGCGGCTGTGGCAGGCGCTGGAATACGGACGGCAGTTCGAGATCGTGTTTCCGTGGCAGTTCGCGCTGATCATGAAGGCGCTGCGGCTGCTGCCCTATCCGGCCTATTTCCCGCTGGTGCGGAGGGCGACGGGATGACGATGCCGGACCCGGAGGATGCAATCGGCGCTGGCCTGCGCCGCTACGCGGATTTCTTTGCCACGCTGACGCCGGACAGCCTCGACCGGCTGGACGGCCTGGTCACCGACGACGTGCATTTCCGCGATCCCTTCAACGACATCCGCGGCCGCGCGGCGATGAAGGCGGTCTTCGCCCAGATGTACCGCGACTGCACGGATATCGGCTTCACCATCGATGGCAGCCTGCGGCAGGGCGACGAGGCCTTCCTGAAATGGACCTTCCGCTACCGGCCGCGCCGCTTCGGCGGGGCGGTGCCGTGGACCGCGGTCGGGGTCAGCGAGCTGCATTTCGCGCCCGACGGCCTCGTCAGGGCCCATCTCGATCACTGGGATGCCGGCGCGCAGTTCTATGCCCGGCTGCCGCTGCTGGGGCCGCTGGTGCGCTGGGTGCGCGGCCGCCTGCAGCATCGCTGAGGACGGCGGCCGTCAGTCCCGCGCGAAGCCGTAATGCGCCACGTCGATGGCGCCGGCATTGAAGCCGCCCTCGCAATAGGCCAGGTAATAGCGCCACATGCGGCGGAACCGCGTATCGAAGCCGAGGCTTTCGATCTGCGGCCAGGCCGCCTCGAAACGCTGGCGCCACAGCCGCAGGGTGCGGGCATAATCGGCGCCGAAGGTCAGGCAGTCGGTGACGGCGAGGCCGGCGGCGCGGCTCTGCGCGGCGATGGTGGCCGGCGACAGCAGCATGCCGCCGGGGAAGATATAGGCCTGGATGAAATCCATGGTGCCGCGGTAGCTCTCGAAATAGCGGTCGGCAATCATGATCACCTGCAGGCCGATGCGGCCCTGCGGCTGCAGGCGGTCGCGCAGCTGGCGGAAATAGACCGGCCAGAATTTCTCGCCCACCGCCTCGATCATCTCGATGGACGCGATGGCATCATACTGTCCGTCGAGGTCGCGGTAGTCGCGCAGTTCGACGCGCACCCGTTCGGCCAGGCCGGCCTCGAAGATGCGGCGGCTGGTATAGTCATGCTGTTCGCGGCTGATGGTGACGGCATGCACGCGGGCGCCGAATTCCTTCGCCGCCAGTTCGGCGAAGCCGCCCCAGCCGCAGCCGATCTCCAGCACCCGGCTGCCGGGCCGCAGCTGCAGCACCGTGCCGGCGAGGCGGCGGTATTTGGCGCGCTGCGCCTGTTCCAGCGTCTCGTCGCCGCGCGGCCACAGGGCGGCGGAATAGGTCATCGAGGGATCGAGCCACTGCCGGTAGAAGTCGTTGCCGAGATCGTAATGGTAGGCGATGTTGCGCCGGCTGCCGCGCCGGCTGTTGGCGGCCAGCGCGAAACCGACCCGCCGCAGCAGGCGCAGCCAGGGCCGTCCCATCAGGGTGGAATCGAGATCGCTGTTGCGGCAGGCGAATTCGGTCAGCGCGGCAAGGTCGTCGCTGTCGAAGCCACCCTCGATATAGGCCTGGCCCACCGCGAGGTTGCCGCCCAGCAGCAGGCGTCTGGCGAAACGGTGGTCACGGATCGCGAGATCGGCGGCGGGACCCGGTTCGCTGCCGCGGGCAACGAAGGCGCGGCCATCGGGCAGGGTGACGGTGATGCTGCCATGGCTGATGCGCGGTGCCAGGGCCAGCAGCAGCCGGGTCCAGCGCGGCACATCGGCAAGACCGAGACCGTCCTGCAGGCTGTGCAGCAGTACCGGATCGCCGTTCTGCGGCAGGCCGGCGGCCTCGGGCGCGGACAGGGCGCCGCGGCGTTCGGCATAGGCTTCGCTCATATGGTCTGCTCCCGGTTCCTCGATGCGGTTGCGTTCCCGGGCCTGCCGGCCGAGACGGGCTGGTCGGGCGGCGCGCTCCAGCGGAAGAACGCGGCACCCTTCCGCCACAGCTGCAGGGCCTGCCAGTGGATCGCGGCGATGACTTTTACGGTCATCAGCGGATGGCGGATGACTGCCTTCAACAGACTGTGATCGGTCAGCGGGGCGCGCCGCCCGGTCTGGCTGGCCACCATCTGCAGGGCGCCGCCGGGTCCGGTCTGGCGGATCACGATGCCGATCGTCTCGCCCGGCGGCAGGATGCGGAAATCATAGGCGCCCTGCAGCGGCAGGAAGGGCGAGACATGGAAACGCTTGGCGGCATGCTGGGCCAGCATGCCGCTGCGGTTGGCCTGGCGCGGCACCGCCACCAGGTAGCCATGCTGGTCGCCGAAGGTGTTCTTCACTTCATACAGCACGGCGCCGAGCCGGCCACCGGCATCGTAGCAGTAATAGACGCTGAGCGGATTGAACACATAACCGAACAGCCGCGGAAAGCAGAACAGCAGGATGCGGTGGCCGGCATCGTCCAGGCCCTGCTGGCGCAGTGCCGCCTCCACCCATGGCCGCAGCGGCGTGCCGTCGCGGGGGCCGTGGTCGCGGTCATGGATGCTGAGCAGGCCGAAGCGGTTGTGCCGCAGCAGGCGCGGCCGCCGCGCCGCATCGGGCAGGGCGTCGAGATCGACCAGCAGCGAGAAGACGCGATAGCTGAAGGCATGCCGGAACGGCAGCAGGCGCTGGTGCGTCACCCGGCACCAGTAGAGGCCGGCTTCCGGCATGCCGGTCATTCGGCCGCCTGGTGCAGCGGCGGGGCCGCCGCGAAGGGATCGGCGATGCCGAGGCCTGCGGCAACCTGCAGGCCGGCGGTGAAACCGTCCTCGTGGAAGCCGTAGCGGCACCAGGCACCGCAGAACCACAGCCGGTCGCGGCCCTGGATGTCGGGCAGTCGCGCCTGCGCCTCGATGGCGGCGCGGTCGAACAGCGGATGCTCGTATTCGAAACTGGCGAAGGTTCTGTCCGCCGCCGGCTCCTCGACCGGATTGAGCGTGACGAATAGCGGGCAGCTTTCGTCGATGCCCTGCAGCCGGTTCATCCAGTAGGTCAGCGCCACCCGGCGCTGCAGGTCGCGGCGCGGCTCGGACAGGTAGTTCCAGCTCGACCACACCGCACGGCGCACCGGCATCAGCGCCGGGTCGCGGTGCAGCACGGCGCGGTTCCGCTGGAAGCGGAAGGCGCCGAGAATCCTGCGCTCGGCCGGGCTGGCCTCGCCGCCCAGCAGCCGCAGGGCCTGGTCGGCATGGCAGGCCAGCACCACCTGGTCGAACTGCTCCATGCGGCCGCCGGCCATCACCGTCACGCCGTCGGCGCTGCGCCACAGGTTGCGCACCGGCCGTTCCAGATGCAGGGCGAAGCCGCCGGCCGCGACCAGGCGGCGCACATATTCGCGGCTGCCGCCGGTCACCGTCGACCATTGCGGGCGGTCGTCGATGGTCAGCAGGCCGTGGTTGGCGAAGAAGCGGATGAAGGTCTCGGCCGGGAAGGCGGTCATCTCGCCCAGTGGCGACGACCAGATCGCCGCGCCCATCGGCAGCAGGTAATCCAGCGTGAAGGCCGTGCCATAGCCGCCGGCGGCAAGATATTCGCCGAGTGTCCGGCCGGCGAGGCTGCCGGCGGCAAGGTCGCGCGGCGCCGCCCGGTTGAAGCGCAGGATGTCGCGCAGCATGCCGTGAAAACCGGGACGCAGCAGGTTGCGTTTCTGCGCGAAGAGGGTCGCGAGATTGCTGCCGCCCCATTCGAGCCTGCCGCGCCGGCGGGCATCGCCCACCGAGACAGAGAACGACATGTCGCTGGGAGCCGAGGGCACGTCCAGACAGGCGAACAGCCGCAGCAGGTTCGGGTAGTTGCGGTCGTTGAAAACGATGAAGCCGGTATCCACCGCGATCTCGCGGCCGTCATAGTCGATGGCAGCGGTGTTGCTGTGCCCGCCCGGATAGGCATTGGCCTCGAAGACCGTCACGTCATGCTGCCGGGCCAGTGCCCAGGCCGCGCCCAGGCCGCTGATGCCTGCGCCGATCACGGCAATACGCTGGCCGCGCCCGCCTGTCTGGTCGGTCATGATTCCCCCGTCGCCTCGCCAGCATCATTGCGCAGTGTGGCGAAAGCCGCCAGTGCCGCCTTGCGGGCACGGTCATGATCGACGATCGGTGCCGGATAGTCGCGGCCGAGCGTCACGCCGGCGTCGCGCAGCACCGCTGCCGGCGCCGCCCACGGCTTGTGGATGAATTTGTCCGGCAGCTTTTCAAGCTGTGGCAGCCAGCGGCGGACATAGCTGCCGGCCGGATCGAATCGCTCGCCCTGCACCACCGGATTGAAGATGCGGAAATAGGGGGCGGCATCGGCGCCGGAGCCGGCCACCCACTGCCAGCTGGCGGCATTGCTGGCGGCATCGGCATCGACCAGCGTGTCCCAGAACCAGGCTTCGCCCTCGCGCCAGTGCAGGCGCAGATGCTTGACCAGGAAGGAGGCGGCAATCATGCGCACGCGGTTATGCATCCAGCCGGTCGCCCACAATTCGCGCAGGCCGGCATCGACCAGCGGATAACCGGTGCGGCCGCGCTGCCAGCTGCGCAGCAGGCCGGCATCCTCCTGCCACGGGAAGGCATCGAAGCTGTCGCGGAAATTCCGCTGCGGCAGGTCGGGAAAATGATAGAGCAGGTGATGCGAGAATTCGCGCCAGCCCAGCTCGGCAAGGAATTTTGCGGCATCGCCGCCATGCTGTGCGACATGCATCTGCACGGCCTGCCAGACCTGTCGCGGGCCGATCTCGCCGAAATGCAGATGCGGCGACAGCCGCGAGGTGGCCTCGCGGTCCGGCCGGTCGCGGCCATCGGCATAGCCGGCCAGCGCCGCGTCGAGAAAAGCCGCCAGCCGCGCGGCGGCGCCGGCCTCGCCGGGCTGCCAGCTTTCGCGCAGGCCGCCGGCCCAGTCGGGCTGCTGCGGCAGCAGCGCCCAGTCTTCCAGTTGCTCGCCTTCGGGCTGCCCGTCCCAGATGGCCACGTGTTTCGGTGCCGGCGCCGGCGCGGCAGGCCCGCCGCCGGCCAGGCAGGCGCGCCAGAACGGCGTGAAGACGCGGAACCAGCCGCCGGCCCGGGTCTGCACCGTCCAGGGTTCATACAGCAGCCCGGCATTGCAGGTTTCGACGGTGACGCCGGCTTCCTTCAGCAGGCTGCGGATCGCCGTGTCGCGATGGATCGCGGCCGGTTCATACAGCCGGTTCCAGCAGACCGCCGCGGCGCCGGTGTGGCGCACGAGATCGGCCAGCAGGGTGGCGGGATCGCCCGACAGCAGCAGCAGGTCGAGACCATGGCGCCGCTTCAGGGCGTCGCGCAGGGCGGCGAGGGCATGATGCAGCCACCAGCGGCTGGCGCCGCCCATGGGCCGCAGCCGGTCCGTGGTGTCGCGGATGAAGACCGGGATGACCGGGCGGCCGCCGGATGCGGCGGCGACGAGTGCCGGATTGTCGGCCAGCCGCAGATCCTGGCGGAACCAGACGATGGCGGGGCCGGTGGTGGTGGCGGCAGTAAGGGGGCGGCTGGGCATGGTCCTGCGGGCGGAGAGGCGACTGGTCCGAGGATTGCGGTCAGGCCGCCCTCGGGTTTGTTCGCTCTTTATTACGCAGGATGGCGGCGGCCGGATCACCGGTTCGCATCACCGGTAGCCGGGATTCAGCGGTCGGCGGGATCGAGGTCGCGTTCCAGCAGGCGCAGGGCCAGCGAGGCGGCCTGGGTGCGGTTGAAGACCTGCAGCTTGGAGAAGATCTGCCGCAGATGGGCCTTCACGGTCACCTCCTGCACGCCCAGCCGGTTGGCGATGGCCTTGTTGGAATCGCCCTGGCTGACCCATTTCAGGACTTCGCGCTCGCGGTCGGTCAGGGCGGCGAGGCGGGGATCGACCGGCTCGTTGGCGACCGCCAGCGGGCGTGGCGGCAGGTGGATGTTGTCCTGTTCCAGCTCATGGCGCAGCAGGCGCAGCAATTCGCGGTCGTCGGCGCCGCCGCGCGCCTTCTCGGTCAGGTTGGCGTATTTGGCGGCGGCGAGATAGTTCGGCAGAAAATCCTCGTACAGCCGCAGCGCCTTCACCACGGTCAGGATCATGCTCTGCTGGGTGATCTCGGTCTTTTCCTTGTAGTCGTTGATGCCGTGGTTGGAGATCACGGTCAGCGGCGGCGCCTGGCCGGGCTGGCCGGTGCGCACCACGATCTGCACCGTCTTGTTGCCCAGTTCGTTGCGGATGTAGTCGGCCAGCGCGAGGCCGGCATGCTCGGTCTCCATCACCACGTCCAGCAGCACCAGGGCGATATCGGGATGGGCGCGCAGGATGTCGCGGGCCTCGCCGGCGGAATAGGCGGACAGGAAGGCGAGGCTGCGCTTGCGGTAGTTGAAGTTGCGCAGCAGCAGCTTGGTCAGCGAATGGACGTCCGGCTCGTCATCGACGATCAGCACCTTCCACACGCCCTCATGGCCCGGGGGCAGGCCGCCGCCGTCATCCTCGTCTATGAAATGAACCGATGGTTCGACCACCCGGGACCCCGCTCGCAATGCGGGTATCCTAGCCGATCATTCCCCGCGGCGGAATGCGTTTGGCCTGCGGAAAGCGCTCAGTCGACGGACAATAACAGGATGTCCCCGGGCCCCAGCAGCCGGCCATCGGCCGCGTGCAGTTCCAAGGGCTTGACCGGCAGCCGCTGGGCACGGTCGACCAGCAGGGTCGGCCCGGGGCCTTCGGGGAACTGGTGGCGGTCGCCCCATTGCCGGAGCGCAACCAGCACCCACAGCAGGTCATGGCCCTTGGCGGTCAGCTCGTATTCGTGATGCGCGCCGCCATCGGCCGCCGGCACCGTCTGCAGGATGCCCAGTTCGGTCAGCCGCCGCAGCCGTGCCGCCAGGATGTTGCGGGCCATGCCGAGGTTTTTTTGGAACTGGCCGAAGCGCCGCCGGCCGCCCATCGCCTCGCGCACGATCAGCAGCGACCACCAGTCGCCGATGGCATCCAGCGAGCGGGCGATCGGGCAGGCATCGGTTTCATGGCTGGTGCGGCGCATGGCGGGGCTCCGGAAACTGTGTCGGCCGTTACAGGGGCGTCGATAGAGGTTGCATATTAAAACCAGACCGGCTTTAACGGCAAGTATGGTTTCATATTAAAACCATTCATGCTGACCAGGACACCCGGAGAGAGAACCATGAGACTGCAGAACAGGACCGCCCTGATCACCGGCGGCAACAGCGGCATCGGCCTCGCCACCGCCAGGGCCTTCGTTGCCGAAGGGGCGCGGGTCGCCATCACCGGCCGCAACCGGGCCACCCTGGACGCCGCGCTGGCCGAACTGGGCGCCGGCGCGCTGGCCATCCAGGCCGATGCCACCGACATCGCCGCCACCGAGCGGGCGGTGGCCGAGGTGGCGCAGGCCTTCGGCAGGATCGACATCCTGTTCGCCAATGCCGGCATCGTCGGCGCCACGCCGCTGGGCGCCGGCAAGCTGGAGGTGTTCGAGCAGGTGCTGCGCACCAACGTCACCGCCGTCTTCTTCACCCTGCAGGCGGCGCTGCCGCATCTGAGCGACGGCGCCTCGGTGATCCTGAACGGCTCGGTGATGTCGCAGATGGGCTCGCCCGGTTCGTCGGCCTATGCGGCCAGCAAGGCCGCCGTGCGCGGGATGAGCCGCGTGCTGGCTTCCGAACTGGCGCCGCGCGGCATCCGCGTCAATGTCGTCTCGCCCGGCGCCACCCGCACGCCGATCTGGGATTCCGCCGCACCCACGGCGGATGCCAAGACCCAGCTCGAAAAGCGGCTGGCCGGCATGATCGCGCTCGGCCGCCTGGGCGAGGCGGAGGAGATCGCGAAGACGGCAGTGTTCCTCGCCTCCGGTGATGCCTCGAACATCACCAGCGCCGAGATCTTCGTCGATGGCGGCACCAACGGTTCGCCGGTCGGCGGCCCGGTCTTCCGCGGCTGACAATTCCCGTACATGAGCGAGGGGGCGGCTGCGATGCCGCCCCTTTGTCGATTGCTTATCCCGGATAGCGTCCGGTCGCCTTTGCATAGGTCTCGCCCCAGTCGGCCAGCGGCGCCAGCGCCCTGTTCAGGCTGACCCCCCAGTCCGAAAGCGTGTATTCAACGCGCGGCGGCACCTCGCCATAGGCATGGCGCAGGACCAGACTGTCGCGCTGCAGTTCGCGCAGCTGCTGGGTCAGCATCTTTTCGCTGGCACCGGGCACGCGGCGCTTCAGTTCGCCGAAACGCAGCGCGCCGTTGCGCAATTCCCACAGGATGACGGCCTTCCACTTGCCGCCGATTGCCTCGAAGGACGGACCGATGCCGCAGGCATAGGATTTTTTTGTCACGGTTTTCCACCACTACATACGTTCCGGTGCGTACCTGACCGTTTTGTCCGTACTTGCCGGATGGCATGTACGGCCCCCAGTTCTGCGTCACAACCCGTGCTGACACAAGGAGAAGATCATGACGGATGTGACGATTATCGGACTGGGCCCGATGGGCCTGACGCTGGCGGACCTGATGCTGAAGGCCGGCAAGGGCGTGACGCTGTGGAACCGCAGTGCCGGCAAGGCAAAAGATCTTGTGGCGCGCGGCGCCCGGCTGGCGGCCACGCCGGCCGAGGCGATCGGCGCCAGTCCGCTCTCGCTCTTCATTGTCTACGACTATGCCGCCGCCAATGCGATCCTGCGCAGCGCCGGTGTGGCCGAAGCGCTGAAGGGCCGACTGATCGCCAATGTCGGCACCGGCAGCCCGCAGGAGGCCAGGGATGCCGCCGCTTTCGTCGAGGCGAATGGCGGCCGCTATCTGGACGGGGCGATCCAGGCGGCGCCCAGCCAGATGGGCCAGCCCGACACGCCGGTGCTGGTGAGCGGCCGGCGCGCGGTATTCGACGAGGTGCTGCCGATGCTGAAAATCCTGGCCGGCAACCCGGTCTGGCTGGGCGACAGGGTGGAAGCCGCGGCGGTGATGGACCTCGCCACGCTGTCCTATGTCTACGGCGCTTATGCCGGCTTCCTGCATGGCGCGCGCATCGCCGAGGCCACAGGCGTCGATGTCGCCGGCTTCGGCAGCATCGTGAACGACATCGCGCCCAGCTTCGGGGCTTTTTTCAGGCATCAGGGCGGCGTGATCCGCTCGGGCGACTTCAGCATCAGCGAAAGCCCGTTGCGGATCTCCGTCAGTGCGGTCGAGCGCATTCTGAAGGAGACGCAGGCGCTGGGCATCAATGCCGAACTTCCCGCGCTGGTGAATGGCTGGCTGGAGCGGGCGTCCCGGGCCGGCCTTGCCGACCAGGAGCTGGCGGCGCTGATCAAGGTGCTCCGCGAAGATGGCGGGCCGCAGCCGGCGGTACGGCTGCGCGACATGCAGCCGGCATGACCTGTCGGCGGTGGCGCCGGCCGGCCGGCGCCACCGGCCGCGTTACTGCAGCCGGGCGGTGAGGATTTTCACGCCGGCATAGCCGAAGCCGAGCGCGAAGGCGCCCTCGAACCAGCGGCGCAGGCGGGCATAGCCCCTGGCCAGCGGCGGGCTCGAGAACAGCAGCGCATAGCCGTGGAAGACGGCCGTGCTCTGCAGGCCGATGGCGGCGATCACGGTGGCGAGACCGGCCGGCGCGGTGCCGGCCGGCAGGCCGACCGCATACAGCGCGCCGAAGAACAGGATCGCCTTCGGGTTGGTCAGGTGCAGGCCGAGGCCGGTCAGATACGCCCGCCGCAGCGAGGCCTGCGCGATGCCGCGCAGTTCGGACATGCCCGAGGCCAGGGCCGACCGCGCCGATTTCAGCGCGAGGAAGAGCAGGTAGCCGGCGCCGAACCAGCGCAGCAGCTCGAACAGCCAGGCATTGGCCAGCATCACCGCGCCGAGTCCGAAGGCGGCGGCCACCGACCAGACCAGCGAGCCGGTGGTGACCCCGGCGGCGAGCGCGAGGGCGGGGCGGCGGCCGGATTTCATCGCGGTGCCGGCAATCGCCAGGGTGGCGGGGCCGGGGCTCGATGTGGCGAGCAGGGCGGCGAGCAGGATGAGGGGCAGGTGGATCGCGTCGGTCATGACGGCAGCCTTGACCGGCGCTGCGCGGCCGGCAAGCGCAAAGATGTATCGTGACAATCTCAGCGGCTGCGGCGGCGTGTCGCTTTCCCGCCTGCCGGCCTGCTGCGCGCCGTGCGCAGCCCGGCGGCGCGGACCAGGCGGCGGAAGGTCGGGCATTCCATGTGGTTCGGCGCCGGGCAGCGCGCGGCATGGCGCAGGCCGTCGCGCAGGGCCGTCATGCGGCGGATGCTGCGGTCGAGCTCGTCAGCCTTCTCGGCCAGCTGCCCGCGGCGGATCTGCGGCAGGCCGTCGGCGGCGAACATGCCGGCGATCTCGTCGAGGCTGAAGCCGGCGGTGCGGCCGAGCGCGATCAGCGACAGCCGCTCGAGGATGCCGGGATGGTACAGCCGCCGCAGGCCGCGCCGGCCGATCGGGGCGATCAGGCCCTTTTCCTCGTAGAAACGCAGGGTCGAGGCCGGCAGGCCGGACCGCTGCGCCACTTCGGCGATATCGAGCGCTTTCATCCTTGACCTCAAGTGAACTTGAATTTGTAGGGTAGCGTCATTCACGGCCGGGACAAGAGGAGAAAGCCATGTCGGAAATGATGCTGCGCGTCGTGCTGGTCGGTGCCGGGGCGACGCTGGTGATGGATATCTGGGGCCTGCTGCTGCGCCATGTCTATGGCGTGGCCGGGCTGGATTACCGGCTGCTCGGCCGCTGGCTGGGCCATCTGCCGCGGGGGCGGTTCCGCCACGACCCCATCGGCCGCACTGCGCCGGTGGCGGGCGAGGCGGCGCTGGGCTGGGCGGCCCATTACGCCATCGGCATCGTCTTCGCCGCCGGGCTGGTTGCGGCGGCGGGCGAAGGCTGGCTGCGCGATCCCGGTCCGCTGCCGGCGCTGCTGACCGGCCTGGTCACCGTGGCTTTGCCCATGCTGGTGATGCAGCCGGCCTTCGGCATGGGCTTTGCCGCGTCGCGCACGCCGGATCCGGCCATGGCGCGGGCGCGCAGCCTGGTCACCCATCTGGTGTTCGGCACCGGACTCTACATCGCCGCGCGGCTGGCCGCGGCCCTGTGATGCCTCCCATCGCCAGTCAATGCAGACAGGAAAGGAACCCCTGATGATCTCCCCACGCTTCGTGCCCGTTGCCTTCGGCTTCGTGCTCTCCGCCCTGATGTCGCTGCTGGTCTCCGGCATCGCCACCTTCCGCACCGCCGGCCCGGTCGAGGATTTCGGCGGCCTGTGGCTTGCCGCCTGGCTGCCTTCCTGGGCGGTCGCCTTCCCGGTGGTGCTGGTGGTGGCGCCGGTGGCGCGCCGCATCGTGCAGGGCATGGTGCGGGCCTGAGCGGCCCCTGCCGGCGGGCGCAGCGATGCACCGCCGGCAGAGCCTGCGGCGATGATTTTGCGTGTCGGATTGTCGGGAAAGATGGCTCCCAGGGAGGGATTCGAACCCCCGACCGGGCGGTTAACAGCCGCCTGCTCTACCACTGAGCTACCTGGGACCAGTGCGGCGCGCAACGTACTCACAGCCGCCCGCGGGTGCAAGCCCCGTGTTCAAAAATTTCGCCCCTCGCGTGGCCGCGCTTTTCTCCTGCCTTTTCCGATGCTAAGCGGAATGGGGGAGGGCCGCCGGATGAAAATGGACAAGGCCGAGCTGGAGGCGTTTCTCGACCGCGAATTCCCGCAGATGCGGCCGATGCGCTACCGCATCGAATCCTGGGACGGCCGCTGCCTGCGCATGGCGATGCCGGTCGGCGAGGCGCATCTGCGGCCCGGCGGCACCGTTTCCGGTCCCACCATGATGGCGATGGCCGACTGCGCCGCCTATCTCCTCATTCTCGGCCAGATCGGCCCGGTGGCGCTGGCGGTGACGACGAACCTGAACATCAACTTCCTGCGCAAGCCCGACCTGTCGGACCTGATCGCCGAGGCGACCATGCTGAAACTGGGCAAGACGCTGGCCATCTGCGAGATCGGCCTGCATTCCGCCGGGCAGGCGGCCGGCCCGGTCGCCCATGCCGTGCTGACCTACGCGATTCCGCCCGCCCGCTGAACCGGCCCCGCTGAAGCGGTCCTGCCGGACCGGGCCGCTGAACCGGCCCTGCCGGGCCGCGGCCGGGGCAGGGTGCGCTGCGGCAGGCAGGGCTGCCGGGCCGCGGCGGCGGCGACCCCGCCGGCCGACAGAACCTGTCGGCGGCAAATATTCATCCGCCGCGTTCTTCTTGTCCGGAAATATTCAGTATTGGCGAAATCAATAATAGCCACGTCTTCATTAAAATAACCCGCCGGAAGTACATATAAAGATTAAATGCCTGTCTTTTCTGGCATTTTTTGCTTGATTTTACTCAGTTATCTGATAGATTGCAGTGCAATAACTTTCCAATGATCGTGCGCCCTGCACGATGGATTTCAGAATCGCCCGGTTTTACATGCCGGGTGAGTATTCCCCCTTGTTGCGCGGCGCCCGGCGCCGTGCCCGCGCCGGCACCGTCCGGCGGCCTATATTGGCCTGCGCCGGCCTCGCCCGGCGCCCTGTATCGGAGGGTCACATTCGGAAGGCAGGTGAAGCCCGGTGACTGATCTTTTTCTGGCCGTCGATCTCGATGGCACTTTCCTGGGCGGCAGCGAGCAGCAGCGCCGCCGGCTCTACGACCTGCTTGCGGCCCACCGGCCGCAGGTGACGCTCGCCTTCGTCACCGGCCGCGACATTCCCTTTGCTTCCGGCCTGCCGGCCGATGGCGACTGGGGTCTGGGCGGCGCCATGCCGGTGCCGGACCTGATCATCGGCGATGTCGGCACCAGCGTGGTGGTCGGGCCCGACTGGCAGCGCCATGCCGAACTGGAAGCCTGGATCGACAGCCGCTGGCCGGGCACCGACGCGGCCGCGGCGATCATGGCCCGCCATCCGGCGCTGCGCCTGCAGGAGGTTTTCGGCGGCCGGCGGCTGTCCTATTTCTACGACGATCAGGCCGCCGCCGATGCCGCCGCCGCCGAGATCGCCGATGCCGGCTATGACGCCGTCACCTCGGCCGGCCTGTTCTTCGACGTGCTGCCGCGCGGGGTGAACAAGGGCACCACGCTGCGCCGCGTGCTGCGGCAGATGGGGGTGCCCGACAGCCGCGTGCTGGTGGCCGGCGACACGCTGAACGACCTCTCGATGTTCGCCACCGGCCTGAACGGCGTGGCGGTGGGCAATGCCGAGGCGCCCCTGCTGGCGGCGCTGGATGCGCATCCCGGAACCTACCGCGCCACGGCGCATGGTGCCGGCGGCATCCTCGAAGCCCTCGACCATTTCGATCTCAACCCTCTGCGCAGGAGCGCAACGACCCAGACGATCTTGAAGGAGACCACGGCATGACCGAAGCAACGCAGACCGACGCCAAAGACAGGAAGAATTCCTTTGTCATCGTCTATCACCGCCAGCCCTACGAGGAGGTGACGGAGGGTGGCAAGACGATCTACCGCGAGAACAAGAGCCCGAACGGCGTGGTGCCGGCCCTGAAGGGCTTCTTCTCGACCGCGAAGGACGCCTGCTGGGTGGCGTGGAAGCAGAGCCCGGCGCCCGGCAAGGCGATGTTCCAGCGCCGTATCCATATCGAGGATTCTTACGGGTCCTACGACGTCGTGCGCCTGCCGCTGACCGCCGAGCAGGTCAAGTCCTTCTACCACGTCACCTCGAAGGAGGCCTTCTGGCCGATTCTCCATTCCTTTCCGTGGCTGTTCAATTACGACGCGGTCGACTGGGACACGTTCTGTGAAGTGAACCGGCTGTTTGCGGAAGCGGCCTGCGAGCAGGCGACCGACGACGCCTTCATCTGGGTGCATGACTACAATCTGTGGCTGGTGCCGCATTATGTGCGCCGCATGAAGCCGAATGCGCGGATCGCCTTTTTCCACCACACGCCATTCCCGGCGCCGGATGTCTTCAATGTGGTACCGTGGCGCAAGGAGATCCTCGACAGCCTGCTGAAATGCGACATCGTCGGCTTCCACATCCCGCGTTACGCCGAGAATTTCGCCAGCCTGGCCTGCTCGCTGGCCGGCGCCAAGCGGCTGACCCGGCGCGACGTGGAAGGGCCGTTCAACCCGACCGGCGCCGCCCTGTCGGAGCCCGAGGTCACCACCGAGCTGACCATCGATGGCCGCCGCGTCGAGATCGACGCCTGGCCGATCGGCACCAATCCTGAGGTGATCAACAAGCATCTCTCCACCTTCGAGGCCGGTGGCCGGGTTGCCGACATCAAGAACCAGATCGGCGAGCGTCGCCTGCTGTTGTCGGTCGGCCGCGTCGACTACACCAAGGGCACCAAGCAGATGCTGGAGGCATTCGACCGCCTGCTGGCGCGGCGGCCCGAGCTGCGCGGCAAGGTGCAGCTGTTCTGCGTCGCCGTGGCGGCGGCGGACGGCATGACGGTCTATCGCGCGGCGCAGCGCGAAATCGAGCGGCTGGTCGGTGCCATCAACGGCCGCTATGGCAACCTGAGCTGGACGCCGATCCTGCTGTCGACCCGGCCGGTGCCGTTCGACGAGCTGCTCTGCTATTACAGTGCCGCCGATGTGTGCTGGATCACGCCGCTGCGCGATGGCCTCAACCTGGTGGCCAAGGAATTCGTCGCCGCGCAGAATGGCGAGCCCGGTGCCCTGATCCTGTCGGAATTCACCGGCGCCTCGGTCGAGTTTCCGGAAGCGGTCAGCACCAATCCCTATTCGGCCGCCAGCATGGACGCTGCCATCGACGTGGCGCTGGACATGAGTCGCGAGGAGCGGGAGAGCCGCATGGAATCGATGCGCCGGCGGGTCAACCGCTGGGACGTCAATCATTGGGCGCACCATGTGCAGGAACGTTTCGCCGGGCTGGGCGCCAAGAGAGACAGCAATGGGGGCAAGGTCGCGCCGCTAAAGACCGACAAGTCCGGGACCGACAAGAAACCGGCCGGCAAGCCGGGCGACGCACCGCGCGCCGCCTGACGGACTGCCCGGCCACGGGCCGGGCAGCCGAAGAACCGAGGAAACGTCCGGGGGTAAAAAGACATGGCATTACAGACGCTCGACTGGGCGGTGGTCGGACTCTATCTGATTGCCGTCCTCGTCATCGGCTTCATGGTGTCGCGCAAGGCGACATCCGGCGATGAACTCTTCCTCGCCGGCCGCAGCCTCGGCTTCATCGCCATCGGCCTGTCGCTGTTCGCGTCCAACATCTCGTCCACCACGCTGATCGGCGTGGCCGGTGCCGCCTACAGCAGCGGCATTTCCGTGGCCCATTACGAATTGTGGGCGGCGCTGATCCTGGTGTTCATGGCTTTGTTCACCATCCCGGTCTTCCTGCGCAACCGGCTGACGACGATCCCCGAATATCTCGGCCGCCGCTTCGGCCGCACCACGCGGCTCTATGTTTCGGCACTGACCATCTTCCTGTCGATCTTCGTCGACACCGCCGGCAGCGTCTATGCCGGCGTTCTGGTGCTGCAGGTCTTCGTGCCGGGAATCCCCTTCCTGCCGGCCTGTATCGGGCTGGCGCTGTTCGCCGGCATCTACACGGCGGCCGGCGGCCTGCGCGGCGTGGTCTATACCGACGTGTTGCAGGCCATCGTGCTGATTGTCGGCTGCACCGCGATCACCTGGGAGGTTTTTGCGCAGTTCGATTTCTCGTGGACGGCGGCGCTGGCCGCGGTGCCGGCCGATCACCTGTCGCTGATCCGCCCGGCCGACGATCCGGCCCTGCCATGGACCGGTGTGCTGATCGGCCTGCCGATCCTCGGCTTCTATTACTGGGGCACCAACCAGTACATCATGCAGCGCGCGCTGGGCGCCCGCTCGGTCGACCATGCGCGCTGGGGCGCCATGCTGGCGGCGGCGCTGAAGCTGCTGCCGCTGTTCATCATGGCGATCCCGGGCGCCATCGCCATCAGCCTGCTGCCGGGGCTGGAGAATGGCGACCAGGTCTTCCCCGAACTGGTGCGCCGCTTCCTGCCGGTCGGGCTGACCGGGCTGGTGCTCTGCGGCCTGCTGGCGGCGATCATGTCGACCATCGATTCGACGCTCAACTCGGCCGCGACGCTGGTGATGTACGATTTCGCCGGTGCCGACCGGCAGGGCTGGTCGGCGCAGAAGACCGTGCGCATCGGCCGCACCGTCACCGGCGGCTTCATCGTCATCGCCGCCTTCTGGCCGCTGGTGATCCGCGATTTTCCCGGCCTGTTCAACTACATCCAGCAGGTCTTCTCGTATGCGGTGCCGCCGATGGTGGCGGTGTTCCTGCTCGGCATCTTCTGGCGGCGCATGAACGCGGCCGGCGCGCTTGCCACCATGGTCTTCGGCCATGCGCTGGGCCTTGGGCTGCTGGTGGCGCGCAGCGGGATGGCGGCGGCCGGCATCGCCGATCCGCTGCCGCATTTCTCGGTGGTGGCCGGCCTGACCACCCTGGCCTGTGCCATGGTCGGCATCGCCGTCAGCCTCGCCACCGCGCCGCCGCCGGCCGACCGGCTCGCCACCACCCTGTGGCAGCGCGGCGACACGGCGGTGGCCGCCGGCACGCCGTGGCTGCTGAATTACCGGGTGATCGGCGGGGCCATCGTGGTGGCCACCGCCATCATCGTCTGGGTGTTCCGCTGACCTGTCCCGCAGGCCCGGCTGACTGCGCTGCCGCCCGCCCCGCAGCGCGCGGTGAATACATATTTAGGATTGTGGATTTGCGGTTCACATATTCCCGGAGGTAGGTACTGTTTCTCCCGCCAGGCCCGCATGATGGCCAGGCGGGGGAGGGGAAATGGCCCTGAATATTGGCAGCTTTACCTATGTGACAAGCAATATGCTGAAAAAGGATTCTCAGCCGGGCTTGCGAACGATTAACCCGGCCACCGGGGACGTCACGATTCATCCCAGCCTGAAAATCCGGGTCGTCAAGGTGAGCGGTGCCCCCTACCCGAAACCCGACAGGGTCGAGATGGTTCAGGGCAAAATCGTCAAAGCCAAGATGCAGTGCAAAGACATCAACGCTCTGGTGAAACGGCTGAACGACCTGGCCAGATCAAGCTACCGACAGGTTCTCAGCGACCCGAACTGGCAGGCCATGTACCGCTGTCCCGGTGGCACTGCCAGCATTCCGTATATTACACCCGCTGCTTCCGCCACGACCAACACCGAGGAAGCCTATCCCTGCCATAATTGCGGCCTGGTGATGCCGACGCGGCTCGTGCAGATCGATCATCATCACCCGCAATCGGGCGGATCGGGCATGGCGGTGCTGAAGGCTCTCCGTGCCTGCGGCTACACCGTCGGCGTTGCCGGTGGGCCGAAAGCGGGGCAATTGCAATCCGGCGTTTACGCATTCATTCCGCCCAAGGGCAGCCCGTCGGGGACGTTCACCCATTCGACGGCATCCTCGGTCCTGCGCTACACGCTGAGCGATGAAGGCAGCATTTTTCTCACCGTGGCCGCGGTGGCCAATCAGGTGGGTGCCCTGAAATCGGTCTGCGTGAACAGCGTGATCAATCTGGTTCCGCTCTGCGCATACTGCAACGGCTCCGCCGGCAAGGGGCATGGCGTGAAACCGGTCCGCCCGTAAGCTGCGCGCCGGCAGAATGCTGGCCTGCTGGCAGCCCCTTGCGGCGGCGCGGCTTTTGCAGCAGATTCCGCCCTGATGGTTCCGCCGTCCCCGACTCGGGATATCCGGTCTGGGCAGCGGTGAAACGGGAATACGGTGAGGCCCGATCTGCGGACCGAAGCCGTGGCTGCCCCCGCAACTGTGAGCGGCGAGCGACATCCGCAAACCACTGGTCCGGTGCCGGGCCGGGAAGGGCGGGTGGAGCGGCGAACCGCGAGCCAGGAGACCTGCCATCGCCACCGGCGCGCGCCCTTCGCCCGTGCCAGACGACAACCATCCCGCACGGTGGGTGCGGACAGGAGCGGACCATGCATATCGAACCCGGCGTCGTCGACGGTGCCAAGATGATCCTCAGCTATGCCACCGCGGCAGCATCCTTCGGCATTGCCGGCCGGCTCTGCCTGCGCACCATCCGCGATGACGGCGGCGTGGCGGCACTGGCCCTGCGCGGCGCCATCGCCACGGCCATGGTCTTCAGCTTCTTCGAGATCTTCCCGCATTACCCGGTCGGCGTATCCGAGGTGCATTTCATCCTCGGCTCGACGCTGTACCTGATGTTCGGCGCGGGTCCGGCCGCCATCGGCCTGGCCGCCGGCCTGCTGCTGCAGGGCCTGTTCTTCGCGCCCTTCGACCTGCCGCAATACGGCATCAACGTCACGACGCTGCTGGTGCCGCTGTGGGCGGTCAGCCTGCTGGCGAAGCGGATCGTGCCGGCCAACACCCCCTATGTGGACGTGACCTACCGGCAGGCGCTGGCGCTGTCGACCGCCTACCAGGGCGGGGTGGTCGCCTGGGTGGCCTTCTGGGCCTTCTACGGCCAGGGCTTCGGTGCCGAGAACCTCGCGCAGGTGACCGCCTTCGGCGGCGCCTACATGCTGGTGGTCATCATCGAGCCGCTGGCCGACCTGGCGGTGCTGGCCGGCGCCAAGGCGCTGGCGCGCTTCCGCACCGGGCCGCTGTTCTACGGCCGCCTGCACCACGCCGCCGCCTGACCGGCTGGCGGACACACGGTAAAGACAGGGCCCCGGCGGGCAACCGCCGGGGCTTTTCTTCGGGGCGGCCGTACCTATATTGTTCCGGGTATCCGGCGCCGGAAATGACGCGGGTGCGGGCCGGCCGGCAAATCGCCCGGGCGTGGAAATAAGCGCCAGCGGTCACGGCTGGTCGCCAGCGGTCAGAAACGGTCACCAGCGGTCACCAGCGGTCACCAGCGGTCCGTAACGGTCCGCAGCGGTCACCAGCGGTCCGCAACGGTCGCCAGCGGTCCACAGCGGTCAGCGGCGGCAGAATCCGTCCGGGCGTCGCCAAGTGACGGGGCGGGCAGGGATTTCCGGTTTTCCGGCCGGCCACAATACCGGATAAGGCATTGATTTGTCTTGAAAGTATTCTTGGTATCATAATACCGCAGCATAAATATCTGAAAAACAGCACACATCCCGTTTGACAGGGGCGGCAAAATCGCCATGATGCGCGCCGATCCGCCCGCCGGCTGTCCGGCGGGTTTCTACGCAAGTCCAGGAAGTCCGATGAAGACCTACAACGCCAAAGAGTCCGAAGTGGACAAGAAGTGGGTGCTGATCGACGCTGACGGTCTGGTGCTGGGGCGGCTCGCGTCGCTCATCGCCATGCGTCTGCGCGGCAAGCACAAGGCGATTTTCACGCCGAACGCCGATACCGGCGACAACGTCATCGTCATCAACGCCGAGAAGGTGCGGGTGACCGGCCGCAAGGACCAGCAGAAGGTGTTCTACTGGCATACCGGCCATCCGGGCGGCATCAAGGGCCGCACCATCGGCGAGGGCCTGGCCGGCCGCTTCCCCGAGCGCGTCATCATGAAGGCCGTCGAGCGCATGCTGCCGAAGGAGAGCCCGCTGGCCCGCCGGCAGCTGACCAAGCTGAAGGTCTACAAGGGTGCCGAGCATCCGCATGAGGCACAGCAGCCGGTGAAGCTGGATGTCGCCGCGCTCAATCCGAAGAACAAGAGGAACGACTGAACATGGCTGAGTCCCGTACCCTCGCCGATCTGAGCCTGGCGAACGCGACCGCCGCCGTCGCCGCCGCGCCGGCCGCTCCGGCCCAGCCCAAGCTCGACAAGTTCGGCCGCGCCTATGCGACCGGCAAGCGCAAGGACGCGGTCGCCCGCGTCTGGATCAAGCCGGGTTCCGGCAAGTTCGTGGTGAACGGCAAGGAGAGCAACGACTACTTTGCCCGCCCCGTTCTGCGCATGCTGCTGCAGCAGCCCTTCGTGGTCACCAACCGCTCGGGCCAGTTCGACATCTTCGCCACCGTGTCCGGCGGCGGCCTGTCGGGCCAGGCGGGCGCGCTGCGCCACGGCATCTCCAAGGCCCTGACCTATTTCGAGCCGGCCCTGCGGCCGGCCCTGAAGGCCCAGGGCTTCCTGACCCGCGACCCGCGCGTGGTCGAGCGCAAGAAGTACGGCAAGCCGAAGGCCCGCCGCAGCTTCCAGTTCTCGAAGCGCTGATCGCAGCCATCCGTCCGCATGGCAGGAGGGCCGGGGAATTCCCCGGCCCTTCTTTTTTGCCGGCCGGTCTGCCGCCCGGCGGCGGTAACCGGCTATCAACCATCCCCGCTCCAGACTGCGGCCGGTCATGACCATTGGCGATGCCTTCACCCTGCTGATTCCCGCCCTGCTGCTGCTGCTGGCCGTGGGGGCTTTCGCGCCGCAGATCGAACAGGCGGTCTACCGGCTGTACAGCGACGAGGAGGGCTCGGCCGCCGAGCGCAGCCGCGCGGTGGCCGAGATCGCGCGCCTGCATGCCGAACGCGGCCGCCAGCTGGCCGATCTGCGGGCCGAGCTGTCCCGCCTGGATGACCGCATCGCCGACCTGCAGCGCGAACGCGCCGGCCTGCTGGCCCAGGAAAAGACGATGGGCGATGCCGCCGCCAATTTCGTCGCCGAGGCCGGCTATCCGACCGCGGCCAGCCAGGGCTTCTATTTCAAGTTCGAGGGGCCGGCCAAGGAGATGCCGTTTGCCGGCCTGGCCTCGGTGGCGACCTCGCTCAGCGGCCGACGCCAGGCGCGGATCGTCGTCTGGGGGCTGGGGCCGGCGGAAGCCCAGAATTTCGCCACCAACTGGGCCGGCGAGAATGCCCGGATGCTGACCATGCGGCCCTTTGCCGGCCGGCTGTTCTGGCTGGAGGTCTGAGGATGGAAGGCGACCTGGTGGCCATCATCACCGGCGGCGTGACCATCGCCCTGGTCGGCCTGATGGCGGTGATCGGGGTCGACCGTGCCCGCGCCGGCTGGAACCGCGCCGAGGCCGAGGCCGCCATGCGCCGCCAGCAGCTGAAGGATCTGGGCTGGCGGGCCGACCAGCTGCTGCAGAGCATCGGCGAGCAGAACGACACCATCGCCGCCCGCACCGCCCAGATCGCCGATCTGGATCGCGAGGTCGGCGGCCTGAAACGCGACCTCGACGGCAAGGAGGTGGCGTTCCGCTACACCACGGTGCCGGTTGCCAGCGGCGACATGTATGGCCCGACCTGGCGCTTCATGGCCCGCAACCCGGCGCTGGCCGAAGGCAGCCCGCCCGACCATCCCTCGGCCCTGTGGGATGCAGGCCGTCCCTATATCGTCGGCGCGCTCAGCCAGTCCGAGGCGCGTTCGACCATGGACCGCCTGCTGCCGCGGCATCGCGGATTTGTCATCGTGGCGGTCGGATCGATCGTCGGGCAGGCGCCGAAGGCCGAGGGCTGACGCCCGGGGCCGGCCGCGGCCCGGCAATCCCTGTTGATTTGCCCCCGGCTTTCCCGGAAAGTGATCCGCAGCCGTTCCTTGCAGGCAGGGGTCATGACTATCGGCGATATCGTCACGGCATTGCTGCCGTCGCTGGTGATGTTCTTCGTTGTTTCGCTCGGCGCGAACAGCCTGGAACGGGCCGTGCAGAGATTCGCCCATGGCCGCTTCGAGATCGACCGCCTGACCGGCGAGGCCGAGGCGGTGCGCCAGCGCATGGGCGATATCCGCGGGGAATACGAAACCCTGAAGGAAGAAAAGGCCGGCCTGGAGCTGAAGCTGAAGGAACGCCAGGGCGTCTATGGCCAGCTGATGGCCCGCGAGGTGCAGTTCAGCGATCCGCGCAACATGGTCTGTTACGAGATCGGCCTGCCGAAGCCGCGCCAGTCGGGCTGGTATGTCAAGGCGATCGGCCCCGAGATGCACGAGATGTTCAGCGGTCCGGCCTCGTCCGTTTCGGCCTTTCCGGGCCGCCGGGCCGCACGGCTGGTGATCTGGGGCATCGACAACGAGGAGATCGCCCGGCTGCGCGCCAAGAAGGTGTTCGGCGCATTGTCGGAGATCATGGTGATCCGCCGCTTCGACGGCAAGCTGAGGCTGACCGATGCCTGACGTCTCGGTTGCACAGGTCGTCAGCTATCTGGCACTGGCGGCCAATCTCGGCATCGCCATCATGATCATCATCCTGCTGGGCGAGCGCAGCCATGCCGCCTGGACGCGGATCGGCCAGCATGCCGGGGATCTGGTCAACCTGCGCCTGGGGCTGGAACAGCAGGTGGCCGAGGCCGAGGCGGTGATCCGCAACGGGCGCGGCGACATCGACGACCTGAAACGTCAGCTGCAGGGCGTGGAGAAGGACATCGAATCCGTCCAGGCCCGGCAGAAGGATACCGACCTGCCGGTCGGTTATGTGTCGACGCCGGTGGACGTGGTCGACCGCCGCTACCGGACCTGGCGGGTGGTGGTGCGCAATCCGGATCTGGGCGGCGAGGCCGGGGCGCTCAGCCATCCGGCCTATCGCTGGATCGAGGGCCGCCTCTACGACATCCCGGCAGCCAACATGGAATATGCGGTGGATGCCATGCAGGCGCGCTTTCCGGCCCGCGAAGGCTTCACCGTCGAGCCCGCGCGCAGCCGCGAGGCGGAAGAGGACGAGCTGCCGGCCGCGGCAGGCTGAACCCGCTAGCGGTTCAGTTCCTTCATGCCGCGTTCCAGCCCCTCGATGGTCAGCGGGAACATGCGGTTGCCCATCAGCTGGCGGATCACGCCGACCGATGGCGTGTAGTCCCAGTATTTTTCCTGCACCGGGTTGAGCCAGATCGCTTTCGGATAGGTATCCAGCAGGCGCTGCATCCACACCGCGCCGGCCTCCTCGTTCCAGTGCTCGACGCTGCCGCCGGGCTGCACGATCTCGTAGGGGCTCATGGTGGCATCGCCGACGAAGACCAGCTTGTAGTCATGCTGGTAGGTGCGCAGCATCTCGTGGGTCGGCGTGAAGTCGGCATGCCGGCGGCGGTTGTCCTTCCACAGCTTCTCGTAGACGCAGTTGTGGAAGTAGAAGAATTCCATGTGCTTGAATTCGGCGCGGGCGGCCGAGAACAGTTCTTCCGTCACCCGGATGTGGTCGTCCATCGAGCCGCCGATATCGAACAGCAGCAGCACCTTCACCTTGTTATGGCGCTCGGGCACCATGCGGATGTCGAGCCAGCCGGCATTGGCGGCGGTCGATTTTATGGTATCGGGCAGGTCGAGTTCGAGATCGGCGCCCTCGCGGGCGAATTTGCGCAGACGGCGCATCGCCACCTTGATGTTGCGGGTGCCGAGTTCGACGCTGTCGTCGAGATTCTTGTATTCGCGCTTGTCCCACACCTTCACGGCGCGCCGGTTGCGCGACTTGTCCTGGCCGATGCGCACGCCTTCGGGATTATAGCCATAGGCGCCGAAGGGGGAGGTGCCGGCGGTGCCGATCCACTTGCTGCCGCCCTGGTGGCGTTCCTTCTGCTCCTCAAGGCGCTGCTTCAGCGTCTCCATCAGCTTGTCCCAGCCGCCGAGCGCCTCGATCTGGGCCTTTTCCTCTTCGGTGAGGACCTTTTCGGCCAGCTTGCGCAGCCATTCCTCGGGGATTTCCGCCACCGTTTCCTCGCCGGCAGCGCCGACAAACTGCAGGCCGTTGAAACACTGGCCGAATACGCGGTCGAACTTGTCGAGGTTGCGTTCGTCCTTCACCAGGGCGGTGCGGGCCAGATAGTAGAAATCCTCGACGCGGTACTCGGCGACGCCCCGGTCCATGGCCTCGATCAGGGTCAGGTATTCCCGCAGGCTCGCGGGCACCCTGGCCTTGCGCAGTTCGAGGAAGAAGGTGATGAACATGCCGTCACCCCGCCGTCAGCTCAGTTCCGCTCCCGGCGGGCAATGAAGGCCAGCCGTTCGAACAGATGCACGTCCTGCTCGTTCTTCAGCAGTGCACCGGCCAGCGGCGGGATCAGCTTGCCCTGGTCCTTGCTGCGCAGCGCATCGGCCGGCAGGTCTTCCGCCATCAGCAGCTTCAGCCAGTCGAGCAGTTCGGAGGTGGACGGCTTCTTCTTCAGGCCGGGCGTCTCGCGGATGTCGTAGAAGACATTGAGCGCATCGCGCACCAGGTTGCGCTGCACGCCGGGGTAATGCACCTCGACGATCTGTTCCATGGTCTCGCGGTCGGGAAAGCGGATGTAATGGAAGAAGCAGCGGCGCAGGAAGGCGTCCGGCAGCTCCTTCTCGTTATTCGAGGTGATGATCAGGATCGGGCGCACGGCGGCCTTCACCGTCTCGCCGGTCTCGTAGACGAAGAATTCCATGCGGTCGAGTTCGAGCAGCAGGTCGTTCGGGAATTCGATGTCGGCCTTGTCGATCTCGTCGATCAGCAGCACCGGCCGCTGCGGCGCCGTGAAGGCCTCCCACAGTTTGCCCTGCTTGATGTAGTTGCGGATGTCCTTCACCCGCTCGTCGCCGAGCTGGCTGTCGCGCAGGCGCGAGACGGCATCGTATTCGTACAGGCCCTGCTGCGCCTTGGTGGTGGATTTCACATGCCAGGTCAGCAGCGGCGCATTCAGCGCCTTGGCGATCTCGATAGCCAGCACGGTCTTGCCGGTGCCGGGTTCGCCTTTCACCAGCAGCGGCCGCTCCAGCGTGATGGCGGCGTTGACCGCGACCTTGAGGTCGGTGGTGGCGACATACGAATCGGTGCCGGTGAACTTCATGCGACGTTTCCCAAGTCTCTTTTTGCGGAGAGGTTTGATTCACCGGGCAGGCTAGGTCCCGCGGCGCAGGCGCGCAAGCCGTGACGTTGCGTCAATGCTGCCGGCAGGGCAGGCGGATCAGCCGGCCGTCTTGTAGTTGACGCAGATCTTGTCCTTCTCGACCGTCGTGATCAGCTCGCCGGTGGCACCGCACTGTCCGTCTGCCCGGGCGACGTCGTTGACGCAGAACAGCGAGCAGTCCTTGCACACGCCGAACTCGACCACCTGGTGGCGGTTCTGCAGATCGTGCAGCAGCCGGGTCAGGCCCTTGACCATCTGCGGGCCGAGCTCCTCGGCCATCTCGCTGGCGGCCCGCTCCAGGGTCTGCATCGGGTCCTTGGCGGCCAGCAGGGCCTCGCCGGCCTCGGTCAGGCACAGATCGACCTGGCGGCGGTCGCAGGTTTTCTTGCAGCGGGTGATCAGGCCCTTGCCTTCGAGGGCGATCAGGGTCTGGGACACGGTGCCCTTGGTGGCCCCGAGATACTCGGCGAGGGCAGTCGGCGAGCGGGAATACCTGTTGGCCTGGGCGATATACCGCAGGGCCTCCCACTGGGCCGGGTTCAGCCCGTCGGCGAACTGCAGCTCGCGGGTCAGCCGCGACAGCCGGTCCAGCAGGATAATAACCCGTTGGGCCAGAATGGCTTTTTCACTTTCTGCAGTGGGTGTGGCTGAGTGCGTGACCGACATCACAGTTTTGTTTCGAGTCGAAATTACCGCTTGAGCGGACTCCGGCTGCGGGCATAAGCTGAGGTCGTATCGAGCCGATACTATCTGACCAGCCCCGCCCGGCTGCCGTCCCAGTCCCCGAAGGTAGTGCAGCACCGGGCAAAAGTCGATGGAGGGATTAAAAAGATGACCCTCGAACGTTCTCCCCGGACCCTGGACGGCGCCGACCGGCGCTATCTTTCCACCGTGATGAGCAAGGCGCTGCTGAGCGAGGAAGAGGAACTCGGCCTCGCCCGCGCCTGGCGCAACGATGGCGACCACAAGGCCATGCAGAAGCTGGTTTCGGCCTATCTGCGGCTGGTGGTGGCCACCGCCACCCGGTTCCGCAATTACGGCCTGCCGTTGCCCGACCTGATCCAGGAGGGCAATATCGGCCTGATGCTGGCGGTCAACCGCTTCGACCCGGAACGCGGCGTGCGGTTCTCGACCTATGCCGCCTGGTGGATCCGCTCGTCGATGCAGGAATATGTACTGCGCAACTGGTCGATCGTGCGCTCCGGCACGTCGGCCGGCCAGAAGGCCTTGTTCTTCAACCTGCGCTGGCTGCGCGCCAAGATGGAGCGGGCCGGCGGCAGCGCCCGGCTGGACGACGCCACCCGCGACGACATCGCCACCGCGCTGAAGGTTTCCCCGGCCGATGTGACGGCAATGGCCCAGCGTCTCGGCGCCCGCGACCATTCGCTGAACGAGCAGGTCGGCGGCGAGGAGGGCGGCGACGCTTTCCAGGATTTCCTGCCCGATCCAGGCCCGAATCCGGAGGAGATCGTCACCGACAAGATGGATGGCGGCCTGCGCAGGGAATGGCTGACCGAATCGCTGAAGGAACTCAGTCCGCGCGAGCAGCTGATCATCACCGAGCGGATGCTGGGCGATGACAAGGTGACGCTGGAGGAACTGGGCGGCCGGCTCGGCGTGACCAAGGAGCGGGTGCGCCAGATCGAGACCAAGGCCTTCCGCAAGCTGCAGGAGCGCGTGCTGCGCCGTTCGCGGCAGGCCGGCGAGAAACTGGCCGGCCAGCTGGGGGATTTCGGGGCCGCGGCGCCGGCCTGAGCCGGGGCCTGCCGCGCCTGTCCCGCCCTCTGTGATTAAGGCCCGGGGCGTGCTTGACATTGTCCCGGGCCAAGCATAAAACCGCCGCCGCTGCGGGGGTGTAGCTCAGTTGGTTAGAGCGCCGGCCTGTCACGCCGGAGGTCGCGGGTTCAAGTCCCGTCACTCTCGCCATTCCGCAGCAAAAATCCTGACAATCCAGTGCTTTGAAGGCCTGTGGCCTTGACCGGACGGCGTCGCGGCAGTCAGGGCCGGTGCGCGGCGGTCAGGCTGCCGCAGCCTTGTCGCGCAGGGCGGCCAGACCGGTCACCGGCAGGGTCCGCCCGCTGTCCAGCAGGGCCTGGAAGTGGCCGACATTCGGACTCTGCACCGCGCCGGGGCGGGGATGCCACAGATGCAGCACCACGCTGGCGAAACGCCCGGATTTGCGCCGCAGGCCGGCCCGCAGCAGCCGCAGGATGAAATCGGAATCCTCAAGGCCGTGTCCGACATAGGTGGCGTCGAAGCCGTCCACCCGTTCGATATCGGCGCGCCAGACGCCGAGATTGCAGGTCTGCACCTTCTGCCAGCGGCCGGGATGGCGGTGGCGCCGTGCCGTGTCGGGCAGGGCAAGCAGCTGGAAGGGCCGGTTGGCGCCGCCCAGCAGGGCGCGGAAGAACCAGGGCAGGCGGGATGGCCGCCACCAGCGTTGCGGCGCCGCCAGGATCGCGGCGGTCTTGCGCTTCTTGATATAGCAGCGCGCGCCGGCCACGAAGCAGCCGGCCTGGGCCAGCCGGGCATGGGTGGCGATGAAATCGGGCAGCACCAGGCAGTCGCCGTCGATGAAGACGACATAGTCGCCGCTGGCCGCCAGCAGGGCGTTGTTGCGCGATTCGGCCAGCCGGAAACCGGTATCCGCCTGCCAGGCATGCAGCAGCGGATAATCCAGCTCCCCGCGCAGGCGCCCGATCAGGGCGGCGGTATCCGGCCCGGAGCCGTCATCGGCGACCACGACCTCGTAGGCGGTGCTGCCGCGCCGGCGCTGCGCGGCCAGCGACCGCAGCACCATCTCGAGGACCTGCGGGTTGTTGTAGGTTGAAACGATGACTGAAATTTTCTCCGGCATGGTCACCGGCACCCCCAGGAAAAGCCACGAACAGCTGTCCGGCTGCAGACGCGCCGGCCCCCTGCTGCGGATACTACCGGCGACGGCCCGGCAAGACCACCGGTGGCGCTGCCTGGCGACAACAGCCGGCCCTGATTCGCGCCGCGCCGGGCGGCAGCATGGTCCGTATACTGCGGTGACATAAAAAATCGTTTCTGCCTCTGCAACTTGCGCCGGATTTTTGCCCGGCGGAGCGTGTTGCGGCGCGGCAAATAAACGGCTAGAACAGCCTCGACCTCGGGCAGGGTGGGACCCGTCCGGGCATAACGCGTTTTTCGGAGGGGAATGACCGTGGACGCCCTGCTACGGGAATATCTGCCGATCCTGCTGTTCCTTGGCCTTGCCATCGTGCTGGCTGCCGTTCTGGCCCTGCTGCCCTTCGTGGCCGCCAAGGTCAACCCGGACCCCGAGAAGAATTCGACCTACGAGTGCGGATTCGAGCCTTTCGGCGACTCGCGCAAGCAGTTCGATGTCCGCTTCTACCTCGTGGCCATCCTTTTCATCATCTTCGACCTTGAGGTCGCCTTCCTGTTCCCCTGGGCCATCTCGCTGGGCGAAATCGGCGCCTTCGGCTTCTGGTCGATGATGATCTTCCTGGGCGTGCTGACCGTCGGCTTCATCTACGAGTGGAAGAAGGGGGCGCTGGAATGGGAATGAGCAGCGCAATGAACAATACCGACAAGGTGCCGGCCAGCCGGGACAGCCAGGCCTCCGGCGCCTCGCAGGATGCCTTCTTCAAGGACCTGTCGGACGAACTGGCCGACAAGGGCGTGGTGATCTCCTCGCTCGACAAGCTGGCCAACTGGGCCCGCACCGGCTCGCTGTGGCCGATGACCTTCGGCCTGGCCTGCTGCGGCGTCGAGATGATCCACGCCTACATGGCGCGCTACGATCTCGACCGGTTCGGGGCGATGCCGCGGGCCTCGCCGCGCCAGTCCGACGTCATGATCGTGGCCGGCACCCTGACCAACAAGATGGCGCCGGCCCTGCGCAAGCTGTACGACCAGATGGCCGAGCCGCGCTATGTCATCTCGATGGGCAGCTGCGCCAATGGCGGCGGCTACTATCACTATTCCTATTCGGTGGTGCGCGGCTGCGACCGCATCGTGCCGGTCGACGTCTACGTGCCGGGCTGCCCGCCGACCGCCGAGGCGCTGGTCTACGGTCTTCTGCAGCTGCAGAAGAAAATCCGTCGCACCGGCACCATTGCCCGCTGAGGACGCGCCGATGACCGACAGCAAGGCGATCCTGCGCGAACAGGAACAGGCATTGCGGGATCTGGGCGAACATGTCGCCGCCAGCCTGCCCAACGATGTGCTCGACTGGTCGATTGCCCATGGCGAGCTGACCGTCTCGGCGCTGGCCGACCGCATCGTCAAGCTGCTGACTTTCCTGCGCGACGACGGCAACTGCCAGTTCACCATCCTGGTCGATGTGCTGGGTGTCGACTGGCCGGAGCGGCCGAAACGCTTCGACGTGGTCTATCATCTGCTCAGCATGAAGCTGAACCAGCGCATCCGCGTGAAGGTGCAGACCGACGAGGAAACCCCGGTGCCGTCGGTGACCGGCGTGTTCTCGTCCGCGGGCTGGTTCGAGCGCGAAGTCTGGGACATGTACGGCGTGATGTTCTCCGGCCATCCGGACCTGCGCCGCATCCTGTCGGATTACGGTTTCGAGGGGCATGCCCTGCGCAAGGACTTCCCGCTGACCGGTTATGTCGAGGTGCGCTACGACGAGGAGCAGAAGCGCGTGGTCTACGAACCCGTGCAGCTGCAGCAGGAATTCCGGCGCTTCGATTTCATGAGCCCGTGGGAAGGCGCCCAGTATGTGCTGCCGGGCGACGAGAAGGCGGACGAGGGAGCCAAGTAGAATGGCCGAAGTCACGATCGCCAATTACATGGTGAATTTCGGGCCGCAGCATCCGGCGGCCCACGGTGTGCTGCGCCTGGTGATGGAGCTGGACGGCGAGATCGTCGAACGCTGCGATCCGCATATCGGCCTGCTGCATCGCGGCACCGAGAAGCTGATCGAGCACAAGACCTACCTGCAGGCCGTGCCGTATTTCGACCGGCTCGACTATGTCGCGCCGATGAACCAGGAGCATGCCTTTGCACTGGCCACCGAGCGGCTGCTGGGCCTGGAAGTACCGGCGCGCGGCCAGGCGGTGCGCGTGCTGTTTGCCGAGATCGGCCGCCTGCTCAACCATCTGCTGAACGTGACCACCCATGCCCTCGACTGCGGCGCCATGACGCCGGCCCTGTGGGGTTTCGAGGAGCGCGAGAAGCTGATGGAATTCTACGAGGGCGTTTCCGGCGCCCGCATGCATGCCGCCTATTTCCGGCCCGGCGGCGTGCACCAGGACATGCCCAAGGGCATGGCCGAGGACATCTACAAGTATCTCGACCGCATGCTCAAGGTGATCGACGACATCGAGGGCCTGCTGACCGAGAACCGCATCTATCGCCAGCGCAACGTCGATATCGGCGTGATCAGCGACAAGGACGCGATGGACTGGGGTTTCTCCGGCGTCATGCTGCGTGGCTCGGGCGTTGCCTGGGACCTGCGCAAGGCTCAGCCCTATGACGGCTACGAGAAGTACGATTTCGACATCCCTGTCGGCAAGAACGGCGACTGCTTCGACCGTTATCTCTGCCGCATCGAGGAAATGCGGCAGTCTGCCCGCATCGTCCGCCAGGTGATCGAGACGCTGCCCGGCGGACCCATCGCCTCCGACGATCGCAAGGTGGTGCCGCCCAAGCGCGGCGAGATGAAGCGTTCGATGGAAGCGCTGATCCACCATTTCAAGCTCTACACCGAGGGCTATCACGTGCCGGAAGGCGAGGCCTATGCCGCCGTCGAGGCACCGAAGGGCGAGTTCGGCGTCTACCTGGTGTCGGACGGTTCCAACAAGCCGTATCGCTGCCGCATCCGCGCCCCGGGTTTCCCGCATCTGCAGGCCACCGATTTCCTGTCGAAGGGACACATGCTGGCCGATGCCGTTTCCATCGTCGGCAACATGGATATCGTGTTCGGGGAGATCGACCGATGAGTGGCGTCCATATCGCGCCCCCGGAGCTGCAGCCTGCCAGCTTCAGCTTCACGCCGGAGAACATGGCGCTGGCAAAGCAGCATATCGCCAAGTATCCGGAAGGCCGCCAGCAGAGCGCGGTGATGCCGCTGCTCGACATTGCGCAGCGCCAGCACGACAACTGGGTGCCGCAGGCGGCGATCCGCCACATTGCCGAGCTGCTCGGCATGGCGCCGATCCGCGTGCTGGAAGTGGCCAGCTTCTACACGATGTACAACCTCGCCCCGGTGGGTAAGCATTTCGTGCAGGTCTGCACGACGACGCCCTGCTGGCTGCGCGGTTCCGACAAGGTGCTGTCGGCCTGCAAAAAGCATCTTGGCGTCGGTCCGGGCGAAACCACGGCCGACGGCCAGTTCACCGTGATCGAGGTGGAATGCCTCGGCGCCTGCGTGAATGCGCCGATGCTGCAGCTGGGCGATGATTTCTACGAGGACCTCGACGAGGAAAGCACCGGCCGGATTCTCGAAGCGCTGAAGCGCGGCGAGACGCCGAAGCCGGGTCCGCAGAACGGCCGGCTGTCGTCCGAGCCCAAGGGCGGCGTCACCACCCTGACCACTTTCGCGGCCGCCGGCGGCGGCAGCGACGACTGAGGCGGAGCCAGCCCCATGCTGCAGGACAAGGACCGCATCTTCACCAATCTCTACGGCCACCAGTCATGGCGGCTGGAAGGCGCGCGCAAGCGCGGCGACTGGGACGGCACCAGGGACCTGATCCTCAAGGGCCAGGACTGGATCATCGAGGAGATGAAGAAGTCCGGCCTGCGCGGTCGCGGCGGCGCCGGTTTCCCGACCGGCCTGAAATGGTCGTTCATGCCCAAGCAGTCGGATGGCCGGCCGAGCTATCTCGTGGTCAATGCCGACGAGGGCGAGCCCGGCACCTGCAAGGACCGCGACATGATGCGGCACGATCCGCACAAGCTGGTCGAGGGCTGCCTGCTGGCCGGCTTCGCCATGCGCGCGGTGGCCGCCTACATCTATATCCGCGGTGAGTTCTACCGCGAGGCCGAGAATCTGCAGGCCGCCATCGACGAGGCCTATGCGGCCGGTCTGATCGGCAAGAATGCCTGCGGTTCGGGGTATGACTTCGACGTTTTCGTCCACCGCGGCGCCGGCGCCTATATCTGCGGCGAGGAAACCGCGCTGATCGAAAGCCTGGAAGGCAAGAAGGGCCAGCCGCGCCTGAAGCCGCCGTTTCCGGCCAATATGGGCGTCTGGGGCTGCCCGACCACCGTGAACAATGTCGAAAGCATTGCGGTGGTGCCGACCATCCTGCGCCGTTCGGGCGAGTGGTTTGCCGGCATCGGCCGTCCCAACAACACCGGCACCAAGGTTTTCTGCATCTCCGGCCACGTCAACAATCCGTGCAACGTGGAAGAGGAGATGGGGATTCCGCTGAAGGAGCTGATCGAGAAGCATGCCGGCGGCGTGCGCGGCGGCTGGGACAACCTGCTGGCCGTGATCCCGGGCGGATCTTCCGTGCCGCTGCTGCCCAAGGCCATCTGCGACGACGTGCTGATGGATTTCGACAGCCTGCGCGCGCAGAAATCCGGTCTCGGCACCGCCGCCGTCATCGTGATGGACAAGTCGACGGATATCGTCCGCGCCATCGCCCGGCTGTCGAAATTCTACAAGCATGAATCCTGTGGCCAGTGCACGCCGTGCCGCGAGGGCACCGGCTGGATGTGGCGGGTGATGGAGCGCCTGGTGCAGGGCCGCGCCGAGAAGCGCGAGATCGACATGCTGCTCGAGGTCACCACGCAGGTGGAAGGCCATACGATCTGCGCGCTGGGCGATGCCGCGGCGTGGCCAATCCAGGGGCTGATCCGGCATTTCCGCGGCGAGATCGAACGCCGCATCGACGCCTATCATGGCGGGCAGCCGGTTCTGCCGGCGGCGGCTGAGTGACGGCGGACTGAGTGTAGGCGGGAAGGGTAGCGCATGCCGACGTTGACCATTGACGGGATCCAGGTGACGGTCGAGCCGGGCACCACCGTGCTGCAGGCCTGCGAGGCCGCCGGCAAGGAAATCCCGCGCTTCTGCTATCACGAGCGCCTCAGCATTGCCGGCAATTGCCGCATGTGCCTGGTCGAGCAGGAGAAGGCGCCGAAGCCGATCGCCTCCTGCGCGATGCCGGCCGCCGACAACATGGTGATCAAGACCGACACCCCGCTGGTGAAGAAAGCCCGCGAAGGCGTGATGGAATTCCTGCTGATCAACCATCCGCTCGACTGCCCGATCTGCGACCAGGGCGGCGAATGCGACCTGCAGGATCAGGCCATGGGCTATGGCCGCGGCTCGTCGCGCTATGACGAGAACAAGCGCGCGGTCAAGGACAAGTATATGGGGCCGCTGGTCGAGACGGTGATGACCCGCTGCATCCACTGCACGCGCTGCGTCCGCTTCGCCCAGGAAGTGGCCGGCGTGCCGGAACTCGGCGCCATCGGCCGCGGCGAGGACATGCAGATCACCACCTATCTCGAGCAGGCGATGACCTCCGAACTGTCGGGCAATGTCATCGATCTCTGCCCGGTCGGGGCGCTGACCTCGAAGCCATACGCCTTCACCGCGCGCTCGTGGGAGCTGCGCAAGACCGAGAGCATCGATGCGATGGATGCGGTCGGCGCGAATATCCGTGTCGATGTGCGCGGCCGCGAGGTGATGCGCATCCTGCCGCGCGTCAACGAGGACGTGAACGAGGAATGGCTCTCCGACAAGAGCCGCTTTGCCTATGACGGCCTGAAGGCACGCCGCCTCGACCGGCCCTATGTGCGCCGGGACGGCAGGCTGCAGGAAGCCAGCTGGGGCGAGGCCTTTGCCGCGGTTGCGGCCGGACTGAAGGGCCTGCAGGGCAGCCAGATCGCGGCAATTGCCGGCGACATGGTCTGCGCCGAGAGCATGACCGCGCTGAAGGACCTGATGGGCAAGCTGGGCTCGGCCAGCCTCGACTGCCGCCAGGATGGCGCGCAGATCGACCCGGCCGCCCGTGCCGGCTGGCTGTTCAACAGCACCATTGCCGGAATCGACGAGGCCGATGCCATCCTGATCGTCGGCAGCAATCCGCGGCGCGAGGCCGCGCTGATCAACGCCCGTATCCGCCGGCGCTTCCTGACCGGCAAGGTGAAGATCGCCCTGATCGGCGCCGACCAGCCGGCGCTGACCTACAAATACGATTATCTCGGCGCCGGCGCCGCGACGCTGAAGGAGATCGCCGAGGGCCGTAACGCCTTTGCCGGTGTGCTGAAGGCAGCGCAGAAGCCGATGCTGATTCTCGGTCAGGGCGCGATTGCCCGTGCCGATGGCGCCGCCGTGCTGGCGCTGGCCAGGCAGATCGCGGATGGCTGCGGCCTGGTGAAGGATGGCTGGAACGGCTTCAACATGCTGCACACGGCTGCCGCCCGCGTCGGCGGACTGGATCTTGGCTTCGTGCCGGGTCAGGGTGGAAAGGATGTGGCCGGTATCCTCGCCGGCGCGCAGGCCGGCGACATCAAGGCGGTGTACCTGCTGGGGGCCGACGAGATCGACACCGCGAAACTCGGCTCTGCTTTCGTGATCTACCAGGGCAGCCATGGCGATGCCGGCGCGAAACGTGCCGACGTCATCCTGCCGGGTGCCGCCTATACCGAGAAGGATGCCACCTGGCTGAATACCGAGGGGCGGGTCCAGCTGGGACGCCGCGCCGCGGCGCCGCCGGGCGAGGCGCGTGACGACTGGGCGATCATCCGTGCCTTGTCGGAAGCGGTCGGCCACAAGCTGCCCTATGACAACCTGGGCATGCTGCGCCGGCGCATGCTGGAGATCGCCCCGCATTTCGGTGCCGTCGACCAGATCACGCCGGCTGCCTGGGCGGCTTTCGGCAGTGCAGGGACGGCGGGCGATGCGCCGTTCGTCTCGCCGGTGGCCGATTTCTACCTGACCAATCCGGTCGCCCGCGCCTCGGCCACGATGGCCGAGTGCTCCGCCATCGCGAAGGGTGCGGCCTTGCCGAAGACGGGGACCCATGACTGACGGTTTCTGGAACATTCTCTGGACGGGCTACGTCTTCCCGGGCGGGGTGATCCTCGTCCATATCCTGCTGCTGGTGGTGCCGCTGCTGATCGCGGTGGCGTATCTCACCCTGATGGAACGCAAGGTGCTGGCGGCGATGTCGCTGCGCATGGGCCCCAATGTGGTCGGGCCCTTCGGCCTGCTGCAGCCCTTCGCGGATGCGGTCAAGCTGATCTTCAAGGAGCCGATCATCCCTTCGGGCGCCAACAAGTTCCTGTTCGTGGCGGCTCCCTGCATCACCTTCATTCTCGCGCTGATCGCCTGGGCGGTGATTCCGGTCAGCGAGGGCTGGGTGATCGCCAACATCAATGTCGGCATCCTGTATCTCTTCGCCATCTCGTCGCTGGGCGTTTACGGCATCATCATCGCCGGCTGGTCGTCGAATTCGCGCTACGCCTTCCTCGGCGCGCTGCGCTCCTCGGCGCAGATGGTGTCCTATGAAGTCTCGATGGGCTTCGTGATCATCACCGTGCTGCTCTGCGTCGGCTCGCTCAATCTGAGTGCCATCGTCGAGGCACAGAAGACGGTGTGGTTCGCCCTGCCGCTGTTCCCGATGTTCGTCGTCTTTTTCATCTCGGCGCTGGCCGAGACCAACCGGCATCCCTTCGACCTGCCGGAAGCCGAAGCCGAACTGGTTGCCGGTTACCAGGTCGAATATTCGTCGATGACCTTCGCCCTGTTCTTCCTCGGCGAATACGCGAACATGATCCTGATGTCGGGCATGACCACGATCCTGTTCCTCGGGGGCTGGCTGCCGCCCTTCGACGTCGCGCCGTTCAACTGGATCCCGGGCGTCATCTGGTTCTGCCTGAAGATTTTCGTGCTGCTGTTCGTCTTCATCTGGGTGCGCGCCACCGTGCCGCGCTACCGCTACGACCAGCTGATGCGCCTGGGCTGGAAGGTGTTCCTGCCGTTTTCACTGTTCTGGGTGGTGGCCACCGCGGGCGTTCTCATCGCCTTCGACCTGCTGCCGAAAGGGGTGTAAGCCATGGCTCTGCTCGATCGCGGTGCCCGCACGATCTTCCTCTGGGAAGTGGTGAAGGGACTGGGCCTGACCTTCAGCTACATGTTCAAGAAGCGGGCGACGGTGAATTACCCGTACGAGAAGGGTCCGCTCGGCCCGCGCTTCCGCGGCGAGCATGCGCTGCGCCGCTACGCCAACGGCGAGGAACGCTGCATTGCCTGCAAGCTGTGCGAGGCGATCTGCCCGGCCCAGGCGATCACCATCGAGGCCGAACCGCGCGACGATGGCTCGCGCCGCACCACGCGTTACGACATCGACATGACCAAGTGCATCTACTGCGGCTTCTGCCAGGAAGCCTGCCCGGTGGACGCCATCGTCGAGGGGCCGAATTTCGAGTTCGCCACCGAAACCCGCGAGGAGCTGTTCTACGACAAGGACAAGCTGCTGGCGAATGGCGAGCGCTGGGAATACGAGATTTCGCGCAACATCGCCGCCGACGCGCCGTATCGCTGAGCGCACGCAGGCGAGGGGGTTAACGATGATTATCCAGGCCTTGGCCTTCTACCTGTTCGCGGCGATCACCGTGGCTTCGGCTTTCATGGTGACCGCCTCGCGCAACCCGGTGCACAGCGTGCTGTTCCTGATCCTGGCCTTCTTCAACGCGGCCGGACTGTTCGTCCTGATGGGCGCGGAATTCCTGGCGATGATCCTGGTGATCGTCTATGTCGGCGCCGTCGCCGTGCTGTTCCTGTTCGTCGTCATGATGCTGGACATCAACTTCGTCGAACTGCGCCAGGGCTTCCTGCAGTATCTGCCGATCGGCGGCCTGATCGGTTTCATCCTGCTGATCGAGCTGCTGCTGGTGCTGGGCGGCTGGGTGATCAGCCCGGCAGCGCAGCAGGTGGCCACCACGCCGGTGCCGGCCGAGGTGACCAATACCCATGCCCTGGGTGCGGTGCTGTACACGAAGTATATCTACCTGTTCCAGGGTGCCGGGCTGATCCTGCTGGTCGCCATGATCGGCGCCATCGTGCTGACCCTGCGGTCGCGGCCGGGCGTGCGGCGCCAGAGCATCGCCGAGCAGGTCAGCCGCCGCCGCGAGGATGCCGTGGCGGTGCGCAAGGTCGAACCCCACCAGGGCATATGAACGGATCGGGACGCAGATCATGACCATCGGACTCGGACATTACCTGACCGTCGCCGCGATCCTGTTCACACTGGGCGTGTTCGGCATCTTCCTCAACCGCAAGAACGTCATCGTCATCCTGATGTCGGTTGAACTGATGCTGCTGGCGGTGAACCTGAACCTGGTGGCGTTTTCGACCCACCTGCATGACCTGGTCGGCCAGGTTTTCGCGCTGTTCGTGCTGACCGTGGCGGCCGGCGAGGCGGCGATCGGTCTGGCCATCCTGGTGGTCTATTTCCGCAACCGTGGCAGCATCGCGGTTGAAGACATCAACATGATGAAGGGCTGAGGCGGCACGATGACGATGTACCATCTGATCGTTTTCCTGCCGCTGCTGGCCGCGATCCTGGCCGGCCTTGGCGGCCGTCGCATCGGCGATGCCGCGGCGATGGCGCTGACCACCGGCTCGGTCTGTCTGGCGGCCGTGCTGTCCTGGGTCGCTTTCTACCTGGTGATCGGCCAGGAGCAGGTCGTCACCGTGAAGGTGCTCGACTGGATTTACTCGGGCGATTTCCGCGTCGACTGGGCGCTGAAGATCGACCAGCTGACCGCCGTGATGCTGGTGGTGGTTAATACCGTGTCGGCCGTGGTGCATGTCTATTCGATCGGCTACATGAGCCACGATCCGCACCGCCCGCGCTTCTTCGCCTATCTGTCGCTGTTCACCTTCGCCATGCTGATGCTGATCACGGCGGACAATTTCGTCCAGCTCTACATGGGCTGGGAGGGCGTCGGCCTCGCCTCCTATCTGCTGATCGGTTTCTGGTTTAAGAAGCCCTCGGCCAATGCGGCGGCGATCAAGGCCTTCGTGGTCAACCGTGTCGGCGATTTCGGATTCGCACTCGGCATCATGACGCTGTTTTTCGCCACCGGCTCGGTCAGCTTCGAGACGGTGTTCGGCGCCGCCCCGGATCTCGCCGGCAAGACCTTCCATTTCCTGTGGAAGGACTGGGACATCCTGACGGTCGCTACCTTCCTGCTGTTCCTTGGCGCCATGGGCAAATCGGCCCAGCTCGGCCTGCACACCTGGCTGCCGGATGCGATGGAAGGCCCAACCCCGGTTTCGGCCCTGATCCATGCCGCGACCATGGTCACGGCCGGCGTCTTCATGGTGGCGCGCTGCTCGCCGTTGTTCGAATATGCGCCCGACACGCTGGCCTTCGTCACCGTCATCGGCGCTTCGACCGCCTTCTTCGCCGCCACCATCGGCCTCGCGCAGAACGACATCAAGCGGGTGATCGCCTATTCGACCTGTTCGCAGCTCGGCTACATGTTCTTCGCGCTGGGCGTCTCGGCCTATCCGGCCGCCATCTTCCACCTGTTCACCCATGCCTTCTTCAAGGCGTTGCTGTTCCTCGGTGCCGGCTCGGTGATCCATGCCGTCGACGGCGAGCAGGACATGCGCCGGATGGGCGGCCTGTGGAAGCATATCAAGGTCACCTATGTGATGATGTGGATCGGCAGCCTGGCACTGGCCGGTTTCCCGATCTTCGCCGGCTACTATTCCAAGGACATGATCCTCGAGGTCGCTTTTGCATCCGGCAGCGGGGTCGGGCAGTTCGCCTATGTGATGGGCATGGCGGCGGCAATCCTGACCGCCTTCTATTCCTGGCGGCTGCTGTTCATGACCTTCCACGGTGCGCCGCGGGCCGATCATCACGTGATGGAACACGTGCATGAAAGCCCGCTGGTGATGCTGCTGCCGCTGGGCGTGTTGGCCGTGGGCGCGGTGTTCGCCGGTATTCTCTTCGCCGACGGCTTCATCGGCCATCATTGGAAGGAATTCTGGGGCAGCTCGATCCTGATCCTCGACAGCCACAAGGCGATGGAGGAAGCCCATCACGTGCCGCTGCTGGTCAAGATCGGCCCGATCATCGTCGGCATCGTCGGCATCGCGGTGGCCTGGTGGGCCTATATCCGCGACACCGCCCTGCCGGGCCGGGTCGCCAGCCAGCATACGCTGCTGTACCAGTTCCTGCTGAACAAGTGGTATTTCGACGAGCTGTACAATCTGGTCTTCGTCCGCCCGTCCATGTGGCTCGGCCGTGTGCTGTGGAAGGGTGGCGATGGCAGGATCATCGACGGCTTCGGCCCGGACGGCTTTGCCGCCGCGGTGATCCGGCTGGCCCGCCGCGCCTCGGTGCTGCAGTCCGGCTACGTCTATCACTATGCCTTTGCCATGCTGATCGGCGTGGCGGTGCTGGTGACCTATTTCTTCACCGTGTCAGGCCACTGAGCGGGGGAGCGAGGAACCATGTCGAGTATGCCCCTGCTGTCGATCGTCACCTTCCTGCCACTGGTTGGCGCCGCCTTCATCCTGCTGGCGCGCGGGCCGGACGAGATCACGGCCCGCAATGCCCGCTCGGTCGCCCTGTGGACCACCACGATCACCTTCCTGGTATCGCTGCTGATCTGGCTGAATTTCGACAACACCACGGCATCCTTCCAGTTCGTCGAGAAGACCGACTGGATCGGCGCCGGCATCAATTACCATATGGGTGTCGACGGCATCTCGATGCTGTTCGTCATCCTGACCACCTTCCTGATGCCGCTGTGCATCCTGGCCTCGTGGGACGCCATCGGCACCCGCGTCAAGGAATACATGATCGCCTTCCTGGTCATGGAAACCCTGATGATCGGCGTCTTTTGCGCGCTGGACCTGGTGCTGTTCTACCTGTTCTTCGAGGCCGGCCTGATCCCGATGTTCCTGATCATCGGCATCTGGGGCGGCAAGCGCCGCATCTATGCCAGCTTCAAGTTCTTCCTCTACACGCTGCTCGGCTCGGTGCTGATGCTGCTGGCGATCCTGTATATGTACTTCACCGCCGGCACCACCGACATTCCGAGCCTGATGAAGACCGGGCTGTTTTCGGGCACGGCGCAGATCTGGCTGTGGCTGGCCTTCTTCGCATCCTTCGCAGTGAAGATGCCGATGTGGCCGGTGCATACCTGGCTGCCGGATGCCCATGTCGAGGCGCCGACCGCAGGCTCAGTGATCCTTGCCGGCGTGCTGCTGAAGATGGGTGGCTACGGCTTCCTGCGCTTCTCGCTGCCGATGTTCCCGCTGGCCTCGGAGTATTTCGCACCTTTTGTCTTCGCGCTCAGCGTCATCGCCATCGTCTACACCTCGCTGGTGGCGCTGATGCAGGAAGACATGAAAAAGCTGATTGCCTATTCCTCGGTGGCGCATATGGGATTCGTCACCATGGGCATCTTTGCGCTCAACACCCAGGGCATCGAGGGCGCCATCTTCCAGATGCTCAGCCATGGCATCGTCTCGGGTGCATTGTTCCTCTGCGTCGGCGTGGTCTACGACCGCCTGCATACCCGCGAGATCGCCCGCTATGGCGGCCTTGCCAGCAACATGCCGAAATACGCCCTGGTGTTCATGCTGTTCACCATGGCCAATGTCGGCCTGCCGGGCACCGGCGGCTTCGTCGGCGAGCTGCTGACCCTGGTCGGCGCCTTCCAGGCCAATACCTGGGTCGCCCTGATCGCCACCACCGGCGTGATCCTGTCGGCCGCCTATGCCCTGTGGCTGTATCGCCGCGTGGTGTTCGGCGAGCTGAACAAGGATGATGTCAAGGCGATGCTGGACATGAATCCGCGCGAGATCGCCACCTTTGCGCCCCTGGTGATCCTTGCCCTGTGGATGGGTATCTATCCGGCACCGTTCCTCGACGTTCTGGCCGTCTCGGTCCAGAACCTGCTCGATCAGCATCAGACCGCACTGGCGGCCGCGAAGGCGGTTGCCACCGCGGCCCGCTAAGGCGGAAGACAGGAGTAGTCCCGTGACCGCAATTTCGCTCCCGGCCCTCGCGCCTGCCTATCCGGAGATCTGGCTCGCCATCGCGACCATGGCGCTGCTGATGTTCGGCGTCTTCCGCGGCGACGGTTCCACCCGGCTGGTTTCCTGGCTGGCGGTGGCCATCCTCGCTGTGACCATGGCGCTGGTGACCTGCCTGCCAACGGCACAGCAGACGACCTTCGAGGGCCTGTTCGTGGTCGACGGCTTTGCCCGCTTCGCCAAGATCCTGATCCTGCTGGGCTCGGCCTTTGCCGTGATCCTGTCGCTCGGATTCATCCGTTACGAGCGGATGGAACGGTTCGAATATCCGGTGCTGATCCTGCTGGCCAGCATTGGCATGCTGATGATGGTTTCGGCCAACGACCTGATCGCACTGTATCTCGGTATCGAGCTGCAGTCGCTGTCCCTCTATGTGATGGCGGCCTTCAAGCGCGATTCCAGCCGTGCCACCGAGGCCGGCCTGAAATATTTCGTGCTTGGTGCCCTGTCGTCCGGCATGCTGCTTTACGGCTGCTCGATGATCTACGGTTTCACCGGCAGCACCAGTTTCCCGCTGATCGCCCAGAGCCTGTCCGCGGCCCTGACCGGCGGCGGCCAGGCCTCGATCGGCCTGGTCATCGGTATCGTCTTCCTCAGTGCCGGCCTCGCCTTCAAGGTCTCGGCGGTGCCGTTCCACATGTGGACCCCGGATGTCTACGAGGGTGCGCCAACCCCGGTAACGGCCTTCTTCGCCGTGGCGCCGAAAGTGGCGGCGATGACCCTGTTTGTCCGCGCGCTGCTCAGCCCGTTCGGCGAGATCGTTGGCGAGTGGCAGCAGATCGTCATCGTGATCAGCGCACTGAGCATGATCCTCGGCGCCTTTGCTGCCATCGCGCAGACCAACATCAAACGCCTGATGGCGTATTCCTCCATCGGCCATGTCGGCTATGCCTTGGTCGGTCTGGCTGCGGGCACGGAAGAAGGGGTGCGCGGCATCCTGATTTATCTGGCGATCTATCTGGCCATGAATGTCGGCACCTTCGCCTGCATCCTCGCCATGCGCCAGAAGGACCAGATGGTCGAGGGCGTCCAGGATCTGGCCGGCCTGTCGAAGACCCATCCGGGCATGGCGCTGCTGCTGGCGGCCTTCATGTTTTCGCTGGCAGGCGTGCCGCCGCTGGCCGGCTTCTTCGGCAAGTTCTACATCTTCATGGCCGCGATCAATGCCCATCTCTATACGCTGGCGGTGATCGGCGTGCTCAGCTCGGTGGTCGGTGCCTATTACTACCTGCGCATCATCAAGATCATGTATTTCGACGATGCGGCCGAACCGCTGGCCAAGCCGGTGCGCGGCGAGCTGGGGGCGGTGATGACGGTGACCGGCCTGTTCACCATTCTGTTCTTCGTGCTGCCGGGGCCGCTGCTGGCCGCCGCTGAAACCGCCGCCAGGGCGCTGTTCCCCTGACGGGGAAGCGGCTGACCGGGGCGGCCGCCGGCACGGCATGACAGCCTGGAGCCTGCAGGCTTTCGACAGCCTCGACAGTACCAGCGAGGAAGTCCGGCGCCGGGCCGAAGCCGGTGCGCCGGAAGGGCTGGCGGTGCTGGCCCGGCGGCAGACGGCCGGCCGCGGGCGCCGGGGGCGCAGCTGGGACTCCCCCGAAGGCAACCTGTTCCTGTCGCTGCTGCTGCGGCCGCGGGTGACGCCGGCAGAGGCTGCACGGCTGTCCTTCCTGGTGGCGGTGGCGGTGACCGAGGCTCTGGATCTCGCTGCGCCCGCGCTGCGCGGGCAGGTGACCTGCAAATGGCCGAATGATGTGCTGGTTGCTGGCGCCAAGATCGCGGGAATCCTGCTGGAATCGCGTACGGCGCCGGATGGCGGTCTCGACTGGGTGATCGTCGGGATCGGCGTCAATCTGGCCCATTTCCCGCCCGACACGCCCTATGCGGCCACGGCGCTGTCGGCCCATGGTGTGGCCGTGCTGCCCGAGGATTTTGCCGGCTGGCTGCTGGCCCGGCTGGGTTACTGGCTCGGCCGCTGGCGCAGCGAGGGATTCGCGCCGGTGCGGGAGGCCTGGCTGGCCCGTGCGCAGGGAATCGGTCGCGAGGTTGTTGTGCGCCTGCCGGACAGCGAATTGCGCGGCCGTTTCGCGGCACTGGACGAAAGCGGGGCATTGCTGCTGGAATTGCCGGACGGCAGCCGGCAGGCCGTCACCGCCGGCGACGTGTTTCCGGCCGCCTGAGGGAGAGACCCAATGCTGCTCGCCATCAACGCCAACAACACCAACGTCAAGTTCGGGGTGATCGACGGCGACCGCATCGTCGGCGAGTGGCGCCAGCATACCTCGGCGATGCGCACCGGCGATGAGCATGCCGTCTGGCTGCTGCAACTGATGCAGATCGAGGGGATCGACCCGAAAAGCATCACGGCGGCGATCATCGGCAGCGTGGTGCCGCAGGCCACCTTCAACCTGCGCCGGCTCTGCACCCGCTATTTCGATGTCGAGCCGCTGGTGCTGGGCGAGCCGAATGTCCGATACGGCATCGAGGTCAAGGGGCAGGGGGCCGGCGCCGACCGCATCTGCAACACCGTGGGTGCCGCGATCCTGTTTCCGGAAACGCCGATGATCATCGTCGATTTCGGCACCGCCACCACCTTCGACGTGGTCGACGAGGCCGGGGCCTATTGCGGCGGCGTGATCGCACCGGGCATCAACCTGTCCATCGAGGCGCTGGTCAATGCCACGGCCCTGCTGCCGCGTATCGTGGTCGAGAAGCCGAAGCAGGTGATCGGCACCACCACCGTGGCCTGCATGCATTCCGGCGTGTTCTGGGGCTATGTCGGCCTGATCGAGGGGATCGTCGCCCGCATCCGCGAGGAATTCGGCCGGCCGATGAAGGTGATTTCCACCGGTGGCCTGGCGCCGGTCTTCGAGGGCTCGACCCAGGTGATCGAGCGGATCGTGCCGGACATCACCGTGCGCGGCCTGATCGAAATCTATCGCCGCAGCACGGTGAAGTAGGCACGATGTCGGAACGCCTCGACAGGAACAGTCTGTATTTCCTGCCGCTTGGCGGGGTGAACGAGATCGGGATGAATCTCAATCTCTATGGCTATGGCGGCCAGTGGCTGATGGTCGACCTCGGCACCAGCTTTGCCGACGAGGGCATGCCGGGCGTCGACCTCGTGGTGCCGGATATCAGCTGGATTGCCGGGCGACGCGAGAGGCTGCTCGGCATCGTCCTGACCCACGCCCATGAGGATCATCTCGGCGCCATCAGCCATCTGTGGGACGACCTGCAATGCCCCGTCTGGGCCACCGGCTTTGCCGCCAGCGTGCTGCGGCGCAAGCTGGCCGAGAAGGGTATGGAGGATGAGGTTCCCGTCCATATCTACGAGCCGGGCGACCTGATCGAACTGGGGCCATTCAAGATCCGCTCGATGAACATCACCCATTCGACGCCGGAGAGCCAGGCGCTGGCCATCGAGACGCCGCGTGGCGTGGTGCTGCATACCGGCGACTGGAAGCTCGATCCGCGCCCGGTGCTGGGCCCGCAGACCGAGACCGACACCCTGCGTGGCTATGGCGATCGCGGAGTACTGGCACTGGTCTGCGACAGCACCAATGTGTTCAACCGCGGCACCTCGGGGTCGGAAGGCGATGTGCGCGACAGCCTGATGAAGGTGCTGGCCGACAAGCCCGGCCGCATCGCAGTGACGACCTTCTCGTCAAACCTGGCGCGGCTGGAGGCGATTTTCTCGGTGGCCGATCATCTGGGGCGCCATGTCTGCCTGATCGGCCGGTCGCTGCACCGTTTCATGGCGGCGGCACGCGAGAATGGTTACCTGCACCATATCCCGAACCTGGTGGATGAGCGCGAGGCCGGCTTCCTGCCGCGCGAGAAGATCCTGTATGTCTGCACCGGCTGTCAGGGCGAGCCGCGGGGCGCCATGGCCCGGATCGCCTTTGACAGCCATCCTCATGTGGTGCTGTCGCCGGGCGATACCGTGGCCTTTTCCTCGAAGATCATCCCCGGCAACGAGCGGACGCTCTATGGCCTGCATAACGAACTGGTCCGCCGCGGTATCGAAGTGATCACCGAGAAGGATGCCTTCATCCATGTCTCCGGCCATCCGTCGCGCGACGAGCTGGCCGAGATGTATGCGCTGGCGCGGCCGCAGATTGCCATTCCGGTGCATGGTGAGCCGCGCCATCTGGTCGAGCATGCCCGATTTGCCCGCAGCCTGCAGGTGCCCCATGGCATCGTGCCGCGCAACGGCGACCTGATCCGGCTGGGCCCCGGCGCGCCGGAGGTGATCGAGCAGGTGCCGGCCGGCCGGCTGGCGGTCGATGGCGAGGACCTGGTGCCCGCCCAGGGCGGCGCGCTGCAGGTCCGCCGCAAACTGGCCTTCAACGGTGCCGCCTCGGTCAGTCTGGTGGTGGATGGCAACGGCCGGCTGCAGGCGCCGCCGCAGGTGCGGCTGTCCGGCGTGGTGAATTTCGAGCCTGACGAGGTGGCCGGGGAACTTGGCGAGGCCGTTGCCGCGGCAATCGACAGGCTGCGGCCCGGCGCCCAGCGCGACGACGCGGCGCTGGAGCAGGCGGCGATCCGGGCGGTGCGGGCCGGCCTGCGCGGCGAGACCGGCCGCAAGCCGATCACCCAGGTTCTGGTGACCCGGCTGCCGTAGGGGCAGGCGGCGGGGCTCTGCGACATTCCGCATCTTGCCGGACCGGCCTGCCGGCCTCATATTGCAATGCGGTAAGAAACTCCAGAGACCAGCAGGAAACGACCATCATGATCGGCCGCCTCAACCATGTCGCCATTGCCGTTCCCAACCTTGCCGCCGCCGCGGCCACCTATGCCAACACCCTGGGGGCAAAGGTGTCGCAGCCGGTGGACGAGCCGGATCACGGCGTGACGGTGGTGTTTGTCGAGCTGCCGAACACCAAGATCGAGCTGCTGCATCCGCTGGGCGACAATTCCCCCATCGCCAAGTTCCTCGCCAACAACCCGTCGGGCGGCATGCACCATGTCTGCTATGAGGTCGACGATATCATCGCAGCCCGCGACAGGCTGAAGGCCGAGGGGGCCCGGGTGCTGGGCGATGGCGAGCCGAAGATCGGCGCCCACGGCAAGCCGGTGCTGTTCCTGCATCCGAAGGATTTCTGTGGCACCCTGGTCGAGATCGAGCAGATCTGATCCGGTTGTTCACCGATGACCTGGTTCAACAACAGCATCGCCTTCATCATCATCTACATGGTGGTGTTCTTCTGCATGCTGCCGGTGGGGGTGAAGACGGCAGATGAGGCCGGCGAGGAAAAGCTGCCGGGTCAGGCGGATTCGGCACCGGTGAATCCCCGGCTCTGGTTCAAGGCCGGGGTGACCCTGCTGATCAGCCTTGTGCTGTTCGGGATGTATTTCGCGGCCGGATATTATGACCTGCTGGAGTTGAACGAGCTGTTCGGCCGCGGCTGAGGCGATGCCGGGCCGGGCCGGCGACTCGCAGGCGGGCAGCCAGGTCGTGAAACCTGGAGCAGGCAGCAGAACTCACCACCTGTGGTGGTGCAATCCGGATATCGGCAGGATCATGCCGATCCGGCGGGCGGTTTCTTCAGGATTTTCGATGGCACCATAGGCAGATGCCGACCAATCGGGGAGCCAGAAAAAAGAAAGGAGCAAGGACATGCCTCGCTCCGGACCCCGTCTCGCACGGGTAAGTTTAAGCCTCCCCAGACTTGGGCCGCCTGTTACCAAGCGGTTGCGTATTTTATATACCGATTGATGAAAGCGGTGTCATCCGAAAAGTTACAGTCCCCTCACAGAATCTTAATCGCGACCCGCTACGGTGGAAAAATGAGGGTCTTTACCGTTTTTGCAATTTTCACGCTGATGCTGACCGGGCCGGAAATGCCCCGGGCTGCCGAATCACCCCGGATTCGGGGGGGCGGCGGAGATTTGCCGGGGGCGCTGCAGATGTCGGCGGAGGATTGCCGGCGCCTGCTGGCCCGGCGCGGCGGCGCCGTGGCGCACCGGCCCGATGCCGGCGTCAGCTACCAGCCCGGGCAGGACGTCCATGGCCGCCCGGTGGCCCCGGCAGAGCTGCCTGGCAGCAATCCGCTGCCGCTGGATGGCCTGCTGACCCTCGATGTGACCATCCCGCTCAGCACCCTGATGGGCAGCAGGGCGCCGGCCAGGGTGGGGGATTCGGAGCTGTCGGTCAGCAGGGTGACCATCGACCCCGCCACCGGCAGGCTCGCCTTCGATGGCCGGCCGGTGGACGGATCCGCCGAGACGGCAATCGCCGCCGCCTGTGCCGAACAGCTGAAACAGCCGGCAAAGCCGCGATAAACAGCCGGCCCGGCGGGGCCCGACCGTTGCTGCCGGGCAGGGGGCGCCTTAAAAACGCCCCAATACCCCTGCCACATCCGTAGCCCGACAGGACAGCGACAAATCATGCGGCTCAGCAGCTACTTCCTGCCCGTTCTCAAGGAAAATCCCAGTGAAGCCCAGATCGTCAGCCACCGGCTGATGTTGCGGGCCGGCATGGTCCGGCAGACCGCTGCCGGCATCTATGCCTGGCTGCCGCTCGGCCACCGGGTGCTGAAGAAGATCGAGCAGATCGTGCGCGAGGAGCAGGACAATGCCGGTGCGCAGGAACTGCTGATGCCGACCATCCAGTCGGCCGAGCTGTGGCAGAAGAGCGGCCGCTACGAGGATTACGGCAAGGAGATGCTGCGCATCACCGACCGCCACGAGCGGCCGATGCTGTACGGCCCCACCAACGAGGAAATGCTGACCGACATCGTCGCCGCGGAGTTCAAGAGCTACCGCGATCTGCCGAAAATCCTCTACCACATCCAGTGGAAATTCCGCGACGAGGTGCGCCCGCGCTTCGGCGTCATGCGCGGCCGCGAATTCCTGATGAAGGATGCCTATTCCTTCGATCTCGACCAGGCCGGCGCCCGGCGTTCGTACAACCGCATGTTCGTCGCCTACCTGCGTACCTTCGCGCGGCTGGGCCTGAAGGCGATCCCGATGCAGGCCGATACCGGGCCGATCGGCGGCGACCTCAGCCACGAATTCATCGTGCTGGCCGAAACCGGCGAAAGCGGCGTGTTCTGCGACAGGGCCCTGATCGAGCGCGACGTGCTGGGCGAGGGTGTCGATTACAGTGCCGACCTGCAGCCGCTGGTCGATTCATGGACCGCGCCCTATGCGGCCACGGAAGAGAAGCATGATGCCGCCCGGTTCGAGGCGCTGCCGAAAGACCGCCAGGTGGCCGCCCGCGGCATCGAGGTCGGCCATATCTTCTATTTCGGCACCAAATACTCCAAACCCATGGGGGCGGTGGTTCCCGGTCCGAATGGCGAGCAGATCACACTGGAGATGGGTTCCTACGGCGTCGGCGTATCGCGCCTGGTCGGCGGCATCATCGAGGCCAGTCATGACGAGGCCGGCATCATCTGGCCGATGAGCGTAGCGCCTTTCCATGTCGGCCTGATCAACCTGAAGGTCGGCGATGCCGATTGCGACGCCACCTGCGAGGACCTGTACGGCAAGCTGAAAGCGGCCGGCCTTGATGTTCTGTATGACGATCGTGACGAGCGCGCCGGCGCCAAATTCGCCACCATGGACCTGATCGGCCTGCCCTGGCAGGTGACGGTCGGTCCGCGCGGCCTGAAGGCCGGCGTGGCGGAAGTGAAGAACCGTGCCACCGGCGCGAAGGAAGAGCTTTCTTTCGATGCCGTGCTGAACAAGCTGGCGGCCGCCAGGACGTAACCGGACCGGATCCCGCATGCCTTTCTTCTCGCGTTTCGAATGGATGCTGGCCCTGCGCTATCTGCGGGCGCGACGGCAGGAGGGCTTCATCTCGGTGATCGCGGTGTTCAGCTTCCTCGGCATCATGCTGGGGGTGGCAACCCTGATCATCGTCATGAGCGTGATGAACGGTTTCCGGGCCGAACTGGTCGGGCGCATCCTTGGCCTGAACGGGCATCTGACCATCAATGCCGAGAATGCCCTGACGATCCGGGATTACGACCAGATCGCCGGCACGGTCGGCCGGCTGCCGGGCGTGACGCTGGCCAACCCGATGATCGAGGGGCAGGTGATGGCAACCGCCAACAACGTTGCCGCCGGCGTGGTGGTGCGTGGTGTGCGCGGCAGCGACCTGAGCCGGGAAAGCGCCATTGCCAACGGCATCCGGGCGGGCAGCCTGGCAGATTTCGACGGGGCGGACGGGGTTGCCATCGGCCACCGGCTGGCCCGCAAGCTGGGGCTGCGGCTCGGCGACCAGATCACCCTGATTTCGCCGCAGAGCACGGCGACCCCCTTCGGCACGGTACCGCGGCTGGCCCGCTATCCGGTTGCGGCGATCTTCGATGTCGGCATGTTCGAGTATGATTCGAACTTCGTCTACATGCCCTTTGCAGTGGCCCAGACCTATTTCCGCATGCCCGGGCAGGCTTCCGCCGTGGAAGTGCGGCTGGTCGATCCCCAGGCCGCACGCCGTGCCGCCCGCGAGATCGGCCAGGCTCTCGGACCCGGCTACCGCCTGTATGACTGGCAGCAGGCCAATGCCCATTTCGTGAATGCGCTGGAGGTCGAGCGCAACGTGATGTTCCTGATCCTGACCCTGATCATCGTGGTGGCCGCCTTCAACATCATTTCCAGCATGATCATGCTGGTGAAGGACAAGGGACGGGATATCGCCATCCTGCGCACCATGGGCACCTCGCGCGCCAGCATCCTCCGGGTTTTCGTGATCGCCGGTGCCAGCATCGGCGTGCTGGGTACGGCGGCCGGCTTCGTGCTCGGGATCAGCTTCGCGCTGAATATCGAAAGCATCCGCCAGTGGCTGCAGGGCCTGACCGGCACCGAGCTGTTTTCGGCCGAGATCTATTTCCTGTCCAAGCTGCCGGCCCAGGTCGACAATACCCAGGTCATGGCCGTGGTGGGCATGGGGCTGGCCCTGTCGCTGCTGGCGACGCTGTATCCCAGCTGGCGCGCCGCCCGTCTCGATCCGGTGGAGGCCCTCCGGTATGAGTAACGATGCCATGAGGAAGGCCGTCCTCACCCTAGCGGGCATCCGTCGCACCTTCCGCCAGGGTGGGGAAGAGATTGCCGTGCTGCGCGGTGTCGACCTCACGGTGCGGCCGGGCGAGATCGTTGCCCTGCTGGGACCGTCGGGTTCGGGCAAGTCGACCCTGCTGCATATCGCCGGCCTGCTGGAACGGCCCAGCGACGGCCGCATCGTCATCGGCGGCGAGGATTGCAGCCGCATGGGCGATCACCAGCGGACCCTGGTCCGCCGCAACCGCATCGGCTTCGTCTACCAGTATCACCATCTCCTGCCGGAATTCTCGGCCCTGGAGAATGCCGCCATGCCGCTGCGGGTACGCGGGCAGGGCCGGACCGAGGCGGTCGCCACGGCCGGCAAACTGCTCGACCAGCTCGGCCTGTCGCACCGGCTGAAGCACCGGCCGGCCCGTCTGTCGGGTGGCGAGCAGCAGCGCGTCGCCATCGCCCGCGCCGTGGTCGGCCGGCCCGACCTGCTGCTGGCCGACGAGCCGACCGGCAATCTCGATGAGAAGACCGCCGATATCGTGTTCGGCGAGCTGACCGGGCTGGTGCGCGGGGCGCGGATCGGTGCCCTGATCGCCACCCACAATCTCGATCTGGCCCGACGGATGGACCGGATCGTTTCCCTGCACGAGGGATTGCTGCAGGCAGCCTAGGCAGCAGTCTGGCGCGATCGTTCAATACGGCAGTCCCATTCCGCCCAATACTGCAGGCTCAGAAACAGGGAGCCTGCCATGCAGATCACCGTCAATGGCCGTCCGGCTGAGATTCCCGACCCGCTTGCCGACGACCCACTGCTGTGGATTCTGCGGGAAACGCTGGGCCTGACCGGCACAAAATTCGGATGCGGCCAGGGTTTGTGCGGTGCCTGCACGGTGCATATGGACGGGGTCGCGGTTCGCAGCTGTCAGGTCCGTACGGCCGATGCGGCCGGGCACGAGATTGCCACAATCGAAGGTCTCGCTGCCGGAGATGCCCTGCACCCGCTGCAGCAGGCCTGGATTGCCGAAAGCGTACCGCAATGCGGTTACTGCCAGGCCGGGCAGATCATGGCCGCCGCGGCGCTGCTGCGGCACACCCCCCAACCGGACGATGCCGCCATCGATGCGGCCATGGCGGGCAACCTGTGCCGTTGCGGCACCTATCAGCGGATCCGCAAAGCCATTCATCGCGCAGCGGGACAGCAGCCATGACTGCCTCGGCCATGTCGCGCCGCCGCCTGCTGGCGCATGCCGCCCGCATCGCCGCAGGCATCACCGTTTTTGCTGCGGCCCCGGCCTGCGCCTTCAATCCGTTGCCGGCCCTGCCCACCCGTGGCATGCCCCCGGCCGAGGCGCGGATCGCCTGGCTGCGGCTGCTGCCGGACGGGCGGTTGCAGCTTCTGCTGCCGCGTCAGGAGATGGGGCAGGGCATCAGCATCGGCCTGCGCCAGATCGTGGCCGAAGAGCTCGATTGCGAACTGGAGCGGATCGAGGTCGTACTGCCCGATACGGCCAGCATTGTGCCGGTCAAGTCGACGGTCGGCAGCGACAGCATGAAGGATTTCGCCGAGCCGGTGGCGCGCGCCGCGGCCCTGCTTCGCGAACATCTGAAACGCGGCGGCGCGGATACGGAAATCCACGACCAGGGCCAGCCGGTGATCCTGCGCAGCCTGCATGGCGGAGAGGCGTGCCGCCATGTCGGCAAGAGCCGGCCGACCGAAAGGATTGCAGATATCGTAACCGGCAAACCGCTTTATGCCGGAGATACACAACTGCCCGGCATGCTGTTCGGTCTGGTGCTGCCGGCCGGCGCAGAGCCGCCCGAACCGGTGCCCGGCCTGCGGCGGGTCGAACTGTCGGATGGGCGGCGCGGCCTGCTGTCCGATCATCCCGGACCGCTGCATGCCATCTCGCTGGAACGGCCGGAGGCGGCACGGGCCATGCCCGACCTCGATATCGATGCGGCGATGCGCCGGGGCAGGTTGGAACACCGGCTGCGTGGCGATGCCGTCGATACGGAGGCCGGCTGGACGCTCGACCGGCGGTACGACACGCCTTTCGCGGCCCATGCCCAGATCGAGCCGCGCAGCGCGGTGGCGCAATGGCATCAACGTGGGGCGGATGTGCAACTGGAAGTCTGGACCGGCACGCAGGATGCCTTTTTCGTGCGCGAAACGCTGGCGCGGCAATTTGGCCTGTCGGCGGACCGTGTGCTGGTGCATCCCTGCCGCATCGGCGGCGGTTTCGGGGCACGCACCATCGTGCGGCAGGAACTGGAAGCCGCGCTGCTGGCTGAAGTGGCCGGCAGGCCGGTCAAGGTGCAATGGAGCCGTGCCGCCGAATTCGTCAATGGCTTTCACCGCCCGCCCTCGTCCCACCGCATCCGTGCCCGCCTGGACGGGGATGGGCGGATCACTGACTGGTGGCACGGCTTCTGTTCCGGCCATGTGATCTTCACCTCGGCGGCCATGCCGCCGTGGATGCAGATGGTGACCAGCCTGGTGAAAGATCCGGGGGTGGCGCGTGGCGCCCTGCCGCCCTATGCGGCCGCACGCATGCGCGTGGAATTCTCTGATATTCGTCTGCCGGTCGATACCGGCCCGTGGCGCGGCCTCGGGGCCGGCCCGAACGGCTTTGCCATTGAATCCGCCATTGACGAGCTTGCGGCCCTGGCAGGTCAGGACCCACTGCAATACCGGCTGGCCAATCTCGATCCGCAGCATGAACGACTGAAAGCCTGTCTGCGGCGTGTAGCCGATCTGGCCGGCTGGATCCGGCAGCCGCGCATGGGGGGCGGTTTCGGCCGGGGTGTTGCCTGCGGCATTTACAAGGAGAGCAGCTTTGCCGCAGTGATTGCCGATATCGGCATTGCTGCCGACGGCGCCGTGAACCTGCGGCGCATGTACTGCGTGCAGGACAGCGGGCTGGTGATCAACCCGGATCAGGTGCGTGCCCAGATAGAGGGAAACCTGCTGTGGGGGGCCGGCATGGTGCTGACCGAGCGGCTGCCAATTGAGGATGGCCGGGTCGCTGCCTATACTTTTGCCGATTATCCGATCCCGACCATAGATGCCATGCCGGCCATCGATATCGAACTGATTGCGCCGCCCGGTGCTGCGCCGGCCGGTGCCGGCGAGACCGGGATGGTCGCGGTGGCGGCCGTGACGAATGCCATCGCGGCGGCAACCGGCCGCCGTGTATCGACCCTGCCTTACAGTCCGCTGTCTCCGACGTGATGCCGTGACCGATTATTCGAGCGCGGCATTTGTTACCCTGATCGCCCGGCAAATGGCTGTGGCCGGTATCGGGCCGCCCGCTGATCTCCGGGATCGTATCGGGCCGGGCGGGCCTGTAACCGTGTCACCCGATGTCAAGCGGCGCCTGCTTGACCATGCCTGCCGCATTGCCGGGCCCGGCTTCGTGCTGCAGGTCGGGCAGGGTATTCATGCGGTACCCAGCGACCCGACCCTGGACGTTCTGCGCCGCGCCACGGACCCGGCGGCTCTGCTCGACCGCTGGTCCCGCCTGGAGAAGTATCACCATTCGCACCATCGCGTTCAGCTTGTGCAGATCGGCAAAGGCTGTGCCCGGCTGCGCCACCGGTCGCTGCGGGGAGCGCCGCCCCATCCGCTGGAGAGCCTGGCGGTTCTGGGCCTGCTGGTCGCCCTGCTGCAGGCGATTGGCTGCGTGGGGGTGGATGTTGACCTGGCCGGCGGCGGCCCTGATATTCCCGCCATGCGCGATGGCAGGGCGCAGTTGCCGGCATTGCCCGGCGAGGCCGATGAATGGGTGATCCGATGGGCCGCCCTGCGGGCGGAAAACCGAATTCAGCCGCTGCCGGTCGCGGCCGACCTGATCGAACGGCTCTATCAACTGTTCGATGACGATCCGGTGCGGCATTGGCCGATTGCCATGGCCGCCTGCAAGGTGGGTATGTCGACCCGCGGCCTGCAGAGGCGGCTGAACATTCTCGGTGTTTCCTATTCCGGCATCCTGCGCGATGCCCGCGTGCGGCGTGCGGCGCGTGCCATGCTCGATGCGCCCGCCAGCCTGGCCGAGATCGGCTATGCGGCCGGTTTTGCCGACCAGGCGCATTTCACACGCGAATTCCGCCGCATCCTCGGCGCCAGCCCGGCGGAGTGGCGGCGGCAGGTCGCCAGCACTTCGCCCGGCTAGCGTCGCCGTGCCAGCCACTGTTCGCGGGTCTGGCCCCAGACATCGGTTTCGAGATTGATCGGCTCCGGCAGCCACCCCTTGCGCAGCAGGGTTGAGCCCAGCCGCTTGGCCACGGCCTGCGAGTTTACATTCTCGGGCACGATGGTGTGGATCACCTCGGTCCAGCCGAGCGTATCGAAGGCCCAGTCGATGGCGGCAGCGGCACCCTCGGTGGCATAGCCCTTGCCCCAGGCATCGCGGGTCAGGCCCCAGCCGACCTCGGTACCGGGCCAGCCTTCGGGCCGCCAGGGGCCCAGCCGGCCGATCCAGCGGCCGGTGTCCTTCTCGATCACCGAAAACATCGAGAAACCTTCGACGGTCCACGATCCGGCCATGATGCAGAGCTGGCGCCAGGCAATCGGCCGCTGCTGCACCCCGCCGAGAAAGCGCTGTACCTCGGCGTCCAGCAGGAATGCCGTCCAGGCATCGAGATCCTCCCGTTGCGGCGGGCGCAGGATCAGGCGCTCGGTTTCCAGCTGCGGCAGGGAGGGGGACATGGCATGGCCTCGTGTCGGGTCGTGCCGCCCTGCCTATGGGATTGGCCGCATCGGCGCAAGGTCAGGATTGCGCCGGTACAATCTCGGGACTCCCGCCTGCATTCCATGTGCCGGTCCGGGCCAGGGCCGGAGAATAATCCGGCGCCGACCAGCGCAGCGGCACGGCGGCCCGGATCAGCCGGCCATCCTGCGGCTCGAACCGCAACAGCCGCTGGGCACCCGGGAAGGCGGCAATAGCGGGATCGTCCAGCACCACCGCCGCCGAGCCGGTGAGGGTCAGCAGATCGCCACTGTCGAAGTCGATAAAAAGAAGTCCTGCCAGCGGGTTCTCGGCAATATTTCCCAGCGTGTTGAAGTAGAGGTTGCCGGCAAAGTCGGGAACTGTCAGCACATCGCCGGCGGTCTCCGCGGTGATCCGCACGAAGCCCGGCCGGCCGCCGCGATGGGAAACGTCGACGCCTTCCCGCGCCTCGCCGTTGCCGGCCTGGCGCGAGGCTGTGGCAATAAAAAAGGTGTCCGCTGCCGCAATCACGGCGCGGGCGGCCGCAGACAGCCGGGGGCCTTCCTGCTGAACCGGATGGCCGGGAGCCGACAGGCTGGCCGGCGGAGCGGTGAAGCGCGGCTGCCGGGCCTGGATGTATTTCGGGCAGTTCCCGAAACTCTGGTCGACGGTCACGGTGATCCGGCCATCCTGCAGGGCGGCGACCTGGCCGTTCATCCGGTTGCGCCGCCGGGTCGGCAGTTCGATGCCCAGCAGGCCGAGCGGTGCCCCCTGCTTCAGGTGCCCGGCCAGCGGGTCGGCCGCGGCCGGCCGGGCATCGATCACCAGCGTCCGGTCGTCGGGCGAGGCGACAAAGCCCGGCGCGCCGACCAGCAAGGAAGCCCAGGGCCGGCCGGTGTCATCTTGACTGCCGGCCAGCAGCATCGGCAGCTTGGTGAACAGCTCCCGGTGCTGGTCCGGCATGTGGTCGCGGATCACCTGCCGGCCAACCTGTGCCATGCGGCCGCGCACGCCGGCCAGCAGCTGCATTGCCTGCTCGCCGGCGTGGAAGGCATCGGGAACCAGCCCGGTAGCCATGATCAGGCCGCTGCGGGAACCGGCGAGCGGGCCATGCCGACAAAGCCGGGCAGGGCCTCGGTCCGAGCAAGCCATGCCCGGATCGCCGGATAGGCGTCGAGCGGCAGGCCGCCCTCGGGAGCATGGGCCGTGTAGCTGTAGAGGGCGACGTCCGCGATGGTCGGCGCCGCCGTGCCGGCCAGCCAGTCCTGCTGCGACAGCTGGCTTTCCATGACGGCGAAGAGCTGGCCGGCCAGTGCCCGCGGTTCGGCCAGGTCCATCTGGCGCCGGAACAGGTGGCTGATGCGGGCACGGGCCGGGCCGAAGGCAAGCGGACCCGCCGCGGCCGACAGCCATTGTTGGATACGGGCGGCCGCCACGGGGTCGCGTGGCAGCCAGCGGGCGGTCTCGTCGTAGCGGCCGGCGAGGTAGACGAGGATGGCATTGCTGTCGGCGACGGTGAGGTCGCCATCCTCGATCACCGGCACCTGGCCGAACGGGTTGCGGGCGAGAAAGTCCGGTGCCTTGTGGGCGCCGCCCGGCAGATCGACGTCCACCATCTCAAAGGGCAGACCGAGCAGGGACAGCATCAGCTGGGCCCGGTGGGCATGACCGGAAAGGTTGAAGCGGTAGAGGCGGATCGGCTGGGTCGGCGGCATATGCTATCCTACGGCTGGAGTGGAACCTGCCGGAGAGAATGCCTGTTGCCAGGAAAAACAGAATGGGGTCATTCTGCAAGGGACTGTTTCATTTTCCGGAATAATCCATGGACCGCCTGGATGCCATGCAGATATTCGTTGCGGTTGCCGAGGCTGAAAGCTTCGCCGGCGCCGCCCGCCGGCTGGGGCTGTCGCCGCCGGCCGTGACCCGGGCGGTGGCGGCGGTGGAGGAGCGGACCGGCACCCGTCTGCTGCACCGGACCACACGGCATGTGCGCCTGACCGATGCCGGGCAGCGCTACCTCGGCGATTGCCGGCGCATTCTCGCCGAAGTCGAGGAGGCGGAGGCGGCTGCGGCCAGCGACCAGGCGGCACCGCGCGGGCACCTGACCATCACCGCTTCGGTGATGTTCGGGCGGCTTCATGTCGCGCCGGTGCTGATGGATTTTCTCGATGCCCATCCGCAGGTGAGTGCCCGGCTGGTCCTGCTGGACCGGGTGGTCGACATGATGGATGAAGGCGTTGATATCGCCGTCCGCATTGCCGAACTGCCGGATTCCGGTCTGGTGGCGACGCGACTGGGGACCATGCGCTCGGTGGTTTGCGCCTCTCCCGATTATCTGGCCAGACATGGCATCCCTGGCCGGCCCGAAGATCTGGCCGATCATCCGGCGATCCTGACTTCGCCGCTGGGCAACTGGCGGGAATGGCTGCTGGACGGCGGCGGTGGCGGCGTGTGGGTGGCGCCCCGGGCGCGGCTGACGGTCAACTCCGCCGATGTCGCGCTGGCTGCGGCAAGGGCCGGGCGCGGCGTGACCCGGGTTCTGGCTTACCAGGCAGCCGACGATGTGCGGGCCGGACGCCTGCAACTGGTGCTGCGCGATTATGAGCCACCGCCGGTGCCGGTGCATCTGGTGCAACTGGGCGGCCGGCATGTCTCCGCCCGGGTACGGGCCTTCATCGACTTTGCGACGGCGCGGCTGCGGGGCGATCTTGCGGCGATCGGGGAGCTGTGACGGTCGGCGGCGGTCGCTGCCTCCGGGATAATCCGCTACAGTCCATGACAGCAGGGTTCAGACACCGGAGATGGCGGCTTTGGATGGGCTTGAGCAGGCGGTTGCCGAGATTTCCGCCGAAATGTCCGGACAGACGGATCGTGGCAAGGTTGCCGACTATATCCCGCAGCTTGGCGGTGTGAATCCCGACCAGTTCGGGCTGGCGGTGGTGCTGGCCGACGGGCGCGCAATCTGCGGCGGCGATGCGGATACGGCATTTTCGATCCAGAGCATTTCCAAGGTTTTTACCCTGACGCTGGCCCTGGGGAAGATCGGCGATTCATTGTGGCGGCGGGTGGGGCGCGAGCCATCCGGGAATCCGTTCAACTCGATTGTCCAGCTGGAATACGAGCATGGCAAACCGCGCAACCCGTTCATCAATGCGGGCGCCCTGGCACTGGCCGATGTCATCCTGTCCGGGCACCGGCCGCGCGAGGCACTGGGCGAAATCCTGCGGTTCATCCGGCATGTCGCCGATGACGATGGCATTTCGATCGACCAGGGCGTGGCAATCTCGGAACAGGAAACCGGGTTCCGCAATGCCGCTCTGGCCAATTACATGCGCTCCTACGCCATGCTCGACAACCCGGTCGAATTCGTTCTCGGCGTCTACTTCCACCACTGCGCCATTGCCATGTCCTGCCGGCAGCTGGCCATGGCGGCACGCTACCTGGCCTTTTCCGGCAGGCACGGCCCTGATGGCCGCACGGTCATCTCGCCGGAACGGGCACGGCGCATCAATGCCATCATGCTGACCTGCGGCCATTACGACGGATCGGGGGATTTCGCCTTCCGGGTGGGCATTCCCGGCAAAAGCGGGGTTGGCGGCGGAATCCTCGCGGTCGTGCCGGGACGGGCATCCGTCTGCGTCTGGTCCCCCGGCCTCGATGACAACGGCAATTCGCGGCTGGGCAAGATCGCGCTGGAACGGCTGTCGCGGCGGATGGGCTGGTCGGTATTCGGGGCGTGACAGGGCCGGAGCGGGGTGGCATCGCGCAATATCTGGACCGGATTTCCGCTTCGTTCGCCAGCATCTGGGATTCGTCCACAGCCGTTCCGCTGGTACTGCAGGGACTTGCGCACTTATCCACAAGATATTGGGAATCAACACGAATCGGTCATACCGCATAGCCGATTCGGATTCCTTGCGTTCTGGTTTGGCGCCCCTAGGTCGCGTATCGTAACCCCAGAACGGGAATCGAAAATCCAGCCGCCGGTCAGTCCTCGATGAGCCATGCCGATTTTGTCCATCTCCGGGTCCACACCGCCTATTCGCTGACCGAGGGCGCAATCCGCGTCGACCAGCTGGCGGGGCTCTGCGTGAAGCACCGGATGCCGGCAGTGGCCGTCACCGACACCAACAACCTGTTCGGTGCACTGGAGGCCTCGAAGGCGCTGGCCGGCAAGGGGGTCCAGCCGGTCATCGGCTGCCAGATCAGCCTGGCGCGGCTGGACCAGCAGACCGCCTTCGGCAAGACCCTGCGCAAGCCCGATCCGGACCGCCTTGTGCTGCTGGCGCAGAACGAGGCCGGTTATGCCAATCTGATGCGGCTGAGCACCATGGCCTTCCTCGACACCCCGCCGGGCGAGGCGGCCCATATCGGCTGGGACGCCCTCGCGGCGGCCAGCGAGGGGGTGATCTGCCTGACCGGCGGCCCAAGCGGACCTGTCGCCCGTCTGCTGGCCGAGGGGCAGGCTGACGAGGCCCGCAGACAGATCGAGCGGCTGAAGGGCATCTTTCCCGGGCGCCTCTATGTCGAGCTGCAGCGCCATGGCTGGGCCATCGAAAGCAAGACCGAGGAAGCCCAGATCGACCTGGCCTACGCGCTGGACCTGCCGCTGGTGGCCACCAACGACTGCTATTTCTCCGACGAGAGCATGTACGAGGCCCATGACGCCCTGCTCTGCATCGCCGAGGGGACCTATGTGGGCGAGCAGGATCGCCGGCGCGTTACTCCCGATCACCGCTTCAAGTCGGCCGAGGAGATGCGGGTGCTGTTCGCCGATCTGCCCGAGGCGATCGAGAACACGCTGGTGATCGCCCGGCGCTGCGCCATCAAGGCCGAGGAACGCAAGCCGATCCTGCCTGGTTTCGGTGATGGCAGCGGCGAGAGCGAGGCCGACATGCTCCGCCGTATGGCCCGCGAGGGACTGGAGCGGCGGTTGCAGCAGATCGGCGTGTCGGGCGATGACGCCAAACCCTACCGGGATCGTCTCGATTTCGAATGCGAGACGATCATCAACATGAAATTCCCCGGCTACTTCCTGATCGTGGCCGATTTCATCCAGTGGTCGAAGCGCAATGGCATTGCCGTCGGACCGGGCCGCGGCTCCGGTGCCGGCTCGGTGGTCGCCTGGGCGCTGACCATCACCGACCTCGATCCGCTGCGTTTCGGCCTGCTGTTCGAGCGCTTCCTCAACCCGGAACGCGTGTCGATGCCCGACTTCGATATCGACTTCTGCCAGGAACGCCGCGAAGAGGTGATCCACTATGTGCAGGAAAAGTACGGCGCCGCAAACGTTGCCCAGATCATCACCTTCGGCAAGCTGCAGGCCCGTGCCGCGCTCCGCGATGTCGGCCGCGTATTGCAGCTGCCATTGGGGCAGGTGGACCGTATCTGCAAGCTGGTACCGAACAATCCGGCCAATCCGGTGACCCTGGCGCAGGCGATCAAGGAAGAGGTGCGCCTGCGCGAAGAACGCGACCGCGACGAGAATGTCGCCCGCATGATGGACGTGGCACTGAAACTGGAAGGACTGTACCGCAACGCCTCGACCCATGCGGCCGGCGTGGTGATCGGCGATCGGCCGCTGGTCGAACTGGTGCCGCTCTACCGCGACCCGCATGCCAGCATGCCGGCAACCCAGTTCTCGATGAAATACGCCGAGGCTGCCGGCCTGGTGAAATTCGACTTTCTCGGCCTGAAAACGCTGGATGTACTCGAGAAGGCGGTCGAGCTGATCCGCAAGCGCGGCGTGAAGATCGACCTGGCATCCATTCCGCTCAGCGACCAGCCCACTTTCGAACTGCTCGGGCGCGGCGATGCGGTCGGCGTGTTCCAGTTTGAAGGCAGTGGCATGCGCGACATGCTGCGGCAGATGAAGCCGGATGCCTTCGAGGACCTGATTGCGCTGGTGGCCCTGTATCGCCCGGGCCCGATGGAAAATATCCCGAGCTATATCGCCCGCAAACAGGGGCGGGAGACCCCGGACTATCTGCATGACTGGCTGAAGCCGGTACTTGAGGAAACCTACGGCGTCATCATCTACCAGGAACAGGTGATGGAAATCGCCAAGGTTCTGGCCGGGTATTCGCTGGGCGAAGCCGACCTGCTGCGCCGCGCCATGGGCAAGAAGATCAAGGCTGAGATGGATGCGCAGAAGGAGCGTTTCGTTACCGGCGCCAAGGAAAAGGGTGTCGATCCCAAACAGGCCGCCTTTATCTTCGAACTGGTCGAGAAATTCGCCGGATACGGCTTCAACAAGAGCCATGCCGCCGCCTATGCGCTGGTGGCCTGGCAGACGGCCTATCTGAAGGCGAACTACCCTGTCGAGTTCATCGCCGCGTCGATGACACTCGACATTTCCAATACCGACAAGCTGAACGTGTTCCGGCAGGAATGTGCCCGGCAGGGCATCAGCCTGCTGCCGCCGGACATCAACCGGTCCGAGGTCGAATTCTCGGTGGAATACGACAAGGGCAAGGCGGAGAAGGGTGCGATCCGTTACGCTTTGGCCGCGGTGCGCAATGTCGGTGCGGCGCCTATGGGGCAGATCGTGGCAGAGCGTGAGAAGGGCGGGACTTTCCGGTCACTGTTCGATTTTGCCGGCCGGGTCGACCCGACGGCGTTGAACAAACGCATGCTGGAAAACGTCGCCAAGGCCGGCGCCTTTGACGGACTGGAAAAGAACCGGTCGAAAGTGATTGCCGGGCTGGAGACCCTGATCCGTTATGCCCAGAGCAAGGCCGAGGAACGCAGCTCCAACCAGGTATCGCTGTTCGGCGGTGGCGGCACGGATGCCCCGCTGCCCAAGCTGCCGGAAGGCGATATCTGGACGCCGATGGACCAGCTGGCCAAAGAGTTCGAGGCGATTGGCTTCTATCTGTCGGCGCATCCGCTGGATGCCTATCAGGCGACGCTGAACCGGGTTGGCGTGAAGCGTTACGCCGATGTGCTCAGGCAGCTTCATTCCAGCGAGCAGATTGTCAAGATCGGCGGCACGGTGATCTCGAAACAGGAGCGCACCTCGCAGAAGACCGGAAACCGCTTTGCCTTCGTCCAGTGTTCCGATGCTTCCGGCATGTATGAAGTGATGCTGTTTTCGGAAGTCCTGGCGCAGTATCGCGAACTGCTGGATGCCGGCACCAACGTGGTCTGGACATTGTCTGGCCGTGCCGATGGTGAGCAGCCGCGCCTCAGCGCCCAGAAGGTGGAGCGGCTAGATGACGTGGCCGCCCGCGCCGCTGCCGGCATCAGGATCATGGTGGAGGATGACAGGTCCTTTGGTCAGATCAGGGGGCTGCTCGACAAAGCCGGCAGGGGCCGCGGGCAGGTTCTGCTCGGCCTCAAGATCGAAGAGCAGGGCGTGCCCGGTGGCCTGGAGGCCGATATCCGGTTGCCATCAGGCTATGCCATCAATCCGACCATCCGTCACCAGATCCGCGTGCTGCCGGGCGTGATCGAGGTCTACGACATCTAGAGCAAACCATGACCCAGCCGCTGCCCCCGGCCATTCATCGCAGGGATTATCGCCAGCCGGATTACTGGATCCGCAGGGTCGCGCTGGAATTCGATCTGGAACCTCATGTCACGCGGGTGAAGGCACGGCTGGAGATCGAGCCGAATGCCGGCACCGCGGCGGACGCGCCGCTGCATCTGGATGGCGAGAATCTGGTCCTGCTGGCGGTCCATCTCGATGGCCGGCCGCTTGCCGATGGCGAGTACAGCCTGACGGACAGGGGGCTGACCATTACAAAGCCACCGGCGGGCTTCTTCGTGCTGCAAACCGAAGTACGCATCGACCCGGCCGGCAACACGCAGCTTTCGGGGCTGTACCAGTCGAGCGGAGTCTACTGCACGCAATGCGAGGCAGAGGGTTTCCGCCGCATCACCTATTTTGCTGACCGGCCGGATGTGATGGCGGTCTACCGGGTCACCATCCGGGCCGACCGCAAGGCCTGCCCGGTACTGCTGTCGAATGGCAATCTGGCGGAAGAGGGCGCATTGCCCGATGGCCGGCATTATGCCGTCTGGGAGGATCCGTTCCCGAAGCCGAGCTATCTCTTCGCCCTGGTCGCCGGCGACCTCGGCTGCAACGAAGACAGCTTCGTGACACGGAGCGGCCGTAACGTGCGCCTGCGTATTTTCGTCGAGCATGGCAAGGAAGGCCGTACCACCTATGCCATGGACGCACTCAAGCGCTCGATGCGCTGGGATGAGACCCGTTTCGGTCTCGAATACGACCTCGATCTTTTCAACATCGTCGCCGTCAGTGATTTCAATATGGGCGCGATGGAAAACAAGAGCCTGAACATCTTCAATGACAAGTACATCCTCGCGGATCAGGAGACGGCAACGGATGCGGATTTTGCCGGAATCGAATCCGTGGTCGCGCATGAGTATTTCCATAACTGGACTGGCGACCGGATCACCTGCCGAGACTGGTTCCAGCTCAGTCTGAAGGAGGGCCTGACGGTTTTCCGCGATCAGGAATTCTCGGCAGACATGCGCTCGCGGCCGGTCACCCGCATCCGTGACGTGCGGGCGCTGCGGGCACGGCAGTTCCGCGAGGATGCCGGCCCGCTGGCCCATCCGGTGCGGCCGGATTCGTATATCGCCATCGACAATTTCTATACGGCGACGGTCTACGAGAAAGGCGCCGAGGTGATCCGCATGATGCATACCCTGTTGGGAGAGGATGGCTTCCAGAAGGGCATGCGGTTCTATGTCGAGCGCCATGACGGCACCGCGGCCACCTGCGATGATTTCGCCGCCGCCATGGCCGATGCCAATGGCGCGGACCTGTCACAGTTCAGGCTGTGGTACAGTCAGGCCGGTACGCCCGAGCTGGAGATCGAGGGCCGTTATGATGCCGGCGAGGGCAGTTATCATCTGACAGTGCGGCAGAGCTGCCCCCCGACTCCGGGGCAACCCGACAAGGCGCCGATGCATATCCCGTTTGCTATCGGCCTGCTGGACGGGCAGGGCCGCGACATTCCGCTGCGGCTGGAAGGTGAGGCGGATACAGCAAAGCCAGGTCGTCTGCTGCAATTGACGACCCCCAATCAGACCTTCCGTTTTGTCAACCTGCCGCAGCCGAAGGCATTGTCGCTGAACCGCGGCTTCTCGGCGCCGGTGCTGGTGCATGTGCGGCAGGATGGCGCCGAGAGGGCCTTCCTGATGGCTCATGACAGCGACCCCTTCGCACGCTGGGAAGCCGGCCAGCAATTCGCCACCGACCTGCTGCTGCAGCGGGTCACCGAGATTCAGGCCGGTAAACCCGCCGATGCGGCCTACGACCCGGCCTTCATCGATGCGATCGGGCAGATACTGCATGATGACGGCCTGGAGCCGGCCTTCGCAGCGGAGGCTGTCGCTCTGCCCGATGAGGATTATATTGCCGACCGTATGGCAGTGGTGGATGTGGACGCGATCCATGCCGCCCGCAGGGCGCTGCGCCGGCAGGTTGCTGCCGCGCATCGCGTCACATTCGAGACGTTGTATGAAGCCAGCCGTGAAAGCGGCCCATACTCGCCGGATGCGGCGCCGGCAGGGCGCCGCGCCCTGAAGAATGCGGCCTTGTCTTACCTCTCGGCACTGGCCGAAAGCGACGTCGCCCTGCTGGAGCGGATCGCCGGGCAGTACAAGGCGGCCGACAATATGACCGACCGTATGGCCGCCCTGCGTTTGCTGGCTGATCTCGACGGACCGGAAAGGCAGGCCGCATTCGATGATTTCGAGGCACGCTTCCGCGACGATGCCCTGGTGATGGACAAGTGGTTTGCGCTGCAGGCGGTCTCGTCTCGCCCCGACACGCTGCAGCGGGTGCAGGCCCTGCTGGCGCATCCGGGGTTTTCAATGCAGAAGCCGAACAAGGTGCGTGCCCTGATCGGCAGCTTCACGGCCAACGCGCTGCGCTACCATGCGGCGGACGGTTCCGGCTATGCCTTCCATGCCGACCGGATTCTGCAGCTTGATCCAGTCAACCCGCAGGTGGCGGCGCGGCTGCTGGCCCCGCTCGGCCGCTGGAAACGTTTCGATGCAGGGCGACAGGCTAGGATGAAAGCCGAATTGCAGCGCATCCTGACGGCGCCGAAGCTGTCCACGGATGTCTACGAGATTGCCTCGAAATCACTGGCAGACTAGTCGGACTTGTAGCCAATAACCCCGCGCAGATCGGCTCCTTCGAGGTCGGCGCCGCGCAGGTCGGCATTGGTCAGATCGGCATCAAGGAACGAGCAGCCGCGCAGGTTAGCACTGCGCAGGTCGGTCATCGTCAGGATCGAGCGGTTGAAGATTGCCCCCTCAAGGTCGGCGCCCTGGAATTTCGCCTGGGTCAGGTTGCATTCCTGCAGCGAGGCCGGCTGGTGACGGTTGCGGGCCCCCGAGATGCTGACCGGTGACAGCCGGGCGCCACGGAAATCGGCGTTTGTCATGATGGCGCGATCGAATTTCGCACCCTGCAGGTTGCTGGTGGCAAAATTGGCATTCAGCATCATTGCGCCACGCAGGTCTGCCAGCACGAAGCGGGCGCCGGAGAAGTCGGTGTTGCGCAGGATCGCGTATGAGAAGTCACCGGCCGAGAAGTTGATGTTGTTCAGCTTCAGGTCGGAGAGATCATAGCGGCTGAAATCCACCCTCATCCCCTGTTTGCCCAGCGTCTCGATCCAGGTCAGGTGCTCGCGCACGATGAACTGCAGCGAGCGGTCCAGATTATCCAGACTGCGCGGCAGTATCGCCTTGGTCATATCCGTATCGCGCAGATCCATCGGCCGGAAATACGCGGCGGTCAGATCGGCGCCGTCGAAATTTGTCTCGTTGATCACGGCGCCGGCCAGAACCGAGCCATGCAGCACGCAATGCGACATGTTCGAGCCGGTAAGGTCGGCGCCGGTGAACAGGCAGCCGGACAGGTTGGAGCCGGACAGGTCGGCGCCGTTCAGCTTGGCATTGGAGAAGTTGCAGTTGCTGAGATCGGTGTTGCGGCCGACGACCTTGCCCAGCTTGGCCGAGGTCAGGTTGGCGCCGGCCATTTTTGCGTTGTCGATCGAGGTGGCGCGCTTGAGCACGGCGATCAGGTTGCCATCCTCGTCCGGTCGCAGCAGCACGCCGTCGCGGATATCGGCATTGGTGAGATTGGCCGATTCCAGATTGGCATTGCGCAGGTTGACTCCACGCAGGTCGGCTTTGGTGAGGTCGGCGCGGCGGAAGTCGGCACCCTGCAGGTCGGTGGCGAAAAACGATGAGCCGGCCAGCAAGGCGTGGCTGAAATCGGCATAATTCATCTTGCTGCCGACAAAATCCGCGGAGCTCAGTTCCTTGCCGCTGAAATCGAGCCGCGAGGCATCGCGGAAATGCAGCACCATGCGTTTGCCGCCGCGGACACCACGGACATAATTGGCGTGATCTTCGAAGAATTCGTCGATCTCGTACTGGGCGATGACTTTGACCGGGTTATTCATTCAGGCGCTCCGTCCGGGCACGGTAGCATACCGGACAGGCGTTAAGACAGGTTAACGCCGCTGGCATCGGTGAAATCCGCTCCGGTCACGTCGGCTTCCCGCAGATCGGTGCCCTTGAGGTCGGCATGGCGGAAACTGGCCCCGCGCAAATTGGCGCCACGCAGGTCGGCCTGCATCAGGATCGCCCGGTCGAAGCGGGCGCCATCCAGCTGGCAGCCGGCCAGATTGGCCTGGCCCAGATTGGCATCCTCGAAACTGGTATGCCAGCGGCGGCCTTCGAGGGAGGAAATCGGCATTGGCCCGAGGCGGGCGCCGCTGAAATTACAGCCGATCAGGTTGGCAGCGGCGAATTTCGCTCCACGCAGATCAGCGCCGACGAAGTTGGCATTCAGCAGCATGCCATCGGAAAAATCGGCCATGGACAGGACCGAACCGCCGAAATCGGCTTCAACCAGGGTGGCCTGTACGAACAAGGCGGCCGAGAGGTCGATCTGCTGCAGCTTGACGCCGGACATGTCGATGCGGCTGAAATCGGCGCGGCGCCCCTTGATGCCCAGCGATTCCGCCCACAGCAGATGCTCACGCAGCACGATCTGCAGCGGCTTGTCGAGTTCGGCGAGGTTTTTCGCCATCAGGGCGCCATTGAGGCGGGCGTCGCGCATTTCGGAGGACCGGAAGAAGGCGCCGGCGAGGTCGGCGCCTTCGAACTTCGTGCCATGCAGCAGGGCACCGGCAAGGACTGCGCCGGACAGGCTGCATCCGCTCATGTTGGTGTTGGTCAGATCGGCCCCGACGAATATGGCCCCGCGCAGGTCGGAATTGGACAGATCGGCATCGACCAGCCGGGCGTTCGCCAGGTTGGCATGGCTGAGGTCGGCCTGCTGGCTCATGATCCGGCCCAGCTTGGCGCCGACCAGCCGGGAATGGGTCATCTGCGCCCGCTCGGTCACGGCGCCGCCGACCGCGATGGGCACCAGGTTTCCGGTCTCATCGGGCTTCAGCAGCCGGCCATCGCGCAGATCGGCGCCGGACAGATCGGCAAATTCCAGGTTGGCCGCCCGCATCAGGGCCCCGCGCAGGTCGGCCCGGGTGAGGTCGGCGGAAGTCAGGTCGGCACCCTCAAGCACGGCACCGTAGAAATTGGCGCCGGCAAGGCGGGCAAACTTGAAAACCCCGTTCCGGAAATTGCCGCCGACCATGGCGCATTCCCGCAGGTCGCGATTGGCGAAATTCAGACCGGAGGCATCCTGGAACTGTAAATTCAAGCGGTTACCCCCCCTGGCACCCCGCGCGAAGCGTTCCTGGGAAACCAGCAGGGCATCCAGCTCTTTCTGAGTGAGGACCGCCGACGACATGCGATCATAACACCATGGCCGCCTGCCAGACGCCAGTGGCAGGAAGCCTGTGGTTGTAGCGAGGCGGGAAAACTTGCCTGGGATGAAACGGGGGCTTGCCAGAAGCCGGGCAAGGGGGTAAAAGCCGCGGCGTTCAAACCCACACGCAGGCTTGCGCGGCCCTGGGGAGACATCCCATGGCAGCGTTCCGGTGTCCGGTCCCGGCGGAATTTCGGTTCCAGGGGCAGGACGTGCCTGCGGCGGCCCAACCGGAGAAGGATAGAGGATGACCCTGCCGACCTTTACCATGCGTCAGCTGATCGAAGCTGGCGTGCATTTCGGACACCAGACCCACCGCTGGAATCCGAAAATGAAGCCGTTCCTGTTCGGGGAGCGCAACAACGTTCACATCATCGACCTGCAGCAGTCGGTGCCGATGCTGCATCGGGCCCTGCAGGCCGTGCGCGATGTCACTGCCGGCGGTGGCCGTGTGCTGTTCGTCGGCACCAAGCGGCAGGCTTCCGAGGCGATCGCCGAGGCGGCGGCCAAGTGCGGTCAGTTCTTCGTGAACCATCGCTGGCTTGGCGGCATGCTGACCAACTGGAAGACCATCTCCCAGTCGATCAAGCGCCTGAAGGAGCTGGAAGAGCTGCTCGGTTCCGAGCAGAACACTGCCGGCCTTACCAAGAAGGAAGTGCTGAATCTCACCCGCGAGCGCGAAAAGCTCGACCGGGCGCTGGGCGGCATCAAGGACATGGGCGGACTTCCGGATATCATGATCGTGATCGACACGGTCAAGGAAGACATCGCCATCGCCGAAGCCCGCACGCTGGGCATCCCGGTTGTCGCGGTGCTCGATTCGAACTCGGATCCGCAGGGCATCACCTACCCGGTGCCGGGCAATGATGACGCACTGCGCGCCATCAACCTGTACTGCGACCTGTTCTCGCTGGCCGTCCTGAGCGGCATCGAAGAGCAGCTGTCGGCCAGCGGTGCCGATATCGGCGCCGCCGAGGAGCTGCCGGTCGAGGCCATTGCCGAACCGGCCGCAGGCGGCGAAGCCGCGGCCCAGGCCTGAGCCTGATGCACGGTCGCGGCGCCCCGGTCGGATTCCGACGGGGCGCCGCAGCCGTTTTGATGACCATACGATTACCGGGCAATGTCCGGGCAACCGAGAAGCATTGAGAGGACTGACATGGCTGAGATCACTGCGGCCCTGGTGAAGGACCTGCGCGAGAAGACCGGCGCCGGAATGATGGATTGCAAGAAGGCGCTGGGCGAGACCGCCGGCGACCTTGATGCGGCCATCGACTGGCTGCGCAAGAAGGGCCTGTCGGCTGCCGCCAAGAAGGCGGGCCGTGTTGCTGCCGAAGGCCTGGTCGCCGTGGCGATCAAGGACGGCAAGGGCGCCATTGTCGAGGTGAATGCCGAGACAGACTTTGTCGCCCGTAATCCGCAGTTCCAGGCACTGGCCAGCGGCATTGCCACCGTGGCGCTGGAAGCCGGCGAGGATCTCGCCAAGCTGGAGGCTGCGGCCTTTCCGGGCACCGGCCGCAACGTCAAGGATGAAGTGACCCAGGCGATCGCCACTATCGGCGAGAACATGACCCTGCGTCGTGCCCGCACCCTCAGCGTCGACCAGGGCGCTGTGGTTGCCTATGTGCACAGTGCGCTGGCGGAAGGCGTCGGCAAGCTCGGCGTGCTGGTTGCCCTGAAGTCGGCCGGCAAGCGCGAGGTGCTGGAGCAGATCGGCAAGCAGCTGGCCATGCATATTGCGGCGACCAACCCGCAGTCGGTCAGCACCAAGGACCTGGACCAGACCCTGGTCGAGCGCGAGCGGACCGTCCTGACCGAGCAGGCTGCCGGTTCGGGCAAGCCGGCCGACATTATCGCCAAGATGGTGGAAGGCCGCATCCGCAAGTTCTACCAGGAGGTCGTGCTGCTGGAGCAGACCTTCGTGATCGATGGCGAAACCCAGGTTGGCAAGGCCATCGAGAAGGCCGCCAAGGATGCCGGCGCACCGATCGAGCTGACCGCCTTTGTCCGTTTCCAGCTGGGCGAGGGTGTCGAAAAGAAAGCCGACGACTTCGCCGCGGAAGTGGCGAAGATGGCCGGCTGACGGCGATCTGGACAGGGGGGCTTCGGCCCCCCTTTCTGTATCGGCGCGGGGTTGCGCGCTCCGATCCGCGGGGATTTTTACCGGGTCGAGGCGTGCTATAAGGTACGCCACAGAATCGCCGCGCCCCTGGGCCACCCTGGGCGCCGTCGCCGCCGAGGATGTTCATGATCGTCAAATACCGCCGTGTGCTGCTGAAATGCTCTGGCGAGGCCCTGATGGGGCCGACCCCCTACGGCATTGATTTCGAGACTGTCGACCGGATCACCGCCGAGGTGAAGGCAGTTCATACCCTTGGCGCCGAAGTCTGCCTGGTGATCGGCGGGGGCAACATCTTCCGCGGGGTGGCGGGTGCTACCCGTGGCATGCAGCGGGCTTCGGCCGACTATATGGGCATGCTGGCCACCGTGATCAATGCACTGGCAGTGCAGCATGCGCTGGAATCCCATGGGGTGCCGACCCGGGTGATGTCGGCGATCCGCATGGACACCGTCTGCGAACCGTATATCCGGCGCCGGGCCATGCGGCATATGGAGAAGGGCCGGGTGGTGATCTTTGCCGCGGGCACCGGCAACCCCTTCTTCACCACGGACACGGCGGCAGCCCTGCGGGCTGCCGAGATGGGCTGCGATGCCCTGCTCAAGGGGACCCAGGTCGACGGTGTGTACAGCGCCGACCCCAAGCTCGATCCGGCCGCCACCCGGTATGACCACCTGACCTACATGGACGTGCTGCAGCGCGATCTGAAGGTGATGGATGCTTCGGCCATCAGTCTGGCGCGCGAGAACAAGATCCCGATTCTGGTGTTTTCCTTGCACGAGCCGGGCGGCTTCGCCAAAGTGCTGACCGGCGCCGGGCGCTGTACGGTCATCGCGGGTGGCTGACGCGGGTAGTTTTCCGTAACATATTGTTTTTGTTTGATTTCTGAATCGCGTGAGGAGACGGCAGTGGCAGAACCGGATATCGACGATATCGAGCGCCGGATGAACAAGGCGGTGGATGTGCTGAAGCACGAATTCTCCGGTCTGCGCACCGGCCGCGCATCCACCAGCATGCTCGACCCGGTTCGCGTCGAGGTCTACGGCAGCATGATGCCGATCAACCAGGTTGGGACGGTCAGCGTGCCGGAACCGCGCATGATCAGCGTCCAGGTCTGGGACAAGTCGAATGTCAAAGCGGTTGAGAAGGCGATCACGGCCAGTGGCCTCGGGCTTAATCCGCAGGCGGATGGACAGCTGATCCGGATCCCGATTCCGGAACTGAACGAGCAGCGTCGCAAAGAACTGACCAAGGTTGCCGGCCAGTATGCCGAGCAGGCCCGGGTGGCGGTGCGCGGGGTGCGGCGCGACGGTATGGACAGCCTGAAGAAAATGGAAAAGGACGGCGACCTGGGTGAGGACGATGCCAAGATGTGGCATGACGAAATCCAGGCCCTGACCGATGCGTCGACCAAGAAGATCGACGAGTTGCTGGCGCAGAAGACCAAGGAGATCCTGCAGGTCTGACCATGTCGCAGCCGGTTGCATCGCCCGCGCTTGAGCCGGCTCCGCCGCGCCACGTCGCCATCATCATGGATGGCAACGGGCGCTGGGCCAAGGCCCGCGGCTTGCCGCGTAACCTCGGCCACCGGCAGGGGGTCGACGCCGTGCGCGAGGTGGTGCGCGCCTGCCGTGGCCTCGGCATCCAGTACCTGACCCTCTATGCCTTCTCGTCGGAAAACTGGAAGCGGCCGCAGACCGAGGTTGCCGGCCTGATGGACCTGCTGCGGCTGTATATCCGCCGCGAACTGAACGAACTGGCGTCGGCCGGGGTGCGTATCCGGGTGATCGGGGACCGCAGCCGGCTTGCTGCGGATATCATCGAGCTGATCGCCGAAGCTGAAAACCGCACGGCCGAGAACCGCATCCTGACGCTGGTTATCGCGCTCAGTTATGGCGGCCAGGACGAGATCGTTTCTGCCTGCCGCCGGATTGCCGAGAGGGTTGCCGCCGGCACGCTCGATCCCGACCGGATTGATGCGGATATCGTGGCGGCCAATCTGCACACCACGGGGATTCCCGACCCGGACCTCGTGATCCGCACCAGCGGCGAGCAGAGGCTGTCGAACTTCCTGCTCTGGCAGTCGGCTTACAGTGAACTGATCTTTGTCGACAAGCTCTGGCCGGATTTCGGCCAGTCGGATCTCGCCGCCGCAGTCGGCGAATTCCAGCGGCGTGACCGCCGCTATGGCGGAAGCGGTGACTGAGCGCAGTGCGCCTGAAACACCCGCGGCCATGCCGAAGACCGGGGCCAGCAGCCTGCTTCTGCGCGTGATCTCGGCGGCGATCATGCTGCCGCTGGCCATACTGGCAACATGGCTGGGAGAATGGCCGTTTGCGGCGCTGGCATTCCTGGCCGGGTCGATGATGCTGCATGAATGGCTGCGCATGCCGGGGCCTTATGCCCGCAGCCTGCTGGCTGGCAGTCTGCTCGGGCTTGCGGGCAGTCTGCTGCTGGTGATGTTCAAGCATCACAACTTCGCCATGGGTTTCCTGCTGCTGGTTGCGGTCGCGCTCGGGCTGTACATGCGCCACCGCTTCCTGTGGCATACCGTCGGTCTGCTCTATATCGGTCTGCCATGCCTGCTGCTGCTGTGGCTGCGCGAGGATTCCGAGCAGGGGCAGCACCTGGTCTTCTGGTTGCTCTGCGTGATCTGGGCGACCGATACCGGTGCCTATTTCGCCGGCCGGGCAATCGGCGGTCCGAAGCTGATCCCCAGTATCAGTCCGAACAAGACCTGGGCGGGGCTGGGTGGCGGCATGGCCTGTGCTGCGCTGGTCGGCTGGCTGGTGGCGCGTATCGATCCGGGATGGCCGGCGCCGGCCCTGGCGCTGCTGGCGGCTTTAGTTGCCGTGGTTTCGCAGGCCGGCGATTTCTTTGAATCCGGCGTGAAGCGGCATTTCGGCGTCAAGGACACCGGCACCCTGATCCCCGGTCACGGCGGCGCGCTGGATCGCCTTGACGGGCTGTTGTTCGCGGTACCCTTCGTCACCCTGATCTACATCCTGTGGGGTGATCTGATATGGCTGTGAACGGGCCGAAGGAGGGAAAGCCGCGCCGGGTGACCATCCTTGGTTCCACCGGTTCGATCGGCGGTTCGACCATTGATCTGCTGCAGCGGGAGGGCGACCGCTGCCAGGTGGTTGCGCTGACGGCACAGACCAATGTCGCGCTGCTGGCGGACCAGGCCCGCAGGCTGCGGGCGGAATGCGCCGTGATCGGCGACGGAAGCCTGCTGCCGGAACTGCGCCAGCGGCTGGCGGGCAGCGGTATCGAGGCGGCTGGTGGCGCTGCGGCGATTACCGAGGCGGCATCCCGGCCGGCGGACTGGGTGATGGCCGCGATTGTCGGCGCGGCCGGGCTGGAACCGACCCTTGCCGCCGTGCGTCAGGGGCGGATCGTGGCGCTGGCCAACAAGGAAAGCCTGGTCTGTGCCGGCGCCCTGGTGATGCGGGAGGCTGCTCTGCATGGCGCCACCATCCTGCCGGTGGATTCCGAGCATAACGCGATTTTTCAGGTTTTTGACTTTGATGCCCCGGACAGTATCGACCGGGTGATCCTTACGGCCTCGGGCGGGCCGTTCCGGACGCTCAGCCTGGGCGAGATGCGCGAGGTCACGCCGGCCCAGGCCATCGCGCATCCGGTCTGGAGCATGGGTGCCAAAATATCCGTCGATTCCGCGACCTTGATGAACAAGGGTCTGGAACTGATCGAGGCGAGCTTCCTGTTCCCGGTACCGGAAGAGCGGATCGAGATCCTGATACACCCGCAGTCGGTGATCCACAGCATGGTTTCATATGTGGACGGGTCAGTCCTTGCCCAGCTGGGAACTCCCGACATGCGGACCCCCATTGCCGTGACCCTGGCCTGGCCGGGCCGGATGGCGACGCCGGCGGCCCGGCTTGACCTTGCCGCAATCGCCCGTCTGACCTTTGAAGTCCCTGATTCCGCTAGATTTCCTGCCCTCAATCTGGCCCGGCAGGCCTTGCAAAGCGGGGGCGCGGCACCTACTATCCTGAACGCTGCCAATGAGGTGGCTGTCGACGCTTTTCTGAAGGGCCGGATCGGCTTTCTCGATATCACGCGGATCGTCGAACAGACACTGGCCAGGGTCGAGCATGTGGCATTGACGGATCTCGATGCGGTGCACGACGCCGACCAGGCCGCCCGGCGCTATGCCCGGTATCTGGTCGAGCCGACGGAGGACGGGCGGGTTGTTCGGGTGCCAACAAGGGGACAGGGCCGGCACTAGGCTGGCCGTCGAGGTATCATGGAATTCGTAACCAATCTTGCCAGCTACATCGTCCCCTTCGTTGTCGTTCTGACCATCATCGTCTTTGTGCACGAGCTGGGGCATTACTGGGTGGCCCGCCGTTGTGGCGTGCGGGTCGAGGTCTTTTCGATCGGATTCGGCCCGGAACTGTTCGGCTGGAACGACCGCAATGGCACCCGCTGGAAAATCAGCGCCATACCCCTCGGCGGGTTCGTCAAGTTTTTCGGCGACGCGGATGCGGCTTCCGGGGCCGACACTGCAGCGGCTGCAGCGATGACCGACGCCGACCGCAAGGTGTCGTTCCACCATCAGGGACTAGCCGCGCGCTCAGCCATTGTTGCCGCCGGCCCGATGGCGAACTTCATTTTCGCGATCTTCATCTATGCCATGCTCTTCAGCCTGGTCGGGCAGCCTTTCACGCCGCCGGTGGTCGGGGATGTGGTGCCAAACAGTGCCGCTGCCGCTGCCGGCCTGCAGGCCGGTGATCGCATTACCGGTGCAGACGGCACCAGTATCGAGCGGTTCGAGGAACTCAAGACATATGTGGCACTGCGGGCGGAGACTCCGATCGACCTGACCGTCCGCCGCGATGGTGCGGAACTGCATCTGACCGTGGTGCCGCAGCGGGTCGATGTTTCTGACGGGGTGGGGGGCACTCAGCGGGTTGGCCAGATTGGTATTCGGACCACCGGTATCGAATTCGTCCGGCATGATCCGGCTACGGCCGTGGTGCAGGCCGGCCGCGAGACCTGGCTGGTGGTTGCCAACACCTTCACGTATCTGGGCCGCATCGTGCAGGGACGGGAATCCGGCGACCAGTTGAGCGGACCGCTCGGTATTGCCAAGATATCCGGCGATGTGGCGAAGGCCAGCTGGCTCGGCCTGGTGCAGCTGATGGCCACACTGTCGGTGGCGATCGGCCTGATCAATCTGTTCCCGGTGCCGATGCTCGATGGCGGCCATCTGCTTTTCTACGGTATCGAGGGACTGCGCGGTCGTCCGCTGGGCGAGCGGGCGCAGGAGTATGGTTTCCGCATTGGCTTCGCATTGGTGATGTCGCTGTTTCTGTTTGCAACCTGGAACGACCTGAACCGCCTGCCGGTATTCGGCTTCCTCACCAACCTGTTTTCGTGAGGTGGGTATTGTGCGCACGGGGCGAGGGGCGACGGGAGAGAGCGTGTCTGTCATGGTCGGGGGAATGATGGCCCGTATTCACCGTCTTGGCGTGATTGCGGTCATGCTGCTGCTGACGCTGTCAGCCATGCCGGCTGCCGCGCAGAGTGGCCCGGCGATCCGCGACATCGTGGTTGAGGGTAACCAGCGCATCGAAATCTCGACCATCCAGAATTACCTGACCCTGCAGCCCGGAGCGGCCTACAGTCCCGCTGAAGCCGACAAGTCGCTGAAGGCGCTGTTCGCCACGGGCCTGTTCTCGGATGTCAATCTGCGCCTGCAGGGCAGCACCCTGCTGGTGCGGGTTACCGAGAATCCGGTGATCAATCGCCTGGTATTCGAAGGGAACCGCCGCATCCAGGCGGACCAGCTGCGCAGTGAATTGCAGCTCAAGCCGCGCCAGATATACACCCGTGCCAAGGTGCAGGCGGATACCCAGCGTATCCAGCAGATATACCGGCGTTCCGGCCGTTTCGCTGCGACCATCGAGCCGAAGGTGATCCAGCTTGAGCAGAACCGGGTCGATCTGGTGTTCGAAATCAATGAGGGTCCGCTGACCGGGGTCAGCAGCATCCGCTTCATCGGCAACAAGCGCTTCAGCGATTCCCGCCTGCGCGAGGAAATCCAGACCAAGGAATCTGCCTGGTACCGGTTTCTCAGTTCCGATGACAGCTATGATCCGGACCGCCTGACATTCGACCGGGAGAAGCTGCGCAAATTCTATCTCAGCAAGGGCTATGCCGACTTCCGCGTCGTCAATGCCGTTGCCGAGTTGCTGCCCAATCGCGAGAATTTCATCATCACCTTCACGGTGGACGAGGGCCCGCAATACAAGTTCGGCGTCATGGACGTGATCAGCGAGATCAAGGGCGTGGACGGCGCCCAGCTCAAGCCGCTGGTAACCACCAAGAGTGGCGATATCTACAATGCCGACCAGGTTGAAGATACGGTCCAGGCTATCACCAATGATCTTGGGCGGCTGGGCTATGCCTTTGTGGATGTCCGTCCGGAAGTGAAGAAGGACCTGCAGCGGCGGATCATCGACATCAATTACATGATCGGCGAAAGCCCGCGGGTCTTTGTCGAGCGTATCGATATCGTTGGCAATGTCCGCACCCTAGACAAGGTCATCCGCCGCGAATTCCGTCTGGCCGAAGGCGATGCCTTCAATGCGGCAAAGCTGCGCCGGACCCGTACCCGGCTGCGCGGCCTGAACTTTTTCGACAAGGTCGAGATCAATGAAAGCAAGGGCAGTGCGCCAGACAAGGTGGTGCTGACGGCCGAGGTGACGGAAAAGTCGACCGGCGAACTTTCCTTTGGTGTCGGTTACTCGACGACCGAAAGCGTGCTGGGTGACGTTTCGATCCGCGAACGCAACCTGCTTGGGCGCGGGCAGGACCTGAAGCTCGGCTTCAGCCTCTCCACCCGGCGCCAGCAGGCGGATCTGTCCTTTACCGAGCCCTATTTCCTCGATCGGGAATTGGCTGCCGGTTTTGACCTTTCGCGGCGCCGGACCGACTATCAGCGGCGCAGCAGTCTGGACCAGACCTCATCGATTGCCTCGCCGCGTGTTTCGTTCCCGATTACGGAAAACCTGTCGGAGCAGGTTTACTACCGGTTCCGGCACGACGAGATTAACAGCGTCAGCGGCAATGCCTCCCGCTTTATCCGGGCGCAGGAGGGCGGCTATGTCACATCATCGGTTGGCCATGTGCTGACCTATGACAGGCGTGACGACAGGATCGAACCGACGACCGGCTATCTGCTTCGCCTGTCGCAGGAGGTCGCCGGCCTTGGCGGTTCAGAGCGGTTCATCAAGAATATCGGCAACGCCTACAAATATTATTCGCTGTCTGACGATGTGGTGCTGACCCTGGGGGCGGAAGCAGGCTCGATCATCGGAGTCGGTGAGGATGTGCGGCTGCCGAACCGCTACTTTATTGGCGGCGACAGCTTCCGCGGCTTCCGGACCGGCGGTATCGGTCCGCGCGATACCACAACGGGCGACGCGCTGGGCGGTGAGCAGTATTATAAGGGCTCGGCGGATGTCTCTTTCCCGATCGGCCTGCCGAGCGAATTCGGCATCAAGGGCATCCTGTTCACCGAGGCCGGCAGTCTCTGGGGCCTCAGCGATACGGGGCCTGAGGTTTTCGACGAAGCCAGCCTGCGTGTCTCCGTCGGCACGGGCCTGCAGTGGAAGTCGCCGCTGGGCCTGATCCGGGTAGATTTCGGCATCCCGGTCATCAAGGAGGATCTGGACAAGCGGGAGATCGTCCGGATCAATTTCGGTTCACGCTTCTAGCTAGTAAGGTTCAGAGCCAATGCATGCTTTTCTCCGGGGCGGTCTCGCCCTTTTCGCCCTGTTTGCTATGGCGGTTCCGGCGGCTGCCCAGGCGCAGCAGGCCGGAAAAACACCTCCTGCCATCATCGTCGTGGTCGACAGCCAGCGCATCTTCCGCGAAGCCGCTGCGCTCAAGAGCGTGCGTCAGCAGATCGACCAATACCGCGCCAGCCTGAAGCCGGAGATCGAGAAGCAGGAGGACAGCCTGCGCAAAGAGGATCAGGAGCTGGCCAAGCAGCGCAGCATCCTGACCCCGGAGGCTTTCGAGCAGAAGCGCCAGGCCTTCCAGGGCAAGGTTGTCACACTGCAGAAGCAGATTCAGGATCACCAGACCAATATCGAGAAGGCCTTTAACGCGGCGCGCGAGCAGGTGTCGCGCGAGGTGGTCGAAATCCTGAAGGACATGTCCAAGGCGCGCGGCTTCAACATGGTGCTCGACAGGGCGCATGTGCAGGTCATGATCGAGCCGGTGGAGATCACTCAGGATGTGCTGAAAGCACTGGACCAGCGCCTGCCGACCGTGAAAGCCGCATTGCCAGCAAGGAAATAGCATAATGGCTGATCCGCGCTTTTTCAGCCGGGCCGGCCCCTTCAGCCTGGGAGAACTGGCCATGCGCTGTGGCGCCAGCCTGGCAGATGCCGGTCTGGCCGCCCGCATGGTTTCCGATGTTGCATCCCTGGATCAGGCCGGGCCGGAGCAGCTGTCTTTCCTGGACAACCCGAAATATGTTGCCGCTCTGCCCTCCACCCGGGCCGGCGCCTGCATCCTGCATGAAAAGCATGCGGCAGCGGCCCCGGCCGGTCTGGCGCTGCTGTTGTCGCCCAATCCGTATCTGAGCTATGCGCGGGCGGCACAGCTCTTCTATCCCGCTCCGCCAGCAGTGCCTGGGCGGCATGCATCTGCCGTGGTCGACCCTGCGGCCAGAATTGGTGCCGATGTGGCAATCGGTCCGCATGTCGTGATCGGGGCCGGCGCCGAGATTGGCGACCGTGTTTCAGTCGGTGCCGGTTCTGTGATCGGGATGGGTGTGGTCGTCGGCGCAGACAGCCGCATCGGGCCCTCGGTCACCCTCAGCCATTGTCTCATCGGTGCCCGGGTGACCCTGCATACCGGCGTGCGGATCGGGCAGGACGGCTTCGGCTTCGCCCCGGATGCGGCCGGCCATGTGAAAGTCCCCCAGCTGGGGCGCGTCCTGGTCGGGGATGACTGCGAGATCGGCGCCAATACCACCATCGACCGGGGCGCCGGCCCCGACACGGTGATCGGGCCGGGCTGTTGGATTGATAATCTGGTCCAGATCGGGCACAACGTCACCCTTGGTCGGGGGTGCATCATTGTCGCCCAGGCAGGCGTCGCCGGCTCGACGCAGCTCGGGGACTTCGTGGTGCTGGCTGCGCAGAGCGGAGTTGCCGGGCATCTCAAGATCGGTGCCGGTGCGCGGGTCGGGGCGAAGTCGGGGATCATGACCGACATTCCGGCCGGCGAGAGCCATTTTGGCATTCCGGCGACCAGGGTGAAGGATTATTTCCGCCAGATCGCGACCTTGCGGCGACTGGCGCAGAAGAAGGGTGGGCCGCATGACTGAAACCCAGGCCGTGGGCAGCGTGGAGTCTGTTGATATCCTCCGGATCATGGAGATGATCCCGCATCGCTATCCGATGCTGCTGATCGACCGTGTCATCGAGATGAAGGCTGGCGAAAGCGCCATCGGCATCAAGAATGTGACGATGAACGAGCCGCAGTTCACCGGTCATTTCCCGACCCAGCCGGTGATGCCCGGCGTGATGATTGTGGAAAGTATGGCGCAGACGGCGGCCGTTCTGGTGGTGCATACACTGGGACCGGAAGCCGAGGGCAAGCTGGTCTATTTCATGACCATCGACGAGGCGCGCTTCCGCCGGCCGGTGACCCCGGGCGACCGCATGTATATCCACGTTACTGCCATCAAGCAGCGTGGCTCGATCTGGAAATTCAAGGGCGAGGTCAAGGTCGATGACAAGCTGGCGGCCGAAGCGATCTTCTCGGCCATGATCCTCGACAAGAAGTAAGGCAATGCCGCAGATTCACCCCACCGCGATTATCGAGTCCGGTGCACGCCTGGGCGAGGGCGTCCATATCGGCCCGTACTGCCATGTGGGCAGCCAGGTCGTGCTGGGCGATCATGTCGAACTGGTCAGCCATGTTACCGTTGCCGGAATAACATCTGTCGGTGACGGAACCCGCATTTTCCCGTTTGCTTCGATCGGTCACCAGCCGCAGGATCTGAAATTCCATGGTGAGCCGTCGCGGCTGGAAATCGGGCGCAACAACCAGATCCGCGAAGGCGTCACCATGAATCCCGGCACCGAGGGTGGCGGCATGCTGACCCGGGTCGGCGATGGCGGCCTGTTCATGGCCGGCGCCCATGTCGCCCATGACTGCCTGCTCGGCAACAACGTGATCATGGCCAACAATGCAACCCTGGCCGGCCATATCGAGGTTGGGGATTTCGCTTTCGTCGGCGGTCTGGCCGCTGTGCACCAGTTCTGCAAAATCGGTCCCCATGCAATGATCGGTGGCATGTCCGGCGTCGAGCAGGATGTGATCCCATACGGCATGGTGATCGGCAACCGGGCGCATCTCTCAGGCCTCAATCTGGTTGGCCTCAAGCGTCGTGGCTTCGACCGTGAAGACATTGCCAGATTGCGGGCGGCCTATGACCAGCTGTTCAGCGGCAAAGGCACGTTCACCCAGCGTCTTGACGATGTCAGTCAGAGTTATGCTGGCAGCGCACTGGTACGCGAGGTGACGGATTTCATCCGCAATGCCTCGAAACGCGGTATCTGCCAGCCGCAAGCGGATGCCGGCAGCGCTGCCTAAGCTCGGTTTGATTGCCGGCGGCGGCGAGATTCCGGCGCTCGTCCGCGATGCCTGCCTTGCCCGTGGGCGCCCGCTCTATATCGCCGCCCTGAATGGATTCTGTGCCGCGCACACGGTGACAGGCAGCGAGCATGGCTGGTTCGATTTGCCGCAGGTGGGTGGGCTGCTGAAAGCCCTGCATGGCGCCGGTGTGGTGGATGTCTGCTTGTGTGGCAGCGTTGCGAAACCGGATTTCTCCAGGCTTCGCCCCGACTGGAAGGGCGCTCTGCTGCTGCCACGGCTGGTGCGTGCGGCACTCAGCGGTGACGATGCGATCCTGCGTGTGGTGGTTGAAACCATTGAGCAGGATGGCTTCTCGGTGATCGGGGTCGACAGTCTGATACAGGACCTGCTGGTGGCCGAACGGCAATATGCCGGGCGTCCGCCGGACGCGGCCATGCAGGCGGATATCCGGATCGCCCTTGCCGCAGCGCGCGCACTCGGCGCGGCGGACAGGGGGCAGGCAGCGGTTGCGGCGGGCGGAGCCGTGGTGGGGCTGGAAGACGATGCGGGCACCGATGCGTTATTGACCCGGATGGCGCAGACTCCGGCTGCCCGTGGCGGAGTGCTGGTGAAATGTGCCAAGCCGCAACAGGACCGCCGGGTGGACCTGCCGACCATCGGGGCCGTCACGGTCGGGAAAGCCGCTGCAGCCGGACTTGCCGGTATTGCCGTCGAGGCGGGCGCCGCCCTGCTGGTGGATGCTGCGGCGACCGGTGCCGCGGCAGACCGGCATGGCCTTTTCGTTGTCGGGTTCCGTGATGACGGGTGAAAACCGACCATTGCGGGTGGCGCTGATTGCCGGTGAGCCCTCCGGCGATGCGCTCGGCGCCGGCCTCATGCGTGCCCTGCGGCAGGAAACCGGCGATGCCGTCGTCTTCAGTGGCGTCGGCGGGGCAGAGATGGCCAGGCAGGGGCTGAAAAGCCTGTTTCCGATCGGCGATCTGGCCGTCATGGGGCTGGTGGAGGTGTTGCCGCGGATCCGGCTGCTGCGCCGGCGCATCCGCGAGACGGCACGGGCCCTGCTGACAGACCAGCCGGACATAGTCGTGACCATCGACAGTCCGGGCTTTACGCGGCGGGTGGCCCGACTGCTGACCGGGCGCAGCTTTCCGCTGATGCATTACGTGGCCCCGACCGTCTGGGCATGGCGGCCGGGACGGGCGCGCCGGCTTGCGGGACTGTATGACCATCTGATGGTCGTACTGCCTTTCGAGCCTCCGTATTTCGAGGCCGTCGGGCTGCCGACAACCTTTGTCGGTCACCCGGCCGTCGAGACTCTTGCCGCAGCCCGCCGCAGCGAGGCGGAAGCCAGCGAAGCCGGCCGCCCCCCGTTCCGTACCCGCCACGCCATTCCGGATGGACGGCCTCTGCTGGCCCTGCTGCCGGGCAGCCGGCAGGGCGAGGTCCGCCGGCTGCTGCCGGTCTTCGCCGGTGTCCTGGACCGGCTGCGGCAGAATGGCCTGGACGTACATCTGGTGATCCCCACCGTTGAGACGGTGGCTGACATGGTCCGGCAGGCGGTCCGCAGCCTGCCGTTTCCGGCTACCGTGGTCGATGTTGCGGAAGAGCGTTATGCGGCAATGCTGGCTGCAGATGCGGCCCTGGCGGCATCGGGTACGGCGACCCTTGAACTGGGGCTGGCCGGGACGCCCACGGTGCTGGCCTATCGGGTGAACCCGCTGACGGCGGCGATCGTGCGGCGCCTGCTGCACACCCGGTTTGCCGGTCTGGTCAACATTCTCTGCGACCGCGAAGTGATGCCGGAATTCCTGCAGGAGAACTGCCGTCCGGAGACTATTGCGCCAGCCCTGCTGCGGTTACTGACAGATCCGGCCGCGCGGCAGGTACAGATCGATGCCTGTGCGGCGGTCTCGGCCCAGCTGGGAGGCGACGGCGAGCCGGGCCCGTCCATCCGTGCAGCGCGGGCTGTGCTGGCGGTGGCAGCGAAACGGCTGGCATCTGCGGCTGCCGCGCCCTAAATGTCGTCTGATGCGATCTGCGTACCGATAGGAGACCTTGATGAGTGAAGCCCCGGCCAATTTCCGCATGCTGCATACGATGCTGCGTGTACTCGATCTCGAGAAGTCCCTCGATTTCTATGTCAACCAGATGGGTATGACGCTGCTGCGGCGGCAGGATTATCCGACTGGCGAATTCACGCTGGCTTTTGTCGGCTATGGCGATGAACGGGACCAGGCGGTGATCGAACTGACCCATAACTGGGGTCAGAAAGAGCCGTATTCAATCGGCAGCGGCTACGGCCATATCGCCATTGGCGTGCCGGATATCTATGGACTGTGCGAGCGCCTGGGGACAGCAGGAGTCAAGATTCCACGCCCGCCGGGGCCGATGAAGCATGGTGGCAGCGTCATCGCCTTTGTCGAGGATCCCGATGGCTACAAGGTCGAGCTCATCGAGCGCAAGGCAACCTGACGGCGCAGGACGTCCGGACATACAAACAAACGGACATACAAAAAAGGCCCGGCATCGCCGGGCCTTTTTCTGTTTGGGTCCGTTGAGGGCAGGTTCAGAAGCGGGAGATGATCCAGGCAAGGCCCAGAACCATCAGCATGAACCAGATCCAGAACTGTGGCCGGCGCAGCAGGGAACGCGGCGCCAGACGGTTGTCGTTGGCCGGCAGCGGCATGGTCAGAAAACCAGGCCGCAGCCAGCCGAAACCGGTGGCCCGGGGACCGGAGGGCGGTTGCCCGCCCTGTTTTTCTGCTCCCTTGCGCATCGGCCCGCCTCCCATCGGTGCCGCCTCTGTCCGATTGAAGCGCGGTTACTTCCGCTTGTCGAGCGGAATAAACGTGCGCTTCGGCGAGCCGGTGAACAGCTGCCGGGGCCTGCCGATCTTCTGGGCCGGATCCTCGATCATTTCGTTCCACTGGGCGATCCAGCCGACCGTGCGCGCGAGGGCGAACAGGGCGGTGAACATCGCGGTCGGGAAGCCCATGGCCCGAAGGATGATGCCCGAATAGAAGTCGACATTCGGATACAGCTTCTTGCTGACGAAGTAATCGTCCTCCAGCGCGATGCGCTCCAGTTCCATCGCCATCTTCAGCAGCGGCTCGTCCTTGACGCCCAGTTCCTCGAGAACCTCGTAGCAGGTCTCGCGCATCACCTTGGCGCGCGGGTCGTAGTTCTTATAGACGCGGTGGCCGAAGCCCATCAGGCGGAAGCCCGAATTCTTGTCCTTCGCCTTCTTCACGGCTTCGCCGACCTTGTCGATCGAGCCGATTTCTTCCAGCATCTTCAGCACCGCTTCGTTGGCACCACCATGGGCGGGGCCCCAGAGGCAGGCAATGCCGGCCGCGATGCAGGCAAACGGATTGGCACCCGACGAACCGGCAAGGCGCACGGTCGAGGTCGAGGCATTCTGCTCGTGATCGGCATGCAGGATGAAGATGCGATCCATCGCGCGGGCCAGAACCGGGCTGACCTTGTAGGGCTCGGCCGGCACGCCGAAGGTCATCTGCAGGAAATTCTCGGCATAACCCAGGTCGTTGCGCGGATACATAAAGGGCTGGCCGACGGAATACTTGTAGGCCATCGCTGCGATGGTCGGCATCTTCGCGATCAGCCGGTGCTGGGCGATCATGCGCTGATGGGGGTCATCATAGTCGGTCTGGTCGTGATAGAAGGCCGACAATGCGCCAACCACACCGCACATCACGGCCATCGGATGGGCGTCGCGACGGAAACCGCGGAACAGGAAGTGGATCTGTTCATGCAGCATGGTGTGGTTGGTGATCGAGTGCTCGAAAGCACTGCGCTGCTTGGCATTCGGCAGGTCGCCGTTCAGCAGCAGATAGCAGGTTTCCAGGAAAGTCGATTTCTCGGCCAGGTCGGCAATGTCATAGCCGCGATACAGCAGCACGCCTTCATCGCCATCGATGTAGGTGATCTTGCTTTCGGTGCTGGCCGTGGAGGTGAAGCCCGGGTCGTAAGTGAAATAGCCGGATTCGGCATAGAGCTTGCGGATGTCGATCACCGACGGGCCGACACTGCCGTCGAGAACGGGAAGGGTGACGGTCTTGCCGGTATTCGGATCGTTGAGCGTAACAGGCTTTTTGCCGGCGGTCATAAGGAGTACCCCCAGGGTTGGTGACTGTGTATCTGGTTGTAGTGCAAACAATTATAGGGCGCGCCGCGGCGCCGAGGAAAGTGCCGTGTCCGCAAAATATATTCGACCAAGGCTGCATATTTCTCATTGGACGGCCGCCATGCCGCGTTTCACAGGGGTAACCCCGGTTTTTCCGACCGGGCGGACATGCTAGGAGGGGAGACCCTGGGCCGGCCCGGCCGGACACACAGCAAGGATGCAGCCATGCTCGATGACACCGCCCTGGATATTTTGTTTCGCAAGGCGCGGACGCACAGGCGATGGCAGGACCGGGCGGTGACCGATGCGCATCTGCAGCAGGTTTTCGACCTGATGAAGATGGCCCCCACCAGCGGCAATTGTTCTCCGGCCAGGATTGCCTTCGTGCGCTCGCCGGAAGCCAAGGCCCGGCTGAAACCGGCCCTGTCGGAGGGCAATGTCGAGCAGACCATGACCGCGCCGGTGACGGCAATCCTTGCCTATGATCTCAAGTTCTATGACCTCATGCCGAAATTGCTGCCGCATAATCCGGATGCGCGGGGCTGGTTTGCCGATGATCCGCAGGCGGCCGAAGTGGCGGCTTTCAGGAATGGCAGCCTGCAGGGGGCCTATTTCATCCTGGCAGCGAGGGCGGTGGGCCTGGATTGCGGACCGATGTCCGGTTTTGACAATGCCAAGGTCGACAACGAATTTTTCCATAATTCAAGTGTGAAATCAAATTTCCTCTGCAATCTTGGATTCGGCGACCCGGCACGACTGCATCCCCGGAGTCCCCGTCTGGATTTCGCCGAAGCCTGCAAAGTTCTTTGAATGTTCCCAATATACAGGCTTCGCGGCAGGTGGACATGAGACGATCCGCGGCCTGCTGCAGCCGCGAATCCGAGGCTTTTCGCGGCCTCAAAAAACTTCGCGACAGGGCCCCAAATCGCGCTTGACCGGGGTGGGGGCCGACAGTATTGTCCGCCCCGCGATTCGAGCTGGTGGTAGGGGTTCAACCTAGACACAGCCCGATGAACGGTCAGGGTCTCCGTAGCGCTCACGTCGAGACCGGGCTTACGCAAGAGACATAATGACCCCTCTCCGCGGCCGATGGGCCGCAAGGATGGGTCGGAGCGAGAGTAGGGCGGATTGCCGGGCCGGGAGGCTGTCGGTGGTTCGCCTCGGATTTTTTTGTGTTGGACCAACTGGCGGAGTTTCCACTCGTATGCCGACGATCAATCAGCTGATCCGCAAGCCGCGTCACCCGAAGCCGGTCCGTGACAAGGTGCCTGCGCTGCAGGAATGCCCGCAGCGTCGCGGCGTTTGCACGCGCGTCTACACGACGACCCCGAAGAAGCCGAACTCGGCGCTCCGCAAGGTCGCCCGCGTGCGCCTGACCAACGGTTTCGAAGTGACCAGCTACATCCCGGGCGAAGGCCATAACCTGCAGGAGCACTCGGTGGTGCTGATCCGCGGTGGCCGCGTCAAGGATCTGCCGGGTGTGCGTTATCACATCGTCCGTGGCGTGCTCGACACGCAGGGCGTCAAGGACCGCAAGCAGCGCCGTTCGAAGTACGGCGCCAAGCGTCCGAAGTAAGGCTCAGGAGAAAAAGCGATGTCGCGTCGCCATGCTGCCGAGAAGCGCGAAATCCTGCCGGACCCGAAGTTCGGTGATATCGTGCTGACCAAGTTCATGAACATGCTGATGTACGAAGGCAAGAAGTCGGTCGCCGAGGCGATCATCTACGGCGCCCTCGACCGCATCAAGGCGAAGACCGGCAATGACCCGGTCAAGATGTTCCATGATGCCCTCAATAACGTGCGCCCGCAGATCGAAGTGCGTTCGCGTCGCGTTGGCGGTGCCACCTATCAGGTGCCGGTCGAAGTGCGCCATGACCGCGGCCAGGCGCTGGCGATCCGCTGGCTGATCTCCGCCGCCCGCGGCCGCGGCGAGAACACCATGATCGACCGCCTCTCCGGCGAACTGCTGGATGCCGCGAGCGGCCGTGGCGGTTCGGTCAAGAAGCGCGAAGACACCCATCGTATGGCAGAGGCCAATAAGGCCTTCTCGCATTACCGCTGGTAACCGGCGGCCATTAGAGAGTCCCCAGGAGATCGTCATGCCTCGCACGACCCCCTACGAGCGCTACCGCAATATCGGCATCATGGCCCATATCGATGCCGGCAAGACCACGACCACGGAGCGCGTGCTGTATTACACCGGCCGGTCGCACAAGATCGGCGAAGTGCACGACGGCGCTGCCACCATGGACTGGATGGAGCAGGAGCAGGAGCGCGGCATCACGATCACGTCTGCCGCGACCACGTGCTTCTGGAACAACCATCGCATCAACATCATCGACACCCCCGGTCACGTCGACTTCACCATTGAAGTCGAGCGTTCGCTGCGCGTGCTTGACGGTGCGGTCTGCCTGTTTGACGGCGTTGCTGGTGTCGAGCCGCAGTCGGAGACAGTGTGGCGCCAGGCTGACAAGTACGGCGTGCCGCGCATGTGCTTCGTCAACAAGCTTGATCGCATGGGTGCCAATTTCTATCGCTGCGTCGACATGATCGTCGACCGACTGGGCGCCACTCCGCTGGTCACCACTCTGCCGATCGGCTCGGAAGCCGACTTCAAGGGCGTGGTCGACCTGGTGCGCAACCGCGCCATCATCTGGAAGGACGAGAGCCTCGGCGCTGAGTTCTTCTTCGACGAGATTCCGGCCGACCTGAAGGAACAGGCCGCCGAGTGGCGTCAGAAGATGATCGATGCCGCGCTCGAAATGGATGATGCCGCGCTGGAAGCCTATCTGGAAGGCAACGAGCCGGACGACAAGACCCTGACTGCCTGCATCCGCAAGGGCACCATTGCCGGCAAGTTCGTGCCGGTGCTGTGTGGTTCGGCCTTCAAGAACAAGGGCGTGCAGCCGCTGCTGGATGCCGTGATCGATTACCTGCCGTCGCCGGTGGATGTCGATGCCGTTCGTGGTGTGAAGCCCGGTACCGATGAGGAGATGATCCGCAAGACTTCGGACGACGAGCCCTTCTCGGGCCTGGCGTTCAAGATCATGAACGATCCCTTCGTCGGCTCGCTGACCTTCGTGCGCATCTATTCCGGCGTGCTGGAAACCGGCGCCGGCGTGATGAACACGGTGAAGGAAGGCCGCGAGCGTATCGGCCGCATGCTGCAGATGCATGCGAACAGCCGCGAGGAAATCAAGGAAGCCCGCGCCGGTGACATCGTTGCGCTGGCGGGCCTGAAGAATACCACCACGGGCGATACCCTGTGCGATCCGAACAACCCGATCGTTCTGGAGCGCATGGAATTCCCCGAGCCGGTTATCGAGGTTGCGGTCGAGCCGAAGACCAAGAATGACCAGGAGAAGATGGGCCTCGCGCTCAATCGCCTGGCGGCCGAGGATCCGTCCTTCCGCGTTTCGGTCGACCATGAAAGCGGCCAGACCGTGATCAAGGGCATGGGCGAGCTGCATCTCGAAATCCTCGTCGACCGCATGAAGCGTGAATTCAAGGTCGAAGCCAACGTCGGCGCTCCCCAGGTTGCCTATCGCGAGACGCTGACCAAGCCGGCCGATATCGACTACACCCACAAGAAGCAGTCGGGTGGCTCGGGCCAGTTTGCCCGCGTGAAGATCAAGTTCGAGCCGCAGGAGCCGGGTGCCGGCTTCACGTTCTCCAACGAGGTCGTCGGCGGCAACGTGCCGAAGGAATACATCCCGGCGGTCGAAAAGGGCATCAAGTCGGTTGCCGAGAGCGGCGTGCTCGCCGGCTTCCCGGTCATCGACTTCAAGGCGACCCTGTATGACGGCGCCTACCATGACGTCGACTCGTCGGCGCTTGCCTTCGAAATCGCCGCCCGTGCGGCCTTCCGCGAGGTGGCTCCGAAAGCCGGCGCCAAGCTGCTCGAGCCGATCATGAAGGTCGAGGTGGTGACTCCGGAAGACTTCGTCGGCGACGTGATGGGTGACCTGTCGTCCCGCCGCGGCCAGCTGACCGGTACTGAACCCCGCGGCAATGCCCAGGTCATCAATGCGATGGTGCCGCTGGCCAACATGTTCGGTTACGTCAACAACCTGCGCTCGATGACGCAGGGCCGCGCCCAGTACACCATGACGTTCGACCACTACGCCCAGGTGCCGCAGAACGTGTCCGACGAAGTCGTCGCCAAGATGGCCGGCTGAGACACGAGCGGCAGAGACAGATAGAGATAGCGGAGAAGGCAGATGGCCAAGGCAAAGTTTGAGCGTAACAAACCGCATTGCAACATCGGGACGATTGGTCACGTTGACCATGGCAAGACGTCGCTGACGGCTGCGATCACGAAGATTCTTGCGGAGACTGGCGGCGCG
>NZ_CAXPMC010000012.1:5000-104813 GCF_964218355.1 Ferrovibrio sp. | reverse complement strand
TCCGGGCGGGCGGCGCAACGGTGCCGGTATATGCGGAACAGGCCGGAATATGCGCGCCCGCCATATATGCAGGCACGCGCTGAACGGGGGACGCCCACTCCGATATTCTGGGTTGCACCAGCCAGCGTTACCCGCCCCGGCATCGCCCATGCAATGGTTTGCGATAGCTCCCGGCGATTCCGTCTCCTAGGATGACCGCATACGGAATCGCACCCGGGAGGCAGGCAGCGGTGGATGAAATCGACTGGCTGGTGCATGAAGCCGAGGGCCGGCAAGCCCTGAGAGTCAGCGAGCGGACCGTGATCCGCGATTCGCAATGGGATGCCGAGATCGAGCGCATCGAGATCGGTCCCGGCATGCGGGTTTTCCTGACCGAGGTGACCGCACGCAGCGATATCGCCGTACAGCCGCGCGACACCGAAACGGTCCCCTGGATCAGCAGCAATGTTGCCGTATCCGGACTGGTCGAAATCGAGATGCCCGATGGCCTGCAGGTCGCCGCCGGACCGGACCAGGCCATATTGTTCCGGCCATCGGCCCGCAACCCGCGTTACCATGTTAAGGCACCACAGCGTCTGCGCCTCGCCGGCTATGCCCTCCGTGTCGACCGGGTGCGGCAGATCTTCGACGGCGTGCTGCCGCAGGCGCTGGCACCGCTGCTGGAGCCTGATGTGACGGCCAGCCGGATCATCCCCATGCAGGCGACCCGCCAGTTGCGCTCTCTGGCCGACAGCCTGTTTTCACCCGACCTGAACGGACCACTGCGCCACCTGTTCATCGAGGGCGCGGTGCTGCAGCTTCTGGCCCGCCAGATGGCAGGCCGGATCGGACAGCGGCGCGCTCTGGGCCGACAGGAACGCGAGGCGCTGGCAGCCGCCCATAGCCTGCTGCTGCTCGACATGAGGCAGCCACCAAGCCTCGGCGAACTGGCTGCGGCCGTGGGCCTGAGCGAGAAACGCCTGAACGCCGCCTTCCGCAGTGAATACGGCGGCACGGTGTTCGAGGTGCTGCGCAACCACCGCCTGGAGCACGCGCGGATCGCCCTGGAGGCCGGGGCGGCACCGATCAAGCAGATCGCCTTCCGTGTGGGCTACAACCACGTCACCAATTTCATCAATGCCTTCACCGCGCGCTATGGCATGCCGCCCGGACGCTATGCGGTGACTGCACCGGACAGGCGAGGCAGACCTCAGAGACGAATCACAACAGAAAATTGACTGGTGCCGCTAGCCCAGCATTTCCGGCAGGGTGACGATCTTCACCCCGGCCGCCTCGAGGCCGGCACGGACATGGCGGGCCATGGCAACGGCACCGGCGCTGTCGCCATGCACGCAGATCGAATCGACCGCGCAGGGAATGCGCTTGCCCGACACCGAGACGATCGCCTTTTCCTGCACCATGCGCAGGACATTGCCGAGCGCCGCCTCGTTGTCATGCACCATGGCATCGGGGCGGCCGCGCGGCACCAGGTTGCCGTCGTCGTCGTAATTGCGGTCGGCAAACACTTCCTGGGCCACCGGCAGGTTGGCCTTGCGACCGGCATCGACCATGGCCGAGCCGGCCGGCGCAAGGAAGATCAGGTCGCGCGACACCCCAGCGATGCCGCGCGCGATGGCGGCGGCCAGATCGGCATCCACCGCCGCCTTGTTGTTGATCGCGCCATGGGGTTTCACATGGGTGACCCTGCCGCCGCGGGTGGCCGCCACGCCGATCAGCGCGCCGACCTGGTAGGCGATCAGCGATTCGACCTCGCGGTTGCTCATGGTCATCGGCCGGCGGCCAAAACCCTGCAGGTCTGGATAGGATGGATGCGCGCCGATGGACACGCCGTTCTTCACGGCCTCGTCGACGGTCTGCTGCATCACCGTCCAGTCGCCGGCATGTAAGCCGCAGGCGACATTGGCGGATTTCACCACCGCCAGCATCGCCGCATCGTCGCCCATCTCCCAGGCACCGAAGCTTTCGCCCAGATCGCTGTTCAGGTTGACCTTGAGGTTGCTCATCGGCCTTCTCCGCTGACGGCATCCACCATGCCGCTGATCAGGTTCGTATTATATAGGGCGCCGAGATCGAGGCGCATATCCGGTTCCGCCGCCCGGATGGCGGCGACCAGGGCGCGGATGCGGACCTCCTGCTCGCGCCGGACGGCTTCCGCCTCGGCCACCGGGATGGCGGCAAAGCTGAGGACATCGCCCGGCTTCATGCGGCCGACCCGCGGCAGATCGGCGGAAATCACCGTGGCGATCTTGGTATAGCCGCCGGTGGTCTGCCGGTCGGCCATCAGGATGATCGGCCGGCCGTTGCCGGGAATCTGGATCGAGCCGGTGACCAGTCCTTCCGAAGCGATGTCGGCGCCCCTGGTATGCTCGACCGCCGGGCCGTCGAGCCGCAGGCCCATGCGGTCGGCTTCCTTGGTCACCGTGTAGGTGGCCGACAGGAAGGTGGACATACCGGCAGCCGTGAAGCGGTCCTGCTGCGGCCCGGGCACCACCCGCACCGGCCCGCTGCCGTAATCGAAACGCTCCGCCAGTTCCTGCTCGTCGGCTTCTGGCGCGGCGGCCAGCACCAGCGGCAGGCCGTCGCCGGCCTTCAGGGCCCGGCCCTCGAAGCCGCCAAGCCCGGCCCGCATGTAGGTCGACAGGCTGCCAAGGAACGGCGTGATCGCGAAGCCGCCCTGCACGGCAAGATAGGCAACGGCACCCTCTTCCACCGCGGCGACCGCCAGACGGTCGCCGCGTTTCAGCCGGTGGCTGCGCCATGGCCTGAGCATCCGCGCCTCGCCGCCATCGGCCGGCTGCAGGGTCAGTTTTGCGGCACCGGCCAGGGCGATGCGGATACTGTCGGCCCGCACGGCCAGGCTGGGGCCGAGATAGCCGATCTCCAGCGCGCCGGTGTTTTCCGGATTGCCCGCCAGCGCATTGGCCAGCCGCAGGGCCACCGGGTCCATGGCGCCGGCCACCGGCATGCCGCCGGCCTGGTGGCCCCAGCGGCCGAGATCCTGCAGTGAGGTCATCAGCCCCGGCGCAACGATATCGAGAAAGCCGGTCATGCTGTCACCTGCAGGGCGGCATAGTCGAAGCGCCCGGCCTCGACCTCGGCCAGCATGGCCTCGTATTCGGCAGCCGTGATCGCCCGGCAGGTCACCTCGTCGCCCGGCGCCAGCAGGGTCGGCTCGGCCCGCCCCGCGTCGAACAGCCTGAGCGGCGTGCGGCCGATCAGGTGCCAGCCGCCGGGGCTTTCCCACGGATAGATGGTGGTCATCGATTCGGCGATGGCGACCGAGCCCGGCGGCACCTTCAGCCGCGGTTCCTTGCGGCGCGGCAGCTGCAAAGCCGCCTCCAGCCCGCCCATATAGGCGAGACCCGGCATGAAGCCGAGCATGTAGACGAAGAACCGCCCGGCGGCATGGCGGGCCGCAACGTCTTCGGGTGCAAGCTTGCAGCGCTCGGCCACGTCGTTCAGGTCAGGGGCAAGATCGGGCGCGTAGCAGACCGGCAGGCGCCACAGCCGGCCGACATGCTCGGCCGCGGTCAGGTCCGGCAGCATGGCGCGGACCTTTGCTTCCAGGTCGACGCGGGCCGTGACCAGCGGATCATACTGCACCAGCAGCGCACGGAAGGACGGGATGGTCTCGATCACGCCGGGCAGGGCCGCCTCGCCCAGCGCCGCATGCAGGGCCATCACCATGGCATTCACGGCACGGTCGATCCCCTCGCCGAACTCGACGCTGAAGCCGGTATCGCCGAAATCACGGATCTGCGGGTAGCTGCCCATGCCCGATCAATAGCCGCGAAGCAGGTCAGGCCACAACCGGCAGAACCTCGATATCATAGGCATGGCCCATTTTCCGGCCCAGCACCGGGTCTTCCAGCTCCATCTCGAAGCGGCTGCCGGGCCGCACGCCGCCGATGGCGCCCAGCGTGCCGCCGAACATCAGGCTACCGGCGGGCAGAGAGGGCGCATTGCTGTAGCGCTGCATCAGGTCGGCCGGGCTGCGCAGGGCGGAGACGGCGCCTTCCTGGTACAGCACGCGGCTGCCGTCGATGGTGGTCCAGGCGCGCAGGACCAGGCTGTCCCAGTGCGGCGCCACTTCGTCATAGCGCCACAATTCGGTGCCCACCACCTTGGCACAGAGCTGCTTGGACAGGGCGACACCGGCGGCCTCGGCCTTGCGGTCGGTATGGTCGGAACCCAGCGTGATCCACAGGCCGTCGGCCAGCGAGACCACAACCGGCTCGACTTCGCCGGAGCTGTCGGGGCCCAGCACCTGCAGATGCGCGGTCTGGCTCAGCTGGCCGGCACCGATGCGGTAGAACAGCGGCACGGCGGAGGGCCGCGGCACGCCGATGGCGGCCAGCTCCTCGATATGATGCTCGATGGCGGCGGCATCGCGGCCGGCCCAGCCGGCAACGATCAGGGTGTCGATCTGTACGGCGACGCGGTCGCGGCGGTCGGCCCAGAGGCGGTCGAAAGTCAGCACGGGAAACCTCGCGGAAAAATCAGCCGAACAGACCCGGCAGCCACAGGGCGATGGCCGGGAAAAGGCCCAGCAGCAGGATCATGACGATCATCACGCCGACGAAAGGCACCGAACCGGCGATCACGTCATTCAGCGAACCCCTGCTGCGCAGCGACTGCACGACGAACAGGTTGAGGCCGACCGGCGGCGTGATCAGCGCCATCTCGATCAGGATCACCAGCACGACGCCGAACCAGACCGGATCGAAACCCAGGCCGAACATCACCGGCGCGACGATCGGAATCGTCGTGATCATCATCGACAGCGTTTCCATGAAGCAGCCGAGCAGCAGGTAGAAGATGACGACCGCAACCAGCATCTCGAATTTCGACAGGCCGAGCCCGGCGATGTAATCGGTCAGCATGGTGGTCAGACCGATGGCCGAGATCACGAAGTTCAGGAAATAGGCGGCAATGATGATCAGCATCACCATGGCGGTGGTGCGCATGGTGTTTTCCAGCACCTCCTTCATCATGGCGAAGCTGAGCTTGCCGAAGGCCCAGGCCAGCCCCAGAGCCGCGACGACGCCGAGCGAGGCCGCCTCGGTCGGCGTGGCAAGGCCGGCATAGATCGAGCCGACCACCACGAGAAAAATGCCCAGCGGTGGCACCAGATGCACCAGGCTGCGGATACGTTCGGCCCAGGTGGCGCTCATCGGCTTGCCGCCGAGGGCCGGTTTGGCCATGCAGAAAGCGGCAACCATCAGGATGAACAGCAGGGCCATGCCCAGGCCGGGAATGATGCCGGCCAGATAGAGGCGCGGAATGGAGGTGTCGGTCAGCACCGCATAGATGATGATGTTGATGGACGGCGGAATCAGGATGCCCAACGTGCCGCCTGCCGCCAGCGTGCCGAGGAACAGCCGCTCGCTGTAGCCGTGTTTCTCGACCAGCGGCAGGGCGACGGTGCCCACCGTGGCCGCGGTCGCCACCGACGAACCGGAGGTGGCGGCGAAGATGGCGCAGGCGCCGATATTGGAATGCATCAGGCCTCCCGGCATCCAGGACAGCCACTTCACCATCGCATCATACATCCGTTCGGCCACCCCGGCGCGCAGCAGGATTTCTCCCAGCAGCACAAACATCGGGATCGAGACCAGCAGGAAGTCCTTTGACGACGACCAGGCGACTTCGCCCAGCGCCAGGGTCAGCGGCATGGAGGAATAGATCTGGTCGAGCAGCAGCCCGAGCGTGCCGAGGGCGGCGGCCACCGGCAGGGCGGCAGCGAGCAGCGCGAGCAGCAGGATGAGCGAGGTCAGCAGCATGGATCAGGCCCGAGGCTTGAGGCTGGCGGTATGGGCGGCCTCGTCGGCGGCATCTTCCTCGATGGTGCGTGCGCCGGCCAGACGGCGCACGGCCGGCAGGTCACCGGTCAGCAAAGCCAGCAGCGCGCGCAGCAGCAGCGGCACGAGGGTGAAGATGAACAGCGCAAGGCCGGCCAGCCACAGCAGCTGCGGCATCCACAGCGGCGTGGCCAGCGGCGTGGTCGCCTTCGCATTGAAGGCCAGCGAGGTGTCGAGCACCGCCCAGGCCTGCCAGGTCAGCAGGCCGACGAACAGGCCCAGCGCCAGCAGGGCGGCGATGTCGAGGATGGCGCAGAGCGCCGCCGGCAGCCGGCTGTAGAGTGCGTCGACCCGGACATTGGCACGGCGCAGCAGGGTGAAGCCGAGTGCCCAGGTGGTTCCGATGGCGAAGGCATAACCCGACAATTCGTCGGAACCGCCCACGGTGACCAGGAACAGCTTGCGCAGCAGCACGTCGACGGCGACCAGGAAGGCGGAGGCGAGAATCAGGCCGCCGCCGAACCAGACGGCCCAGCGGGAGAAACGGTCGGCAAGGCCGAGCCAGCGGTCGAGCAGGAGCATGCAGCGCAGCCTAGCAGAAAGGGGGGGGCGGGGCCCGCAAGAGAATCCGGGCCCCGCCTGGGAACAGGCAGCTTACTTGGCGGCGGCGGTCAGGCCGACCACCTTGCCGATGCTGCCGTTGAAGGTGTCGACGCAGTCGCCCTGGCAGCGGGCGGCCCATTTCGGCAGCACGGTGTCGGCCAGCGCCTTCTTCAGCAGCGCCTTGTCAGCGTCCGAGACCGGCACGACGGTCATCTTCGCCTTGGTGCCCATGCTGCAGCTGTCCTTGCCGGCATTGCAGTCATAGCCCTGCTGGGTTTCTTCGGCGGCCGCCTTCCAGATGCTGTCCTCGAGGCCGGCAATCTCCTTCTCGAGGAAGCTGCGCACCTTCGGGTCGAGCTTCTGCCAGGTCTTGATGTTGACCGCATGCATCACATGGCTCCAGCCGAGCGGCAGGGCATAGATATGGGTCGCCACCTCGTACCACTTGGCCGAATTGCCCGACAGGGTGCCGGTGATGGCGCAGTCGACCACCTTGTTCTGCAGGGCCGGCACCACCTCGTTGAAGGCCAGCGTCACGCCGGTGCCGCCGAAGGCCTCGACGAATTCGGCCAGCGTGCGGTTGCCGGTGCGCACCTTCTTGCCCTTCAGGTCGGCAAGGCCCTTGATCTCTCCGCTGCAATACAGCACCTGGGCCGAATACGGCCAGATGCCAAGCACCTTGATGCCGAACTTCTCGCCGTAGAACTTGTCCAGCACCGGCTTGTAGGCATCCGAAACCTTGCGGGCGGTGGCGACGTCGGGCGACAGGCCGGCGAGGTCGACGGCCTCGTTGCGCGCGTCGTCGGCAGCAACATAGCCGAGCACGGTGGAGCCGAAATCGATGACGCCAAGGCGCATCAGGCGGAAGATCTCGGCGCCCTTCAGGCCCATCTCGTTGAACGGGGTGATCTCGGCCGAGACGGCGCCCTTCGACTTCTCTTCGATTTCCTTGGTCCAGAACGGCTGCTCGAAATTCTTGTACTGGGTCAGGTTGCCCCAGGCGCCGACGACCTTCAGCTTGGTCTGCGGCATATCCTGCGCTCCAGCGGTGCTCGCCACGGCGGCAGCCAGAATGCCGGCCAGGGCCAGGCTCTTGAACATGGTCTTCATGATATCCCCTCCAGGTTGGATGACTTACAGAACGGCAAGCCGGCTGTTGCGCAGGTCGGTGACCAGCATGTGGCCGGGTGCGTGGGTGATGCTGAATTCGGGCCTGACCGCGGCGATCACCGATTGCGGGGTGACGCCGCAGGCCCAGAAGACCGGCAGTTCGTCGGCCTTCACCGCGACCGGGTCGCCGTAATCGGGCTGCATGATGTCGGCAATACCGATCATCCCGGGCTTGCCGATATGCACCGGCGCGCCATGCACGGCCGGAAAGCGCGAGGTGATCTGCACCGCGCGGATGGCGTCGGCCGGCTTCAGCGGCCGCATGGAAACCACCAGCGGCCCGCGGAAGGGCCCGGCTGGCACGGTCTCGATGCTGGTGCGGTACATCGGCACGTTGGTGCCTTCATCGATATGGCGCAGGGCGATGCCGTCCTCGACCAGCGCTTCCTCGAAAGAGAACGAGCAGCCGATCACGAAAGCGACTAGATCGTCGCGCCAGACATCTTTCAGGTCGCGCACCTCGGCAACCGGCTCGCCGTTCTTCCAGACGCGGTAGAGCGGCAGGTCCGTACGGATGTCGAGGTCGGCGCCCAGGGCGGGCAGGCGCGGGGCGCCCGGCTCGCTGGCCGCCAGCAGCGGACAGGGTTTCGGGTTGAACTGGCAGAAGCGGAAGAAATCGTCGGCCAGCGCTTTCGGCAGGATGGCAAGGTTGCCCTGGACATAGCCCGGGGCGATACCGGCGGTGGGGCCGCGATGGGCGCCGCTGCGCACCGCCAGCCGCGCCTCGCGCCCGCTGGCAAAAATCCGCCCCTGCTGTACAGCACCGGCATTCATGAACTGCTTCCCCATCCCCTTATGTGACACCGGGGTTATCGCAGCATGGCGGCAGCGTGACTGTCCAATCGCGAGTTCGGATGGCGATTGATAAGAAAATCTTATCTCATGAATGCCTAGCGATTGCGCAGGCGCATACCGCGTTTTGCCTCCGCATTGGCCAGATCGCGCGCGATCTCGACCACCGCCTCGGCCAGGTAGCTGTCCGGCTTGACCGGATAGGTGGCAGCGAAGTTCAGATCGGGCAGATTCTGCTCAGCCCGCACAAGACGCAGGCGTTTTTCCGTCAGTTCGCGCCGGATCACCACCGGCGGGATCGCACTGATACCGATGCCATCGAGGGTCATCCGCACGATGGTGCTGAGCGAGGCATTGCCGTACATGCGCAGCTGCGGATAGTCGGAACGCGTCATCATCTCGCGCACCGTGATATAGGGCCGCGTGTTTCGTGGATAGGTGATGATCGGCCAGCGGGCCAGCATGCTCAGCGGCACCGGATCGGGCCCGAGATCCAGCGCCGGGCTCGCCACCCAGGCCAGCGGATAGCTCGACAGGGCGACATTCTTCATGCGCGGCTCGCTGACCGGGCCGAGCAGGAAGGCAATATCGAGCTGGTGCGAGACCAGCCGCTCGCGCAGCAGCGGCGAGGTATCCACCTCGATCTCCAGCGTCAGCGCCGGATAGACCGTATGCATGCGTTCGATCAGCTTCGCCAGCCAGGTATGCACGATGGTCTCGGCCACCCCCAGCCGCACGACGCCGCGCATGGATTTCTTTTCCCGCGCCGCCTGGAGCAGATCGGCGCGCAGCTGCAGCATGCGCTCGGCATAAGGCAGCAGCTCGACGCCCTTCGGCGTCAGCGCCACGCCGCGCGGTTCGCGGTCGAACAGCCTGACACCGAGATCGGCTTCCAGCAGGGCAATGCGCTGCGACACCGCCGGCTGGGTGGTGTTCAGCTTTTCGGCGGCGGCGCGGAAGCCGCCGAGATGGGCGACCCAGACAAAGGTCTCGAGATTGCGCAGGTCGGCCATCGCCGGAATCCTCTAATGGCAAAGCGCCCGCACTATAAGTCAGGCTTATCGGGTGGGCCAGTCCGGCCGCCGGCCATATGAAACGATTGTTTCAGTCATATGAGCAACAATGAATCATTTGTTGCATAAGCCCGGAGAATCGGGTTCCATGGCCCGCCATGGAAACCCGCCGCCTGGCCCGCCGGATCGCCGATGCCCTGCCGCAGCTGCCGCCGCGGCTGCAGGTGGCCGCCCGCCATGTGCTGGATCATCCGGACGACGTCGCCCTGCTGTCGATGCGCGAACTGGCCCGCCGGGCCGGCGTGCCGCCGGTGACCATGACCCGGCTGGCCCGCCAGCTTGGTTTCGACGATTACGCCGGCTTCCGCGATCTGCATGCGAAAGCCCTGCGCCGGCCCGCCCGCCCGCCGGAAACCGCGGATTTCAGCGCCCGCGCCGGCCTGATGCAGCGGCGCCAGCGCACCGGCGGCGATGCCGCGCTGGCCGGCCAGATCGGCGAGGCGATGGCCCGCCACCTGGCCAGCTTTGCGGCCGGCGAAGGCACCGCCGCGCTGGTGGCGGCAGCCCGGCTGGTCGGCCGGGCCCGGCGGATGTACTTCCTCGGCCTGCGTTCCTGCTATGCCGTCGCCTTCCACGCCGCCTATGTCTACGGCCTGTTCCGCGACAACGGCCTGCTGCTGGACGGCCCCGGCGATACCGGCATCGATGCCCTGCGCCACAGCGGCAAAGGTGACGTGCTGCTGGCCATCAGCGTCGCCCCCTATACCAGCGCGGCCGTCGAGCGGGTCCGCTATGCCGCCCAGCGCGGCGTCGCCGTCGTCGCCCTCACCGACAGCACGGCCTCGCCGATCGCCGCGGCCGCAACAGCCAGCATCCTGGTGCCGACCGACACGCCGTCTTTCTTCCATACCGTCACGCCGGCTTTTGTCGCCGCCGAATCGCTGATCGCCCTGGTCGCCGCCCATGGCGGCGACCGTGCGCTCGGCGCCATCCGGGATGCCGAGCGTCAGCTCGGCGCCTTTTCCGCCTACTGGTCCCCCCGCCGCAAACGAGCACAGGCATCATGAGCAGCCATATCCTGCACCGCCAGATCAACCACGATTATCCGGTCGCCGTCGGCGGCCAGGGCATCTACATCGAGGATGCCGCCGGCAAACGCTATATCGATGCCTCCGGCGGCGCCGCCGTCAGCTGTCTCGGCCACGGCCACCCGGATGTTACCCGCGTGCTGCAGGAACAGGCCGGCCGCATCGCCTATGCCCATACCAGCTTCTTCACCACCGAACCGGCCGAGCAGCTTGCCGATTACCTGGTCGGGACGGCTCCGAAGGGGATCAGCCACGTCTATTACGTTTCCGGCGGTTCGGAGGCGGTGGAAGCCGCGCTGAAGATGGCGCGCCAGTATTTCGTCGAGACCGGCCAGCCGCAGCGCCGGCATTTCATCGCCCGCCAGCAGAGCTACCACGGCAACACCGTCGGCGCCCTCAGCGTCGGCGGCAATGCCTGGCGCCGCCAGCAATTCGCCCCGATGCTGATCGAGGCCCATCACATTTCGCCCTGTTTCGAATATCGCGGCCGCCGCGACGACGAGACGCCGGAAGCCTATGGCCGCCGCATGGCCGACGAACTGGAAGCGAAGATTCTCGAACTGGGCAGCGACAGCGTGATCGCCTTCGTCGCCGAGCCGGTGGTCGGCGCCACACTGGGAGCCGTTGCCGCAGCACCGGGCTATTTCCGGCGCATCCGCGAGATCTGCGACAGATACGGCGTGCTGCTGATCCTCGACGAGGTGATGTGCGGCATGGGTCGTACCGGCAGCCTGCATGCCTGCGAGCAGGAAGGCATCGCCCCCGACATCATGACCATCGCCAAGGGTCTCGGCGGCGGGTACCAGCCGATCGGCGCGACGCTGCTGAGCCAGAAGACCTTCGATGCCTTCCGCAATGGTTCCGGCTTCTTCCAGCACGGCCATACCTATCTCGGTCATCCGATGGCCTGCGCCGCCGCTCTGGCGGTGCAGCAGGTGATCGTCCGCGACGGCCTGCTGGAAAACGTGAAGGCGATGGGCCTGTATCTGGCCGACCGCCTGCAGGAGCGTTTCGGCAATCACCGCCATGTCGGCGACATCCGCGGCCGCGGCCTGTTCCAGGCGATCGAACTGGTGCAGGACCGTGCCGGCAAGACCACCTTCGACCCGGCCCTGAAGCTGCATGCCCGCATCAAGAAAGAAGCCATGGCTGTCGGCCTGATGTGCTATCCGATGGGGGGCACCATCGATGGCCGGCATGGCGACCATGTCCTGCTGGCCCCGCCCTTCATCTGCAAGCGGCCGGATATCGATGCCATCGTCGACCGGCTGGGGGATGCCGTCGACAATGCCCTGCGGAGTGTTGCCTGATGTCCGTCGCACCGATCCTGCCTGCCGTGATGGCGCCGGCCATTGTCGCCGTGGCCCCGAACGGCGCCCGCAAGCTGAAGGCCGACCATCCGGCGGTACCGCTGAGCGCCGACGAACTCGGCCTCTGCGCCGCGCAATGTCTGGATGCCGGCGCCGCCATGATCCACCTGCATGTCCGCCAGCCGGATGGCCGCCATTCGCTGGATGCGGATCTCTACCGCGCCGCCATCGCCGCCGTGCGGCGCGAGGCCGGTGACGAACTGATCGTCCAGGCCACGTCGGAAGCGGCTGGTGTATATGACCGGCATGCGCAGATGGCCGCGATGCGCACCCTGATGCCGGAGGCCTGCAGCCTGGCAATCCGCGAGATCGCACCGGATGCCGCCAGCGAGGCGGATGCCGCCGCCTTCTTTGCCGACCTGCACAAGGCCGGCACGATGCTGCAGTATATCCTGTACAGCGACACCGACGTGCAGCGCTTCCGCGACCTGAAGGCGCGCGGCATCGTGCCGGGGAACCGGCATTTCGTGCTGTTCGTGCTGGGTCGCTATACTGCCGGGCAGAAATCCGAACCGGCCGACCTGCTGCCCTTCCTGCGGCACTGGACCGAGGCCGACGGCGCCTTCGCCGTCTGCGCCTTCGGTGCGAAGGAAGGCGCTTGCGCGCTGGCCGCGCTCGGCCTCGGGGGCCATGCGCGGATCGGCTTCGAGAACAACACCCTGCTGGCCGATGGCAGCGCCGCACCGGACAATGCCGCCCTAGTGCGCCAGACCGTGCAGCATGCCGGCCTGATGGGTCGCGCCATGGCCGATGCCGCCACGGCCCGCGAGATTCTGCGGCAGATGGCCTAGGCGGCGCGATGCGAGAAATCGGCCAGCGCAACCGGAGACGGACGCCCGGCAAGACCGGCGGCGATCACCGCCGCCGAGCCGAAAGCCAGCGTCAGCCCGAGTGCGCCATGGCCGGTATTCAGCAGCAGGCCGTCGATGCCGCAATCGCCCAGCAGCGGCAGCCCCTTCGGCGTCGCCGGACGCAGACCGCACCAGGGCCCGGTTTCCGGTGCGATGGCAGCCTGCGGGAAAGTTTCCCGCGCCTGCCGCGCCAGCTGGCCGAGCCGGGCGGGATCGATGCTGGCATCGGCACCGACCAGATCGGCCATGCCGGCCACCCGCAGCATGCCGCCCAGCCGCGCATAGACCACCTTGTGCAGGGTGTCGGTCACGCTGACCCGCGGCGCCGCGTCGTCATTGGCGATCGGCAGCGACAGGCTGTAGCCCTTGACCGGATAGATCGGCAGCGACAGGCCGATCCCTTCGGCCAGGGCCCGGCTCTCGAGGCCGGCCGCCAGCACATAGGCATCGGCCGTGAACAGGCCGGCATCGGTCTCGATCCCGGCCAGCCGGCGGCCGGTGCGATGCAGGCGCAGCACCCGGCGGCTGAACTGGAATTCCACGCCGCCCGCCGGGCCGGCCAGCCGCTCCGCCAGGCCGCGACACAGGGCATGGGGGTCGCAGGCTTCGTCATCTGGCGTGAAGATGCCGCCGGCAATGCGGCCGGCAATGCCGGCCAGGGCCGGCTCGATGGCGAGGCAGCCGTCGCGGCCGACCGCCTGCTGCCGGCAGCCGCGGGCATTCTGGAAATCCGCCTGCGCCTGCGCTGCTGCCAGCCCGGCCGCGGTGGAATACACCACCAGCTTGCCGCTGCGCGCCCAGGCGAAGTCGAGCTGCCGCACATCCTGCGCCGCATGCAGCTCGTCGCGGCTGAGGAATGCCAGCCGCAGCAGCTTTTCCGTGGTCGCCAGCGCCTCGCGCCGGGTGCAGGCGGCAAGGAATTTCAGCAGCCAGTGATACTGCCGCCAGTCAAGACCCGGGCGGAACCGCATCGGACTGTCGCGGCCGAACAGGTATTTCGGCAGCGCCGCCCAGACCGACGGATCCGCCATCGGCGCCACATAGGAATAACTGAGCTGCGCGCCGTTGGCGCGGCTGGCACCCTGCCCCGCGACCGGTGCACGGTCGATCACCCGCACGCGGTGGCCGTCCTGCGCCAGGCGGCGCGCCGTCGTCAGGCCGATCACACCGGCGCCGATCACGATGATATCCATGCCGCGACCATAACGATGACGGCCGCCGCCAGGCCACTGCGGATCGCGTCACCGGCCATACCTTCAGGTTATGCATTGACGGCCGCCGGCCGCCCGTATCACGGTGTGGCCGCCACGCTTTCCCGGATTTGCTCCATGCAGCTGCGCCATCTCGAAATCTTCCATGCCGTCATGCTGACCGGCACGATCACCGCCGCCGCCCGGCTGCTGAACATCTCGCAGCCGGCAGCCACCCGCCTGCTGCTGCGCGCCGAGGACCGGCTGGGCTACAAGCTGTTCGACCGCGTGAAGGGCCGCCTGCAGCCGACCCGCGAGGCGGCCATCCTGCATGCGGAAAGCGAGCGGCTGGTGGCAGGGCTGGAAAACCTGCTCAGGCTGTCGCGCAATCTCGGCAAGGCTACCAGCGGCCATCTGCGCATCGCCGCCGCCCCGGCCCTGTGCATCGCCCTGGTTCCCAACGCCATCGCCCGCTTCCGCCAGAAACACCGCCATGTCAGTTTCCAGGTTGAAACCCGGCAATATGCCGATCTGGTGCGGGTGGTGGCCACCCAGGAAGTCGATCTCGGCATCGGCTTCGACGTGCAGCCGCATCCGGGACTGGAGATCACGCCGCTGAGCGAGGCGCAGTTCTATGGGATTTTCCCGCACGAGCTGGCCGCCCGGCTGCCGGCCAGCGTGCCATTCGACCGCTTCGCGCGCGACACCTTCATCGGCCTGCGCTCGGATGATCCGCTCGGCGCCGCCTTCAGCGCGGCGGTCCGGCTGTCGGACACCGATCTCAAACCGGCCATCGAGGTTGGCACCAACCAGGTGGCACTCGCGCTGGTGGCGCAGGGTGCCGGCGTCGCCATTGTCGATCAGTATACGGCCGCCGCCCATGATCCGGCCAAGGTCGCCGTGCGGCCGCTCGATCCGCGCATCGGCTTCACCGTGCATGTGATGCGGCCGCGCCACCAGCCGGCCTCGCTGCCGGCGCGCAAATTCGTCGCCGCCCTGACCCAGGCGGAAAAGGCGATTTCCGCCGGGCTGCAGCGCCCGGCGCGCGGCGGCCGCCAGAGCCATGGACAATAGGCCGATGGGCAAGGGGACAATGGATACAATCCGCCTCTTGACGCCGCGCCCCGCCGTGGTGTCCATACCCGGAAGGTATGGCGCGGCGACCGATATGCATGCCGGTGCGGGAATGCAATCGGCTATGAGAGACGCCGGCCGCCATGTGCGCCGTCGCAAGCGCCGCCAGCGGCAGCACCCCCTGCGGGTCCGCCACTGCCGGCCGATCACCACCCAGGACAGAATCCAACAAGGAGGGATGACGTATGTCTCGGTTTAGCAAGCATCTGACGGGGGGTCTGCTGGGCGCGGCCCTGCTGGCGACCCTGCCGGGGACCGGCATCGCGCAGCAGAAATTCATCACCATCGGCACCGGCGGCGTGACCGGCGTCTACTACGCGGCCGGCGGCGCCATCTGCCGCCTGCTCAACAAGGACCGCAAGGCCCATGGCATCCGCTGCTCGGTCGAATCGACCGGCGGCTCGGCCTACAACATCAACACCATCAAGGCCGGCGAACTCGACTTCGGCATGGCCCAGTCGGATGTGCAGTACAATGCCGCCAAGGGCCAGGCCCAGTTCAAGGATGGCGGCGCCTATGGCGACCTGCGCGCCGTGTTCTCGGTGCATCCGGAGCCTTTCACCGTGCTGGCCCGCAAGGAAGCCGGCGTTTCCAAGTTCGAGGACTTCAAGGGCAAGCGCTTCAACGTCGGCAATCCCGGCTCGGGCACCCGCAACTCGATGGAAGAGCTGCTGAGCGCGATGGGCTGGAAGCTGTCGGATTTCTCGCTCGCCTCGGAGCTGAAGGCCGACGAGCAGGGCCCGGCGCTGTGCGACAACAAGATCGACGGCTTCTTCTACGGCGTCGGCCATCCGAATGCCAACATCCAGGATCCGACCACCACCTGCGGCGCCAAGCTGATCTCGCTGGAAGGCCCCGTGGTCGACAAGCTGGTGAAGGACAATTCCTACTACGCCTACGCCACCATCCCGGCCGGCATGTACAACAACAACCCGCAGGCCACCAAGACCTACGGCGTGCTGGCCACCCTGGTCAGCTCGACCAAGGTCGACGAGGCCACCGTCTACCAGCTGGTGAAGGCGGTGTTCGAGAATTTCGACGAATTCAAGAAGCTGCATCCGGCTTTCGGCCACCTCGATCCGAAGAACATGATCAAGGACGGCCTGTCGGCACCGCTGCATGCCGGTGCCGCGAAGTACTACAAGGAAAAGGGCTGGATGTAACCAGCACTGCCGGGAAAGGCCGGCCCGCTTGACGGCGGGCCGGCTTTTCTGTTTTCAGGAACCGAAAGGCCGCCAGGCGGGGGATCAGTACCATGACCGACACCAGGCAGGACGCGCACCGTCCGGATCTGAAGGAACTGGAGGAACTGGTCGCCGAATCGGATACCGGCAGCCGGCATCCGTCCGGCATCACCGGGCGCCTGCTGGTCGCCACCGCCATCTGCTGGTCGCTGTTTCAGCTGTGGTATGCCTCGCCGCTGCCTTTCATGTTCGGCATCCTGGTGCTGAACGACACCGAGGCCCGCGCCATCCATCTCGGCTTTGCCGTCTTCCTCGGCTTTGCCTGCTATCCCGCCTTCCGCCGCTCGCCGCGCGACCGCATCCCGCTGGCCGACTGGGCCATGGCCCTGATCGGCGCCTTCGCCGCCACCTATCTCTACACCCATTACCGCGCCCTCGCCGAACGGCCGGGCCAGCCGACCGACATGGATCTGGTCACTGCCGGCATCGGCCTGCTGCTGCTGCTGGAAACGGCCCGCCGCACGCTCGGCCCACCGATGGTGATCGTCGCCACCGTCTTCATCGCCTTCACCTTCGCCGGCCCGTGGATGCCCGACGCGATCCAGCACAAGGGCGCCTCGCTGACCAAGTTCCTGCAGCACCAGTGGCTGACCACCGAGGGCGTGTTCGGCGTGGCCCTCGGCGTCTCCACCGGCTTCGTCTTCCTGTTCGTGCTGTTCGGTTCGCTGCTCGAGAAGGCCGGGGCCGGCAACTACATCATGCAGATGTCCTTCGCCCTGCTCGGCCATCTGCGCGGCGGACCCGCCAAGGTGGCGGTCGTCTCCTCGGGCCTGACCGGGCTGATTTCCGGCTCGTCGGTCTCCAACGTGGTGTCGACCGGCATCTTCACCATCCCGATGATGAAGCGGGTCGGCCTGTCCGGCGTCAAGGCCGGCGCCATCGAGACCGCCTCCTCGGTAAACGGCCAGATCATGCCGCCGGTGATGGGCGCTGCCGCCTTCCTGATGGTAGAATATGTCGGCATCCCCTATTCGCAGATCGTCAAGCATGCCTTCCTGCCGGCGATCATCTCCTATATCGCGCTGTTCTACATGGTGCATCTGGAAGCGATGAAGGCCGGCCTCGAGCCGCTGAAGCGCAGCATGATGCGGCCGCTGAAAGAGCGGCTGATCCGCCAGGGCCTCGGCTGGAGCGGCAGCATCATCGTCATCTGCCTGCTGTATTACGCCATCCTTGCGCTCAAGGCCGCACTGGGCGATGCCGCACCATGGATCATCGGCGCCCTGGCGCTGGCCGGCTATGTCGCGCTGATCGGCTTCGCCGCCCGCTTCCCTGACCTCAAGCTGGACGATCCGAACGACCCGGTGATCCATCTCTACGAGGCCTGGGATGTCGCCCGCACCGGCTTCCATTTCCTGCTGCCGATCGGCGTGCTGCTGTGGTGCCTGATGGTCGAACAGATGTCGCCCGGCCTGTCGGCCTTCTGGGCCACCGCGACGATCATTGCCCTGCTGGTGACCCAGCAGCCGCTGTTCGCGCTGTTCCGCCGCCAGGGCAATCTCGGCGATGCGGTGATGATCGGCCTGCGCGACCTGTTCGACGGCCTCAATCTCGGCGCCCGCAACATGATCGGCATCGCCGCCGCCACCGCCACCGCCGGCATCATCGTCGGCACCGTGACGCTGACCGGCATGGGCCTGATGATGACCGACTTCGTCGAGTTCATCTCCGGCGGCAACATCATGCTGATGCTGATCCTGACCGCCTTCATCTGCCTGATCCTCGGCATGGGCATCCCGACCACCGCCAACTACATCCTGGTCGCCACCCTGATGGCGCCGGTAATCGTGGAACTGGGCGCCCAGGCCGGCATCCCGATCCCGCTGATCGCCGTGCATCTGTTCGTGTTCTATTTCGGCATCATGGCCGACGTCACCCCGCCGGTCGGGCTCGCCTCCTTCGCGGCTGCGGCGATCTCGGGCGAGAACCCGATCCGCACCGGCCTGCAGGGCACCGTCTACAGCCTGCGCACCGCGGTGCTGCCCTTCCTGTTCATCTTCAATCCGCAGATCCTGCTGATCGGCCTCGAAGGCTGGGCCGACACGCTGCTGGTGGTGGCTGCCTGTACGGTGGCCATGCTGGTCTTCTCGGCCGGAACACTCGGCTGGTTCCTGACCCGCAACCGGCTGTGGGAATCGGCGGCCCTGCTGCTGGCCTGTTTCACATTGTTCCGCCCGGGCTTCTGGCTCGACATGATCGCCGATCCCTACCGCCACGAACCGGCGGCGAAAATCTTCGAGATCGCCGAGACGCATCCGGCCCATGCCCGTTTCCATTTCGTCATCAGCGGCACCACCATCGAGGGCGACGACATCCGCAAGACGGTCAGCATCCCGCTCGGCGACCAGACGACCGGCCGCGCACGGCTGGCCGATTCCGGGGCCAGCTTCGTTGAACTGGGCGGCGACGTGCAGGTCGGCAATGTCCGGTTCGGCTCCTACGCCAAGCGCGTCGGGCTCGAGCCCGGCTTCAAGGTCGAGGAAGTGCTGGTCGATGCCGAGCGGCCGTCGAAATACTGGTTCTTCCTGCCCGCCCTGGCCCTGATCGGGCTGGTGGCGCTGCTGCAGCGCCGGCGGCGGACGGCCACAGCGTGACGAGAGGCGCGGCATGAAGAAGGCGGTCGTCCTCTGCTCCGGCGGCATCGATTCGGTGACGCTGGCCTGGAAGGTGGCAGCCGCCGGCGCGCTCGACCGGCTGGTCTCCTTCGATTACGGCCAGCGCCACAGCAAGGAGATCGAGCGGGCTGCGCTGGCGGCGGAAAAACTCGGCGTGCGCCACGATGTGGTCAATATCCGCGAACTGGCCCGCTTCCTGACGTCTTCGGCGCTGATCGGCGGCGGCGAAACCGCCGTGCCCGACGGGCATTATGCGGAAGACAACATGAAGGCCACCGTGGTGCCGAACCGCAATGCCATCATGCTGACCATCGCCTTCGGCATCGCCGCCGGCGCGAAGGCCGATGCGGTCGGCATCGCCGTGCATGCCGGCGACCATTTCATCTATCCCGACTGCCGCCCGGCCTTCGTCGAGGCCTTCCGCGCCATGCAGGACTGCGCGCTGGAGGATATGTGGGACGTGGCGCTCTATGCCCCCTTCACCGGCACCGACAAGGCCGGCATCGTGCGCGAGGGGCTGGCGCTCGGCGTGCCCTACGGCATCACCTGGAGCTGCTACAAGGGCGGCGACAGGCATTGCGGCCGCTGTGGCACCTGCGTCGAACGCCGCGAGGCCTTCCACCTGGCCGGCGCGCCCGACCCGACCGACTACGAAGATCCGGATTACTGGCTGGAAGCCATCGCCGCCATGCAGGCAAAAAGAAACGGCGCCTGAACGGCGCCGTTTTCCGTTTCCGGCTTCGTCGCCGCGTCAGGCCGGCTGGATGCCGCGCCGTTCGTCGCGGTCGCGCAGCAGGCGGATCAGCGGCACCGACAGCAGAACCATCCAGGCCTTGCCGATGATCTGGCCGGCCAGATAGTCGAGGCTGCCGAAGGCGAGATAGAGGAACAGCACCGAGTCGACGCAGAGGCCGACCAGGCTGGAGGCGACCACCGCCAGCACCAGGCCGCGCTTCTGCAGCGGCGTGTAGACGGCGAAATCGGCCAGTTCCGACAGCATGAAGGCCACCATCGAGGCGGCGACCAGGGCCGGCGGTGCCACCAGGCCGGACAGCGCCGCGCCGATGGCGATGGCCCCCAGTGTCCACAGCTTGCCCAGCCGGCGCTGCACCATGTCGCGCAGCACCAGGGCCAGACCGATCATCAGCACGCCGCTCGGCGCCGTAATGCCACCCGGCGCAACCGGGATGAGGCAGGGCCCCTGCGGCACGCAGACCGTGCCAACATGGCCGATCAGCCAGTTGGCTGCCGGTACGCAGGCGATGAAGCCGGCCAGAAAGGCATAACCCTCAAGACGCACGCGGTCCATTCACAAGCTCCGGGTTCCGGGGAGGAAACGCCGCGGATATACGGCGGGCCGCGCCGGTGCGCAACCCCGGCACCGCTAGCCCCTGATCCGCAACAGCTTTTCGCCCGTCTTTTCGCCTGTCGCGGCCAGCCCGTGCCGGGCCCGCCCGGACCGCGGCTACGCTGCGGCCATGCCTGCCCAGGGCTGCCCCATCTCGGCCATGCCGATCCGCGCGCCATCGGCGCCGATCAGCACCGCGCTCGGGCAGGCATAGGTCAGCGGGAACGGCACCCGCGGCCGTTCCACGGCTTTCGGGAACCGGGCGGTCACGGCGGCGCGGACAGCCGGATCGAGCTGGGGATCCAGCACCGGCTGGCCCGGCACCGAGGCATCGATGCGCGGCTGCAGGAAGGCATCCTCCAGCGGCATCCGGTAATCGACCAGGAAAGACAGCAGCTGCATCACCGCCGGCAGGATGCGGCGACCACCGGAGGCGCCGATCGCCAGCCACGGCGCACCATCGGCCAGTGCCAGCACCGGCAGCATGTTGCTCAGCGGCCGCTTGCCGGCACCGATGGAATTGGGCCGGCCCGGCCGCGGGTCGAACCACATGATGCCGTTATTCATCGGCACGCCGGTTTCCGGCAGCACCACCCGGCTGCCGAAGACCGACAGCAGGGTCTGGGTCACCGAGGCCATGTTGCCGTCGCGGTCGATGATGCAGAAATGCGTGGTGCAGCCGCCCTGGTTCTCGGTATCGCCCATACCGGCCAGCCGTTTCTCGTAAGCCTCGGTCAGGGCTTCGGCATAGGCAACGAAACTGGCCGGGCCGGGGCTGCCGGCGCCGCGCGGCAGCCGGGCCTGCACGATCTCCAGCGCATCGCGCAGGGTCGGCCCCGCCGTCAGGCCCGGCGGCAGCAGCAGCGTGCGGTCGCCATAGCCGTATTGCAGCGGTGCGAGCAGCCGGGCCTGGTAACCCGCCAGATCGGCCGCCGCGATCTTCGAACCGCCGGCCGACAGGTCCGCCACCAGCTTCGCCGCCAGCGCCCCGTCGTAATAGTCGCGGGCACCGGCTGCCGAAAGCCGCTGCAGGGTCGCCAACAGGGCCGGATTGCGCAGCCGTGCCGCCGTCCCCGCCAGATCGGCCGAAGGAGCGAAACCGTCCGGCAGGAATGTCGCGCGCGAGGCCGGAAACCGGGCCAGATCCTTTGCGGCACTGGCAATCACCAGGCTGAGGAACCAGTCGATCTCGGTGCCTTCCTGCGCCAGTTCGATGGCCGGGCCCAGGCTCTGCTGCCAGCTGCGGGTGCCGAAGGTCTCCAGCGCCAGCCGCATGCCATCGGGCTGTCCCGGCACGGCGATCGACGGGTAGCCGAGGATGTTGCGATCCTCGGCGACGGCGGGCCAGCCGAACAGGTCGCCGCCGGTGCCTTCCGCCAGCGGATAGGCCGCCGGATCCAGCGCGGCGGCACTGATCATGCCGAAATCGATCACATGGCCCTGTTTTTTCCGTGCATCCCAGACCTGCATGAAGCCGCCACCGCCGATGCCGCTCATCCAGGGTTCCAGCACGCCCAGCGCGAATGCCGTCGCCACGGCGGCATCCACCGCATTGCCGCCCGCCCGCAATACGCCGGCGCCGATATCGGCCGCCTTCTGGTTCTGCGCGGCGACGACGCCGTTGGCGGACCGGACCGCTTCCTTGGTGAAACGGAGGGCGCGGCTGAGATTCTGTGACATCGGTTTCCTGTCTCCTGCTTATGCAAGCCTGTGCCACGCAGGCAAGCATGCTGCATAGCGAAACGGCAAAATTGGTCCAGCCTGTAAAATCGGCAAAGTCACCCTTGACCTCGGCCGTCATACCATGATGAGCTTTCATACGCCGTCAAACAAAAACAAGGGGAAGTGCTATGCGTTCGCGGAATTTTCGCAGCCTTGCATCATTGATCGGGCTGGGCATCGGCCTTGGCCTGCTGGCGGGGGCCGCCACGGATGCGACAGCCCAGGATAAAAAGGTCCTGCGCATGGTGCCGCATTCCGGCCTGCGCATCACCGATCCGATCATCACCACGGCCTTCATCTCGCGCAATCATGGCTACATGATCTACGACACGCTGTTCGCGGTCGACGACAAGCTGCAGGTCAAGCCGCAGATGGTGGACAGCTTCAAGCTCAGCGATGACAAGCTGACCTACACCTTCACGCTGCGCGACGGCCTGAAGTTCCACAATGGCGCGCCGGTCACCCCGGACGACGTGATCCCGTCGATCAAGCGCTGGGGCGAGCGCGACACCATGGGCCAGAAGCTCATGACCTTTATCAAGGAGATGAAGGCGGTCGATGCCAAGACCTTCCAGATCGTCCTCAAGGAGCCCTACGGCCTGGTGATCGATTCGCTGGGCAAGCCGAGCTCGAATCCCTGCTTCATCATGCCCAAGGCGATGGCGGAAACGCCGTCCAGCAAGAATGTGCCCGACGAGATCGGCTCGGGTCCCTTCCGCATGGTCAAGAGCGAATTCCAGCCCGGCGTGAAGGTCGTCTACGAGAAGAACCCCGACTACAAGCCGCGCAGCGAGGCCCCCAGCAGCCTGTCGGGCGGCAAGGTGGTCAAGGTCGACCGCGTCGAGTGGATCACCATGTCGGACGCGCAGACCGCCACCAACGCCCTGATCAAGGGCGAGGTCGACATGATCGAGCAGGCCTCCTACGACCTGCTGCCGGAGCTGAAGAAGTCCAAGGAAGTTGTCATCAAGGACCTGCAGCCGCTCGGCATGAACTACATGCTGCGCATGAACTGGCTGCAGCCGCCGCTGGATAACGTCAAGGTCCGCCAGGCGATCCTGCATGCCGTTTCCCAGGAAGACTACCTGGCGGCGCAGGTCGGCAACCCCGAATTCTACAGCGTCTGCGGCGCCATGTTCGGCTGCAAGACCCCGCTGAAAACCGAGGTCGGTGCCGCCGGCACCAAGAAGGCGGACCTGGCCACGGCCAAGAAGCTGCTGAAGGAAAGCGGCTACAAGGGCGAGAAGATCGTCATCATGGCCCCGACCGACATCAACAGCATCAACCAGCTGCCGCTGGTTTCCGCACCGCTGCTGCGCTCGATCGGCATGAATATCGACCTGCAGAGCATGGACTGGCAGACCCTGGTCGGCCGCCGCGCCAAGCCGGATCCGATCGACCAGGGCGGCTGGCACATCTTCCACACCGCCTGGGGCACCGCCGACATGATGAACCCGGTGGTCAATGCCGGCATCAAGGGCCTGGGCAAGGAAGGCGGCTGGTTCGGCTGGACCGAGGATGCGCAGATCGAGAAGATGCGCGACGACTATGCACGCGAGGCCGACCCGGCGAAGCAGAAGGCCATTGCCGAGGCGATCCAGAAGCGTGCCTACGAACTGGTGATGTATGTCCCGCTTGGCGAATACATCCAGCCGAGCGCCGTGCGCACGAATGTCGCGGGCCTGCTGCCGAGCCCGGCACTGGCACTGTGGAATGTCGAAAAGAAGTAAGATCAGACGAGACTGTTCCCGTAAATGTTGCGTCTGATTCTGTCGCGTCTGATGGCCGCCATCCCCGTCATGGGGGTGGTGGCCATCTTCGTTTTCCTGATGCTGCGCCTCAGCCCGGGCGACCCCGCCGCCATCCTGGCCGGCGATGCCGCAACGCCGGAGGCCATCGCGGCAATCCGCGCCAGCCTCGGCCTCGACCAGCCGATCTGGCAGCAGTTCGTCACCTGGATCGGCGAACTCGCCCAGGGCGATCTCGGCCGCTCGGTATTGTCCAAGCAGCCGGTGACCCACATGATCGCCGACCGCATCGAGCCGACCATCTCGCTGGCCATCGTCACGCTGCTGTTTTCGGTGATCGTTGCCGTTCCCATGGGCATCGTCGCGGCATGGAAACAGGGCAGCCTGCTCGACCGCGGCATCATGGCCCTGTCGGTCGCCGGCTTCTCGATCCCGGTCTTCGTGCTCGGCTACATCCTGATCTATGTCTTTTCGATCCGGCTTGACCTGCTGCCAGTGCAGGGTTTCACCCCGATCGGCGAGGGCCTGTGGCCCTTCCTGCAGAACCTGATCCTGCCCACCCTGGCGCTCAGCTTCATCTACATCGCGCTGTTCGCCCGCATCACCCGCGCCGCCATGCTGGAAGTGCTGGGCGAGGATTACATCCGCACCGCCCATGCCAAGGGCCTGCCCGACCGCGTCGTGCTGACCCGCCACGCGCTGCGCAACGCCGCGGTGCCGATCGTTTCGGTGATCGGCATCGGCTTCGCCCTGCTGATCGGCGGCGTGGTGATCACCGAAACGGTGTTCAACATCCCCGGCCTCGGCCGCTTGGTGGTGGATGCCGTGCTGGCCCGCGACTATCCGATCATCCAGGGCATCATCCTGCTGTTCTCCGGCATCTATGTCCTGATCAACCTTGCCATCGACATCACCTATGTCCTGCTCGATCCCAGGATCAGGTATTAGGGGTACCCGGTCCATGCGTGCAGTCCTGCGTCATCCGCTTTTCCGCAATTCCGCCGTGCTTGCCGGCGGCGGCATCCTGCTGCTGCTGGTGCTGATCGCCCTGCTGGCACCCCTGCTCAGCCAGACCGATCCGACCGCCATCGCGCCCCGCTTCCGGCTCAAGCCGCCATCGGAGGATTTCCTGATGGGCACCGACAAGCTCGGCCGCGACGTGGCCACCCGCGCCCTCTACGGGGCCCGGGTGTCGCTGCTGGTCAGCATCTGCGTCGCCGCCATCGCCATTTCGGTCGGCCTGGTGATCGGTCTCGTTTCCGGCTACATCCGCTGGCTCGACGGCCCGATCATGCGCACCATGGACGGCCTGATGGCGATCCCCGGCATCCTGCTGGCGATCGCGCTGGTGTCGCTGTCCGGTTCCAGCCTGCTGACCGTGATCGTTGCCATCGTGGTGCCGGAAATCCCGCGTGTCGCCCGCCTGGTGCGCGGCGTGGTGCTGTCGATCCGCGAAGAGCCGTATGTCGAGGCGGCCATCGGGCTTGGCACCCCGGTCTACCGCATCCTGATCCAGCACATCCTGCCCAACACCATTGCGCCGCTGATCGTGCAGGGGACGTATATCTGTGCCTCGGCGATCCTGGTCGAGGCGATCCTCAGCTTCCTCGGCGCCGGCCTGTCGAGCGAGATTCCGACCTGGGGCAACATCATCGCCGACGGCCGCGACGTATTCCAGCGCGCGCCGTGGATCATCCTGTTTCCCGGCGGCTTCCTCGCCGCCACCATCCTGGCCGTCAACATCCTCGGCGACGGCCTGCGCGACACGCTCGACCCGCGCATGAAAAAGCGGCTGGGGGCCTGAGACCATGAGCGATGCCGCGAAAACCCCGGTGCTCAGCATCCGCGATCTCTCGGTCGCCCTGCCGAAAGGCGGCGACCGCCCCTATGCGGTGCAGAATCTCAGCCTCGATGTCATGCCCGGCGAGATCGTCTGCCTGGTCGGCGAAAGCGGTTCGGGCAAGTCGGTCACCGCCTCCACGGTGATGCGCCTGAACACCCTGCCGGTCAGTGCCGCCCAGGTCCTGCTGGAAGGCGAGGACGTGCTGGCCGCCGGCAAGGCGCGGCTGCGCGACCTGCGCGGCAGCCGCATGTCGATGATCTTCCAGGAACCGATGACGGCGCTGAACCCGGTGCACCGGGTCGGCGAGCAGGTTATCGAACTGCTGCGCACCCATAAATGGAAAGGCCGCGGCGTCAGCCCGGAGGAACGCGTCCAGCAGCTGTTCGCCGACGTGCATCTGCCCGACCCGGCGCGACTGATGAATGCCTATCCGCACCAGCTGTCGGGCGGCCAGCGCCAGCGCGTGATGATCGCCATGGCACTGGCGCTGGAACCGGCCCTGCTGATCGCCGACGAGCCGACCACCGCCCTAGACGTGACCACCCAGGCGCAGATTCTCGAATTGCTGCGCGAACTGCAGCGCAAGCGCGGCACCGGCGTGCTGTTCATCACCCATGATTTCGGCGTGGTGGCCGACATCGCCGACCGCGTGGTGGTGATGCGCTATGGCGAGGTGGTGGAAAGCGGTCCCGCGCAGGAGGTGCTGTACAACCCGCAGCACGACTACACCAGGATGCTGATCGCCGCGGTGCCGCGACTGACCCCGCGCACCGCCCGGCCGCTGGCCGGTGCGCCGGTGCTGGATGCGAAGGCGCTCAGCAAGATCTACGTCTCGACCAGCTTCTTCAAGGGTACCCGCGAGGTGCGCGCCGTCGACGGCGTCGATCTGGCCCTCTACAAGGGCCAGACTCTCGGCATCGTCGGCGAAAGCGGCTCCGGCAAGTCGACGGCGGCCCGCTGCGTCGCCCGCCTGATCGAGCCGACCGGCGGCCAGGTGCTGCTGGACGGTCACGACATCGCCGGCCTGGGCGAGCGCGCCCTGCATCCCTACCGCCGCCGCATCCAGGTGGTGTTCCAGGACCCCTACCGCTCGCTCAATCCGCGCCGCACCGTCGGCCAGGCGGTGATCGAGGGGCCGCTGAATTACGGCACCCCGCGCGCCGAGGCGCTCGAGCGCGCCCGCAGCCTGCTGGAAACCGTCGGGCTGGAGGCCAATGCACTGGACCGCTATCCGCACCAGTTCTCGGGCGGCCAGCGCCAGCGCATCGCCATCGCCCGCGCGCTGGCCATGCAGCCGGAAATCCTGATCGCCGACGAGGCGGTCTCGGCACTCGATGTCTCGGTGCAGGCGCAGGTGCTGGAACTGCTGGAGCAGATCCGCGACCGCTTCGGCATCAGCATCCTGTTCATCACCCATGACCTGCGCGTCGCCGCCCGCCTGTGCGACCGCATCATGGTGATGCAGCGCGGCAAGGTGGTCGAATTCGCCGACACCGCCGCCCTGTTCGCCAGTCCGCAGCATGAATATACGCAGCAGCTGTTCGCCGCCCTGCCCGGCCGCCACTGGCTGGAGGCCGGCAGCGCCGCCTGACCGGGTCCGGCCGGGCCCGGGCCGGCAGCAGCGCCATCACGGAGGTCTGTCATGTCGGAGATTCTGGACGCGCCGGTCAGCCAGGCGCAGATCGCGGCGGCCGTGGCCAGCCTGCGCGACGAAGCCGTCGGGCTGCTGTCCGACCTGGTGCGGCAGCCCTCGCTGCTGGGCGACGAGCGCGGCGCACAGGACCACATGCGCGGCGTCTTCGCGGATATGGGCCTGACGGTCGACGAATTCGCCATCGACGAGGCGAAGATCCGGGACCATCCAGGCTACTCGCCCTCCATCGTCTCCTACGACGGCCGCCACAACGTGGTCGGCATCCACCAGCCGAAACACGGCATCCGCGGCCGTTCGCTGATCTTCAACGGCCATATCGACGTGGTGCCGGTCGGCGCCGAAAAGCTGTGGACGAAGCATCCCTTCGATCCCTGGGTCGATGGCGACCGGCTGTATGGCCGCGGGGCCGGCGACATGAAGGCCGGCATCGTCGCCTATACCATGGCCCTGAAGGCGCTGCAGAAGCTGGGCCTGGAGCCGGCCGCGAAAGTCGTGCTGCAGTCGGTGGTGGAGGAGGAATGCACCGGCAACGGTGCGCTGGCCTGCCTGGTGCAGGGCTATACCGCCGATGCGGCGATCATCACCGAGCCGACGCCAGGCATCATGCAGGCACAGATGGGGGTGATGTGGCTGGCGCTGGAGATTTCCGGCAAGCCGGTGCATGCCTCGGTGGCCCATACCGGGGTCGGCGCCATCGATTTCGCCAGCTACATGTTCGGCGAGCTGAAGAAGCTGGAAGCGAAGTGGAACGAGGCCGGCAACCGCCACGCCTGCTATCACGGCCACGAGCATCCGGTGAATTTCAACCTCGGCAAGATCACCGGCGGCGAATGGGCCTCCTCGGTGCCGACGGAAGCGCGCGCCGATATCCGGCTCGGCTTCTATCCCGGCCGCAAGCCTGCCGAGGTGCGGGCCGAGGTCGAGGCGGTGCTGGCCGAGGCCTATCGCCGGCATCCGTCCAGCAACAGCCTGCGCTACCATGTGGTCTACGAGGGCTTCCAGGCCGAGGGCTTCGCGCTCGACATGAACCAGCCAGTGATCACCACCCTGACCGATTGCTGCCGCGACGTGCTGGGCGAGGCACCGGCCTATACCTGCTTCACCGGCACCACCGATGCCCGCTTCTTCAATCTCTATGGCAACACCCCGGCCACCTGCTACGGCCCCCATGCCGAGAATATCCACGGCATCGACGAATGGGTGTCGATCGACAGCATGATGCAGGTGACCACCGTGCTGGCGCTGTTCATGACCCGCTGGTGCGGCGTCAACCGCACCGCCGCCTGAAACCGCAAGCCCGGGAGACAGCATGACCGCCCTGCATGACCTGACCGCCTTCGAATTGTGGATGGGCTACCGCACCGGCAGCCTGTCGCCGGTCGAGGCCACCCGGGCGGCGCTGGCCCGCATCGCGGCCTGGGAGCCGCAGCTGAACGCCATGTACATCACCGATGCCGAGGGGGCACTGGCCGCGGCAAAGGCGTCGGAGAAACGCTGGAGGAAGGGCGAGGCTCGCGGCCCGCTGGATGGCGTGCCGGTCACCATCAAGGACAATATCGGCACCCTCGGCTGGCCGGCGCCGGTCGGCACGGCGGCCGGCGACATGAATCCCGGCAGGGTCGACGCCCCGCCGGCGGCGCGCCTGCGCGAGGCCGGCTGCGTCTTCCTCGGCAAGACCACGATGCCGGATTTCGGCATGCTGGCCTCCGGCGTCTCCAGCCTGCACGGGGTGACCCGCAATCCGTGGAACACCGCGCGCAACACCGCCGGCTCGTCCTCGGGCGCCGGCGCCGCGGTGGCGGCCGGCTACGGCCCGCTGGCCCTGGGCACCGATATCGGCGGCAGCGTGCGGCTGCCGGCGGCCTATAACGGCATCTTCGCCCTGAAACCCAGCCTCGGGCGCATCCCGATCAATCCGCCCTGGCTCGGCCGCGTCACCGGACCGATGACCCGCACGGTCACCGATGCCGCGCTGCTGATGAACGAGCTGACGAAGCCCGATGCCCGGGACTACATGTCCCTGCCCTATGAAGAACAGGATTACCCCAAGCTGCTGGATGGCGAGGTGAAGGGCAAACGGATCGGCCTGCTGCTGGATATCGGCGTCGGCACGCCGCCACAGCCGGCGGTGCGCGATGCCGTCAGCCGGGCGGCGAAGCTGTTCGAGGCCGCCGGTGCCATCGTCGCGCCGGCGGCGCCCTTCATGACCCCGGCGATGATCGCCGGCATGAATGTCGTGTTCCAGGCCCGCGCCTGGGCCGATTTCGAGCTGATGGCGCCGGACCGCCAGGCAAAAGTGCTGCCCTTCATCGCCGACTGGTGCCGCGGCGCCGCCGGCCTGGGCGGGGCCGAGGTGATGCGCGGCCTGGCCCAGGTCTTCGCCATGCGCGAGGCCGCCGTCGCCGCCACCCAGCCTTTCGATTTCCTGCTGGCGCCGGCCTCGCCGATCACCGCCTATGCGGCGGAAGAGGCCTGCCCGGGCAACAACCTGGCCGAACCCTTCGGCCATATCTGCTTCACCGTACCGTTCAACATGTCGGAACAGCCGGCGGCATCGATCTGCTGCGGCTATGACGGCGACGAGCTGCCGATCGGCCTGCAAATCATCGGCCACCGTTTCGACGATGCCGGCGTGCTGCGCATGGCGCATATCTTCGAGCAGCTGCGCCCCGCCCTGCATCCCTGGCCGGAGCCCTGATCCGGACTTGTATATACAATCGGAGTGATCCTATACTGCCCCGTCGCGAACCGACAGGGGCAGGACAGGCATGGCCGGGGCAAGAACCGAGACCGGAACGATCAACGGGCCGACTCCCCGCTACCGGCAGGTCAAGGAATATATCGTCCGCCTGATCGAGGATGGCGGCTGGCGCGCCGGCGAGCAGGTCCCCTCCGAAAGCACCCTGGTGCGCGATCTCAAGGTCAGCCGCATGACCGTCAACCGGGCCCTGCGCGAGCTGACCCATGAGGGGCTGCTGGTCCGCGTCCAGGGCACCGGGACTTTCGTGGCCGAGAAGCGGCCGATCTTCAACCTGGTCGAGCTGCGCAGCATCGCCGAGGAAATCCGCGAGCGCGGCCAGCGCCACACCGCCCATGTCGAGCTGCTGAAGGCCGAGAAGGCAAATACCGAAACCGCCCGCGATCTCGGCCTCGCCCCGGGCGCACCGGTCTGGCATTCCGTGCTGGTGCATGCCGCCGATGGCGTGCCGCTGCAGGTCGAGGACCGCTTCGTCAATCCCGCCACCGCACCGGGCTATCTCGACGCCGATTTCGAGAGCCAGACACCGAACGAATTCCTGATGCGCAGCGCGCCGGCCACCGAGGTCGAGCATATCGTCGAGGCGGTGATGCCCGATGCCCGCATCCGCCGGCTGCTGAAAATGGCCGCGGGCGAACCCTGCCTGCGCCTGCGCCGCCGCACCTGGTCGGGGACGCAGATCGTCTCGGCCGCGCGGCTGTACTACCCGGGCCATGCCCACCGCTTCGCCACCCGCTTCTCCTACCGCGCCGACGGCACGTCGAAGCGGTCTTTCATCTGAACGAGGTCCGTCCATGTCCGCCGATCCCGTCGCTTCCGGCCGCCGCGACAATTCCCGCGTGATCCGCAGCCCCGTGGGGCCGGACCTGCATACCGAAAACTGGCAGATCGAGGCGGCGTACCGGATGATGCGCAACAACCTCGATCCCGATGTCGCCGAAAAGCCGGAAGAGCTGGTGGTCTATGGCGGCATCGGCCGTGCCGCCCGCAACTGGGACTGCTTCGACCGCATCCAGCAGGCCCTGACGAAACTGAAGCCGGACGAGACCCTGCTGGTGCAGTCCGGGAAACCCGTTGGCGTGTTCCGCACCCACGAGGATGCGCCGCGGGTGCTGATCGCCAATTCCAATCTCGTGCCGGAATGGGCCACCTGGCAGCATTTCAACGAGCTCGACCGCAAGGGCCTGATGATGTACGGCCAGATGACGGCCGGCTCGTGGATCTATATCGGCAGCCAGGGCATCGTGCAGGGCACCTACGAGACCTTCGTCGAGATGGGCCGCCAGCATTACGGCGGCCAGCTGAAGGGCCGCTGGATCCTCACGGCCGGCCTCGGCGGCATGGGCGGCGCCCAGGCCCTGGCCGCCACCATGGCCGGCGCCTCGATCATCGCCATCGAATGCCAGCCGTCGCGCATCGAGATGCGCATGCGCACCGGCTATGTCGACAGGATGGCCACCGGCCTCGACGAGGCACTGGCGATGCTGGAAGAGGCAAAGAAAGCCGGCCGGGCGATTTCCATCGGCCTGCTGGGCAATGCCGCCGAACTGCTGCCCGAGATGGTGAAGCGCGGCATCCGCCCCGATGCGGTGACCGACCAGACCAGCGCCCATGATCCGCTGAACGGCTATCTGCCGGCCGGCTGGAGCCTCGAGCGCTGGGAGCAGGCGAAACTCGCCGATCCCGACGGCGTCGTGAAAGCCGCCAAAGAGTCGATGGCCGTGCATGTGCGCGCCATGCTGGCCTTCAGGGCGATGGGCATCCCCACCTTCGATTACGGCAACAACATCCGCCAGATGGCCAAGGAGGCCGGCGTCGCCGAGGCCTTCGACTTCCCCGGCTTCGTGCCGGCCTATATCCGGCCCCTGTTCTGCCGCGGCATCGGTCCGTTCCGCTGGGTGGCGCTGTCGGGCGATCCGGAGGACATCTATAAGACCGATGCGAAGGTGAAGGAGCTGATCCCCGACGATCCGCACCTGCATACCTGGCTCGACATGGCGCGCGAGCGCATCCATTTCCAGGGCCTGCCGGCGCGCATCTGCTGGGTCGGGCTGGGCCAGCGCCACCGGCTTGGCCTCGCCTTCAACGAGATGGTGAAGACCGGCGAGCTGAAAGGCCCCGTCGTGATCGGCCGCGACCATCTCGACAGCGGCTCGGTCGCCAGCCCCAACCGCGAGACCGAGAGCATGAAGGACGGCTCCGATGCCGTCTCCGACTGGCCCCTGCTGAATGCCCTGCTGAATACCGCCTCCGGCGCCACCTGGGTCTCGCTGCATCATGGCGGCGGCGTCGGCATGGGCTTCTCCCAGCATGCCGGCGTTGTCATCGTCGCCGACGGCACCGAGGCGGCGGCGCGGCGGCTGGAGCGGGTGCTGTGGAACGATCCGGCCACCGGCGTAATGCGCCATGCCGATGCCGGCTATGACACCGCCGTTGCCTGCGCGAAAGAGCAGGACCTGAATCTGCCTTTCCTCGGAGCCTAGGCGTCAGGATACCAGTTTGGCCGGATCGCAGGTCGGCCAGCGGAAATCGTCGCCGACGCGATAAGTGGTAAAGGTGTGGCCGCTCTTGAGGTGCTTGTATTTCATGACACCCTGGATGACGCTTTCAAGCTGGTATCGGTCTGCATAATCGGCACGCTCACCATCAATCATACTTGTAGCCGTCGAATAGATATTGCCTTCGAGTTTCCAGCGCCCGGCTTCTTTCTGCTGGAAAGTCATCTGGCACTCCTTGTATTGCCGGAACTCGACAAAAAAGCTGCCATCAGGGCGCCGCTCCGAAAGCCACTGCAGATATCCGCGTCCCTGATACCCCTCGCCGTACCAGAAACCGGAAATGTCTTCGGCGGCAGCCCGCCCTGCCGTAACCATCAGCAGCAATGCAAAGGCTGCGACTCTTAATCCGGTCGGGATCACAGGCATTTTTTCTCCCTCGGCCCCATCCTGTAGGCTACCCTAAATCTTCCGGTTTTCGAAGCCAACAGGAACTCAAAATGACCTCGACTGCGCTGCTGCTCGACGGCACATCCCTCACCCTCGATGCCGTCGCCGCGGTGGCGCGGCAGAACCGCGGCGTGGCGCTGTCGGAGGCCGGCCGCCGGCAGGTCGCCGAGTGTCATGCCCTGCTGCAGAAAATGATCGCCGATGGCACGCCGATCTATGGCGTCACCACCGGCTTCGGCGCCCTGGACGGCCGGCCGGTGCCGAAGGAATCCAACCGCGCCCAGCAGCATAACCTGCTGCGCAGCCATGCCGCCGGCACCGGCGCACCGATGGCCGACGATGAAGTGCGCGCGATGATGCTGATCCGTGCCAATGTGCTGGCCACCGGCCTGACCGGCGTCAGCATGGCATCGCTGGAGGCCCTGCTGGCCATGCTGAATGGTGGCGTCGTGCCGCATGTGCCGCGGCGCGGCTCGGTCGGCGCCTGCGGCGATCTCGCGCCGCTGGCCCATATGGTGCTGCCGCTGATCGGCGGCGGCCGCGCCAGACTGCCCGGCGGGGACTGGCTGCCGGGTGCCGAAGCCTTCGCTTCGCTGGGCATCGCGCCGCCGGCGGTGGATGGCCGCGACGGCATCGCGCTGATCAACGGCACCGAGCAGACCACCGGCATCGGCGTGCTGGCCGCATATGATGCGCGGCGGCTGGTGCGGCTGGCCGAGGCGGTGTCCGCCATGAGCCTCGAGGTTCTGGGCGGCGTGTCGGATGCCTTCGACGAGCGGGTGGCGCTGGCCAAGCCGCATCCGGGCCAGATCGCCACCTCGGAAGCGCTGCGCCATTACACCGCCGGCAGCACGGCCGTGCTGCCGCCGCGGCCGAGCCGGCTGCGCGACGGCCTGTCCCTGCGCTGCATCCCGCAGGTGCTGGGTGCCACCCGCGATGCCGTCGAGCATGCGGCGCGCACGCTGGAGATCGAGATCAATGCCGCCAACGACAATCCGATTTTCGGCCTTGCCGACGGCTTCGTGACATCGAACTCGGGCAATTTCCACGGCCAGCGTGCCGGTGAGGTGCTCGACATGCTGGCCAATTCCGTCTCGTCGCTGGCCGTGATCAGCGAAAGACGGGCGGCACGGCTGGTGGACGAGAAGAATTCCGGCGGCCTGCCGGCATTTCTCATTCACCCGCAGGCCCGCCAGGGCGAGAATTCCGGCTTCATGATCGCGCAGTACACGGCCGCCTCGCTGGTCGCCGAGCTGCGCATGCGCTCGGTACCGGCCTCGATCCAGTCGGTGCCGACCTGTGCCAATACCGAGGACCACGTGCCGATGGCGCCGCTGGCCGCCGAGCGCGCCGCCTTTGCCGTGGATACGGCCGCGACCATCGTCGCCATCGAGGCGCTGCTGGCCGCCCAGGCCTACGACCTGCGCGGCCTGGTGCCGGCGCCGGCCCTGCGGCCCCTGTATGACGCCATCCGTGCCCGGGTCCCGGCCATGGTCGAGGACCGCGAGATGGGCGAGGACATCGCCGCCGCCCGCGCCGCCCTTGCCGGGGTCACCCTGCCGCACTAGATCAGACCGGGAACAGGCCGGTGGTAACGGCCCGTTGCGTCCAGTTGCGGCCAATTCTGCCGGCCGGCCTTTCTGCTGTCGGACATCGTCTATCGGAAAATCAACGACCTGCCACACAGGTCCAGGGACTTAGCGCGGGATCGAACGGGATTTTGCCGGCTTCTGCGGGATTTCACTGGCGTCTGCGGGTCCCGCCCGGTCGCTGCGGGACGGCCCTGGCCGCGGCCGGCCGCGGCCGGCCGGAATGCGTCGCCGATATTGACCATGGGCGCAGCGGCGGCGGCGGCATATACTGCGGCAAAATGGAGTGTCTCCCCACGTGCTGTCCTACCTGAAATTGCCCCGCCTCGGTCTGATCCTGCTCACCGCGGCGCTGGTCCTCATGGCTGTCGGCGTCGCCGCCCTGCTCAACCGCGGCGCCGAAAAGCAGTATTACACCCCCGGCAGCAAGGTCAGCCGGGAAGACTGCTTCTATGACCGCATCCGCCAGTACAACAAGGTCACCCGGCAGGTGCTGAATGCCATCGCCTCCGAATGCGAACTGACGGTGCAGAGCATCGAGGGCCATGAGCGCATGCGGAAGGAATGGGAGGCCCGCCAGGCCGCCCGCGTCGAGGAGGCCCCGGCCCCCGCCCCGGCACCGGCGGCACCGCCGGCCGATCGCGACCAGATCCGCCGGGTCTGGCGCTAGCGATCCGGCGCCGGCGATAAGTCCCGCCGGGATATCCGCGATAAATCCCGCTTATCGGCGTCCCTTGCCGCCGCCGGCAGATCGGCCATAGTGCGCTCTGATCCGTATCCGGAGGCTGTGATGATCCCGTCTGCCCGCGACCGCCTGGACGCCTGTCTTGCCCGCATCGCCGATCCTGCCGGCGAGGGCGGCCGCGCTTTCACGAAGGTCTGGGCCGACAGCGCCCGCGCGGCCGCCGAGGCGGCGGATCTCCGGGCGCGGCAGGGCCGCAGCCTCGGCCCGCTGGATGGCCGCATCGTCTCGGTGAAGGACCTGTTCGATATCCCGGGCGAGGTCACCACCGCCGGTTCGGTGCTGCTGCGCGATGCCGCCCCGGCCACGGCCATGGCCCCGGCCATCGCCCGGCTGCAGGCGGCCGGCGCCGTGCTGGTCGGCCGCACCAACATGACCGAGTTCGCCTTTTCCGGGGTCGGCATCAACCCGCATTACGGCACCCCGGGCAACCCGGCCGACCGCAGCCGCATTCCCGGCGGCTCCAGTTCCGGCGGCGCCGTCTCGGTGGCCGACGGCATGGCCGAGATCGCCATCGGCTCGGATACCGGCGGCTCCACCCGCATCCCGGCGGCCCTCTGCGGCATCGTCGGCTGGAAGCCGAGCCAGTCCCGCGTGCCGACCGCCGGCGCCTTCCCGCTGTCCTATGCGCTGGACAGCATCGGCCCGATGGCCCGCACTGTCGCCGACTGCGCGCTGGCCGATGCGGTGATGGCCGGCATCCCGCCCGCAGTGCCGGCACCGGCACCGCTGGCCGGGCTGCGCCTGGGCATCCCGCGCGGCGCCCTGCTGGAGGGGCTCGACGAGGCCGTGGCCGCGGCGTTCGGGGCGGCGCTGCAGGTGCTGGGCACGGCCGGGCTGCAGCCTGGCGACGTGCCGCTGACCGACCTGCTGGCCGAGATGGCCGCGGTGAATGGCCGCGGCGGCTTTGCCGCCACCGAGGCATTTTTCATCCACCGCGCCTGGATCGACAGCCGGGCGGCGGAATTCGACCCGCTGGTGCGCGGCCGCATCGAGCGCGGCCGGGCGGTCACGGCCGCCGACTACATTTATATGCAACGCCGGCGCCGCGACCTGATCGCCGCCATGGACGGCCTGCTGGCCGATCTCGATGCCCTGGTGCTGCCGACCACGCCGATCCAGGCGCCGGCAATCGCCGCCCTCGCCGCCAGCGAGCCGGCCTTCACCGCCGCCAATACCGCCCTGCTGCGCAATACCGCGGTAGGGAATTTCTTCGATCTCTGCGCCATTTCCCTGCCCCTGCCGGCGCAGGGCGGCCTGCCGGTCGGCCTGATGCTGATGGCCCGCAACGGCCAGGATGCCCGGCTGCTGCGGATCGCGGCCGCCATCGAGGCACTGTTCGCAGGCAAATAAGGCAGGAAATCCGGGCATATAAAGCGTTTGACCGGATCGGTCGGGCCGCGTATCGTTCATACCATGAACAAGCCCGCCGCCAAGCCCGCCGCCAAGCCCGACCCGGCTCCGCAGGATGCCGCCACCATGGTCGCCCTGCTGGATGCCATCGGCGCCGACGATCAGCATACCCAGCGCAGCCTGGCGGTCCGGCTGGATGTGGCCCTCGGGCTGGCCAATGCGCTGCTGAAACGCTGCGTCGCCAAGGGGCTGGTGAAGATCCAGAATGCCCCCGCCCGCCGCTATGCCTATTACCTGACGCCCAAGGGCTTTGCCGAAAAAAGCCGGCTGGTGGCCGAATATCTGGAAACCTCGCTGAATTTCTTCCGCCGCGCCCGCAGCCAGTATGAAGAGGCCTTTGCGGCGCTGGCCGCCCGCGGCATCCGGCGGATCGCCATTGTCGGCAGCGGCGAGCTGGCCGAAATCGCCCTGCTGTCGGCCTCTGCCGCCGGCGTGACCGTGGCTGCCGTGATCGCCCCGGGCCGCAACGAGGCCCTGTTCCATGGCTGTCCGGTAGTGGCCGATCTTGCCGCCGCCCTTGCCCTGCAGGCCGAAGTCGTTGCCATTGCCGACAGCCAGCAGCCGCAGGCAACCCATGACCGGCTGCGGCGCCAGCTGCCCGCCGAACGGATTATCGCACCCCGCTTCCTGCATGTGGCGCAGGCCGCCCGGCCGGACAGCACACGGGAGGAGGCGGCATGACCACGTGGTACGCCGTCTACACCCAGCCGCACAAGGAACGCCTGGCCGCCCAGGAACTGCGCAACCAGGACTTTGACGTCTACCTGCCGCAATACCAGAAACTGCGCCGCCATGCCGGCCGGGCCGAGGTGGTGGCCACTGCGCTTTTTCCGCGCTACCTGTTTGCCGGCATCGACATGGACGGCCAGCGCTGGCGTTCGGTGAACGGCACCCGCGGCGTGATCGGCCTGGTGATGATGGGTGACCGGCCGATCCCGGTGCCGGAAGCCGTGATCGCCGGAATCCGCGCCCGCGAGACGGCCGAGGGCTATATCCAGCTCAATCCGCCGGGCTTCCGGCGCGGCCAGACCCTCCGCATCGTCGACGGCCCGATGGCCGATGCCGAAGCCCTGTTCGAGGAGGCCGTGGATGGCGACCGGGCCATCCTTCTGGTTTCCCTGCTGGGCCGGCTGGTCCGCACCCGGATGCCACTGCGTCAGGTGGAAGCGGCCTGACGTCTCCGCCACACTGGAAATACCGGCCCGGCCGACGTATAAGCCCCGCCCATGACCAGCGCCCCCGCCCCCGGTAATCCCTCCGGCAAACCCGCCCCCAAGGTCGGCATCGTCAGTCTCGGCTGCCCGAAGGCGCTGGTCGATTCCGAACGCATCATCACCAAGCTGCGTGCAGAGGGCTACAGCATTTCCGGCAGCTACGACGCCGCCGATGTGGTGCTGGTGAATACCTGCGGCTTCCTCGACAGCGCCAAGCAGGAATCGCTGGAGGCGATCGGCGAGGCGATGCGCGAGAACGGCCGGGTGATCGTTACCGGATGCATGGGCGTCGAATCCGAAAAGATCCGGAGCATGTTCCCCGACGTGCTGGCCGTGACCGGCCCTCAGCAATACGAGCAGGTGGTCGAAGCCGTACACGATGCCGCGCCGCCGGCCCATGATCCCTTCGTCGACCTGGTGCCGCCGCAGGGTATCCGCCTGACGCCGCGGCATTACGCCTACCTGAAGATTTCCGAAGGCTGCAACCACAGCTGCAGCTTCTGCATCATCCCATCCATGCGCGGCAAGCTGGCCAGCCGTCAGGCCAATGACGTGATGTACGAAGCCGAGCGGCTGGTGAAGGCCGGGGTAAAAGAACTTCTGGTCATCTCGCAGGATACCTCGGCCTACGGTGTCGACCTGAAACACGCCGAGAGCCGCTGGCGCGAGCGCAACGTCAAAGCGCGGATGACCGAGCTGTGCGATGCCATGGGCAGCCTGGGTGCCTGGGTGCGGCTGCATTATGTCTATCCCTATCCGCATGTCGACGAGGTGATCCCGCTGATGGCGGAAGGCAGGCTGCTGCCCTATCTCGACATTCCGTTCCAGCACGGCTCGGCGTCGGTGCTCAAGGCGATGCGGCGGCCAGGTAACCAGGAAAAGGTTCTGCAGCGCATCCGCGCATGGCGTGAGATCTGCCCGGATATCGCCATCCGCTCGACCTTCATCGTCGGCTTTCCCGGCGAGACGGAAGAGGATTTCCGCTTCCTGCTCGACTGGATCGCGGAGGCGCAGCTCGACCGCGTCGGCTGCTTCAAATACGAGAATGTCGAGGGCGCCACAGCCAACCAGCTGCCTGGCCATGTGCCGGACACGGTCAAGCAGGAGCGCTGGGAGCGTTTCATGACGGCCCAGCAGAAGATCAGTGCCGCCCGCCTGAAAACGAAGATTGGCCGGACCCTCGATGTGATCGTCGACGAAGCCAAGCGGACCACGGCTACCGGCCGCTCCTACGCCGATGCACCGGAGATCGATGGCATCGTGAAAATAAAAAATGCCGCCGGGCTGCAGCCGGGCGACCTTATCAAGGTGCGTATCGAGCAGACGGATGCCCATGATATGAAGGGGATCCGGGTCTGACTGGAAGAGAGCAGGCTTGAGAACCGCCCCCGGCTGCTGTTAAGGATAGGGGCATGGGATCGGGGAAGATGAACCGCAGATACTGCCCGCAGCTGACGGTCTGCCTGCAGGTCCATCGCCACATACTCCCTGTGCGGCGCTTCGCCGCCGTGAGGTAGCCGCAATGTTTTCGATCATCGTACCGGTTTACCTCAATGCCGAGACGCTGCCAGCCCTGATCGAACGCCTCGATGCCATTGCCGCCGAGCTCCAGCCGGCCCCGCTGGAAACTGTTTTCGTGGTCGATGGCAGTCCGGACGACAGCTGGCAGATACTGAAGCAGCGGCTGCCCGCGGCCCGCTTCCAGGCTCAGCTGATCGCCCATTCCCGGAATTTCGGATCATTCGCGGCCATCCGGACAGGGCTTGCCGCCGCAAACGGCGACCATTTTGCGGTGATGGCCGCAGACCTGCAGGAACCCCCCGAGCTGGCCAAGACGTTTTTCACCCTGCTGCGGGACGACACCTGCGACGTCGCCGTGGGTGTCAGGAACAGCCGCAGCGACGGCTTTGTCTCGGATCTGGCCTCGCGGCTGTTCTGGGCGCTGTACCGGCGCCTTGTGCAGCCTGAAATGCCGGCTGGCGGCATAGATGTGTTCGGGTGCAGCAGGAAAGTCCGGGACGCGCTGCTTGCGCTGACAGAGACAAATTCCACGCTGGTCGGCCTGCTGGTCTGGGCAGGCTTCCGGCGACAATCGGTCCCGTACGACAGACTGCCACGCCCTGCCGGACGGAGTGCGTGGAGCCTGCGCCGCAAGATTCGCTACATGGAAGACAGCTTCTATGCTTTCAGTGACCTGCCGCTGCGCATACTGACCCTGGGAGGCGGACTGGGCATTGCCGCAACCATTGCCCTGTCCGTGGTTATTGTTCTGGCACGCCTACTGGGCGAGATATCCGTTCCAGGCTACGCGCCGACAGTGCTGATCGTCATGTTCTTCGGCGCCCTCAACCTGCTCTGCCTTGGCCTGATCGGCGGCTATGTCTGGCGCAGCTTCGAGAATTCCAAACAGCGCCCGCACGCACTGACCCTCGCCCATGAGCGGTTCCAGGGCCCGTCGGAGAAAGCGTAAGGCATGACGCATTTCCAGCACCCACAGGCACTGGTTGAGACCACACAGATTGGCGACGGCAGCAGGATATGGGCTTTCGCGCACATCCTTCCCGGAGCCAGGCTGGGTGCGGATTGCAACATCTGCGATCATGTCTTTATTGAGAATGACGTGACCTTGGGCGATCGCGTCACCGTCAAATGCGGGGTCCAGCTCTGGGACGGCGTGGATATCGAAGATGATGTCTTCGTCGGCCCCAATGCCACATTCACCAACGACCCCTTCCCGCGCAGCAAAGCCTACCAGAGCAAGGTGGCGCGGACCCGGATATGCGCAGGGTCGTCGATCGGAGCGAATGCCACGATCCTGCCAGGGATCACCATCGGCCGCAGCGCGATGATTGGCGCCGGCGCTGTCGTGACCAGCGACGTGCCATCGAATGCCATCGTGATGGGCAATCCCGCCCGGATCGTCGGCTATGTCGACACCGTTGCGGCGGACGCCACCACCATCCTCTCCGACCCGCCCGGCAGCCTCGGCAGCCAGGCGACCCCGGCCTCCGGCGTCACCCTGCATCGCATGCGGCTTGTCCAGGACGTGCGTGGCGACCTCACGGTCGGCGAATTCGGCATGGAGATACCTTTCATACCACGCCGCTACTACATCGTTTTCGGCACCGAAGGCGGGAAAGCCAGAGGGCAGTATGCGCTACGCAGCACGTCCCTGTTCATGCTCTGCGCGGCCGGGGCCTGCGTGATCGTCGTCGATGACGGCCGCAACCGGGCCGAGTTCATTCTCGACCGCCCGGATATCGGCGTCTTTCTGCCGCCGATGACCTGGTATACCCAGTTCCGGCATTCCAGCGATGCCAAACTGCTGGTCTTCGCCGATGCCCCGTATGATCCGGCCGACTATATCCGGGAATACGACGACTTTGTTTCTGCGCGCAAAACCTGATATCGGCGCCCGATCACCCACAGGCCGCCGATGCAGGCCAGCGGCATTGTCGCCATGACGTAGCGATCCTCGAAGCTTGCCAGTATATAGGCTCCATTGACGGCGAAGTAGATCAGCCAGAACCAGCCGGCCAGAATGAGCGGCAACTCAAGCGCTGAACGGTGCCTCAAGCGCCGGATAATCGTCCATGGCACCCCGACAATGAACGCAAGCAGCAGCGTTACGGAAATGGTGCGCTGCGCGATATCGAGCAGAACCCGGATTGCAATGCCGACACTCCCTTCGCCCCTGGCCAGCGCGAAGACATTGTCACGGAATCCGGGAATCCGGATGTCCTCGCCCATTTCAATGATGGTTTCCACCGACTGCGACATATTGAACATCAGGAACCGCGGGCGCACCCGCTTCAGCCGGCCAGCGAGCAGCGTGATCGGCGCCGCCTTCACGGCATGGAAATATGCGCCAAATGCCATCTGTGCAATTTCCGGAGCCTGCATCTGCTCGTTGTCGAAAAGGTGCCGGTTCAGGGCTTTGGCGCCATCCATCGGGATGCCGGGATCGGCTTTGAGCGCTACCATCAGCGCCTCCTGCACCCGCGGATCATAGGCAAAGACATCCACCCCCTTCTTCCTGGCAACGTCCATCGGACCGAACCACATCGTCATCTGTGCGCCGGTGGTAAGGAAAGCCTGGCCGGTCCTGTAACGGTTCCATTCCCGATAGCCGGATGCCACCACCAGAACCGGCAACAGCACAAGAACGAAGCTGATTGCCATCCGCCACCACGAGCGGCCCGCCTGCCTTGCCCACAGGGCGCCGCCGAGTGCTATGAAAGGCGCAAAATAGACAACCGTCTCCCGGATCAGCAATGTGAGCGCCAGCAGCAATCCGATACCAAGCAGCGCCAGGCTGCCGGGACGTGCGCCACCGCGTATGCCGAGAACCAGCAGTGCAACCGATATGAACAGCCCGTTCGCGAAGAAGCTGTCGACCAGGATATTCATGTCGAAAAGCAACAGGATCGATGTCGTATACGCGAATGCGGCAAAGACCGCCGTCCAAAGGCCGAGATCCAGGGCCCGTGCCACACGAAAGGCCAGATATGTGGCAAACACGGAAAGGGCGGACTGCAGGACCACCAAGGCTATGTCAAACCTTTCGCCAAAAAACTCCATAAGAGCCGCCATGACCAGTGGATAGCCGATTACCCGGAAGGTCGATTTCGTCCGCGGCTGCTGGTCGAGCTTCTCCTCACTCAGCCAGTCCGAACTCGAGGCAAGCACTTCGGCATAGCCCTGGAATGAATAACTGTCCGGCTGATAGAGCGGCCCCCAGGTGACCAATGCGAAAAGCCGTATGGCAGCGGCAAAAACCAACAGGCCCGTCAGCGCGAAGCGTTCTGCCTTCATGTCTCATTCACTCCTGTTCTGCCCATTACCACAGGCGTTCGCGGGCGGCCCACGCCTGAAATGCCATCAATGCCCACAATTGCCAGCTGGTATCACGCCGACCACTCTCCAGGTCGTCAACCCATTCCTGCACCGGCCCGGCATGAATCAGTCCCTGTCGCTGCAGCTTAACCGGATCGCTGGCCGCCCGCATCCGATCCCGCAGGCCGCCGCGCAGCCAGCTTGCAATCGGCATTTCGAAGCCCTTTTTCGGCAAACGGAAAACGTCCGGCGGCAGTCGGTCGGCGAATGCCTCGCGCAGGATCGCCTTGCCACGACCCGGCTGCAGTTTCCAGTTCCCGGGAATGGCGGCGGCCACATCAGTGACCCCGCGATCAAGAAACGGGCACCGCACTTCAAGGGAATTAGCCATGCTCATCAGGTCAACTTTGCGCAGCATGTCGCCACCAAGCACCAGGCTCTGTTCGACTGACAGAACCTGGTTGATGAGATCGGCACCATCAGCCTTCTGCCGCAGAGCCATCACAAGGCCCTCCACCGACGGTTCCGGCTGCCAACCCGGCAGCAGGGTTTGCAGTTCCGCTTCCGACAGCAGAGACATCCAGCCGGCCTGGCGGGCAGCGGGCGGCTTGTCGCCATGCAGAGCGAATCGCCGCGCCCGGCGCAGCAGTTCCAGTACAGGTCTGTCCTTGCTCTCCGGCATGCCCGCGAGAATCCCGGCAATGCCGCGGCGCAACAATGCCGGCAGCCGCTGCCAATGCGCCGCCGCCAGCTCTCCCTGGTATTTCCGGTAGCCCGCGAATATCTCGTCGGCCCCATCCCCGGACAGGGCAACAGTGACATGGCGGCGCGTTTCCCGGCTGAGCAGAAAGACCGGCAACGCCGAACTGTCGGCGAACGGCTCGTCACAGCTGTCCAGAACCTCGTCGACCACATCTGCTGCAGAACCCATATCGATATCCACCTCGATATGGTCCAGCCCAAGATGCCTGGCGACGCGGCGGGCCGCCGGCCGCTCTTCGTAATAGGCCGCCGCTCCGGTGAATCCGACAGTGAAGCTGCGCACCTGCCGCCCTTGCGCGGCCAGGGATGCGCAGACTATGGCAGAATCAATGCCGCCCGACAGGAATGCGCCGACCGGAACGTCTGCGACCAGACGTTCGCCGACTGCCCGGTCAAACTGCTGGCGCAGGGCGGCGATCGCTTCCTGCCTGTCTGTGAATACCGGCCGGCGGGCCTGGGCCCCATCATCCCACCGGCGCAGCGAAAGGCCCGCGCGACTGAAACGCGCGACATAGCCGGCGGGCAGCTTGCGGGCGCTGCTGTATATGGTCCAGGGCGCCGGGATGAACCGGAGCGAGAAGAACAGCTTCAGGGCCTGCTGGTCGATCTCCCCGGAGCCCGGCAGGATAGTCCGCAGGGCCCTCAGGTCGGAAGCAAAAGCGAGCCGGTCGCCGTCGTGGGTATAAACCAGCGGCTTCTTGCCGAAGCGATCCGTTGCCAGAACCAGGTCGCCCGCAGCCGGATCCCAAATCGCCAGCGCGAACATCCCCGACAGTCGCGGCAGCAATGCCTCGCCCCATTGTCGCCAGCCCGCCAGGATCACCTCGGTATCGGACCGCGAGGCGAACACATGCCCCAGCCCCTCAAGCTCCTCACGCAGGATTTCGTGATTGTATATCTCGCCGTTGAAGGTGATGGCGTAGCCATGATGCAGCATCGGCTGGCGACCACCCTCGCTGAGATCGATAATCGCCAGTCGGCGATGCCCCAGCGCGCAGCGGTCGTCGTGCCATAATCCTGCACCATCCGGGCCGCGAAGGCGCATATGATCAAGGGCACCGGACAAGGCGTCCATGACATCGGAGCCCACGCCCCGCAGATCGGTCATACCCGCGATTCCGCACATGCTATTTCGATCTGGTCAGGGAAACGAGAAGATCGCCAAACGTCCGGCGCACATGAGCCAGGTCATGCTCATCCGGCAGGAGGCTGGGCCGCAAGTGAGAACCGGAATGTGGCCGGAGTGTCTTGACTGCAGACACGAATGCCGGGCCCGCCTCGGCGATTGTCACCGCGCCCTCCACTGCCGCCGCAGCAACCTCCGCAATACCACCGGCTTCGGGCACCGAGATCACTTTCGTTCCGCAGGCCAGCGCTTCAAGGGCAACATTCGGCATTCCTTCCCAGCGTGAAGGCAGAACAAACGCATCCGCACCCGCGAACCAGGCCGCCGATTCATCCACGAAACCCGGGAAATACACCCGCACCCCATGCCGCGCCGCGAGAGCCTCGAGATTTCCTCGCTGCGGTCCCTCGCCCAGCACAGTGAGATCGAGATCCGGGATGCCTGCCAGCAGGGGGATCAGGCGATCAAAGCCCTTCTGGTATGTCAGCCGGCCGGCGGCAATCAGGCGGAGCCCGGGGCCCGGCCGGCGCAGCGGCGACTGCGCCCTGGCACGCAAACTCGGAATATCGACTGGATTGGCAAGAGTGGCCAGCCGGTGGGCCGCAACGCCCAGTGCAGATATCTCTCCTGCCATGCGGTCCGAAGAGGCAATGACCAGATCGGCCTTCGGATAAAGCCAGCCATAGGCATACCGGGTCAGCATCGGATACGGGGCATGCGGTATGCTGAGACTTGGCATGTTGGCCTCCCGGATCACCAGCTTCCCGGGAAAGAACATGCGGCAGGCAGCCAGCGCCAGACTCACATAGCCGAGCGTGGAGAACACGATGTCAGGCTGGATTTCCCTCAGCACCCGCAACAGCGAAGCCAGGCTGTGGCGCAGGCGGTCCCGTTCCAGATTCCGGACGGGAAGCGCTGCCGGCACATGCGGGAGAAGGGGGCCGGCGGCATCGAAAACCACAAGGGAGGGCGTGAACTGCCCAGAATCAAGGCCGCCAAGAAGGTTCAGCATGACCCGCTCAGCCCCGCCACCGGAAAGCCGAGGCAGAACCCCGACCACCTTCAGCATGTCTTCCTCACCGCCGCCTCATCTGCGCGAACAGCTGCCGATAGCCGTCGTCCATGATTTCCTGCCTGTATATCTGCCCGGCGGTGCCAGCGATTTCCTGACGCCGCTCCCGCAGGGCTTCCGCCTTCAGCAGAGCATTGCAGAAATCCAGATCGTCGATGTCTGCAACATAGCCGTTGCGTCCATCCTTTATAATCCAATCGGTCACTCCGGGAATCCGCGACGCGACCACAGGCAGGCCTGCACACAAAGCCTCCACCATCACGGTTCCGAGCCCCTCTGCAACGGATGGAAAGGCGAATATGTCAGCCCCCTGCATCAGGATATCGACATCCCGCACATTCTCCTCCAGCAAGGCTGCCCGGCCGGATAGATCCGGCATGGAAAGCCGGGCGCGCAACTCTGCCACATACGGATCAGCATCTCCGAAGGCCGGGCCCGCCAGCAGAAGATGGAATCGGGCAGGAAGCCGGGCCAGGCATTCCGCGAGAAAGAGCTGGTTTTTGAGCGGCCGGATGCGGCCGACATGAAGGACAACAGGATCATCCGGCGAGGCCTGCGGCAGGGCCGCTTCTATGACAGCGCGCGCCCGGAGCCTGGATTCCTCGTCCGGACACCGGAACCGGACGCTGTCCACACCATTGGGCCGGCACCAAATCGGAATATTGGGCTGTACCGCCCTCACTTTTCCTTCGAGCGCCGGCGAGATTGCAATAATGCGATCTGCCAGGGAATTCGTCCAGCGCACGATGCGGCCACCCAGACTGTCTCCGCCAGGATCTCCCGGCGTGGTCATTTCGCGTATGATCGGAATACCCTTCCGCTTCGCCACAAACAGCAGCAGCGGCGTCATCCATGTCCACCCTGCCGCGTGAACGATGTCGACATCTCTCAGAAGCCCGGCGGCCAGCTGGCGCAAAAGCCAGAGATTCTCGAGAACAGCGGCGCCGAGCCTGGGGTATTCATTTCCGCCAGCTGTGTAGGCCGCAATATGATCCGGCCCCGCAACCGGAGCAGTGCCAGCCTGCCTCCGCTTGGTGATGACGGACCATCTGAAATCGGGATTTGCAGCTTGCAGCCGGCTGTACATGCCATGCAAACGCCCTCCCGAACCGGAATGATCAGGAGGGTAGCCTGTTGTGGCCAGGAGAATGTGCATTGAAGCTGCTTCGCTCTCGACAAGACGCCAGAGTTGCAGGCCGGAATCGCCTTACAAACGGGTTCCGTTCCAGTTCAGCCCTTTCCGGCGAAGGTAGGCCTCGGTGTGCCAGGATACCAGATGCCGCGCCCCCCTGCCGTCGCGGGCCACGCGCCAGTAGGGTTCGATCGACTGGAATGCCAGCAGATCGGTCCAGTAGCTCAGATAGTGACGCTCGAACCGGTGCCATGCCTGCCGTCCGAAAGGAGCACAGACCAGCTTGGCCAGCGGCCTTATGCCGACTCGCATCCAGGCCGGACTGACACGGCGCGGAAAGTGCCAGGCCCCTCCCTGCCAGACGCCCCCCCAGTTCGCGTTCCGGAGCATGTCGGCATACAGGATCTGCTTGCGCTTCAGCGACAGGGGGACCGTCTGCCAGAAGTCGAGATAGTCCCGGCTCCACAGCGGAAGGCGCCATTCGAGCCCCAGGAAATCATAGATGCGCTGTCTGGAGATGACGTATTTCGACTGCCGGTCCTGGAATTCGAGATACTCGTAATATCCATGAACCTGCTGGGCCGACACCTCCTCTGCCCCGAGCGCTGCGAGCTCGCCATGCAGCTGACGCGCAATAATCCCGTCATTGTCGGAATCCGCCAGGCCGCCCCAGAGCCTGAAATGCTTCTTGACCATTGTTCCGACCACGACGGACGGCCATTGCCTCATCGCTTCCGGATCAAGCCCATCCGATATAGGGGGCTGGATATGCAGCCCGGAAACATAGTCGCCGGAATTGCCGTTGATGACGATGGCCGTCTGGTCAATGACCCGGTCGTCGAGCAGGACGCGGATTGCCGGGAGATCGTGTACCACGGTCGTCGAGCAGTTGCTGTCTGCGTACCGCTGGTACCGTTCATTCTCCTCGCTAAACCAGAATTGCCTCTGGGAGCGCGGCGTGAAAGGAACAAACGTCCAAGGGTATCCAAGATGGCTTGCGATTGCCTTGCCTGCCTCGGCCTCGTAATTGCCCGGCAAGCCGTATGAAAAGCACATCACATTGCGGGCACCCAGTTCCGAAAGCGCCGAAACAACCAGTCGCGAATCGAGGCCGGCACTCAATGGCACGGCGATCAGCCGACCCGATGCCTGCCTGACAATGCGCTCCATCAGCGACAGCGTCATGTCGGCCAGGTTGCGCTCCAGATCCCGAGAATCCGCCTCCACAGGCGACCAGGGCCGGTATCGGTGGTATCTCAACCGGCGGGCCGGACCACCGTGCCGCTCGGCGAGCAGAAACTCTCCGGGCGCCAGCTGCTGAAGATTGCGGAACAGCGTGCGTGCCCCAATGGTGTATCCCGCCATTGCAACCGCAAGCGCACTCTCCGTGTCGACCTCATCCAGCTGGGCGGCTCTGCGCAACCCCTCGCTATCCGCCGAGATGCGGATATGCGGGCCCTTTTCTGCAAAGTATACCGGGATTGACCGGACCGGATCCACCGCGGCGACAACCCGCGTGCCTTCGTCGGCGATCAGGGCGAAATGGCCGTCAAGGCGATCCAGGAAGTGTTGCAGTTCTCCGGCTGCACCTCCCGTCGGCCAGAGAGACAACAGCTCGGCCGGGTCGACGTGGTCGTACAAATGACCGAAGAACCAGATCGTCACTCCCGCGGTCTGGATTTTTTTCCAGCCTTCCGACACATTCGGAGCCGGCTCGATACAAACAGTCATGTTCGCCTTCACTGATCAGACGAGGCGGCGCAACGTGACGAATGCTTCCGCCGCAGATACGCCGACCTGGCTGCCGCGGAGCAGCGCCAGCGCCCGGACCGCCTCGATCGAACGGGAATGCGGCCACGGCCGCATTTCGGATTCATAGGCCGACAGCGCCGCAAGCTTTGCATCGAGAACAGCAGATATATCCACATACTCCGTCGGCGAAAAGGCACTGAAAGCGGGCCCTGACCACTCGGTTGCCGAGTTGATCTCTCCTGCCAGCAGCTCCCGGACCCCCTGGCCCGGCAGCGGCCGGCACGCCGCCAGAACCGCCTGATGGGTGATCCTGTGGTCGATATTCAGGTCACCGGCATGATGGGTGTACACTCTCTGCGGTTCCGCCTCCGCGAGGAATGCCTCGATGCGCTGAACCACATCAAGGAGCGGAACGGAGTCCATCCGGTTGTCCGGGAAATCGGAGAAGCTCAGCCGCGCCACCCCGAGCTTCTGCGCCGCCTCGCGGCTGCTGGCCTGCAGCAGGTCGATCTGATCCTGCGAGGCGGCCCCGCGCGATGTCAGGCCTGTCGCAAGGATCAGGACGCTGACAGTGACGCCGGCCGCCGCGTATCGGGCAATCGTGCCGCCGAAACCGAGGACTTCATCATCCGGGTGGGCAACGATCACCGCAATGCGGGAGATATCCTTGTCTGTCACTTCATTTCCCCTCTGCTCACCAGACGCCCGGGCCGCAACCCGCCGCAGGAGATGGCTCAGCGCACGGAAAAGGTGGGCCGGATCTGCTCGCCGCGCAGCCGCGCGGCCGGATCCGGTGAATTAAGATGGTCCGCCAGGGCCGAGAAGGCGCCATCTGCGGCCAGCAGCGTCTCTTCCGTCACCGCATCGTCATCATGTGCCAGACAGAGATTCAGCGAGACCGTCATATACAGGCCATGCGCCATGAATTCCTGCCGCAGCAGACTGGCCAGAAGATTTCCATCGACCGGCGGGGACTGAACCGTCAGCCGGGGCCACCAGCTTTCCCCTTCGAATTTCAGCAAGCCGCCAAGTCCGCGCTTTTCGATCTTCTGATTGAATCCTGCCGTCAGCTTCGCCCCGCGGGCCCATAACCGGTCGACGACCGAGAGGCGTTCCAGCTTCTCTATGGTGGCGATGGCCGCGGCAATGGACAATGCCTCGCCTCCGAACGTGCCGGAAAAGAATATGTCCTCCATCTTCCGCATGATATCACGCCGACCGACAATCGCGGATATCGGCATGCCATTGCCCATGGCCTTTCCGAAGCAGGACAGATCGGGCACGACACCATATTGCTGCTGCGCGCCACCCATGCTGATGCGGAAACCGGTGATGATCTCATCGAAAACCAGCACGATGCCGTGCCTGTCCGTCATGGCGCGGATTTCCTCAAGATAACCGGGCTCCGGTGGCGACTTTCCGGTCGGTTCCATGATCACCGCGGCAATCTTTCCGCCGTCCTGCTCGATTATCTTCTTGATGGCGGCAAGATCGTTGAACGGCACGGATATGGACAGGTCCTGAACCGCAGGAGGCACGCCAAGCCGGCGGGTCGTCGTGCCGATATACCAGTCGTGCCAGCCATGATATCCGCAGGTCACAATGACATCCCGGCCTGTATGCGCCCTCGCCAGCCGAATCGCTGCCGTCGTCACATCGGACCCGTTCTTGCCGAAACGAACCATTTCTGCGCAGGGAATGAGCCGGGTCAGGCACTCGGCGAGCTCAGCTTCGATCGGAGACGGCAGGGAGAATGTGATTCCCCTGTCGATCTGCCTGCGGATTGCCTCATCGACATCCGGATCACAGTATCCGAGAACGATCGGCATCAGACCGAGGATATGGTCGATATAGGCATTGCCATCCACATCCCAGACCCGGCATCCTGCGCCACGCTCGAAGAACAGTGGCGCCGCCCCGCGCGGAACCTGCTGATAGCTCTTCGAGAATGTCTGGCTGGCCAGCGGAATGACCTCCAGAACCCGATCAAGCATCGCGTTGCTTTTTTCGAACCGGGTATTCCTGTTCCCGCCCAGCCGCGCCTGATCGCGGGCCGTGCCTTCGTTGAGGCCGATACTCCCGTTGAGCCGCATCAGATTCGGCCGGACAGTCAGTTCGCGCAGGACATCCGTCCACGTGAAATCCGGCGGCAGGCTGGGTACGATCTGGCGCAGGAAATCGAGATCCTGCGGCATATCCAGGGTCCAGCGCAGATGGCTGAAATCAGACGAGTGCAGAATCTGGTCCTTGCGGAAACTCCCGCTCGAATACCGGTCCTTCAGGCGGGCGTGAATGTAAGGCGTTACATGCTGCCGCAGAAACGGATCCGTTGCCCGCCGGTTGGCCTCGTCCAGCGCTGCCCTGGAGAAGACCTCGACATCAAGACCATCGGGATAGGTCCGGATCTGGGCATTCGAGACATAGTCCACATCGCCCTTCATGAACCGCTTCAGTGCCAGATCGATCACGGCGGGATCAATCAGCGGGCAGTCTCCGGTGATGCGGACGATGACATCCGCACCGGCCTCTTCGGCAACGGCAGCGAAACGCCCGAGAACATCATTCTCGTCGCCCCGGTAAACCGGAAAGCCGAGGCTTTGGACAAATTCCGCAAGGGAATCGTCGGCCGGTTCCCGGCTGCAAGCCAGCCAGACCTGGTTCACCTGGGATCGCGCCGTACGCTCGAGAACCCACTGAATGGCGGGCCGGCCCGCAATCGCGACCAGTGCCTTGCCCGGCAGTCGGCTCGACTGCATCCGGGCCTGGACAATGGCCACCGTCTTCCTGTCAGGAGCTTGCGTCATGCCTGTATGTCCGATGTCGCTGTGCGGAATGGGATGATTGCAACCAGGGGGAATGGCCGGGCCAGGTGGCGGCTTTCCACCGGCCCGGCCCACTCTGCCCGGCCGTCCTACAGCGACGGCGGAGCATAGTTCTTGTTAAAAACGCCGACATAAATCTTGTCGGAAAGAATGCACTCGCCGCCAGGGCCAGGATGCATGAACTGGCCGGGAAGCCTGGCCTCGACCGAAAATCCGGCCCTGACATAGGCGCGGACCGATGCTTCGTTCAGCGAGTCTATGCTGGCGCTCAGCTTCCTCAGGCCGTGCCGGTCAAAGGCGATACCGATTGCCTGCCGGATGGCCTGGGATGCGACGCCGCCACCCCAGACCGACCGGTCCCCGATCACGGTGACCAGGTCGGATGTTCCATGCGTCCATTTGACAGGCCCGATCTTCACACTGCCGACATGCCTGTCGGTTTCAGACAGGCACACCGCATATTGAAAATATCCGCGTGTCCGCCGGCCAGCCTCCAGGTAATCGAGGGCATCCTGGCGCGAGATGTTGCGGGCCTCGAGAAACCGGGTGACGGCCGGATCACGAAACCAGCCGAGATAGGCATCGGTGACATCCGCCGCCACCATGTCGCGGAGATATACCCCTGCAGCCATGGTCAGGCATCCCCCCGGCCGGAAAGGCCGCAATCCAGATAGGGCACGAACAAGGTGCCATCAGCCGGTTTCCGCCAATCGGATTGCAATGACCGCCCCGCAATCAGGTCGAACAGGTCGTCGTAGAACGGCATGCCGGCCCGTATCGAAGCCGCTATGCTGCCGCTGGGCCGTGGATTCACCTCTATCACAACCGGCTCGCCGTCGGATGCCGTCATCAGGTCATAATCATACAGCCACGACAGATTCAAGGCAGCCGTAACCTTCTCGCCCAGCACCTCGAACGTCCGGCCAGAGCGGAATATGGAGCCCCTGAACGGAACGCCGGCGGGGTTGATGCGCTCACGGGTCGCCATCCGCAACAGCTGGCCATTCCGCGCCAGGATATCCAGGTCATAGGCGGGTGCATGCAGCCTCTCCATCACAATGGCCGGCAGCTGCGTGGCCACAACCGTCCGGTGATCGCGATCAAACGCATCCCAGCCAACATGGGTTTCCCGCGACCCGAAATAGTCCGTTTCGCCCGCTATGTCCTTTCGTATGACATAGACATCGCGCGAGCCACGGGATGAGATCGGCTTCACCACCGCCTCGCCATCTGTTGTCCGGAAGGCCTGCAGAGCGGCATCCATCTCCTCGGCAGAAGAGACAATCTGCCAGCGCGGGACGCGCACACCGGCTTTGGCAAGAAGTGACAGCGTTGCCGCCTTGCTGGCCATCACCTGCAGCGTGCTCGCCTCCGCACAGGCCAGAACAACCCCCAGCGACTCGATTTCGCCACGGCGATTTGCCAGTGACAGCGCTTCCTCGTCAGACCAGGGCAGAACCACATCCACATGATGGCGGGTGACCAGATCGCGCACGGCATCAACATATTCCGGCGAGTTTCCCGGCGGCACGGTCGCAAAGACATCCGCGAAATGCTGGCCGAGCGCATCGGACCTTGCATCTACCGCAACTACACTGACGTCATGCCGGCTCGCTTGCAGCAGTTTTATATTCAGCGGCGCCAGCGCGCCACCTGCCGAAGTCACCAGTATGCGAGGCATGAGTGTCCTTTCCGCTAACGCGATTCCGGGCTGTCTGCTTCAGGCCGGCAGGAGCGCATCAGCCGTGATCGGCTCATTCTCCGACAGCGCGGCGGCAACACGCCGACCAAGAACCGCTTCATACTGCGCCGGCCCAAGCCCGGACAGCCCTGGATTGGGCCGCTTGAAAGCCACATCCTGCTCGGACAGAACCTGTCCCGCAGCAATGGCGCGACGTGCCACCAGAATCCTGTGCATCGCCCGGGCCTTGAGCGCTTCTTCCTTGGTCAGCGGCCGGTCCGGATCTCCCAGCATCGCCTCAGCTGCCCGCACCTTTCTCACCATTTCGGCGAATCCCCTCGCATCCAGCGATATCGGATGGTCGTATCCCGGTCGGCTGCTGTCGAAGGTGAAATGCTTTTCGATGATACAGGCGCCGGCCGCGACAGAAAGGGCCGCGGCTTCCACCCCCAGGCTGTGGTCGGAAAATCCGACAGGAACATTGCTCTTCGCCTCCAGCTTTGCAATGGCGGCCAGGTTGAGCAGTTCGGGAGCGCAGGGGTACAGGGAAACGCAATGCAGCATGGCGATCCGACTGGCGCCGGCATTGCGGGCGCAAGCCAAGGATTCAAGAATCTGCCCTCCTTCCGCCATTCCCGTCGACATCAGGATTGGGCGGCCGGTTGCGGCAATCCTGCGAATTAGGGGCAAATGCGTCATCAGACCGGAGGAAACCTTGTGCGCAACCGGCGCCAGCCGATCGACCCATTCCAGAGTCCGGAAATCTCCCGCCGTGGTGAAGGGCGCGATGCCCAGAGACCGGGAAAGATCGAACATCGCCGCGGTCTCTTCCCTGGTCAGCATCGCCTTCGAAAACAGCCGATAGCTTTCTGTCCCGGGCATATAGTTTTCGTCCGGATCCACGGTCTGCAGCTTGATTGCGTCGGCTCCGGCAGCAGCGGCCGCCTTGATCATCTCGGCGCAGCGGTCAACGCTGCCCTCGTGATTGATTCCGATTTCGGCGATGATCCAGGTTGGGTGGCCGCGGCCGACGAGGCGGCCGGACATGTCCACCGTTGGTGTGGTTTCAGTCATTCCGCCCTCCCTCTTCCAGGTATGCCAGTATGGCCTGCGCCGCCAGCTTTCCGGCGCCAGCCTCCGGTCCGGTAATATAGCGTTCCATGAACTGCTGCCGCGGGGCGGCCTTTGCCTGCCATGCCTTCTGTATGTCCCGCAGAGGCTGCGACAGGAATGCCCTGAGTCGATCTGTTGCCCCGGCATTCCAGTCAAACAGGAAAACGGCGTCTGCCATCGCCTGATGCACCTCCGGGCGCAGCGCGGCATGATCCGGCATGTTGATGAAGACCAGAGGTTTTCCGGATGCCAGACACCAGGCAATGGTGCTGGTGGCCCGGGACGCGACCAGCACCTGGAACCGCCGCAGCAGATACCGCAGGTCGATCGGCTGGTCGAATACGGAAATGTTTGAATGCTGGTTCAGCCTGAACAGCAGAGGATCTGTATCCGGGTAGCGGTCGCGCGACGGGTAAGTCTTATACGTCACCCTGTGCGGCAGCTGCGCCAGAACGGATCCGGCAATATCAATTTCTCTCTGCACCCGGTCAATATCCGTCAGCCCGCCAACCATCTGATTGACATTTCCCGCGAGCAGGGCCGTCGAGACATACAGGATCGGAGCGTCAGACAGGTGCCTTGCAGAAGTACCATGCAGGCGCCGATAGACGGAAGGAACGCCGACTGCCACCGACCGACCCTTGCGGAACGGGGAGAGATTGGTCCGGTGCACAGCTTCCCTGTTGAAGGCAAGATAGAGGTCGGCAATACTGCTTTCATAGTTCACATCGGTGACATCATGCATGCCGCACAATTCCCGTGTGACTCCGTGCTGCGCGGAAACCAGCGGTATCCCCCGCATTTCGCATGCCTTGCCCAGGGCCAGCATGCTGGCGCCGCCAGGAAAATTCGTCAGAACCACTGCTGGCCTCCCCGGCTGTTGCCGGTCGAGCACCTGCCCCCATGCCTTCTGATCCCGGCAAAAGATGCGAATATCGGCTTTCAGCTGCGCGGTCATCATACGCCCCGCCGCCGGCCGGCCGGCCGCTGGCATCCACTCGGTCACAAAGGTGGCCAGGGCCGGAGCGATTGCCGCAGATACAGCCTCAAACAGCGCGATGCCGTCATCGTCCGGCCCGCCGTCTGGTTTCTTCACCTGTTCGAGGCTGAATCCGGACAAAAACAGCGCGGCGCAGGCTTCTTCTATCAGCTCGTTCTCCCGCACCACCAGTGCATGAGGCGTCGCCCGGCCTCGGCCAAGACGGCCGGCAAGCAATCCCAGCCGATACAGCGCCAGCGCCCTGTCGAAGCGCTGAAACTTCGACCACAGTGTCGTCGTGAGAGGGCGCGCCTGAGGAACCGGCACGGAAAAACTGTGCGTCTGCAATTGCGGATTATCGGCCAGCAGGCTGTGCCACGGCGTATTAAACCGCCGGTCGACCACCGCATCCCCGGTCTCCACAAGAAGTGCCGCGCGCGGCTCAGTGAAGTCCGCCTCCGATAATGCGGTCATTTTTGTCAGGAGGCGGTGGGTGGCATGAGCCGATCGTGCTGCCAGCAGGGCAAACGGGGCCAGATGCGGATCGGCAGACAAGCTCCGGAACACGGCCTCGGCCAAGGGACGGGCCGCTTGCCAGTATGCCAGCAGCTTCCGGGTGGCGTCAGCCCCATGAAGCGGCTCGACCGATGACAGGCCGGACAAAGCCACGGCAGGCGCATCGGTTCTGACACGGGCAGATTCCGGCAGGCCGGCATGCCGTGCCTGCCGCAAGGCCTCAAGGCTGTCGCAGAAGGCAACCGTGACGCCGGGCAGACCCTCCCTCTTCACGATTGCCACCCGAGGATTCCATCCGCCACACGCCTGGCACCCTGTCCGTCTACCGCCCGCCGGGCGGCAGCAGCCATCCGCATGCGCCCCTCCCTGTCCTTCGCCAGAGAAAGAAGGGCGGCAGCCAGCGTTTCCGGATCGGCACTCTCCACACCACCCAGATCCAGGGTTGCCCCGCAGCTGCTCAGTGCCTGCGCAACCATCCTCTGATGGGCGTTCAGCGCCAGCGTCGCCGACGGCCGGCCAGCGGCGGCCCGCTCTGCCGCGGAAATGCCGCCAGCACCGATGGCAAAGTCGCAGGACGCAAGAAGCGGGATCATGCTGTCTGCTTCAACCACCAGCCCGCCTCTGCTTCCAAGCCGGTCCACCGCTTTGCGCACCGCCTCCAGATGCGGGGCACGGGCTCCGGCGACGATGGTCACCTCCGGCTGCCATTCCGTGGCCAGGTTTTCCAGCGCTGAAATGATAAGACCCGTGGCATTGACAGAATCTCTCAGCCCGAAACTGACCAGAACGTGCTGCGGCAATTCCGGCCACACCGCATCGGCAATCTCGGCAAACTGGCGGGGAACCAGGGCATGGCGCAGCCCCCACAGAACGCCGGCCCCGGCCTCATTGCACGCCAGCCTCCACTGCATGATCGAGATGTCGACACCCGCTAGGGGGCATTCTGTGTCTACGATCGCCACCAGGCGGGCAGCCTGTTGCCGCCAGTGCTGCAGGGTCGTCCGGGATACCTCATAAGTGTCGAGGATCACCCCTTCTGCGTGACCGGTCCAAGCATCTCCTTCGGCACCGACTTCAAATCCGGATGCCATAATCCGGCTGGTCCAGTCCGCTCCCTCCGGGTCGAGAACAAAGCGGACGGAAACGCGGCCGGCCATGGCACGGGCCAGGGTCAGGCAGCGCGAAACGTGACCACCGCCAACCTCAGGCCGGGATGCGACCCGAAACACCCAAAGAGGTGCCGTCATCGGACAATGGCGGAAATGGCCGCGACGACGCGACTCACGTCGTCATCATTCATGCTCGGATACAAGGGGAGCGACAGACAGGATCTGTAATATTCTTCCGCGCCCGGCAAGGCGATATTGCCATACCGGTTCCGGTAGTAAGGCTGCTGTGACACAGGGATATAGTGGACCTGCGAGCCGATCCCCTGCTGGCGAAGCTTCCGCATGAAGGTTCCGCGATCCATCCCGATGGCATCAAAGTCGATCCGCACGACATAGAGATGCCAGCCCGGAACGCAGTCTGTGCGGGACAGCGGGCGCACGACGGGCTGCAACACCGCGAAAAGCTCGTCATATTTCCGGACAAGCTGACGCCGCCGTTCAAGGAAACGCGGCAGTTTGGTCAGCTGGCTGGTGCCCAGTGCACACTGGATATCGCTTGCCCGGTAGTTCAGACCGACTGCAGGCATTTCGTAATACCAGGGATTGGCCTGGCCGTCCGGTCCGAACGCCATATCCCTGTTCTCGAAATCCGCCTTCGCATGCACCATTCCGTGGCTGCGCAGCCGCCTGAGAGATTGCGCAAGCGATGGATCTCTCGTGGTGACAGCCCCGCCCTCGCCCATGGCAATGCTCTTGACCGGGTGGAAAGAGAAGCATGTCATGGTCGAATGATCGCAGGAGCCGACGACATGGCGGGCATCGAGATATCTGGTGCCCAGTGCATGGCAGGCATCCTCGATCAGCATGAAGCCATGCTGGTCGGCCAACCGAACAAACCCGGCAGGATCTGCCGTCTGACCAGCGAGGTGAACAGGAAAGACGGCCTTCACCCGCCCGGACCTGCTGCGGGAAAGGGCTGCTTCGACATGCGCAGGCATCATCAGGCCGGTGGTCGGATCGACATCGGCAAACATAACCTCGGCGCCTGCCAGCCTCACGGCGTTCGCCGTGGCGAGAAACGTGATCGCGGGCACGACGGCAAAATCTCCAGGCCCGAGACCCGCAGCAAGCGCCGCCATATGCAATGCCGCAGTGCCGTTTGCACAGACGACACTGTCCGCCCCACCGGCATGGCCAGACAGCGCCGCCTCAAAATCTGACACTGCCGGCCCCGTGGTCAGCATATCGCTGCGCAGAACGGCTACCACGGCAGCCACATCTTCATCGTCGATATGCTGCCGCCCGTAAGGAAGAAAACTGGCGTTCATCACTCTAGCCCAGCGCACACATCAATCTGATGCCATCCTGGTTGCGCAGGACGCACCCGCCTTACGGCCTTTGCCGGGGACCAGGTCATCGCAGACAAGCCGTAGGGTCACAGGTATCCGCCATCTCGCAGAAGATTCTGCATTTCCGAATCGCTCATCCACTGCGCGTTCTGATCGCTGGAATAACAAAAATTCTCAGCGACCTGCTTGGCGCCGTCCTTCTCGTCATACCTCAGAACATTCCACCAATGAAAATCAGGCTGTATGACGTAGCGATCAGACAGTTCAACCGTGCTTCTGGCGTCACCTTCAGTGATCATGACCTCATGCAGCTTTTCGCCCGGCCGGATGCCGACAATATGATGCGGTAGGTCTGGCGCAAGAACCCTGGCGAGATCAACGACCTTCATGCTCGGAATCTTCGGAATGAAGATCTCGCCGCCACGCATCATTGCCAGAGAGGAAAGAACAAATCCGACGCCACTTTTCAGCGTGATCCAGAAGCGCGTCATTCTCGCATCAGTGATCGGAAGACTGGTCGCCCCATCTGCGATCAATTTCCGGAACAGAGGTAGCACACTGCCTCGCGATCCGAGGACATTGCCGTAGCGAACAATCGCGAATCTCGTGCCGGACTTCCCCGACAGATTATTCGCCGCGACAAAAATCTTGTCCGACGCCAGCTTGCTGGCTCCATACAGGTTGATCGGACTCGCCGCCTTGTCTGTGGATAATGCCAGCACTTTGCGGACATTGTTCCGGATCGCCGCATTTACGATGTTTTCTGCACCCAGCACGTTGGTATGGATGCATTCAAAGGGATTATACTCGGCAGCAGGCACGTGCTTCATGGCCGCCGCATGCACCACGACGTCAACACCGCGCATGGCCGTCTCAAGCCGTCGCTCGTCGCGCACGTCGCCAATGAAGAAGCGCAGACAGGGATATTCCTCCGGACGGAACCTCTGCGCCATTTCCCACTGCTTGAGCTCGTCGCGGGAAAAAATTATCAGGCGGCGCGGACGGCTCTGCCTGAGCACATGCGCAACGAATTCCTGCCCGAATGATCCCGTGCCACCGGTGATCAGCACCGAGCTGTTCTCGCCGAAATCCTCGGATGCCTGCTTGATCTGGTCGATCATTGCACTTCCCCTGCACGCGTGTTCTGCATATCCAGCATCCGCTTGTACCAACCTCCGCTGTTGTCGAGCCTGGCAGGAGGGCCCGCCTCGACGATGCGGCCCTGCTCCATCACGATCATAGTGTCGGCCGCCGCGACCGTCGACAGCCTGTGGGCAATGACAATAATCGTCTTCTCCCGACGATCGAGAATGCCCTGCACAACCTGCTTGATCTTGGCTTCGGATTCATAGTCGAGAGCGCTGGTCGGCTCATCCAGTATCAGTATCGGTGCGCCACTGGCAAAGGCGCGCGCCAGCGCCAGCCTCTGCTGCTGGCCGCCGGAAAGCTTAACGCCGCCCTCGCCAATCTGGGTCTGGTAGCCACCCGGGAGCCGTGTGATGAATTCGTCAGCCTGAGCCAGCCGCGCCGCGTCCGCCACCATCTCGTCAGACATATCCGGGCGACCATACCGGATATTCTCGGCGATCGTCATATCGAACAGAACCGACTTCTGGCTGACAAAGGCGATGCTCCGCCGGAGGCTCGACAGCGAAAAGTCCTCGATCGGCACACCGTCGATCCTGATTCTGCCCGAGGCCGGCCGCAGGAGACGGGGCAGCATATCGACAATCGTCGATTTTCCCGCACCTGAAGGGCCTACAATCGCAGTCATCTGCCGGGCCGGGATGCGGACGGATATCCCCTCCAGGGTCGGCTTTTCGCTCCCGGGATAGGAGAAGGTCACATCAGAGAATTCAATCTCCTGCGTCACCCCGGTCAGTTCCCGGCCGCCGCCATCCTGCTCACGCAGCTTCGAGAACTCGTCAAGATCGCTGATGGCCCGGTCGAACTGCGGGCCAAAGCGGGCCATCGCCTGGCGTTGCTGCGAGAAACTGCGAACGACCGGCTCCAGCCGGATCAGCACCATGATCAGAACGGCGATCTGGGTAACCTGGATATGCAGCACGCTGACCGAAAGATACAGGATGGAGAGGGTAAGCCCCGTCATCACCGGAACAACGGTCAGGTCGGTCAGAGCAGACATGCGGATGCTGTCGATGTCCAGATTGTAAATCCGCTGCGCCCACCGGGTCAGGGCCTTGGTTTCCGGCTCTACCGAGTCCACCAGTTTTATCAGGCGCCAGTTCTGGTAGCGCTCTGCCAGATGATTCTGGAACCGCTGCCGCAGATCGACGCTGCGGCTGCTGATTGCCCTGGCGAGTCTGGCAAACTTCCCCATCGCCGTCATCACAAGACCTGCCAGCAGGATTCCGACGACCGTGGGGATCGGCGCCAGCGGTATGGAGATCGCGAGATAGGCCGCGCAGACGATCACGCCATTCAGAAAGGCCGCATGCGTACGCAGTATCGTGGCCGCTCCGTTGGCCAAAGTATTGATCATGAATGTGAAACGGCCCGTGCCAACGTCCTGCAAAGCCAGCGGCGCGGAATGCAGCGTGGTCCGGAAGAGGCGCAGCGCCAGGTCCCGCTCGACCATCTGCTTGGTGTGCGACATCGACATCTGCGCCGTGTAGCGAACAATCTGCCTCAGGCAAATCATGCCGAACACGATCAGGAGCAGGCTGGACAGGTTGAGGGTCAGCCCCACAATGTCGAAGGTATCCTTCATGATTCGCCAGTAGCGCGACTGCATTGCCAGCTCGTCGACCACACCGGCGCCGCTTTCAATCAGTTTGAGGACCGGGATCAGCAGGGAGAGCCCGATCGTCTCGAACAAGATGGTCAGCAGTATCAGAATGACCTGGAGAAGGATGCGTCGCCTGGTAAGCAGGCCACGCCCAACCAACTCGCGCAGCTGATGATAGATCTGCACCGGCATGGAGCCGGTCATTCGCTTTTCAGTACTGATAGGCATATTGACCGTTCTGAAGCTTGCGATGCACGGCTTCCATCGAATCAGGGTCTATGACCGGGTAGTATCGCCCCTCAGCGGGCAACGCCATGTCTTTACATCGCAGATTTTCGTCTCTGACCCGCAGAGCGGCGCGGGCCAGCAGATCGATACCGTGTTCGTAGACCTTGATCCGTACGTCCGTGTAACCGTCGGCCGCGGTGAATGTCAGGGATTCACTCAGTATCACCGGGCCGGCATCAATGCCCGGCGTCATGAAGAAGGCTGAATTCCCCACCTTGTCGTCATTGAAAATGGCCCATTCCACGCAGGTGCAACCGCGATAATCCGGGATCAGCCCAGGATGGACAGCCAGGAGGCCCCGTCCGGAAGCGGCCAGGACTTCCGGCGGCAGAATCCTCGGTGTGCTAGCGCTGACCACCAGATCGACATCCATTTCCTTCAGTTTCGCAATCGTGTCGGCTGCGGCATGCGAACTGACGAAGCGGCAGGCGGGGGAACCACCCGGCAGGCTGGCCAGGGGCAGCGGCGGCAAACGGCCGGCCGTCCGCTCTGTCCAGATATCCCGCTCCTTGGCTCCGCATGGACGCCCCTCGTCCAGGAGAACCACGTCAGGTTCAAGGCCGACCTTGCGAAACGCAAGGGTAATCCGGCCAAGAAAGGGGTTGTCGACGGCCGACAGGAAAACGATGGTGAATTTGGTTTTCGTCATAACGGCAGCCTCACTTTCTCCCCGAGAAAGAACGCGATCTGTGGCACCAGAAGCCCCGTCTTTGTCCTCGACGGACAGGATTCACCCTGCATTGGCAATCCGGTAATGGCCGCCAGGTCCTTCTGCAGGACATTCGTGAACGCCCGGGCCCCGCCATGGCGCAGATGATCCATATCGTTGAACTCGGCCTGATCCCCGGCAAACATCGCCGTATAGTCCAGGCGTGCAGCAAACGGGATGCGTTCGAAAACCGCCCGCACTCCGGAAACATCGCGAACAGCCGCGGCCTCAATATATTCATTACTCATCGGATATCTCACACCAACGACCTGCACGCCGCTCGCATTGGCGGTCCGGACAATTCGCTCCAGTATCTCGACCATCTGCGGCACGATGAGGTCTTCCGGGTACTGCGCTTTGAGTCGGAAGGCCACACGGTCCTTGCGTGCTTCGGAGGAACTGCCGGCCCAGTCGAATTCGTGCCGGAACTTGAGATCCAGGCAATCCGTCAGAACTGTGTAAGACTCATCGACGGGCGTCCCCAGCCGGTCCTCGACATCCTGCAGCAGGTCGGAACGGAAGCTCAGCCGCGATTCATGGTCCAGGACAGGAAGATAATAGGCAATATAGTTGCGCAGGATATGCCTGCGCGTGGTTGCAAAATAGTGATCCAGCAGACCCCAGTCCGCGTAGCCCATCTGCTTCCGGAAGCCGCGATTGGCCGACCGGTATTCCGAAAGGATGTAGTCGTCGATCGGCAGAACGATCCATTGCAGCGAAGGCTTCGTCCGCAGTGCATAATCTGCTTTCAGGAGAGTCTGCCTAAGACCCTCGCCCACCTCCGCCCAGTTGAACACCGCCGGCGAAAACATGGATCCGACGACATCCAGAGCGGCCCTGGAATCTCCGAGCACAAGGACCTGCGGCTTTACGGCGGGACTGCTGAAAGCCTGATACAGCCGGAAATGCACATCGCGCTGCCGCATTACCAGTTCAAGCGGCCAGCTCATGGCCACCAGCGTGACGCCGATGCCCAGCCCCACCAGCAGAATCCGTCGCAGGAAATTGTACACGATGCCTCTAGAACTGGAAGTAGATAAACTGTACTTCCTGCGTGTTGCCGGCAAACAGGATCAGCAAGACTAGCGCGTAATACGCCAAATGACGCAGCGCACGGGACCGCATATCCAGGACACTCGGCTGATGCCCCAGGGGTTCCCGCCAGTGACAGACGATCACACCAATGCAGGTCGCCAGCAGTACGGCGAGGCCTAGATGGGTCACCCCCATGGCAGCCGCAGCCGCAGCCCAGGCTCCGGGGTCAAGAATCTGCTCGCCCAGCCCGGAAAGCAGATTGCTGACGATATAAACGGCATCGGGCAGGCTCTGCGCACGAAAGAAAATCCAGGCCAGAATCACACAGGATAGCGTCCAGATTCGCCCAATGCCTTCCGTCAGCCAGGGCATGCCACGCAGTCCGGCTGCCTCGATCAGGGCATACCGTGGTGCGGCCGTAAGCCTCTCAATGATGATGCAGAGACCGTGGATCCCTCCCCAGATGATGAATGTCCAGCTGGCCCCATGCCACAATCCGCTCAGGAGGAACACAATAAGAAGATTTGACCATTTCGAACCGGTCCCTCCGCGGTTGCCCCCGAGCGGGATATAGACATAGTCACGAAACCATGTCCCCAGAGTGATGTGCCATCGCCGCCAGAATTCGCCGACGGATCTGGACCCGTATGGCCGGTCGAAATTGACCGGCAGGGTAAATCCCATGAGCCGGGCACAGCCGATCGCGATGTCGCAGTATCCGGAGAAATCGCAGTAAATCTGGATGGCAAAAAACAGGGTGGCAATCAGAAGCGGCAGGCCGGTATAGGCCGAGGGGTTGCCGTAAATCTCCGTAACCGCCGGGGCCAGGCTGTCGGCCACGACCATTTTCTTGAACAGGCCCCAGAGCACCAGGCGCAATCCGTCAACCGCCCGGTCCGAGTCAAATGTCTGCAGCTGCCGGAACTGCGGCCGCAGCTCCTCCGACCGCATGATTGGCCCCGCCACCAGATGCGGAAAGAAGGAAAGATACAAAGCATGGATTCCAAAGTGCCGCTCGGCCTTTTGGTGCCCGCGATAGACATCGACCGAATAGGAGATCGACATGAATGTATAGAACGAAATCCCTATCGGCAGAGCGGTCGATATCTGCGGCAGCCGGCCATCCACCGACAAAACTGAGAGCAGGTCATTGGCGCTGGAGAACAGGAAGCCTGCGTATTTGTAGTAACCCAGCACGAACAGGCAGAAACCGACATCAGCAAGCAGAAACAGCTTCCGCAGCTTCGGATCTGACGTGCTGGACATCGCCCGCGTCCCGGCATAGGACGACAAGGTGACCAGCAGCATGATCAGGCCATATTCGACGCGGGCCCACATGTAAAAAAAGTAACTGGCCGCGAGCAGGAGCACCCAGCGTCGCGAAGGCGGGAGCAGAAAAAAGAACCCGGCAACAACCGGGAAGAAGATCAGGAACTCTCTGGAATTGAAAAGCATCCCGCGGCACCTTCAGGCAAAACTGATGCCGAGATTTCGAAGGGCCCGGCGCACATAGTATCGCGCCGTTTTCTGCAGGCCATCCCTCCGGTGCGTCAGCCAGCCGTTCATGAAATCGAGATGATCCAGATTGGTCAATGCCGCGGGCTTCCCATGCACATGGCGCATGTCAAAGACCGTGACCTTGTTGTTGGCGGTCAACATGACCGAGGCCGGCTTCCCGTCATCGACAAGGCTGTCGAGTGGCTGCACACAGGCCTCATGAGGTTTGACCTTGACGCGCAGGCGGCGGCCGAGGTCGCTCTCCAGGGTGCAGACCACGGGCTGCCTGTAAGGATTCACCAGAAAGAAGGAGTTCCCGATCCCCTTCCCGGCATCCACCAGAACGGCCTGGTGGAGCAGCGAGAAGCCGCCGAATACGGCAATTTCCTTGATGATCGGATCGCGCGCGAACTTGAGATCGGAGCCGAATGTCAACGCACCGCAACCGGGCCGCAGGAACAGGCCGTAGCCCTGCACGACAACCGTCTTGTCAAAAAGCGGCCGATCCGCCGTCATTTCGACTTCCACGTAGCCATAACCATCGGCAGAAAAGGTTTTCGAGAACTCGTTTATCTCCGGGACATGCCGATCGACCGCAACATCGACCCGCTCCTCTCCCGCTTCGCCCCCGTTCACGTATTTCCTGAAGCAGACCGATATCTGGCCGGTGAAATCCGGCCGGCTGCGGAACTGCAGCGCATTCTTGATGCTGCAGCTCAGCATCAGTCTGCCCGCTTCGCGAGGAAAGAGCGGATAGATGAACGGTGACAGATACTGGAACGCCCGCGCCATACCGCCCCCTTACTTGAAATTCGGGAAATGATCGATCGAAATGGCGCCGTTGGCCTGTATGTTCACCACGTGCTTCCTGACCGGGACGTCACTGCGGACAACCAGCGTGTACATCTGGCCATCCGGCACATCCCTGAAATACTGGTCCAGATTCAGCAGCGTTGAGCAGAACCCTCCGAGTTCCGCCGTCGCAGTCTTTTCATAAGGCTTGTCGACACCGTAGAGGGACATCTCGATCTGCGCCGGACGCCGGTATCCGTTTATCACAGAAACCGAGGTCCGCAGCAGTCCTCCCTCCACCCCGACCGGGATCGCCCGGCCACGGCAGGCCATAGCCTGCAGCTGAGGATGAAAGGATGCCGCCCAGTCCGGACCGATCAGGAGAATCTGTGGCCGTGTCGTCCCGACAACCGCGAGTTTGTCGGGCCTGAGATCAAGAATGAACCATCCGTCTCCCGGCAGACCCGCAACCTCGGAAAAGTCCAGCTCCAGCGTTTCCCTTGCCTCCAGCCGGCCGTCCAGAACCGCATGGCGACGGCCAGCATCGCCAATCAGGTGGACCCGGTAGTCATATCCCGTGATCTCCTTGCTGTCGGCAAACATCATCCCGGAGTTGAGGACCCGCAGAACCGTCCGGATTCCGTCCCGGTTGATGAACGGCGCGCTATTGGCGAAATCAACCGGATGGACAAACCCGCGAACCGGGCCTGGCAATGGCTGCTCAAGCCCGCCGGCCTGCAGCCTGACCATGGCATGCCGACCGCTGACCTCATTAACGATGAGATCAACATCAAGCATGCAGGCCGTGCATTTTGTTCCAATCCCCGTAGCATCGACCAGAGTATCGAAGCTCTGCTGCGGATTCTGCAGATGCGCGACAATGTCGGCGCGCTTGACGCCGAAGCAGACACAAACCATGTCGTCTGCTGTCGCCGCTGTTTCTGGTGTGTTTGCCATCAGCGCACTCCGATGCTAGACGGGAATCCCGTTCCGCTTCTGCCAGTGCCACAGATCGAGATAGGTCTGCATGATCCGGCCCTGATGCTCCGGAAGGACATCTCCCTTGCCGGAAGCACCGAAGAGGCGGATTCCGGGGCAGTCGAACGAGATATCGGTCAGAGCTCCGTACAGCCGCGCCCCTTCGGTACGCCAGCTGGTCGTGGTTGCTTCGTCACGCGGCGCCACTGCCCAGGCCATGATTTCCGGCAGGTCGTGGAAGGACCGCACCACCCGAATGTTCGGCATATGCGAATAGTCCACATGTGCCGCGAAGATGATGGCCGGCTTTCCGATGAGAGTGGATTGCTTCCCGACCGACCCGCTGATTGTCGATACCGCCACGGCCTTCTCTGTCAGCTCGTTTCCAGGCAACCGGTAATCCGCCATGTGGACATTGGGCAGGCGACTAATGCGCCTGTAGAAGTCCAGCGGCCTGTTCCCGATATTCGGGATATGCTCCTTGACTACAAGCCTGACACCAGCCGGCATGCACATGGCCAGCTGATAGATGATGGCTTCAGTGAAAGAGAATTCCCGCGACAAGCACAGGGTCGAGTATTCAGGTTCGACCTGCAGCAGGAACAGGATGTATGGACCCGATGCGACATCTTCCACGGTCGCCAGGCTCGATCCCTTGAGATAGCGGGCAATACGAAAAACCCGAAAATGGCTCTCGATACTGCGCCAGAGGGGGATTCTGCGGCTCTTTTTCCACAGCTTCCCCGTCAGCACGTCCTGAACCATGTGGGCGGCCGCATTCTTCGAGGAAGTATAGATCCGCCTCAGCAGCTCTCCGGCAGTAGAGATGCGATCGGCTTCATCGAAAAACCGCTTTGCCGCGCCTGGCACCAGGGAAGACGAGCCCTGTTGCTCGAGAAGCCGCCGGTCCGGTTCGGTGCGGGACATCCTTTCCTGCACGAAGCCACGCTCCATGAAGGGCCCGCAAAGCCACGTCACGTAGGTTCCATAGTTTGCGGCACTGGTGAACGTAACCGGGATACCCCGCTTCACCGCGATCCAGATTGCCGGCGCTGCATGCAGGTAATCCGGCCGCAGGATCAGACCATCGACCTCTTTTTCCTCAAACAGCGCCTCGAACCAAGCGAAGCACTGGTTGATTTCTTCGTATACCCGGACCAGCGGAGGCAGGACTGCCAAGGATCGGGTGCTGCCGTAGGTCGACGGATTGAATCCTCCGGAATACCGACGATCCATCTGTATGACATCCCGCATGTAGGTTATGCCATACTTTTCTTCATATGCTGCGGCACGCCGATAGACTTCCGCATCCGTTGCGGCGCCGGTCTCAGCCGGGAAGCTCGGATTAACAAATGCATCGTCGTCTGTCATGGCTGCAGCATAGTCAGGCCATGCAGCGGGACCGCCACCCCATATGATGAAGCGGGTACCATAGTTCTGCTTCAGCTGCTTCATCAGGTGGGTGTGCACAGAGCCCACATTGTCGATCGCGCCTATCAGAATGCACTTCGGCGCGCCAGTATCTGCAGCGGAACCCACGGGCATATCAGCCAAGTCCTTCAACGTGCTTCTCCGGCCGGCTTATCGCAGGATGGCGACGTGATCAAAAAGCAGGACGTCGAGATCAGATCGCAGGAACGTACTGATGGCGTCATCCGGACTTTCGACAATTGCCTCGCCATGCAGGTTGAATGACGTATTCATCACGCATTCCACTCCCGCGAGCCGGCCGAATTCTTCCATGATGGCGTAGTACCCCGGATTGTCGGTGCGCCGCAGCATCTGTGGCCGCACCGTTCCGTCCGCCGGATGCGTTGCCGCGGGTATGGCACCACGAAACTCTTCTGCCAGATCAAAAGCCATTGTCATGAAGGGTGAATACAGGCCCTTCGGATTCACCAGCATCTTCTCGGCCTGGGCCTGCGTCATCGACGGAGTAAACGGCATCCAGAAATCGCGATATTTTATCTTCTGGTTGACATGGTCGATCGTCTCGGCGTGGCGCGGATCGGCCAGGATCGAGCGATTTCCGAGCGCCCGCTGACCGAATTCCATCCGGCCGGAGAATCTGGCCACGATCTTTCCGTCGACGAGCCATCGGGCGACCTGCGCTGCGGTGGGATTCTGCTGCACATGATATTTACCGGCCAGGCTGGCCCGGCTGATGGCATGATCGATTTCCCCGATACCGTATGAGGTCCCGAGATAGATCGAAGACAGGGACTGGATATCGGATCCGGGGTCGAGATCGCGGGATGCGAGCCACGCAGCGCCGACGCCCAGAGAGCCGTCACCCGAGATCGGCGGCGCCCATACCTGGCGTATGGACGGCTGCTCGGCCAGTGCCTTCACGATCTTGATGTTCTGCCCGACGCCGCCGGACAGCACGACGTTATCGATGCCGTGCTTCCGCACAGTGTTGCCGACCCAGGTCGTGACCAGCTCCTCGAGCCATGTCTGCAGGCCCCAGGCAATGCCGTCGAACCGCTCGGCACGCAGAGCCTCGCGGACAAAGAAATACAACTCAGGCACCAGGCCGTCATTCACGATCTCCTCGCCCACCACCCTGTTCACCTTGCGGAAGAACTCAAGCGAGCGACGGCCATGATACTCGTTGCCATAGGGAGCGAGCCCCATGACCTTGTATTCATGCTGGCCGGGCTGCATGCCGAGGATCAGCGTGACATAAGCATAAAGGCGGCCCGCATTCACGGCATTGGACTTCCACAATTCCGTGAAGCTGCCATCCGGCTCAAAGATGCTGGTCGTAGCCGAACTGTCCTGGCCGCCACCCTCCAGCGTGAATACCAGCGTGCGGTCACGCGGATAGGGCGAGGAGTAGAACCCGTATGCCTTATGGCAATCCTCGTGGCGGTATATCCGCATCTTGTCGCCGCTGATACCGAGATGCTCCTGCAGCACCTCGCGGCGGACCTGATCGCCGATGTCGCTCCAGCGCTCGGCCGGAACGTCCCGGATGCGGTCAACCATGCGGTAATACGGACGCGATTCGACGTCCTTCGGGACGTCGCGGAATTCGTCGAACAAAACGATCTGCGACATCTTCTTCTTTTCCAGAAGCAGCGGGCGCCAGTAGACGTCGCATTCCCGAACCCAGTCGGCCACCTTGAACGTGGCGTATTTGTTGAGCAGGGTCCGCCAGATCCAGTCGCTTCGCTGCGTGAAGGCGACAACATCGACCTCGGCCGGCGTCACCTTCGCCATCTGCAGGACGGCGTCAATGGCCCGCCGCGGATAACCGCCATCCGACTTCAGCCGCGACAGCCGCTCCTCACCGATCAGGGCAACAAGTTGACCATCACGAACGATGCAGGCATGCGCGTCATGCCCATCATGGATTCCCAGTATAATCACTCTAGTCCTTCCATCTTCCTTTTTGGGATTTTCCAGCCATGCCAGCGTCCGGAAAACCCTCTTATCTCAAGCCATGGGAACATGCGTACCGCGACCAATTGCGCACAGAACATCGACTATGCGAGTGATGGCGCCCTGCGGATATGCAGCATCGACCTGCGCCAGATCAGGTATGTGTAAATCCCGTAGCGCGCGCGACAGGCCCTTCTCGATCTGCTCAGACGTACATGCGGATGGAGTAAAACCCGCAAGAACAGAGGAACACCATGCCCTCTCCGATCTCCGCGGCAGAATTGAGAACGTGGGCCGGCCCAGCAGCACCGCCTCCAGGAGCAAAATGGAAGACATCCCGACGGTTATGTCTGCGGCATATAGCAGATCGTATATGTCGTCATCTCGCGCAACCATATCGAATGCGCCATAGAAATCTGCCAGCTCCTCATCAGTGCTGGCCGGATGCGGCCGAAGGATGGTGTAGATGTCCTCGGAGAGAGAAGACAGGAAGCGCAGGAGCTCATCGAGGACTATTGCAGTCCTATACATGCTCTCTGGACGGCCTTGCAGCGTATAGTCGGAACTGCGCGTATATGCTCCCCCGTAGACATTGACGGATGGCTCAGCTGCAAACACCAGGACTTTTCTGGTCCCGGCGTCGGGCAGAAGCCTTCCGCGCAGCTCGGCGCGACCCAATACGTCGAGTTTCGCGCGGCGATCCCGGATTCTATCGAACGACGGGTGGCCACAGACTATCGTATGCTCCATGTTGAAGCCGTAACGGGCCGCATTGTCGGCGGCCGTCATATCCGGCACCAGAATCCAGTCGGGTGCATGCGCAAGGGGATTATCCGTGTCTCCCCTAAAGCGCCCGCCGATATGCTGATGCGAATCGACAAGGCCTATGCTCGGAATTTTCCGCCATTTCGCCACGTCAATTAGGTAGAGCCCCATAGAATAGGGATTGATCGCCGTACCCGTTGCCAGCACGTCGCAGTCCGCCAGCAATTGATTCGCCGTGTCTGATTTGCGCAGCAAATCGCACTCCACCCCCCAGCCCTTCAGCCTTTCGGCGGCAGTTGCCGTCGCGACCAGCCGCGCCCCAAACCCTCTCCCTCGCAAAGCCGTTGCAACTGCAGCGACAAAGGCCGCAGCACCAGCATCTTCCGCAAACAGAAGAAATCGCATCACGCCAGCCGAACTACACGGCCGCCTTGCGCGGCACTTGCAACAACAGCATCAAGAATGCTCTCCGTCTTCAGCGCCTCGTCCGGCCCGCAATCCACCGCCCCCTCGCCCGCCAGCGCCTTCGCAAACGACCGGTACATCATGGGGAAGGCATCGCTTTCTGCCGGGAAGACGCGGACCGGATCACCATAACCATTGCTGGACGGAAGCAGCCGATGCGGCGCCAGACCGCGGTGATGGAACTCCGTGAGCTCACTGTTGATTGTCAGGCTGCCGCCATCGCCCCAGAACTCGAGAGACAATTCCCGCACCCTTCCGAAATCGAGTGCGTCAAAGCAGATATTCGCGCCGGACGCCGCCGTGACCATGAATGCGACATTGCAGTCCCCAGGAACGGGGGACTGGGCGGTGGCGGCCGGAGCGCCAATGGCCCGCACCTCGACAATGGGCCCGGCGAGAAACTCGACCAGATTTACGATGTGCGCCGCGTTGTTGCGCAGACCGTTCCCATACAGGGCATAACCGGCGCGGGGCTTGCCCACCAGCTCGGCCAGATACCCCGCCGCAAGGCGCCGGAAGCGACTGTCCGAGCGCCGCATGTAGCCGACCTGGACCGTCAGTTTCCGCCCACGGCATTCATCAGCCAGCGCCTCGGCCTCTTCCGCCGATTCAGCCAGCGGCTTCTCAAAAATCACCCCCCTGACACCGGGCAGGCGGGACAGACTGTCCAGCCGCCCACGCGGCGGGCCGCAGAAGACGGCGACGTCGAACTGCCGATCACCCGGCAGATCAGCCACATCCGCGACCGCAATGCCGATCCCCAGCTGGCCCGCAAGCGCCCGCGCCTCCGCCGAAGGGTCGACCACCGCAACCGGCTCGAAAGCGCCGTCCAGCTGCATGGCCTGGTAGTGCGTGCCGTGACGATAGTACGACTGATAGGCCTGATTCGCGGACAGCCCGTAGGCTATCCGACCGAAGCCAAGAATGACTGCGGAATACCGCCCCATCACCGCACCGGCTTGACGAAGCAATCCGCGTTCAGGGCCACGACATCAGGGCTGGCGTCCAGGAATTCGACGATCTGACGTGTCGAGAAATACTCGCCGGTTACCGGTTCAAGATGGCGGCAGATGGCGGCAAGAACCTGCAGATCCTCCCGGTAATCGAGCACCAGCCGGTATTGCGGACGCCTTTCATCCTCCGGTGCATCGAGATGCACGATCCGGTACTTCCCGGGATTCTCATAGAAATGCAGCGACACATGCTCGCGGACGGGAAGATCGTGAACGTTGTCCGCAACCCAGGCCAGATCCGCAAGACGGAACACCTGCGCATCGATCCCAAGCGGATAGCTGCGCCGTGCAGAAGTGGAGACGATGTCGCAATCCTGCCGGTTAAAGCGTTCGATCGCCCTGTCCACCACCCCCGGGTCCGAGAGTGTGGCATCTCCGGTTATCTCGACCACGATGTCGGCATTCATGCTTTTCTGCGCATCCACCACACGCTGAAGGACGTCGCCCTCGCTGCCACGATGGACGGATACGCCGAAATCCTGGGCCCAGGAAACCAGGGCATCGTCCTTCGGGTTGGTTGTGGTGGCGATCACGATGTCATCGAGATGGCGCGCCTGACGCAGGCGGCGGACCAGCCGCTCTATGGCTGGCATGCCATTGACGTCGGCCAGAACCTTGCCCGGAAAGCGCGACGATCCCATCCGCGCCTCAATGCTGGCGATACAGCGGCTCATGCTGCCTTCCCGCCAGTCTCACGTTCCCAGGCGCGCAGTTTGTCCATATTGCCATGAACCTTGCACAGGGCCTCGACGAAACCGTCGGCCACGGCCGGGGTGATGTTCCACGCACTGATCAGGAACAGCAGCAGCTCATTGCTTTCCACCCGCTCCGCAACAGGGCAGAGACCGGCTTCGTAGCCCCGGTTGGTGAGGTTGAACGGCCAGCCGTCGCGCCCGATCGCACGGCGCTGCTGGAATACCGGCAGCATATACAGCGGACGGACATACCCTTCCCGGACCGGCATCCCTTCCGCGGCCAGCGCCTTGGCGACGGTCTCCCGCCGCACGCCCAGCTGCTTCTCGTCAATGCGCAGCGGCCAGCAGTAATAATTGTGCCGCCAGCCCTCTGGCACCAGTGGTGCAAGAAAGCCACTGAGTCCGCCCACCGCGTCATTCAGAAGTTTCGCGACTTTCTCGCGAGCCTGCAGATGCCGCTCTATGTCGGAAAGCTGCACCCGCGCTATGGCAGCGCTCAGTTCCGTCATGCGGAAATTATAGCCGATCAGATTGGCCGGATCATCCTCGCCGAGCTCGGCAAAGACGTTCTCGCCATGATTCCTGATCAGGGCCAGGCGGCGCGCCAGCCTGTCGCTGTTGGTGACGCAGACGCCACCTTCGCCGCTGTGGATATGCTTGTGATAGTTGAGGCTGAACACGCCGATATCGCCGACCAGACCGGCACGATGGCCGGCTTCCTCCGCGAACGGGGCCTGCGCGCTATCCTCGATCAGCACCAGATTGAACTCATCGGCGATCCTGCGCAGTGCCAGCAGGTTTGACGGCCGGCCGAACAGGTTCACCGCCAGAATGCAGCGGGTCCGGTCCGTGATGTTCTTGCGCACTTCCGCCGGGTCCAGGCAGAAGGTGTCTGCCTCGATATCGGCAAAGACGGGAATCGCACCGTAGAACAGCGGTGCGATCACTGATGCCGACATGCTGTAGGGCGGCACGACCACCTCATCGCCCGGCCCGATGCCGGCGGCGCCGATGGCCGCAATCAGTCCGGAGGTGGCCGAATTCACCGAGATCGCGTATTTGCAGTCATAAACGCTGCACCATGCCTGCTCGAATCTCTGGATCTCCGGCCCGCCGTAGAAGCCGGTGCCCGGCGCCCCCATGAACCCGGACAATGTACCGCTGCGCATCACTGCGGCCACCGCCTCCTGCTCGGCCGCTCCCACCGCCTGGTAGGGGGCCAGCGGCTGCGGCACGGCGGCCACCCCGCCCAGAAACGCCAGGTCTTCAGACATTTTTCTTCACCACGTTGCTGCGCTTCAGGAGCGCCCCATAGGGCACGGCATCAACGATTCTGGCGCCGATTAGTTGAGAGAATTCGTGCGCCGGGAATTCGGTAGCCGGTCGCGCGAACATCAGGTCGGACTCGCTCAGCACGCTGCCGGCGGGCAGTTCGCGAGCCGCAACAATCCCTTTCCGTATGGCGTCTCTCACCGGCCGCTCCACCTCAGACGCCGCCTTTCCGCGGCTGCCGAGTGCCGAACGGATTCCACGAAGCGATCGAACCAAAGCAGCAAGCTCATGCGGCTCGAAGGAGAGTTCGTGATCCCGGAACGAGCGTCCCGTTTTCCGATCCGTAACGTGAACCTCCACCAGCGGCGCGCCAAGCGCGACGGCGGCATGACATGCATCCGGCCCCACGACATGATTCGACCACCCAACAACCAATCGTGTCACTTCCGACAAGAACGGGATTGACAGGAGATTGCATTGCTCAAGCGGGGCCGGGTACGCCGATACGCAATGCAGAAGCGCCAGTCGCTCCGGAAGTGCCTCAGCCCCAATCTCGTCGCGAACCCAGCCAATCGCGGCCTCAATTTCTTCCAGACTCCCGCAGCCGGTGGAGATTATCACCTGCTTTCCGGTCCGTGCTGCCGCGCGAATGACCGGCTCAAAGGTAAGATCACCACTGGCGATCTTTATTACCGGAGACAGTTCCGCAAGAAGCGGCACCCAATCTTCCGTGATAGCCGAGGACATAAATACGATGCCCAGCGCCTGCGCTTCAGCCGCCAACCTGCGATGCGCCGCCTCATCGAGTGCAAACCGCGTAACGCGCGCAAAACGTTCAGGGTCTGCAGATGAAATGAACCGGTTTGTGGTATAGCTCTGGAACTTCACCGCATCTGCACCTGCCTCTGCAGCTGCCGCGAGAAGCTTGGAGGCAACCTCCGGGTCCCCCTCGTGGTTGACCCCTATTTCTGCAATTACTGCAACCTCGTGAGCGAGATCGCGCCCCAGCATCTTCATATCGAACTCCGGCTAGCCATAGGCTTTTTCATCGTTGCATCCAGAGGAAAACTGGTCTCAACAGAATCACCGTCAACAAAGGTCCGGAACCATTCCTCGACATTGATCCACTGCCAGACAAAAAAGCTGTTGGCGTCTGCACCTGTGCAGAAGCGGTCGAAGGCCTGCCTGCAGAGGCCCGGATCGAACATGCCGCGATCCGCGAAGCTGTCACTGCTTATCAGGTCGCGGACATAGCTGCGCATCGGCTCGCGCATCAGCCACGGCCCCTGGGGCGCCTGGATGCTGCGCTTGGCTGCAAGCCGCACATCGTCGTCCATGGCACCGGCAAGAGCCTCGCGGATGATCGATTTTGTCCGGCCATGCAGGAACATGAGATGCGGCGGAAGAGACAGCCCGAACTCGACCAGCCGGTGATCGAGGAAAGGCAGCCTGAGCTCCAGACTGTATGCCATCGACAGCCGGTCCTTCATCCGCGTGTTGCGCGGAATCTTCTCAACCTGCAGATAAGTAGCCAGCCCATCGATCAGTGCATCGCCGGTCTGCGGACCGGGGGCAAGCGGCGCGCCGTGCGTTCCGACAAAAGCCCGGTCCAGCAGCTCCGGCCGAACCGGCACGGTCCCGTCGATTGCCGAAACCGTATTGTCCAGCGCCGACCGGGCGGCACGGCGGGCATGATCGGCACTGCAGTTCCAGTTGGCGCAGTAACCACGCAGGGCGTCGTCCGCCTCCGGTCCGCCGCTGCGCAGGGCCAGTCCGAGATAGAGGTCATGGTGGTTCCGGTAGCCGCCGAAAGCCTCGTCCAGGCCGGTGCCATCCTGCACGACCACAATCCCGTCGGCATGAGCAGCGCGCATGACCGGTGCCAGCGCACAGTTCATGAGCCCGCCGATCGGCCCCTCCAGATGCCACATCATCGGCCGGATATGTCCGCGGAAATCCTCCGCCGAGTAGGGCAGGATGCGCGTGGCCAGGCCATGATGGCCTGCCGCCGCCTCCATCCACGGCCGCTCGCTGAGATCGCCACCGAAATCCACCGAAACGCACTTCACCTGATCGGACAGTTCGCCCGAAAGATCCAGACAGGCCAGCAGGGCCGAAGAATCCAGGCCGCCGGACAGCGAGACGCCAACCGGCACATCGGAGCGCATGTGCACCCGCGCCGCATCGACCAGCAGGCTGCGCATCTCTTCTGCCGCCGCGCCGGCGGTATAATCCCGCGGATGAACGCGCGTTGCGATGTCGTACCAGCGCCGGATGCTGAGTGCCTGCCCGGGGCTGAAGCGGGCACAGTCACCAGGCCGCAGCTGGCGGATGCCCTCGAAATAGGTATCGCCGTCGTCATCATACCGGGCATGCAGAAGATACCGCGCCCAGACCTGGCGGTTCGGCTTCGCCCGGATCAGGCCCGTCGCCAGCAGGGCCTTGATCTCGCTGGCGAAAACAAGCTGCCCTCCGATTTCGGCAAAATGGAGGGGCTTCTGGCCGAAGCGGTCCCGCCCGAGCAGTGCCGTTCGCGCCTCGGTATCATACAAGCAGAAGGCGAACATTCCGTTCAGGCGCTCCAGCGCCTGCTCGCCCCAGGTCAGCAATGCTGCCAGCAGCACCTCGCTGTCGGTGCGGGTAACGAAATCGTACTGCCGCGCGAGTTCCTGCTTCAGTTCAAGATAGTTGTATATCTCGCCGTTGAAGACGAGGACGTAGCGACCGCTGCTGTCGACCATAGGCTGGTCCGCAGCAGCGGAAAGGTCGATGACAGAAAGCCGCCCGTGGCCGAGGGCACCGCCCGGAACCTGAACCACCTGCTCGGCATCGGGTCCTCGATGGCGCTGCACGCGCACCATGCGGGCAACCAGATCCACCGTTTCCGGATTGCCCGTGCCGAGAATGCCGGCAATGCCGCACATGTCTGCGTTACCGCTTTCCGGCCAGAGCCTTCGCCCGGTCCATCATGTACGGATTGTACTGGTACAGCAGGCCGAACGGTACGTAGTCATCGGCCAGCATCCGGTGGAACCGGTAGATGACGCTGAACCGGATACGGTCGGATGTGTTGTGGCCGGAGCGATGGAAGGTATCCATATGCATCAGCAGCACATCGCCCTTTTTGCAGACGCCGCGCGTCTGCTGATAAGAGGCAACTGCCGAATCGGGAACCGCGCGCTGTTCCGTTGTTATATAATCCTGCTTGTCCCGGGTTTCAGGTGCGACGAGCCCCTCGCGCTGGCTTCCCGCACAGATATGCAGCGCACCCATGTCTTCCGGCGTGTCCTGCAGCGCCACCCAGTAGACCAGCCCGGCACTGCCGTCATTCAGGTTCTGCGGATAATAGGCGTGGTCCTGATGCCAGGTCAGAACGTTCCTGCGGTCCTCCGGCACATCCATGCGCAGCATCAGGCCGGAAAACGACAGGTCCTCCGCCTTATCGCCAAGAAAGGCGGCAGCGACATCGAGGCAGTTCGGGACCGTGACGAGCTGCAGCAGTTCGAGAGAGCTCTGCGCACAGTCGTAAAGGGCGCCGAACTTCTTCGGGTCCGATGCACGCAGCGCACACATCGCCCGGTCAAAGGCGATATCGTTCCAGGGCTCTGCAAAACCATCGAGCTCGGCCGCATCCGGCACGAACTTGCGGAACAGGCGATAGATCATGGCACGGACACGGTCGATCTGACCAATCGGGAAGATCCCGGGGACGCAGATATATCCGTTGTCCTGGTAGAACTGCAGCTGGTCGCGCGAGATGTTCATGGCTGGCTATGCCTCACTTTTTCAGCACGCCAAAGCGGATACCGGAAGTTCCGGGCACAACATGATCTGGATCAACGGGCGCCACATAGGGAATCCGGCCGACCTTCCTGGCAAAATCGAAAAAGGATGTGTTGCAGTCGATGTTGTCGGCGATCAGCACGCCGCCTTCGGTCAGGGCCGGCCAGATCGCGGCGAACTCCATGGTCATGGTATCCCAGGTATGCTCGCTGTCATGAACGAAGAGGTCCACCCGGCCGTTTTCGGCGAGAATCTGCGGCAAGAGGTCGGACGACTTGCCCAGGCGCAGATCCCAGCGCGACCGCAAGGCCGGAGGCACGGCCCAGCCCGAGCCCATCCGCGGCGGCAGCGTATCCATGAAGCCATCCCGGTTGCTGGGGCCGTCCTCGAAAACGGACGGATAATCGACCGAAAACAGGCGCCCGCTGCCGTTATCGGCCAGGCCCTGCAGCAGGAAGGCCGACGAAAGTCCATGCAGAACGCCGGTCTCGATCGAAACCTGGCTGCCCGTCGCCCTTGTCAGCGCATATTGCGCCGCGCGGTACAGGCCGAAGCGCAGTACGCCATCCCACGACTTGGTGCGGAAGAAATCGACCGGGGCAACCTGGGATTCGATTCCGTCCTTCAGATCCAGCCGTGCCGCGAGTATATCCGCGTACTTCCCGAGATCCGGCTGGCCGAACCAGTCTCCGAGAATTGCAAGGTTTGCGCGGACGAATTCCGCCTGCTGCCCGAGTTCGATCATGATTGTCTCACGCTTCCGGCATGTCTACGCGGCTGACCGCAACGTCATCAAACAGGAGAATGTCGAGTTCGGACCGCTCGAACGTACTGATCGCATCCTGCGGGCTTTCGACGATGGCCTCGCCATGCAGGTTGAACGAGGTATTCATCAGGCATTCCAGCCCCGTGCGCCGGCCAAAGGCCTGCATCAGGTCGTGATAACCGGGATTGTCCTCCCGGCGCAGCATCTGCGGGCGCACCGTCTTGTCGCCCGGATGAGTTGCGGCCGGAATCGCCCGCCGGAATTCCGGCTTCAGGTCGAAGGCCATCGTCATGAACGGGGAATAGAGCCCCTTGGGATTGACCAGCATGCGGTCCGCCTGTTCCGCCGTCATCGACGGTGTGAACGGCATCCAGAAATCCCGGTACTTGATCTTCTGGTTGATCCGGTTGACGGACTCGAAAAACCGCGGATCCGCCAGAATGGACCGGTTGCCCAGGGCGCGCTGGCCGAACTCCATCCGGCCCGAGAAGCGCGAGACGATGCAGCGGTTCTCCAGCCAGCCCGCCACCTGCTCGTGGGTGGGCCGGTCGATGATCCGGTACTTGCCGCGCAGACCCGCTGCTTCGATGGCGCCGGCCACGGCACGGCCATCATATTCGGTTCCGAGATAGGCGGTCGGCATGCCGGTTATCGGCTGCTCCGGCGCCATCTGGCTGTGCGCCAGCCAGGCGGCCCCCACGCCGATCGACCCGTCGCCGGAAACCGGCCCCGCCCAGACCCGGCGGACGCAATCCATTTCGGCCACCGCCTTGACGACCTTGATGTTCTGCGCAACGCCGCCGGAAAGGATGACATTGTCCAGCTGCTGCTCGCGGCAATTGTTGGCAATCCACTCGCAGGTCAGCTCTTCAAGCCAGGTCTGCAGGCCCCACGCGATGCCGTCGAACCGTTCGGTGCGCAGCGCCTCGCGAACGGTGTAATAGAGGTCACGCAAATTGCCGTCGTTGACAATCTCGCCGCCGGAGACGCGATTGACCTTGCGGAAAAACTCCAGCGACCGGCGACCGTGATATTCGGTGCCATAGGGCGCCAGGCCCATGACCTTGTACTCATGCTGGCCCGGCTTCATGCCCAGAATCAGGGTCACATAGGCGTACAGCCGCCCGGCCTGCACAGCATTCGACTTCCACAACTCGCGGAAGCGCCCGTTTGCGTCTATGACGCTGGCCGTGGCCGAGGAATCGTCACCGCCGCCTTCCAGCGTCATCAGCAGGCCGGCCTCGCGGCTGTACGGAGACGAGTAGAATCCATAGGCCTTGTGGCAGTCTTCGTGCCGGAAGAAACGGACCTTGTCGCCGGCTATCCCGAGATGCTCGGCGATTGTCGCGCGGCGCACCGCATCGCCAAGCGCGCCCCACTGCTCGGGCGGTGTCTCGCGCGCCTGCTGCAGAAAACCGAAATACGGATTGTCGTCCAGGCTGTCATCGGCGTGGTGCCGGAAGTGATCGAACACGTCGAAAGGCGAAACCGTCTTGCCCTCGAGAAGCACCGGTTTCCAGTAGACATCGCATTCCTCGATCCAGTCCTGCACCGAGAATTTCGCATGCTTGTTGTACAGAACCTGCCAGATCCAGTCGCTCTTCGCCGCGAAGGCAACCAGGTCGATTTCCCCGGCCTCGACCCCGGTTGTCCGCAGCAGCGCGTCGATGGCACGCCGGGGATAGCGCGAGTCCGTCTTGATCCTGGAAAGACGCTCTTCCGCCACCACGCCCAGAAGCACGCCATCCTTCAGAAGGCAGGCGTGGGCGTCATGCGCTTCGCTGATACCGAGAATGATCACGAGTTCGTCCTTACGCTGGGAAGAGTTTTTGCCGAGGTGGAATCCCGCCCGGCCACGCCGAGGGCTGCGAGGAACGGCGCCGTGAAACCGGCGGGCCTGCCCGTCAGCCGCGCCGCCGGAACCCGCGCCAGCAGGCCGCGAAGGACGCCGGCGAGCCCGGGCCGGTCAGCATTGATGAAGTGGTCAACCATGTCGGGACGCATGGACTGTCCGCCCGTGATGCCGAGAATCTCGGGGCGGTAGTCCGTATATTCGACACAGGGCACATTCGCCGCACGGAAATGGGCGAAGGTGCTGCTGTAGCAGTTTCCGATGACAAACCGCGACTGCAGCGCCAGCACGGTCGGGTGCAGGTCGCAGAAATGAATGTCGAGTCCCGGGTAGCGCGCGGCCGCCTCGCGGATGAAAGCGGCGTAGTTGGGCCGCATTGCCGGGTGGGGTTTGATGAGGATCGGATCCGTGCAGCCGAGTTCCGCCAGCACGGACAGGGTTTCCTCTAACAGCGGAGAAAACAGATGCGGCTCGCGCAGCAGGCCGTTGTTGTCCATCGACGACAGGATATAGGTGATGATCGGCCGGCCGACTGATTCATCCGCCGATTTCAGCACCGACGAAAAATACCGGCGCTCACCCGCATTCACGTGATCCGCCCAGGCCGTGAAGGTGTGGGGCGGTGCCAGCATCGTCCTGTTCCGCGACTTCAGGGCCGGATGGATCAGTGCCGGCCAATCCTCGGTGAATCCCACCAGCAGGCCGCCGGCATGGACGACCGGGCTGTGCCGGCGGACGGATATGGCATCGGAGACCTGCTGCTCGATCGCCGTAACCCCGGCCGTGGTGCTCTGGACATAACAGGTGCGGTCCGGGGCGATCAGTGCCAGGAGTTTGAGCGGCCAGAAGCTGAGCGCCTTGAAATGCAGGAATGACGCCCTGCCAAGCAGTCCCAGCGCCGCGTACCGCGCCAGCCGGAACGGTGCGGTCAGCCTGTGCTTCAGCCAGGCGGCCACGCCAGTCCTGGTCCGCCCCAGCTGCACGAAACGGCCGGTCGCGAGCAGGGCATCCCACAGAACGATATTGGCGCGGATCGCCTGTTCCGTGCGCGCATCCGTGCAGACGAACTCCACGGCCACCGCCGGATACTGCCGCTTCACCTCGGCCATGACCGGCACGATGGCGTCGCAGGTGATCAGCTTGTTGTTCAGAAAAACGATCAGGACAGGCATCGGAGCTCAGGCAGCCTTGCGGGCCAGAATCATCATGTTCGAGGAAAGCCCCGCCTTTTTCAGCAGGGCCTGCAGATCCGGCGCAACGCCCGGCGCAGGGCTTTCCAGCAGCGCCCGCCAGACGCGGTCCAGCCCTGCCGGATCGCATTCGCCCGCCTGGATGGCCCGCTGGACCAGCTCGACATCGAGCTCGCCCGGCGTCGAACACTCGACAAGGGTCAGCCCCGAGGCCTCGATCAGCCGCCCCAGGCCGGCGGGGTTGAACAGGTTCAGGTGCTCGTGGTCGACGGCGCCGGATTCACGGCCGAGAAGCATCGTCTCGAAGCCGGCAATGTTCGGACAGGTCAGCAGCAGATGTCCGCCGGCAACAAGATTCTCCGAACACCAGCGCAGGAACGCGCCGGGGTCGAACAGATGCTCGATCACCTCGAAGGTGGCGATGACCTGTGCGGCGCGCTTGAGCGCCACTTTCTCCCAGGGCGCCTCGATCGTCTCGAAGCCAAGCGCCCGGCATTCTTCCGCCAGATCGGGGGTCGGCTCAACGGCCACGATCTGGTCGAAGATATCATGCTTGCGCATTTCCTCGCAAAACAGCCCGTGCGCAGCGCCGACCTCGACCAGGCAGCCACCCCGCAATCCGTGACGCTGCAGGGCCTGGGCGACGATGTCGGCGCGCGGCCTGAAGATCGACTGCCGCCGCGATTCGCGGCTCGCCGGAAACACGTTCTTTGCCCAGTAGCGGTAATTGCTCGACTGCGCATAGAAGGCGCCAAGCATCTCCGCCGTCGGCCGCGGGCTGACATACTGCGTGCCGCAACTGCGGCAAGACCGGTGCTGCATGCCGTACTTCTCGTAGAGCGGCACGGCATCGTCGGCCGCGCAGGCCGGGCACGCGACCTCCACAAAGTCCTTCGCCCGCGCCGCCAGCCATGCGATATCCTCGTGCATGGCCTGCTGCTGGCCGGCCATCACGATGTCCGGCCTGATCTCATTAACCTTCATTGTGCTTTCAATCGCCTCAGGCGTCCCAGATATTACGCTTGACCCACTGCCCGGCCGCATCCTTTGCCCACACCTTGGGGCTGCGGAAACTGTCGGCAATCCGGTCGAACCAGTCCTCGGTGCGATCGACATACGACAGCCAGTAGTCCAGATCCGAGGGCCGGACATGGTCGTATTTCCGCACCATCTCGATGCCTTCGGCGCGCGTCATGTATCCCGAGCGGATATCCTTGCAGGCATGGTCGGTCGCCCGTCCGTAACCGAACTTGACGTATTTCAGGTAGTCATGAACGCCATTTTCGTAGCGGTCATCGAGATTCGACATGGTGCGGTAGGTCCGCTCGAAGGGGACCGGCGACGGCTGCCAGCCGTATTTCTTCATCACCAGATCGGCATGGGCGTTGGCATCCCACGGATCGTACATGCCGATGAAGAGCCCGCGCAGCCCGACCTTCCGCACCTCCTCATCCGAGGGATACTTGAAGCATTCCAGCTCGTTCTCCCGTATCGGATCTTCTTCGTCCCCCGTGAAGTCATACCAGTCGTAGCCCCGCAGCCCCTGGTCCTTGCGGTAACGGTAGGTAAATTCCGGGAAGTCATGCATGGACAGCATGCCGCCCAGATCCGTCCAGCCATGTTCGCCCCAGAAGACCAGCGGAATGTTCATCTGGCAGGCGATCTTCATCGGCTGGGTGAAGATGCCGCAGTGATTCTGCCAGTTCATGTCACCGCATTTCCGGAAACCCAGGCGGTTCATGCGGATCAGCAGGTCGATACCGGGGGACACCACAATGTGATCCACCCCGAAGACCTCGCGCATCCGCATCATGTTGTTCCAGCCGACATCCAGGAAGTTGTTCCCGTTGTAGGTGACAAGCAGCGGATTCAGGCCGAGCTTTTCCTTGACGAAATGGACCTGGTAGTAGCTGTCCTTACCCCCGGACACGCCGATCACGCATTCGTAGCCCGACGGGCGCCGGTATGGCTCGACCTCTTCCAGCAGCCAGTCAAGCCGCTGCTTCCAGTCGATACCCTTCTTTTGCTCATGCACCTGACAGCCGGTGCAGACCCCCTGCTCGTTGAAGCCCAGGGGAATGGCCGAACTGGACGGATACACGCAGCGCGAACACCAGCGGATCGGCGGGAGACTTGTGTCGTTCATGACCGTGTTTTGTTGAGTTTGGGGCAGCAGGGATGGAACAGTGGCCGCACGCAGCACCGGACCTGCATTCGTCCAGCACTGACCACGGCAGTTCGGCCGTCAGGCACTGCCAATCCGGGAGTATGTGTTCAACTGGTTTGCATAATCGAACGAGTCGAGGAAGGTCTCACTGCCCCGCCGCTCGATCTCGTCGCCGAAAGCGAAATCGAAAACCATCTTGTCGCCATAATTCTGCAGCGTCAGCGCAACCGCCCGGACTGGATTCTCGTCAAACGAGAAGCGCTTCAGCTCGTTGTCGACCGCCCGCAGTTTCTTCTCATCGATCTGGAAGCGGCAAAGATCCGTGCCATCCGCCGCGACCGTCGGATAAATCCGGGCCAGCGCCTCCACCAGATTCCGGGAATACCGCTTGTCCTTCCTCAGCGTCATGCCATCGATGAACAGGGTACGCTCCATCGAGAACGATGCCAGCTCTGCCGCCACCGGCGAGCCACTCTGCGCCGCCACGGCCGACAGCATCAGTTCCGCCAGCCCGCGATCCAGCAGCATCTTCCCGAGATATTTCAGGTTGAGCTTCATGTATTCCTGGTTCAGCAGCTGCTGGTGGTTCTTCTTGAAGTGAGCAATCAGCGCCTCGGCGCTGTCGAACCATTCCGTGCTGGCTTCGGCCTTGTACTCATCGATAAACGCCGCCAGGCGCGGGTCCAGCCGGTCAGTCCGGATGATGGCAAGAATGCTGTCCAGCGGATTGATCCCTTCCGCGACGAACAGGTAGCGCATCAGCGGCTGCGCCAGACCGGAATTCCACAGCGCCCAGGCCAGGAAATGCACAAGGCGCAGGGTGAACATGTCGTCCGTCGTCATGGCGTCGGTCTGGACGATCGATTCCTCGTATTCGCAGATCGGCTCGCCGTCATAGATGCCATAGGAACCGGCAATCATCCGGAAACGGGTCTTCAGCCCGTATTTCTCGCGGTCCTCCGGGGTTTCCATTTCGGATCCCGGCAGCATGCGGATCTGCCCGACATTGAACGACTCGAAGCCGATCGCGAAAACGTCGCGCAGCGTGTTGAAATGGCTCTCCAGCGTTTCCTTCGGCAACCCGGCCAGAACGTCGGTCGTCATCGCGATCTTGTCGGCACGTGCCTGGGCCACCAGATCGGTGATCGTATGCATATGGATGTTGTCGCGCTTGATATGCCGCAGCACATCCGCATCGGTGCTCTGCACCGCAACCAGCGGATCGCAGATCCCCTTGAGGATATGCGCGATCTCCGTGCAGTAGCGGGAGGAGTTCTTTGCCCAGTTGATCGAGATGCGCCGCAGGTTCGGGCTGTGATCGGCGGCCGACTTGAGCGAACGGGCAATCTCGACATCCCGTTCGAACATGCCGAAATTCGCATCAGTAAAGTACCAGTGACTGGCCGGCGAGCGCTGCGCGATATAGTCGATTTCGGCCGTCACCCGCTCCAGGTCGAAGCGCCGGACCTTGTCAAGAACCGATATACCCCATGCGCAGAAGGTGCAGGCAAAGGGGCAGCCGCGGTTGGTTTCGATCAGCGGCAGATAAAGCGGATTCGCCAGGAACTCGTCGAGCGCCCCGGAAAGATAGGGTGAAGGAATGGCCGCCAGTTCACCCTTCTTCGATTCCCTCGGCTCGTAAACCAGCCCGCCATCCGACAGATAGGCGACACCGGTAATCTTGCGATCGCAGTCACGCCCCTTGACCGGACGGCCGGTCTCCAGGAAGTAGCGCACCAGGTTCGCCGTGGGGAACTCCCCCTCGAACATGATGTAGTAATCCACCTCGGGATGGCTGACCAGGTGATCCCGGATGCCGTCCTCGCCGATGCGGATATGCGGCCCGCCCTGGATCAGCACGGTATCCGGCATGGTCGCGGCAATGCGCTGCTCCAGATACCGGTTCAGCTCCTGGTTCCAGGAATAGTTCGACAGGCCGACAATATGCGGGGGTGCGTCAGCATTATCGATGGCCGCAATGAGCTTGGCCGGCGACTTGAACAGCTGGATATCGACCTGGCCGGGGAATTCGTGCTTGAGATATTCGGCCACGAAGGCAACGCCCAGAGGCGTGCAGAAATGGTTGGCACGAAAATCATGCACCAAGTCTGCCAGAAATATGCGAAGCTTATCCGTCATAATCAAACGGTCCCTTCCCGAGCGCCGATGCCCGCCTTCCACTGATCGCCAGCACGACCAGCAGCCCGCGCGCCGACATATTCCCGATACGCCGTCATGATACCCGCTCTTGCCCCTCTACGCATCCGCTTCGAACCCCGGATACCCGACGCACAGCTCACCGCGCAGCTGGCGGCGGCGCTGCAGCGTCGCATCCCGCGCCTGCAGCCGGCGCCCGCACGGCCCGAGCCGCTGCTGATCTGCGGCGGCGGCCCGTCGCTGGCGCGGGATCTGGGCCAGATAGCTGCCCTCGCGGCGGCCGGAGCCCGGATTCTGGCCATTAATGAGGTACCAGAGTACCTGCGCCGGCAAGGCATCCACCCCTGGGCCGCGATCCATCTCGGTCCGGTCGAGCTGACCACGGCCTGTATCGGCACCCCGATCCCCGGCGTGACATACTTCGTTGCCTCGATCTGCCCGGCCAGCAGTTTCGACCGGCTGGAGCAGGACGGCGCGCGGACCGTCATGTGGCACCCGGAAACCGGCACCCCGGAGGCCGATGCCCTCCTTGCCCGGGAAGACAGCCCCACCATCTCGGGCGGCTTCACCGCCGGATTGCGGGCCCTGGGCGTCGGCTGGCAGATCGGCTTCCGGCAATTCCACCTGTTCGGGCTCGATTCCAGCACGCGGCTGAACGGCCTGCACATCTACAGCAGCGTGTCCGACGGCGTCGAAGAGCACCGCATGCCGGTCTTCTGCGACGGAGACTGGCATGACACGATCCCCGAGCTGGCAGGCCAGACCCAGGAATTCATCCCCCTGTTCGCCACATTCCGGGCCCGCGGCGCCGGCATCAGCGTTCATGGCGACGGCCTGCTGCCTGCCGTGGCCGCCCATCTGACTGGCGGCCGCACTGCGCCGGAACGGCTGGTGGCCTCGTCCGGGCCCCATGCCACGGTCGCCGCGCTGCGTTTCTGAATGCGGCAGTCCTCCGGTCATCAGCGAATGTCCGGCAACTGGCGCTTGAGGAACTCTTTCGCCAGAGGATAGGCGTTTTCCTTGAAGTGGTAGATGTTTCCCGCCGCCGCCGCGCTGGCGGCCGTCTTCTGGTACACATCAAGGAAGTGCCGCTGATGCCCCGCCCCGCCGCAGGCGATGACGGGAATCTCGACCGCCTCCGCCACGGCATTGATCACGCCGAGATCATAGCCGGTTGCCGTCCCGTCCCGGTCCATGGCGTTCAGCAGGATTTCACCGACGCCGTGGTCGGCAGCCCGCCGCGCCCAGCTTACGGCATCTGCATCCACGGCCCGCCGGCCACCGGCAAACACCTTTGCGACGCCATCGACAATCCGGTAGTCGATGCTGGCGACGATCGCCTGGCTGCCGAATATGGTCGCCGCCTCGTGAACGGTAGCGGGCGCCTCTGCCAGCAGGCTGTTGACCGCGACCTTGTCGGCACCATGCCTGATCCGCTGGCGAATGTCGTCGACGGTCCGGATTCGCCCCCCGAATGTCAGCGGCATCTGGCACTGGACCGCGATCAGGTCGATGAAATCCAGCATCGTGGCTACCGGCTTGGTCCGGTAGTCGGTCCGCTGGTGTTCAAACGACATCTCGCCGTCGCCGATATCCAGTACGATCAGCTCGTCCACGTCCCATTGCATCATCCGCTCGACATGGCTGACCGGGTCGCCGATATACTGGTGCATCGAAAATCCCTGGCTGCGCACCATCCAGCCATCCTTCAGGAACAGGACCGGGATCAGGCGGCGCTTGTACACACCGGCTCCTTCATGAAGGCTGACAGCAGCTGGCCGCCCAGTGCCGCGCTTTTCTCCGGGTGGAACTGCACCGCAAGAATGTGCCCCCGGCGGACCGCCGCCACGAACCGGCCGCCATATTCGCAGTAGGCGAGAACGAACTCTTCCGGACAGCGCATCGCGTAGGAGTGGACAAAATACATGTCCTGCCCGTTCAGCCCGCCCAGCACCGGATCGGCCGGATCCCGGACCTCGAGCGTGTTCCAGCCGACATGCGGCAGCCGGATGCCGCTGCCTTCCGGCGCCAGCCGGCTGACCGTACCCGGAATCCAGCCCAGCCCTTCATGCGCTCCGAATTCCTCGCACCGCTCCGCCAGCATCTGCATGCCGACGCAGATGCCGAGAAACGGCGTGCCTGCATCCTGAACCAGCGCCTGCAGCACCTCCTGAAAGCCGCGCCGCCGCAGGTTCGCCAGCGCCTCGCCGATGGCGCCGACGCCCGGCAGGATGATCCGGTCCGGACGCTGGCTGGCCAGGGCCGCCCCGTCTTGCGCAACCAGCGCATCGACACCCAGCCGTCGGCAGGCATTCACCACCGACTGTATGTTGCCGACGCCGTACTCGATTATGCTGGCCCGCAGAGGCAATTGCGCTTATCCGGCTTTGGTGGCCAGGAATTTGAGCTGCCCTTCGCCGTATTTGACATCGGCGTAAGGCAGGCCGGTGGAGATCTGCTCGATCTGGTCGATCGGCACGCCGCGGGTCAGCTGGACAATGTTCGAGAAGCCGTACTTTTTCATCAGCGCCTCGACATCGGCGCGGCTTTTCCACTCGTAAGGCGCATAACAGCAATCCATGATCCAGTAGATGCGGCCGGAATTGATCCCCAGAAGCTGCAGGAAATACTGGTACAGGCTGCGCGGCACCCGCTCCATGGCCATGCGCAGCGTATCCTGCATCAGCTCGAACAGGCCGAAGCGGCCGTTGACATAGAGGAACAGAGTGCCGCCCGGCTTGAGGATGCGCGCGAATTCCTCAAGGCAGCGCTCATAGTTCAGGGTGTGGTGGATCACCCCGTTGGACCACACGACGTCCACCGACCCATCCTCGAGCGGAATGTCGAGCAGCGAGGCGTGGCGATAGTCGAGACGGTTGCCGTAAGGAACCTTCGCCGCCTGCTTGCGGGCGAATTCAAGCCCCTTCTCTCCGATATCCAGGCCGATCACCTTGGCCGCCCCGAGGCGTGCCAGCGTCGCCGAGAACTTGCCGGAACCGCAGCCGGCATCGACGCAGAGCTTGCCGCCGAACACCTTCTCCGGATCGTGGCCGCTCTTCTCGAACCGCTCCCTGGTGAAATTGTAGGACTGGTCGAAATAGATGTCGTCCGCCATGCCGACCCACACGTCGCTGAACAGGCCGGAGACCTGGGTCTCGAAAGCACTTTCGTCGACCGCGCCGCCTTCGCCGAACGGAAAATGCCGCGCGAGGAAGCTGGCGCCGTTGGTGGATTCCAGCATGGCTGCGGCATCGTTGAAGACACGTGCAAATTCAGGCACCGGGTCGCTGTCGCCGGAGAAGCCCTCCAGGTGCCAGAGGAAAACGTTCAGGGTCGTGAACATCAGGACCGGCCAGGCCGAACGGTCCTGCAGGCCGCGGGCGGCAGCCAGATAACGGTCGGCGGCCGCCTTGGCGATGGGACTGAGCTTCGGGTCCGCCGGAACCGGAGTGGGCAGGGCCATAATATCCTCTACAGTTTGTTGAGATGGTCAGCGAGTTTGCGTGCCATGAACACGCGTGCGCCGTATATGGACTCGGTGGTCGCACCACCGATATGCGGCACAATCAGCAGATTGTCATGGTCGCGGCTGTAGGCGATCAGAGGATGATTGAACAGTTCCTCGGCATCCAGCCATTCGCCATCGACCACATCCAGACCAGCAGCTGCGATCCGCTTCTGCCGCAGCGCATCCAGCAGCGCGGCCTCGTCGACGATGCGCCCGCGGCTGGTATTCAGCAGGATGGCCGATGGCTTCATCATCGCAAAGGCCGCGTGGCCGATCAGGCCATCGGTTTCCGGGCGGAGATGAATGTGGATGGTCAGAACATCGCAGCGGCGCAGCAGGTCCTCGAAACCGACCATCTCGACGCCGGCGGCCGACACGTCAGCCGTGTCATGGGCAATGACATCCATGCCGAAACCCTGGCCGATCCTGGCACTGATCCGGCCCAGACGGCCGAGGCCGAGAATGCCGAGAGTCTTGCCGCGCAGCTGGAAGCCGGTGAACCGCTCGCGGGCCCAGATACCCTTCTTGGCCTGCTCCTGGGCAGGAACCAGCCGCCGGTTCAGAGCCAGCAGCAGGGTGAATGCCAGTTCGCTGGTGGCGGTAAAGCCGTTGATCAGGTCGAATTCCCTGGCAATGTCAAAGCAGGTGATTCCGCGCCGCCTGATCTCGGCCACATCCATATGGTCGGTCCCTGTGGACGGGCTGCCGATCACCCTCAGCTTCGGCGCATTGTCGAGGAATTCCGCATCGATGCGAACACTGGCCGAGGCCAGATAGGCATCGATCTCTCGCAGCGCCGGCAGGACAACCGCACGGTCAGCCGGCAGGCTTTCCAGCTGCCCCACCGCCTGCAGGGCCGCCACGGCTTCCGGCGCGCCCGACAGGTCGAGGGTATTGAGAATGCGCCAGCTCACCTGTCAGCGCTTCCTGGCGGCGAGCCGCTGGGCCGCCCGGTCGAGGTCGGCCTGGAAATGAATGTTGGTGCAGTCGTCGACAATGACCACGTCCTTGCGGCTCTCGCCGGTATCGACAAAGGCCCGGCTCAGCACGTAATGGGCGCCACTCTTGGTCCCATCCGGTTCCTTGCTCATGATGCGGTCGGCACCATCCTTCTCCAGCCGGTCGATCGTCTCATCGACCGTAACCGTGCGGTCAGGATGGTCGGGCTGCAGCCCGACCAGGACCGCAACCTTGTCGCCGTCGGGCATATTGGCCAGCGCATGGCGGTAGACATCGAGAATGGGGACGTCGCCACCCAGCGATTCAGGACGGCGAATAACCCCCACCCCCCGCTTCGCGGCATGCGCGGCGATGGCATCCGAATCGGTTGAGACATAGACCGCCGCAGCGCGCCGGGACGCCTGGGCATCGTCGATGCTGTAGTCGATCATCGGCCGGCCGTTGAGCAGGGCCATGTTCTTGTTCGGCAGACGGGTGGAGCCACCCTTGGCCGGGATAACAATCACGATCATTCCATTTCCCTCAGATGCACGTGAAACGTGGCCTGCTCGTCGACAGGCCGGAAGCCGGCCGCCTGGTACAATGCGACGGACGCCTTGTTGGCATCCTGGGTGCCCACCCGCAGACAGCGCGCGGCCCCGCCGTAATGGGCAACCGCCGCATCGACAAGGGTCCGTCCCAGACCCCGCCCCTGCCATTCGGGCAGCACGCCGATGAGATCAATGACGGCCGCATCCCCCCGGCAAAGACAGGCATTGGCCGCCACGACGGCGCCGGCATCGCGTGCCACCAGAACCGCATCCGCCCGGCCCCGGCAGCTGTTCCGCATCCAGGCCGCCTTCAGTTGGTCGGCCGCCCTGCTGTCGATGCGTGCATCGCGATGGAAGCGGTCGTAACGGAAAGCACGACGCCCCACCTCCGCGCAGCCCTCGGCATCGCCCGGTTCCGCCAGGCTCACACCGTCGGGCAGGCTTCCGGCACGCTCCGGCAGAGGGCGTTCGAAGGTCACCAGCCGCTCGACCTCCTCAGCCCCGGCATCGCGCGCCGCCTGCAGCAGGCTCCGGTCACCACCGGGAGACCGGAAGGAGACGAAGTCATATCCGCGCTCGCGCAGCGTTGCGAAGGCCGCCCGCAGCAGGTCGGCCAGGTCGGAGTTTGCGCCGGCACTGCCGACGGCGACAATGCGGCAGCACCGCCGTCGCAGATGCTCCGACTCGAAAGGCTGCTCGCCCCACGACACCCAGCCCGCGAAGCCGGCTGCAACCAGCAACGGCTGGTTTTCGGGGATTGCCGCGGCTTCAGCCGCCAGGCGACGCCGATCGGCCGGAGTCGCGTCCAGGAGCATGCATTACTTTCCAACCATGGCCGCGGCCCGCCGCCACTCGTTCACATACCACTGGCAGTATTCGCGATACCCGGTTTCCAGCGGCCGGCTGGGCACGAAGCCGAGATACTCCTTGGCGCGATGGATATGCAGCGTGCCGCGCTTCGGCTTTTCCGCCGCCGCAGGCCGCTCCTCGAACTTCACCTCCGGCACCACGTCCTTGACGATTGCGGCAAGCTCGGCAATCGTCCGCGCGTTGCCGAATGTGATGTTGAAGGTCCGCGACAGGCCGCCGGACACGCCGAGCGACCGCACCATGCCCTCGATGAGATCGTCGATATGGGTGAAGTCGAGCATGCCGCTGCCGCCACCCTCCAGCAGGAGCGGCTTGCCGGTCATAGCGTTCTCGACAAACTTCTGGCTGACGCGCCCGGAAATGCAGCGGATGCCGTACAGCGCGCTGGGCCGGATGATGGTGTAGTCGAGGCCGAACAGCCGCTTCGCCTCGCGCATCATGCGCTCGCCCATGTACTTGCCATTGGCATAGACGCCCTTGGGCTGCGGCCGGACGGTTTCGTCAACCGAGCTGCCCTCGAAATCGCCATAGACCGTCGAGGAGGACAGGAACTGCACCTGGCGGCAGACCGATTCCTTCAGCTGGCAGAGGTCGAGCAGGTGCCGCAGCGATGTGATCTGCAGGTCGTAGGCCAGACCCGGCACCTGGTTGGCCACCACGGCGCTGGAAATCGCCGCCAGGTGGACCGCCTTGGTGGGGAGGAAGGTGTTGAAGGCCCGGGCGAATTCCGGGAACATGCGCGCATCGACCGTCTCGATATGGATGCCCGCCTCCCGCATCATCTCGAACCGGCTGGTGAGGAAATTCAGGTAGAGCTGGCGACGCACCGGATCGAGACTGGCGTCGGTCAGGATCTTCACGACATTGTTGATCTGCAGATTGTCGAGCACCACGATCTCGGCACCCTTGCGTCGCAGTTCCAGCGCAAGATGGTGCCCGATGAACCCGGCTCCGCCCACCAGCATGATGCGCTCGCCGGTCAGGTCGATGGTATCGTAGGGGATGTTGGCCACGCCGCTTTCGGTATTCACGTCAGTTCCTCACAATTTGGAGTAATGGCCGAGAAAACACTCGCCGATGTAGGCCATGTCGCTCTCGTCGAGATGTGGCCCGCAGGGCAGGGAAATCGTGCGCGACGCCACCCATTCCGCCTCCGGGAAGTCGCCGGGCCGGGCGCCGTATTTCTCCCGGTAGTACTTCGACAGCGGCAGCGCCACGGGGTAATGCACGCTGGTTCCCACGCCGTCGGCATTCAGCCGCCGGATCAGCTCCGCCCGGTCCGGCCCGCCTTCGCGGGGCAGCGTCACGTTCACGCAGTAGCGCCCGGATTCACTCTCGCCATGCCGCAGCGGGAAGACATAGGTGCCGGATGCGCGGGACAGGTAGGATATCAGCGTGTCGGCATTCGCGCGGCGCCGCTCCATGAAGCCGGCCAGCCGGTCCATCTGGCACAGCCCGACCGCGGCATGACCTTCCGACATCCGGTAGTTCCAGCCCAGCATCGCGATGTCGTAGACACCGGGGATGCTGCGCTCCCCGAGATTCTTGTCATAGCCGAAAGCGCGCTGTTTCCGGACGCGCTCGGCGATGCGGTCGTCGTCCGTGGTCAGCATGCCGCCTTCCAGGGTGGTGATATGCTTGGCGGGGTAGAAGGAGAAGCAGCCGGCCGCGGCCAGACCGCCCGGCTTGCGCCCCTTGTAGCTGGCCCCCAGCGCCGTGGCGCAGTCCTCGATCACCGGCAGGCCGCCGGCGACGGATGCGATCGCATCCATGTCGCAGGGCAGGCCGAGATAATGCACCACCATGATTGCCTTGGTCCGCGGCGTCACCGCGGCCGCGATCCGGGCCGCCGCGACATTGCCGGTCGCCGGATCGATATCGGCGAAGACCGGCCGCGCCCCGGCATGTTCCACCGCATGCGCCGTGGCGACATGGGTCATCGCCGGAACGATCACCTCGTCGCCCGGCCCGATATCGTGCGCTTCTATGGCCAGGTGCAGGGCCGTGGTGCAGTTCGACATGGTGACCGCATGCCTGACCCCGACCTCCTGGGCGAACCGCGCCTCGAAAGCCGCGCATTGCGGCCCATGCGTCAGGATCGAGCCCGACAGGACGGCAAGCATGGCCTGTTTTTCCTCATCGCCGAGGATAGGACGCCCGAATGGAATCTCTCGCTTCACGTTAGCTGCCCCGGATGGCTGGTTAAATCAGATAGTCGACGGTGATGGTGCGCCGCTGCTCGACCGCTTCCCAGATTGCGAAACAGACATCCATGACACGGAAGATGTCGGTTTCATTCACCAGCGGCTGTTCGCCCCGGCGGATGCAGTCGATGAAATCCGGCAGCAGGTCACCCTTCTCGAAAGCCGGATAAGGCACCGTCATCGGATGCACATCGGCATCCGGGTTGTCCCCGGTATAGATCCGCGCGTCCGGAATATCGTTCACGAAGGTCTTGCGCGTGCCGAAGACATTCAGGGAATGGAACTTCGTCCGCTGCGGGCCAAGCGTGGTGGTGCTTTTTCCCGTGGCGCCGCCGTCCCACTTCAGCAGGGCCGTGATCGTATCCGGCCGGCCATAGCTGCTGTTCCTGGTCAGGACATCCGTGCCCATGGCGCAGACTTCGGTCACTTCCTGCCCCATCAGCCAGCGCATCAGGTCCAGCAGATGGATGCCGCCGCCATAGACCGTGCAGTAGAAATCCATGCGGCCGCGCCAGCCTTCGGTGATCTTCCAGAGAATCTGGTGAAGATAATCACCCTCGATATGGAAGATGTCGCCGAACTCGCCCTGCTCGATCATCTGCTTGACCGCCTTGAAGCGCGGGCTGTGACGCAGGATCAGATTGGACGTGATGAAGGTCCCCGCCCGTCGCAGGGCGGTGAGAACCGCCTCGGCCTCGCGCCGGTGCAGTACAAACGGCTTCTCCACCATCACGTGCTTGCCGTGGTCGAGGGCGGAGATCAGCTGTTGCGCATGGGCATCGTCGTAGGAGCAGATCGACACCACGTCGATCGCCGGATTTTCCGTCACCGCGCGGTAGTCGGTCGACCGGTTGGCGACGCCGTAGCGATCGCCGATTTCCGCCAGCCGGGCCGCATCGATATCGCAGATCGCGGTCACCTCGCAGCCGGGGATCGACTGGTAGGACCGCAAATGCGCCTCGCCGACCCCGAGGCCGACGACACCCGCACGGATAGTTTTGAGCGGCATTAATATATCTTGGATTGTGTTTCTGCCATGCTACCGCAGGCCGGGTGAGGCTGGGCTCGCCTGGATTTCAGTGAGAAAATGCCCGGGACATGTGGCATAGTCAAGCCTTAGTTCACGACGTGAACACGGCCCGCCGAAAGAGGATTTTCTTGCCAGAACAGATATTTGGAAACTCCGGCAGCCTCGCTCTCGGGACAGCCCAGCTCGGCCTTGCCTATGGCGTCGTCAACCGGCTGGGGCAGCCCGATTCGCTGACCGCCGATGCCATTCTGGATGCCAGTGCTGCCGCCGGCATCCGGGTGCTTGATACCGCGCGGGACTACGGCGATGCCGAGGCCCGGATCGGCGCCTGGCTGAGCCGGCGGGGACATCCGCCGGGGCAACGGCCGCTGATCGTGACAAAAACCGGGCGGTTCCCGGCCGGAGAGACGGTCGAAGCCTGGCTGCGCCGCTGCCTGGCCCGGTCGCTGGAGGCGCTCGGCCTGCAGGCGGTGGATGCCCTGCTGCTCCGCTCCGAAGACGCCCTGCAGCCCGGCACCGGCACGGCCCTCGACCGGCTGAAGCAGGAGGGCCTGATCCGCGCGGCGGGCCTGTCGGTTTACGAGCCTGCCCATCTGCAGGCGGCGCTGCAGGCATGGCGGCCCGATGCCGTCCAGCTGACGATGAACGTGTTCGACACGCGCTTTCGCGATGCCGGCCTGCTTGAGGAATGCCGCCGGCAGGGCATCGCCGTCTTCGCCCGCAGTGTCTACCTGCAGGGACTGCTGGTCAGCGAGCCGGGCGGCATTCCCGACCGCCTCGCCGCCGCCCGGCCGGCGCTGGCCGCTTTTCGGGCCCTGACCGACAGCCTGGGCCTGCCGCCTGCCGGACTGGCGCAGAGCTTCGTTCGCGACACGCCCGGCATCACCTCCCTTGTGCTCGGTGCGGAATCCGTGGATCAGCTGAAGGATACGGTGCGCAATGCCGGCTGGCCGCCCCTGACAGAAAGAGCGAAAGAGCAGCTGGCGGAGATCGTGCGTCTGGCCCCGCCCTGGCTGGCCGACCCGCGAATCTGGCCGCAGCCGGCCGGCGGCCGCTGATTCACGAGGCGCGGGCGTCGCGCGGGTCGTAATCCCGCATGAATGTCAGCCGGTTCCACACGGCATCCGGCACCCGGCTGCGCCAGCGCGCGAACGCGGCCGTGTCGGCCGGCGTCACCCGTGTCTGCGCCAGCCCGCGGCTTTCGTTGGTGTTGAGGGCGGGTCCGGCTGCGACGCCATCGCAGTCGAGTCCCAGTCCGCGGAAGTGTTCCGTCATGGCTGCCGGGTCGGCGAGATCCGTATTCCAGATGATCCGCGGCGGCGCGAGCCCGAACTCCTCCACCAGCAGCAGGCCGCGCAGATAGACCTCAAGCCAGGACCAGAAATACAGCTCTTCCGGCCGGCCGGCCGCCTCCGGGTCCGGCCAGGCATTGGCGGCATCCGCGGGCGCATTGTTGTCGAGGAAGAAGTTCTTGCGGCGATTGACGAAGCTGCGCATGTTGGCAACCGGATCGCGGACCAGGAAAACCAGCTGCGGCCGGCCGGCCAGCCGCGTCAGCGGCCGGTGCAGCCCGCGGATGAAATACTTGCTGATGTCGAAATAGACCGGCGCAGCGCCGCGATAGCCTTCGATCCAGTCGAACCGCGCCCGGCCATACCGCTCCAGCAGGGTTTCATCGCCCGCCGCAAAGCCCCGGAGCACCCTGCCGCGCCCCAGCAGTTCGTGGGTTTCGACGAAACGCCGCCGGAACCGCCGGACGAGATCGCCGGCAACGCCGGGGAGGGCCGTTCTGATCTGCGGCTCCTCGAAGGCCGCCGCGACACCGGGGCAGCAGCGCGATACGAGGTCGCTCAGTGTCGCCTGGCCGCTCCGCCCCGGCGTAACGGTGAATATGTAGCGCGGGCCGCTCACGTATCGCGGGTCCAGCGAAGGCCGGCAACCAGATCCGCCACATTGTGAATCTGAATGGTGTTCATGCGGCTGCCCTTGTGCGGATAGGTCACGCCGGTCACCAGCACCACATCGCGATCGGCCAGATAGCCGTCCTGCCACAGCCGCTGCAGCACCTGCCCGATATGGTCGATGCTGGCCTTCGGAAACGGCGTCTCGCTGTGAATTCCGGTCGTCCCCGCAATCAGGTTGAAACTGCGCGCGGCGGCCGCGTCATCGCTGACCGCCAGGATCGGCTGCCGCGGCCGGTGTGACGCGATCATGCGCGCCGCAAAGCCGGACCGGGTCACCGCCACGATCCTGGTGATCGGCAATGTCCGGCAAAGATGCGGTATGGCACTGCTGATCGCGTCTGGCACACTCTCCGCCACCGCGCCCTGCCGCGCATCGCGCTGGCGCTGGACGAAATCCTCGGCAGCGTCGACCACGCTGCGCATCAGGCTGACCGTCTCGAGCGGAAACTGCCCGACCGCGGTTTCGCCGGACAGCATCGTTGCCGCGCAGCCATCGATCACCGCGTTGGTGATGTCGCTGACTTCCGCCTTGGTCGGGAACGGATTCAGGATCATCGTATGCAGCATCTCGGTTGCCACGATGACCGGCCGGCCATGCCGGCTGGCCGCCTCGATGACCTGCTTCTGCCGCAGCGCGACATCGTGGAGACTGGTCTCGACGGAGAGGTCGCCGCGATCGATCATGATCGCGTCCGCGGCGGCGGCGATTTCCGCGACATTGTCGAGCCCGCCCTGGTTCTCGACCTTCGCGATGATGCGCGGCGTCGAAGCGCCGATCAATCCGCGAAAGGCCTCGACATGCGCCGCCGACTCGACAAAGCTCAGCCCGATGAAATCGACCGCCGTTTCCTTCGCGAAGGCAATCATCTGCTCATCGCGCGGCGTCACCTGCGGCGTGTTCAGGCGCACGAAGGGGACATTGATTCCCTTCCGGCTGCGCAGCTGGCCCGCGGTTTCGGCGCGGCAGTGGATGTCGCTGCCTTCGACCAGGGTGACGGTGAAACGCAGCGTGCCGTCATCGGCGAGCACCGTATTGCCGGCCTTCAGGTCGAGATGCAGGTCGAGATAGTTGACCGGCACCTTGCGATGACCGTCATGGGCCTGATCGGTTGTCAGGATGATGGTGTCGCCGGCCGCGAATTCCGGCTCGTGCGCCAGCTGGACCGTCCGGATCTTCCGGCCCGGAATGTCAAGCAGGATCGGAACATCGGGCAGAATCCGGCGGATCTCCGCAATCGCACGCCGATGCCAGTCCAGATTGGCATGGGACCCGTTCAGGCGCGCCACCGACATGCCGGCCTGCCGCAACTGCCGCAGCATTTCCTCGTCGAGGCTGCGCGGGCCGATGGTGCAGACGATGCGGGTTCTGGTCATGTCAATCCTCGATGAACAATGCAGTGCCGGCCAGTGCCGCAACGATCTCCGGGCGCATCAGCCGCGGGTCGGGCTTCTCGCCGCCGGACAATATCCGCCGCATGTCAGTGCCGCTGACCTCGCGAACCTCCGGTCCGCCGGCATGCGGACAGGTCTTGTCGGTCACCATGCCGTCGCAGACGGGACAGAAATACGGCCCGTGCAGGCGCAGGATCTCGATCCCCAGATCCCCGTCGAACCGGCGCGTCAGCTCGTGGGCGTCGTACAGACCGTACCATGACCCCACCCCGGCATGGTCACGGCCGACGATGAAATGCGTGCAGCCGTAATTGCGGCGGATGATCGCATGGAACACGGCTTCGCGGGGACCGGCATAGCGCATCAGGGTCGACAGGCTGCCGAGAACCACCCTGTCGGCCGGCAGGAACTGGCCGACCAGGGCGCGGTAGCCGGTCATGACGGCATCCGGCGTATAGTCGCCGGCGCGCTTCCGGCCGACCAGCGGCTGGATAAACAGCCCGTCCACATGTTCGAGGGCGACCCGCTGCAGATACTCATGCGCCCGGTGCGGAACGTTGCGGGTCTGGAAGCCGGCAACCGTGGTCCAGCCGCGGGCCTGGAACAGGTCGCGCGTTTCCCGGGGCGTCAGCTCGTCGGGTATTTCCCGCCGGGCCGACCGGCCGGTGAATTCCACCGCCCCGCCGACGAAGACCGCCTGCAGGCCGAAGAAATACGAAACCCCCGGATGCGCCGGATCATCCGTGCCGAAAACCTGTCGCGCCACGGCAGGGCGGTCGCAGCGGAAATAGTCGCGCGGCGTCAGCCGCCCGACCCGTTCGCCGCCATACTGCAGATCCACCACCGGCAGGGCCTGCAGCCAGGCTGCGGTTTCGGCGTCGACATCGAGCACGACCGGCAGGCTGAATACCGCACCGCCGGGTAGCCGCATCGTCGCCACGACCGAAAGGAATTCGGCTTCGGTCATGAACCCGGTCAGCGGTGCGAAAGCGCCGAGGCCGATCTTCTCCAGTTCAAGATACTGGTCGCGGGTCAGTGTCAGAACCGGATCAGCCGTCATTCCGGCCTCCCGTGCTGACGAGTTCCGCGAGCCAGGGCACGGCCTGCATCAGGCGCCGCGCCGACTGTGCGGGCGTTTCGTTCGCGGTATCGATGATGAGATCGGGTGCCTGCGGCGCGTGCCAGGGAATGTCCACGCCGACGACGTCGGATGTTTCTCCGGCCAGCGCCCGGGCATACAGCCCCTTGACGTCGCGCTGCCTGACCAGATTCAGCGGCGCATCGACATAGACCTCGAAATACCCGGGCAGGTTGGCGCGGTTCCAGGCCATCAGATCGGGATGGCAGTACAGGGCGGCGACAATCACCCGGATATCCTGGCCCGACAGCATGCCCGCCAGACGCTGGATCCGGCCGATCTGCTGATAGCGGTCGGCTTCCTTGTAGCCAAGTCCGGCGCCGAACAGGGCGCGGATGACGTCGCCGTCGATCAGCACGAGGCCCGGCATCCTGGGCTTGGCCAGCGCATGGACCGCCTGGGCGATCGTGGATTTTCCGGCGCCGGACAGCCCCGTCAGCCAAAGTACCATACCTGTCTCCCAGCCCGCTGCCGGCGTCGCCTATACCGCGAGGGACATATCATGCTGCATGCGCCAGCGGAACCACATACTGGTGACCAGCGACGTCAGGATGGATGCCG
>NZ_CAXPMC010000011.1:0-141814 GCF_964218355.1 Ferrovibrio sp. | reverse complement strand
GCTGTAGGTGGTGCCTTCCAGCTCGACGCGGCCACCGACGACGGTGCCGTTGTCCAGCACGCCGCGGATGTTGAACCAGATTTCGGCGTCCTGGCCGAGGGCCTGGGCGCTCTGGTCGGTCTGAGCCTGCTTGTCGCGATCCTGCACCTTGTAGAAGGAGGTGTAGTAACCGCCGACGGTCACGCCGACCGGCACTTCCTTGGTCTGGGCGTTTGCAGCGCCGGCGACCAGAAGCCCGGCAGCGGCCGCGAGGGTCGTCTGCAGAAGCAGCGTCTTCTTTGTCATCCCCTATTTTCCTTTTCGTCCTCAATCCCGGATCAAATCAGTGGTCCGGCTGCACCCGCCGCCGAGGCGGGAAGATGCAGCCGGCGCACTGCAAGGCTAAGCAACTAATCCCGGTAGACTAATTGCTGAATGCTTCGATACGGGCAGCTGACAGTAATGGTCAAGAAGAGGCTGACTTTCCAATGAATTAGAGTCTGACACGTGACTTAAAAGACACACAGATATTCTATTATTTCAACGAGTTGCAGATGATTATTGGTTGAGAAGTTCCATCTAATACTTACATTTTTTCATTATTATCGAAGTTTGTTCCAATTTCTTTATTTATTGTTCTATTGTACGGAACGAAATTATCCAGAATTCCCGCCCACTCAGATCGATAAGCCGGAAACTTCAGTAGTTACGCGTTTTCAGGAGCCCCCGATCCTCATATGAAACAAAAATCGTTTCATATTCCCGTGGCTTCTTGGCGCTCCGATCTGCCATTCATGCAATCAAGTCCCGTGCCAGACGGCAGCCGGACTACTGCCATCTGGCTTCATGCCAGACGAGAAGCAAAACACCCAGGAATCTGGCCGGCCCTGCCGAGAACGCCAGACCGACTCGCAGGTATCACAGACCTCAGGCGGTTCTGCCCGACACGGTCATCATGTGATTGTCCCAGCGCAGGCGGTGTGCGGCATCAGCCTCCGGCCTCAGCAACGAGAGGCCTTCCTTCCACAGGAGCCGGGCCCCGGTGCCCGCCGACAGCATGAAGCCCCCCTTCCCGCCAGAGGCACCAATGCCGCAGACATCGGCAAGTTCGGCGCGGAACAGCAGCGGACAGCCCGCTGCAGCCAGATTCCAGATCAGCACGCGATTACCCCGCGGACTGCTGACCGCAAGAAACCGGCCGGACCGGTCCACCGCCGCACTGCCGCAATACTGGCGCAAGGCGGCCCGCTCGGCTTCCGGCATCGGCAGATAGGAGAATTCACCGCCCGCGCTGCGCGTATCATGCAGCGCAACCAGCGGAACGGCATCATCGCGCGGCCCTTCATACTGCATGGCTACGGCAACCCGTCCCATGTGATCGATGGCGATATGGCGGGTACTCAGCTGACGCAATTCGGCAGCCGGCTTCACCATGCCGGCCAGACGGCCGTCGCGGCTGTCGATATAGACCAGCGAAGGGGCCATGTCCGGTATGTTCAGTTTCAGCCTGGGCATATCGGCCCGCATGAGGATGCCGCCATTGGCGACTGCCAGCGTCTGGCCATCCGGCATCAGCAGAATCTCGTGCGGATCCAGACCATGGGTGCTCCATTCGCCGACCCGGCGGTAGCCGTCGCGCGCATCATAGATTCCGAGAACCCCCTCACCCTGGGAGGCGATGACTTCAGTAGCAAACAGCAGGCGTCCATCACGGGTATAGGCGCCATGACCGCAGAAGCTGCGGTCATCAGCAGCCCGGATCATGTGCCGCTGTTGCCCGGATCGCAGGTCGAAGACTACTGCGAAATCACCCGGCCGGCGCCCGAAAGCGACACCAGATCCTCCGTCCGGACAATGGGCGAAACTATGCCCGCGCTGCGGCAAAGGTATGGAGTAATGAATGTGGCCGTTCTCGTCAAAGCCGGCAAAACCATATCCATCCGCAGAGCCATAGGCATTGACATAGAGCCGTGCGGAAGAGGCCGCCAGGGCGTGGCGAACGGGCAGGAAAAGGCTGCCGGCCATGGCGGCGATCACCGCGCGGCGGCTGACAGAGGACATCATGTTCAGTCTCCGTCCAGTGCGTTGAAGCCGACTGGCACATCAATGGCAATCGGCAGCTTCTGCAACAGCAGATTCTTCAGGACGATGACCTGCGCAGCCAGGGCTTCCACGCGGTCGCGCATGGCGCGATCCTGTACTGCCGCCTCAAGCGGAAGCCGAATGGCCTGTGCGGCTGCTCCGGCCATGTCGAAGGCGCTACGAATCTCCGTGTCCAGTTCGGCATCAGTCATGGCCGGCGCGAAGGCCTGCCGATAGAGGTCGGCGGCCGCCTGCAGATTACGGGTAATGTTGCGCATGGACCGTTCGCTGCGCCAGGCCTCGGCCAGGCGCGGCCGGGCCTGCTCCAGGCTGGCACCCAGCGGGCGGGCCAGCTTGTGGTCGGCCACCAATTCGACGGCCGTATACAGGCTCTTGAACAGGTCGAGGGTTGCATCCTTCGTCTCGACATAACGACCATCGCTGTGACGGACATCGGTCACGGCCAGGGCATAGGGCGGGTCTCCACTGCGCCACTCCTTGGCCGTATCCCCGGCCATCCCGGCAAGGTTGCGGCTGATCGCCACGGTATACTGACAGCGGAAGACGGCCTGATCGCCGGACAGCAGCCGTTCGGCATCCCGGCCGAACAGCAGGCGTTCCAGAACCGGCAGACCCTGCACTGCGACACTGCCCTTCGCCAGCCGCTCAGCAGACAGCGCGTCCGGATCGCGCTGAGACAGCATTTCGGCCATCTGTTTGCTGATGGTGTTCCGGGCATCGGGCCAGAAGGCAATGCGCTGGCTGCGGAAAAACAGGTCGATTGGCCCGAAGCGGACATGCTGGATATCCTGCCAGGCATCGACGGCTGTGTTGTACGCCTGCTGCAACGGCGCGAGGCCGCTGCCAGACGGCGCGGCGCAGAAGCGACGGGATTCAGCCGCCAGGCCGGCCATGGCGGCGGCCAGGGCATCATATCGCGGCAGGATATGCCGTTCGACGGCATTGCGATTGATGGCCCTGTAGGCTGCGGTATCCAGCGCCAGTGCCGGGGCACTGATGACGGTCAGGAGAAGCAGGAGCGGAACGGAAAATCGGGGCGACATGGCGCACCTCCGGGAGCTGGGGAACTGGAAACAGGATCGTCAGAGCGACTGAATGAATGCCAGCAGGTCATGCCGCTGGTTGCGGCTCATCTGGATCACATTCAGCCGTGCCCGCCGGGCCTCGCCATCATGCCACAGGATCGCTTCCAGCAGATTCCGGGCCCTGCCATCATGCAGCAGGAAGTCATGGCCGCTGACGGTCCGGGTCAGACCGATGCCCCAGAGCGGTGCCGTCCGCCACTGCCGGCCATTGGCCAAACCTTCCGGGCGATGATCTGCCAGCCCCTCGCCCATGTCATGCAGAAGCAGGTCGGTATAGGGCCAGATGACCAGACCGGCCAGCTCCGCGGGAACACCTGCCTTGCCGGTCTGGTGGCGCGGAACATGGCAACCGGCACAGCCCGCAGCAGCGAACAGTGCCTTCCCGCGCAGCACAGCTGCAGTCTGCGGATCGCGCCGGACCGGTACCGCGAGATTCCGGGTGTAGAAAACCACCAGGTCGAACATGCGGCGGGGCACTTCGATCCCTTCGGCTGGATCATCGCCGGTTGGCCCCTGACGGCAGAGCGTCTGGGCCGACGTGCAATCCCCATGCGATGCCGGCGTCAGATGGGTCGACAGGCCGATATCCCCGGTAAACGCAAAAGCCGTCTGGTCCGCGATCGTGGCGGCGCCTGCCTTCCAGCCGAACCGGCCTGTGGCGATGCGCTGCAGATCCGGACTCCACACCCTGTTCGGCTGCCCGGCGATTCCGTCGCCATCCGCATCCTCAGGGTCTGCGCGTACCAGCAGATCGCCCTCCGGAATCGCCTCCAGCAGTCCAAGGCCGATCATCTGCGGAGCAACGCGTGGCGACAGCATCACCTGTGGATGCAGAGGCCCGTATTGCAGGCGATCGATGCCGTATACCGGGCGGCGCAGCATCACGGTCTCGCCGTCAGAAAGATCCACAGGGGATTCACTGTACCCGACCCGCAGGCTTCCTTCCGCATGCAACCCCTGCACGGAGAAATTCTGCAGCTGCGTCCCGTAGACGGGGTCAGGTATCACTGGTACCCGCAGGCTGGACAGCAGGTCCTGATGCTGGCTGGTCTGTGGCGGGATGCTGAGCCGAAGGAACATCGACACCGCTTCTTCACCAGCAGCCGGCGGGCGACCGCGGCCATCCTTCAGATGGCAGCTTTGGCAGCTGCGGGCATTATAAAGCGGTCCAAGGCCATCCGAGGCCGTTGTCGAACTGGGGGACGATGTCCAGAGTTTGCGGAAAACTCCATCGCCCACCCTGAAATCGAGCTGGCGTCTGAAGTCGATGGTGGCCGACGGGTGTGAAAAGACCGAGCGGTTCACGGCCTTGAAAGAGGTTGCCGCGCCACCGGGGCGCTCTTCACCGGGCTCGAGCACGGCCATGACACCGCCCGTTTCGCCCGCCTGTAAGGACGAAGCCGGCAACAGCAAACCGCCCAGCAGCAGGATCAGCAGCAGCCCGCGCCGGCATGATGGCAATGGCTGTGCCATACCGCCAGTCTGTATAGGACCCTGGCGGATCACCATGACCCGGCGATCCGCAGCATCACCCTATTTCTTTCCGACCTTCTCGGGTGCATCGAGGCTGTCCGATCCCTCGAATGCAATCGGCTTCAGCTTGAGACTCGCCACCACACGCTCAAGGACCCTGGTCTGATCGGTCAGGCTGTCGATGCCGGCCTGGATGGTCGCATTGCCGTCCGAATTGTTCTCGCCGATCATCTGGTCATAGGCTTCTATCGTTTCGGCACGCTGCTTGATTGCCATCATGGATTTCTGCGAAGCCGCAAGCTTATCCAGCATTTCCTTGTCGAGATCCGGCGCCAGCTTGCGCACCAGATCGCTGACCGACCGTCCTTTGACCTGTTTGCCGTCGGCACGGGTATATTCGCCGCGATAGACGGCAACCATGCCCATTACGTCGTAGTAGTGCGAATTGTGAGTGTTATCCGAGAAACAGTCATGCTCCTCTTCGGGATCATGCAGCAGCAGTCCGAGCTTCATCCGCTCGCCGGCCAGCTCTCCATAGGACAGGCTGCCAATCCCGGTCAGGATCGCACTGATGCCGCCATCAATGCCGTTTTCCGTCAGGGCCACACGGGCCTTGCCGCCGACTTTCCAGTCGCCGGCCATCTCGGCCAGATCGTCGACCAGGAGCTGTGTCGCTACTTTCAGATACTGAGCCCGCCGGTCGCAATTTCCGTTGGTACAGCCGTCCTTCGCATAGTCTGTCCACGGGCGGTTGCCGGCTCCGGGGCCGGTGCCATTCAGATCCTGCCCCCAGAGCAGAAACTCGATGGCGTGGTAGCCGGTGGCGACATTCGCCTCGACGCCGCCGATTTCCTGCAGCTTGCGCAGCAGCTTCCAGTCAATATGACTGGCATCCAGCACTTTGCCGCCAAACCTGATTTGCCGGTTGGCGATGATATTGGCGGTATAGAGTGGGTTTTCGTCCGATTCCTCACCGTACTTCTCCGTATCGACGTAGTCGATCAGGCCTTCATCCAGCGGCCAGGCGTTGACCCGCCCCTCCCAGTCATCGACCACCGCGTTACCGAAGCGAAACACTTCCGTCTGCTGGTATGATGGTCGCGCGGCGATCCAGGCATCGCGGGCAGCCATCAAGCTGACCTCCGATGGCTTGCTGGTCAGTGTCGTGACTGCCTTCTGCAGCTTGCGCGCCGCAACAAGAGCATCTCCATACATTGCCGCCGCGATATCGCCGTAGGTCTTGAGAATTTCCTGCTTGATCGGTTCGTCTTCCACCGCAGAAGCCGGCATGGCGGAACACAGCCCGGCAGCGCAGGCAAGAATGACAAGCACCTTTCTCATCAGGATCACTCCTCTCCACTTTATTCCGGTGACAGAATGCTCAACCGCCACCGGTGATCGTTATTTCAGGAAGAATTCTACCGGTACGATGATCTCCAGCCGGTCTTTGCCCAGTACATCCGGTATCGGCGGCAGTGGTGATGCCTTCTCGATCATACGTTCGACGGCTTCATCGAGCAGGCGGTAACCGGAGCTGCGTTTGATACTGTGCCGCAATACGCGGCCATCCTGGCCGACCACAAATTCGAGATAGGCCACACCCTCGTGATGCCGGCGCTGCGCACGCCACGGATATTCCTTGTGCTGTTCCAGCCAGGCGGACAGCCGCGCATAATAGTCGGCCTCGGCGCCAGGATTGCCGCCGCTGCTGCTGGCACTGCCACTACCGGCACCCGGTGCTGAGCGCTGGCCAACCTGTCCCTGCGATACCGGCACGGGTGCTGCCGCCATCTTGATTTCCTGCGGTGGCGCTTCGACCGGCTTCTCGACCACCTCCGGCGGCTTCGGAGCCGGCTGCGGTTTCTGCACGACAGGCTTCGGCTTCGGCGGCTCCGGCCTGGGCTTGACGTCAGGCTTCGGCGCCTCGGCCACATCGGTTTCGGGAGCCTTCGACGTGATGACCTGCGGTTCCGGCTCAGGTGGAGGCGGCGGCGGTTCCGGTGGTTTCTCGACCACCTGCGGTTTCTCGGGTTCCGGCGGTTCCGGCGGCGGCGGTTCCGCGGCCTGTGCGCCGGCGGCACCACCGGCAGAGAGCATTACTTCAATGCCCTGCAGCCCATGGTCAACGGCGCCCGGCGGATCACGCAGCGGAAGGCCGACAACGAAGGCCGCCACCACGCCGGCATGGACAAGAATGGATACAGACAGCGAAGTTACACGAGCACGCATGCCCGACTCACTTTCCCGCCGAGCCGGCCTGTGCTTTCGGCAGTGCCGCTGCCCCTTCGGCGACCAGTGATACCTTGTCGTATCCGGCCTGCCCCACCAACCCCATCACTTCCATGACCCGGCCATATTCCAGCGCCTTGTCGCCGCGCACATAAACCACGGAATCCGGCTCCTTGGCCTTGATCTCTGCCAGATGGGCAACAATCTGCCCCTGCTCGATCGGCGTTTTGCGAATGAACAGCTTGCCGTCCTTGTCGATGCTGACGACCAGCGGCTCTTTCGGCGGCGCCACCTTGGAAGCGCTCGTTTTCGGCAGCTGCAGCGGCACGCCCACCATCATCAGTGGGGCGGCGACCATGAAAATGATCAGCAGCACCAGCATGACATCGACCAGCGGCGTCACATTGATTTCTGACAGCGGCCGGTAGCTGCCCATATCGTCATCATCCAGATTGAAACCGCCGCCGGCAGGAGACATCGCCATGACCGTTGCCCTTTCCCTGCCTTATTGTCCGGCTTCGGCGTGATCGTGCAGCGCGCGCTGCGACGTCGCGCTCCGTGCCAGCTGACGGGCGGCCTCGGCAATCGCCGCATTCATCCGCTGGGCAACACGCCCCAGATCGGTGCTGAATTTGTTGTAGGCAATCACCGCCGGGATGGCGGCCACCAGGCCGAGCGCCGTGGCAAACAGCGCTTCTGCAATGCCCGGCGCAACCACGGCAAGGCTTGTATCGTTGGAGCCGGCAATGGCGGTGAAGCTGTTCATGATGCCCCAGACCGTGCCGAACAGGCCGACGAACGGCGCTGCCGAGCCGACCGTGGCCAGAAACGGCAAGCCAGGCTCCAGCTGCCGAAGCTGCTGGATCATGGATTGCCGCATCGCAACCTCAAGCCGGACCCGGAAATCGGTGCGGGTTTCCCCAGGCTCCATCCCTTCGCGCTTCTCACGGGCCGCGGCGGCCAGCACGGCAGCAGACAGGCTGCCACCGGCCTTCTGGCCGCTGGTCAGCAACAGGTCTGCCTTCACAGCGCTCTCAAAGGCCTTGGCCGCACGGCGGGCCCGGCCCAGCTTGGCCAGCTTTTCAAACACGATCGCCCAGCAGACCACCGAGGCCAGAACCAGCAGGGCCATCACGGCCTGGACGACCGGGTCGGCATAGAGAATCATCTCGGTGAAAGAGAAGCCGTGGGCGGCCTCGGCCAGCGGCAAACCTGCAGGGTTAACCGATGGAACGGCGGCCCCCTGGGCCGGAAGCGTCTGATCCATAACGCAAATCTCCATGAGCAGCCGGCTTGGGCCGGTGCTTCCAAATCTGAGGCGCCATAATTAATAATGAGAACCGCTCGCAAAATAAAGCGGCGCCAGACTAAAAAGTTATACTATAACGTCAAATGTGATCAAATGACGCAGCGGCGTCTACCAGCCGAAATGCTGGCGAACCTGCACAGCCAGCGCGTCCATATCGTCCAGCCGGCCATTCTGCCACTGCATGAGCCGGCCATCGAACCACTGGATCAGGCCCCGCTGCAGCAGATTGGCGAAAAACCGTTCGAAGCGCCCGGACTTGCCGGGCAGCCTGGCGACCAGGACCGGCTTGCCGGTGGCGCAGGCTTCGGAAATCATCGAAACGGAATCGCAGGTCACGATGATCGCGTCCGCCAGCCCGAGCAACCCGAAATAGGGATTGGGCCCTTTTCCGTCCCACAGGCTGGCCGGTAGGCTGGCCAGGCCTCCGCGCAGGATCGCCGCCTCGGCTTCGCCGGTGCGCCGCGAAACGGTCGCCAGCAGGCCGCAGCCGGACTGGCCGACCATGCGGCGCAGTTGACCGACGAAAGTCTGCATCCACTCTGCATCCAGCGTGTAATAGCGGTTGTTCCCGCCGATCAGAACCGCAACAAGCGGTGACGGCAGATGCTGGTATTCCTGCCGCAGAGCCTCGGCGCCGCTTTCGAGCTTCAGCCGGGTCACCCGGTGGGTCGCGCCATGCGTGACCAGCACGTTGCTGCCGCGCACACGGTCATGCTCGGGCACCACCAGCAGGTCCCAGTGGCGCGGCGATGCCTTCGGATCCTGGATATGAATGATCGCCGTGCGCCCCCCACTCGCCTTCTTGACCGCCAGGGCCAGCATGGCGGATTTGCGGCCGCAGGTGATCAGCACATCCGGCCACGCATCCCGGAAACCCGCCTGGTCCTGCGGCGCCAACATCGCCAGACTGGCAAAGCCCGGATGCATCGGCAGCCAGCTGTAGGACCAGCGGAATGAAGCCTCCCTGGCCTCCGGCAGATGGAAGCCACCGCCGGCAAACAGCGCCTCGGCCAGGCCCAGCGCCTGGTTCTGCATCCCGACGGCACCGCGCTGCGACACCGCCCAGACTGTTTTCAGCATTCCAGCACCATGCCGTCATAGCCAGGCTCGACACCTGCTGGCAGTTCGGCCCGCAGGCGGTTGTAATCCAGCTCGATATTCATGTTGGTCAGCACGGCACGCTTGGGCCTGACCCGGGCGATCCATGCCAGGGTCTGCTCCAGATGGCTGTGAGACGGATGCGGCAGGTAGCGCAGGGCATCCACCACCCACAGCCGGATACCGGCAAGTGCAGCGAATGCCTCATCATCCAGCGAGGAAACGTCATTCGAATAGGCGAAATCGCCGAACCGGAAACCAAGGGAATGGATCCGGCCATGCTGCTGCTGGATCGGCTGCACATCGATATCGCCGACGCGGAAGGGCCCGTCGATCAGGCTGGTTTCGATAATCGGCGGATAGCCGTCGCTGCTCTTGTGGAAGCAGTAGCCGAATTTCCGTTCCAGCCGGTCCAGCGTGAAGCGGTCGCCATAGGCCGGAATCTGCCGGCGCGCCGCATAGGCCAGAAAGCGGATATCGTCGATGCCATGGGTCTGGTCGGCATGGTCGTGCGACCACAGGATCGCGTCGATCTCGGTAATGCCGTTGCTGATGAACTGCTGCCGCAGATCGGGGCTGGTATCGACCAGCAGCCGGGTCGTATCCGTTTCCACCAGGATCGAACCTCGGCTGCGGCGGTTTTTCGGCTCGGCCGGGTCGCAATCGCCCCAGCTGCCATCGATACGCGGCACGCCCGGCGAGGCACCGCAGCCCAGGATCGTCACTTTCATCCGGCAGCCCGCATGGATGCGTCAGGCCGCACGGCGATCCAGCACCGCAGCCGGCGGTACCTTGGCAAACAACCGCAGGAAATTCCGTGTCGTCTGCTCTGTGATATCGGCAACCGGGCAGCCCTTCAGCCTGGCGAGGAAGGCAGCGGTGTGAACCACGAAGGACGGCTCGTTGCGCTTGCCGCGCAGCGGCACCGGCGCGAGATACGGCGCATCGGTCTCGACCAGCAGATTCTCGATGGGCAATGCAACGGCCGTGTCCTGGACATTGCGCGCCTTGTTGAAGGTCAGGATTCCCGAGAAGGAAACCATCATGCCGTGCCGCACGGCCAGTTCGGCCAGCGCCTGGCCGGACGAGAAGCAGTGCAGCAGGCCGGGAAACTTCCCCCTCGCCATCTCGGCATCGAGAATTTCGGCCGTATCCGCATCGGCATCACGGGTATGGATCACCACCGGCAGGCCGGTCTCACGGGCAGCCGCGATATGGGCCAGAAAGCAGTTCCTCTGCGCCGCGCGGTCGCTGTGTTCATAGAAATAGTCGAGACCGGTTTCGCCGATGCCCACCACCTTCGGATGCTTCGCCAGCGCCACCAGCTTCGCCGCCGTCACATCGACATGATCGTCCGCCTCGTGCGGGTGGACCCCGACGGTGCAGTAGACATCGGGATAGGCCTCGGCAATAGCCAGCACCCGGTCGAACTGGTCCAGCCGGGTCGAGATGGTCAGCATCAGGCCGATGCCGGCGTCGCGGGCCCGGGCGATGACCGCGTCACGCTCCTCGGCGAAATCGGGAAAGTCGAGATGGCAGTGACTGTCGATCAGCAGGGCCATCTCAGCGCTCCTGTGCCGCGACTTCGACATGGCGCGGAAACACGCCCTGCGGCTGCGGCAGCGGCGTGCCGGCGCGCAGGCGGCCCGCCTCGCCCAGATGCGCAAAGCTGCGCGCCGCCTCCGACACGCCAAGCTGCTCCAGCAGCTTCGCCGCCGAGGCCGGCATGAAGGGCTGCGCCAGGATGGCCAGCTGGCGGATCGCCTCCAGCAGGCACCACAGCACCGTCTGCATGCGCGCCGGATCGGTCTTGCGCAGGGTCCACGGTGCCTCGACATCGATATACTTGTTGGCGGCGTCGACCAGATCGAACCAGTGCTGCAGGGCCGTGTGGATCGCCTGTATATCCAGCGCCTCGGACATCCGCTGCAGCAGACTGTCGGCATGGGCCAGCAGAGCCTCGTCCGCTTCGCTCAGGTCGCTGGGGGCCGGAACGGCCGCACCGGTATTCTTGGCGCAGAAGGACAGCGTGCGCTGGGCCAGGTTGCCGAACCCGTTGGCCAGTTCGCTGTTGATGCGGCCGATGATCGCCGCCTTGCGGAAATCGCCGTCATTGCCGAACGGCACTTCCCGCATCAGGAAATAACGGGTCTGGTCGAGACCGTATTCATCGACCAGTGCCAGCGGGTCGATCACGTTGCCCAGCGACTTAGAAATCTTCTGGCCCTCGTTGGTCCACCAGCCATGGGCAAAGACCCGCTTCGGCACATCCAGACCAGCCGCCATCAGGAAGGCCGGCCAGTATACGGCGTGGAAGCGCAGGATATCCTTGCCCACCATATGCAGGTCGGCCGGCCAGAAGGTGCGGTAGGCCTCGCTGCCGGTCTCGGGATAGCCGGCAGCGGTGATGTAGTTGGTCAGGGCGTCGAGCCAGACATACATGACATGGGCTTCGTCACCCGGCACCGGGATGCCCCATTTGAAGGTGGTGCGCGAGACCGACAGGTCCTTGAGCCCCCCCTTCACGAAGCTGACCACCTCGTTGCGCCGGCTCGCCGGCAGGATGAAGCCGGGATTCTTCTCATAGAAATCCAGCAGCGGCTGCTCCCAGGCCGACAGCCGGAAGAAATACGACGGCTCCTTCACCCATTCGACCGGCGCACCGCTGGGCGCCAGCTTCTGGCCGCCCGGGCCATCCTGGAGTTCATCTTCCTGATAGAAGGCTTCGTCACGGACGGCATACCAGCCTTCGTAATGCCCCAGATAGATATTGCCGCTGGCCTCGAGCTTCTTCCACAGCGCCTGTACCGAGGTCACATGGCGGGGCTCGGTCGTGCGGATGAAGTCGTCATTCGAGATATTCATCGCCACGGCCAGATCGCGGAAGGTCTGGCTGACCCGATCGCAGAAGGCCTGCGGGTCGACACCGGCCGCCTCGGCGGATTTCTCCACCTTCTGGCCATGCTCGTCCGTCCCGGTCAGGAACATCACGTTGTTGCCATCCAGCCGCTTGAACCGGGCCAGCACGTCGCAGGCAAGCGTCGTGTAGGCATGCCCGATATGCGGCTTGTCATTCACGTAATAGATCGGCGTGGTGATGTAATAATTCTTTTGGGTCATGGATTTAAAGCTAGGGCAGAAGCGCCTTGGAAGCCAGCCTGCCGGCCGGCCGCGGGAGCTTTTGCTATCACTTGGGGGCGGATTTGGCCAGCCGTTGCAGCGCGGCCGCCACCAGCGGCAGCTGTCCGGCCGGTGGCTTTCCCGCCGCCGGCCTGAATATGCGCATGGTCGGATACCACGGCGTTCCGCTGCCCTGCGCCATCAGGTAGTAGAACAGGCTGCGGCCGCTGGGCGCCAGCACCCAGACCGGCAGCCCCATCGCCCCTGCCAGATGGGCCGTGACATTCGAGACCGTCACGGTCAGGTCCAGCGCGGCGATCTGCGCGGCCAGCCCGTCCAGATCATTGCGGGCATCGATCGCGGGATCGACCACGAGCCGGTCGCCGAACAGGGCCCGCAATTCGGCCAGCTCGGTTTCGGTCACGTCATATTGCAGACAGACGAAACGGCGGCCTGCAGCCTGTGCCAGGGGCGCAAGATCGCCCACCCGGACCGATTTTCCTGCCCCCAGGGCCGGATTGGCGCTGCGCCAGGACAGGCCGGTCAGTATGTCGGTACTGTTCCCGCGGTATTGTGCCCGCAGCCGCGCGGCACGGTCCTGATCCGGCCGCAGCCAGGCCTGCCCTGGCGGCGCGTCCACGGGCAGATCGCCGAGCGGAAGATGCCCATCGAACCCGGCCGCGGTCTGGCCCGGATCCTGGACCGGTCGTTCCTCGGCAAAGGCCAGCCCATCGAAAGACCGGCGCAGCAGCGGCACCAGACGCGGGTCGGTCTCCAGGGTCACGGATGCGCCGCGCGCCAGCAGCGCGGGCAGGTATTGCAGGAACAGCAGCCGGTCGCCCAGCCCCTGCTCGCCCCACAGCAGGAGCCGGCGGCCGGCCGGATCGGCCCCCGAGGGCCAGCGCGGCCAGGGCCAGTGCCGGCGCGGCAGCGGCGGCTCGGCCTTCCGCCAGCGCCAGCCATAGGCCGGCCAGCCCGCCGCGAAGTCGCCGGCGGCCAGCGCCGACAGGCTGAAATTCCAGTGCAGTTCCGGATCCTCCGGCCGCCGCTCCAGTCCGGAGCGGTAGGCTGCAAGGGCCTGCTCCATATCCGCCCGGGCATGATGGGCCTGCCCGAGGGCCTGCCAGGCATCGGCATGGCCCTGACTGGTCTGGACGGCGGCCTGGGCAGCCGCCAGGGCCTCATCCAGCCGGCCGCTGTCCCGGAGTGCGGCTGCCATGTTGATCTGTGCCGACGGGTATTGCGGACGCAGCCGCAAGGCCTGTTCGAAACAGCCCAGCGCGGCCGCCAGATCACCGGCGGCCATCAGCAGGTTGCCCAGATTGTTATGGCATTCCGGCGCCTGCGGCGCATGCCGCACGGCCTCGCGGGCGGCGGTGATGGCGGCCGCGGTTTCGCCCAGGGCCTGCAGGCAGGTCGCCAGCTGCAGGGCGGCCGCGGCATGGCCTGGCCGCAGCGCCAGCACCTGGCGGTAGCCGCCGGCGGCAGCCGACCATGCCCCGCCGGCCCGCTGGGCTTCGGCCCACAGGAAGATCGCGTCCGGTTCCTGCGGCGTGATCTGCCGGGCGGTTTCCGCTGCCTCGCGGGCGGCAACAAAATCACCGGCCGCCAGCAAAGCCTCGGTATAACTGAGCCACAGGGCGGCCTGGCGGCCGGCCAGATCGAGGGCCCGGCGCAGCTGCGAGGCCGCCTCCGGCGCCCGCCCGGTCTGTATCAGCAGGCGCCCCAGCAGATTGATGGCATCCAGGGTTTCCGGCGCATGGGCCAGCACGGCCCGGTACCGTTGTTCGGCTTCAGCCAGCCGGCCCTGGCGATGCGCCTCCAGTCCGGACTGCAGATGCTGTAGCAGGGCCGGCTGCACGGCTCAGCTCTCGAACCGGAAGTCCGGCACGTCGATGCAGCGGTCCAGGAGGCGGCGCAGCAGGCCGCGGACCTGCTCGTAGACCGCCATCAGGTTTTCCGGAACCAGCTGGCGCGGTATCTCGGGCAGGGTCGAAACGCGGAAATCTTCCAGTACATCCTGCTGCATCAGGAAGATGGCCTGCGCAAAGAAATTGATCATGCCGCGACGTTCCAGGGCGGTCAGATACGCGCCCATGGCACGCAGCAGGGCGGAAAAGGCCCGCAGCTTTACGGAGCTGACCTCGTGCAGGATCGGCTCCCGGGTGGATGGCGGAATATTGTCCAGCTTGCTTTCGATCACATCGCAGAAGGACAGGAATTCCTGCACCCGGCGGAAACCATCGGCGTAGTCGGCAAAGGACTGGATGGTGGCCAGCTCGAACATCCGGGTGGTCACGACCTGCACCTCGGTCGCCCGGCTGTTGAGGACCTGCAACAGGCGCAGCGCCTGGCTGACGGGGTCGTTGCCCGCCACGGTCTCGATCTGATTCTGGTGATAGTCCTGCACCATGAAAGCAAAGAAAGCAGAAATTGGTTAACGCTTTCATTGCCGAAATTCCGGAGGATGTGTATGGTCCAGCTTTGATGTCATCGAGTCGCGCTGCAAACACTGCCGAACAGGCCGCCATCCGGCCTCCGGTTACTTTTCCTCACCGCCATCTGCTTGGAATCGAAGGGCTATCCCCCACGGATATCGCCCTCCTGCTGGATCATTCCGACCTTTATGTCGAACTGAACCGGGCGGTCGAGAAGAAGCAGTCCAGCCTGCGGGGCCGGACCATCATCAACCTGTTCTTCGAGAACTCGACCCGGACCCGGACCTCCTTCGAGCTGGCCGGCAAACGGCTCGGGGCCGATGTCATCAACATGTCGGTTTCGACCTCCTCGGTCAAAAAAGGCGAGACCCTGATCGACACGGCGACCACCCTGAATGCTATGCACCCGGATCTGCTGGTGGTCCGCCACCAGGATTCGGGCGCCGTGGCCCTGCTGGCCCAGAAGGTCGGCTGCGGGGTGATCAACGGCGGCGACGGCAGCCACGAGCATCCGACCCAGGCCCTGCTGGATGCCCTGACCATCCGCCGCCGCAAGGGCTCGCTGCAGGGCCTGCTGGTGGCCATCTGCGGCGACATCCTGCACAGCCGGGTTGCGCGGTCGAACATCCACCTGCTGAACACCATGGGCGCGCGGGTGCGGCTGATTGCCCCGCCGACCCTGCTGCCGGCCTATGCCGAACGGCTGGGCGTCGAGGTTTTCCATGACATGCGCAAGGGCCTGACCGATGTCGACATCGTCATGATGCTGCGCCTGCAGATGGAACGCTTCCAGGGTGCTTTCGTGCCCTCGACCCGCGAGTATTTCCACTTCTACGGCCTCGATCACGACAAGCTCGGTTTTGCCAAGCCCGATGCCCTGATCATGCATCCGGGCCCGATGAACCGCGGCGTCGAGATCGACACCGAAGTGGCCGACGACATTCACCGCAGCGTCATCCATGAACAGGTCGAGATGGGGGTCGCCGTCCGGATGGCCTGCCTGGAACTGCTGGCCCAGCACCTGCCCAACTGGAGCGGCACCACGCCGCCCGGTCTCTGACGCGGACGGAGACGTTGTATCCCATGGCCCGCCGCCGCAAGCTTTATACCAACGCGCGTCTGCTTGATCCTGCCACCGGGCTGGATGTCAAAGGCGCCCTGCTGACCGAGGGCGACCGCATCCTCGATCTCGGCCCGAAGCTGGCCTCCGCCAGCTTCGCCGGCGATACCGAGACCATCGATTGCCAGGGCCATTGCCTGTCGCCCGGTCTGATCGACATGCATGTCTGGCTGCGGGAGCCTGGCGCCGAGCACCAGGAGACCATTGCCACCGGCGCCCGCGCCGCGGCAGCCGGCGGGATCACCTCGGTGGTGACGATGCCCAATACCGAGCCGGTTATCGACGAAGTCGCGCTGGTGGAATTCATCGCGCGCCGCGCCATCGACACATCGGTGGTGCGCATCCTGCCCGCCGCCGCCATCACCAGAGGCACCAGAGGCGAGGAAATGACCGAGCTCGGCCTGCTGGCCCAGGCTGGTGCCGTCGCCTTCACCGAGGGCGAGAAGGCGGTTGCCAGCCCCCGCCTGATGCGCCGCGCCCTCTCCTACGCCACCAGCTTCGACCTGCTGCTGATGCAGCATTGCGAGGATGCCTCGCTGGCCAGGGGTGGTGCGATGAACGAGGGCGAGATCGCCGCCCGCCTCGGCCTGGCGGGGATTCCGGCTGTCGCGGAAACCATCACCCTGGAGCGCGATGTCCGCCTGCTGGAGGCGACCGGCAGCCGGCTGCATGCCTCGCATCTGTCGACCCAGGATTCGCTCGATGTCGTCCGCCGCGCCAAGCAGAAAGGTCTGCGTCTGACTGCCGGTGCCGCGCCGCATAATTTTGCGCTGAACGAGCTGGATGTCGGCGACTACCGCACCTTCGCCAAGGTCAAGCCGCCGCTGCGGATCGAAACCGATCGCAAGGCCGTGGTCGAGGCCATCGCCGACGGCACCATCGATGTGATTTCCTCGGCCCATGCGCCGCAGGACCCGGAAAACAAGCGTCTGCCTTTCGCCCAGGCCGAATTCGGCGTGATCGGCCTGGAGACGCTGCTGCCCCTCAGTCTCGAGCTGTATCACACCGGGATGGTGCCGCTGCTGCCGCTGCTGGCCTGCCTGACCTGCAATCCGGCGAAACTGCTGAAACAGGATACCGGCCGCCTGGCCCCGGGTGCACCGGCCGACCTGCTGGTCTTCGATCTCGACACGCCGTGGCGGGTCGACGAAAAGAAATTCCGCTCCAAGGCCAAGAATTCGCCCTATGACGGCCGCCGCCTGCAGGGCCATGCCCTGCGCACCGTGGTTGCCGGCGAAACCGTCTTCCAGCGCAAGCGCGAGATCTGAAGATGCCGGATCCGATTTCCTGGTCGCAGGCCGCGCCTTACTACGCCCTCGCCATCTTCCTCGGCTACCTGATCGGGTCGGTTCCGTTCGGTCTGGTGCTGACCCGGCTGGCCGGGCTCGGCGACATCCGCAGCATTGGCTCGGGCAATATCGGCGCCACCAACGTGCTGCGCACCGGCCGCAAGGATATTGCCGCCCTCACCCTGCTGCTGGATGGCGGCAAGGGAACTGCGGCGGCGCTGGCCGGCGGGCTGTATGGCCCGGATATCATGGTCATCGCCGCGTTTTCCGCCTTCATCGGGCATCTGTTTCCCGTCTGGCTGAAGTTCAGGGGCGGCAAGGGCGTTGCCACCTATCTCGGGGTGCTGCTGGGCGCCGCCTGGCCCGTCGGTGCTTTCGCCTGCCTTGCGTGGCTGGTCGCGGCCGCCGTGACCCGCTACTCGTCGCTCTCGGCCCTGATCGCCGCGCTGCTCAGCCCGGTCTTCGCCTGGTTCTACGTGTCTCCGCAGATCGGCGAACTGGCTGCCGCCATGGCCGTGCTGGTCTGCATCCGCCACCACCAGAATATCGCCCGCCTGCTGAAAGGCGAGGAACCGAAGATCGGGAAAAAGAAAACCCCGGATGGAACCCAGCCCGCGCCGCCTCAGTGACGACGAAAAGCGCGACTGGCTGCGGCTGATCCGCAGCGAGCATCTGGGTCCGGTTACCTTCCACAACATACTGCGGTATTACGGCAGCGCCGCAAAAGCCATCGAGGCCCTGCCGGGCATGGCCCGGCGGGCCGGCGCAAGGCGCAGCGTGAAACTGGCCCCGCTGGCGGCCATCGACAGCGAACTGAAAAGCCTGCGCAAGGCCGGCGCCCGCCTGCTGGCCTGGGGGGAGCCGGGCTACCCCCTGCACCTGATGCAGCTTGACGATGCGCCGCCACTGCTCGGCTGCATGGGACAGGTTCCGGCCGCGGAGCCGCCGGGCATCGCCATCGTCGGCGCGCGGAATGCCTCGGCGATCGGGCAGCGTTTCACCCGCGATATCGCTGCCGAACTCTGCCGGCAGGGTTTTGCCGTGATCTCCGGCCTCGCCCGCGGCATCGACCGGGCCGCCCATGAAGGCGCGCTGGCAGCCGGCGGTCAGACCATGGCCTTCATCGGCACCGGGATCGACATCGCCTTTCCGCCTGAGAATGCGAAACTGCAGGCCGAGATTGCCGAACGCGGCCTGCTGCTGGCCGAAATGCCGCCCGGCACCCCGGCGCTGGCGCAGAATTTTCCGCGGCGTAACCGGCTGATCAGCGGCGCGTCGGTTGGCGTGCTGGTGGTGGAGGCCGCCCTGAAATCCGGCTCGCTGATCACGGCGCGCATGGCCGGCGAGCAGGGCCGCGAGGTGATGGCCGTGCCCGGTTCGCCGCTGGATCCCCGCTGCCATGGCAGCAATGACCTGATCCGCCAGGGCGCCACCCTGGTCGAACGGGTCGACGACATCCTTGCCGTCATCGCGCCGCAGGTTGCGGTCCGCCGCCCGCCGCCGCCGGTTGCCATGCCGCCGACAGAGCCCGGCGATGGCGATCTCGACCGCATGCATGCGGAGATCGCCCGGCTGCTGTCGCCCAGCCCGGTGCTGGTCGACGACCTGATCCGGCTCAGCGGCCTGCCGGCTGCTGCCGTCCACATGGTACTCACCGAGCAGGAGCTGGCCGGCCGCCTCCTGCGCCATCCCGGCGGCAAGGTTTCCAGCACCTGAAAATCCCGCTTGCCTTCCGGCGCGCCTGCCCCTATCTGTTGCGGCACGGGGACAACGCGGTCTCCCCGCCAGATGCTCCGCATCCAAGTGCCGCTACACCGATACGCAGGCGATCTGCGTCTTGGAGGTAGCCATGGATGCATCCCCCACCATTCCTTCCATTTCTGTTGCCGAACTCGCCCGGGACATGACATCCGGCCGGTTTCCCTGGCTGATCGACGTCCGGCGCGAAGAGCGCTATGCCGAAGCTGCCGACGTCATTCGCGGCGCCCGGCGCCGGCAGCCGGACAGCCTGCCGCTCTGGGCCGGCAGCCTGCCCCGCGAGGCCGACATCGTCGTCTACTGCGTGCATGGCCACGAGGTCAGCCAGGGGGCGGCGGCGGGATTGCTGCAGCGTGGCTTCCGCGCCCGCTATCTGGCCGATGGCGTCGAGGGCTGGCGCGCCGCCGGCGGCCCCCTGCAGGAAAAACCGCCGGCCGAACCCGGCCGCTGGATCACCCGCGCGCGGCCGAAGATCGACCGCATTGCCTGTCCCTGGCTGGTGCGGCGCTTCATCGATCCCGATGCCCGCTTCCTTTATGTGCCGGCGGCAGAGGTCTTCGACCGTGCCGCCGCATGGCAGGCAACGCCCTATGACATTCCCGGCGCGGATTACAGCCATGACGGCGATCTCTGCAGCTTCGATGCCTTCATCCTCCGGCATGGCCTCGGCGACGACCCGGCACTGGCCCGGCTGGCCGCGATCGTGCGGGCGGCCGATACCGGGCGGGCGGAAACCGTGCCGCAGGCGGCCGGCCTGCTGGCTGTCTCGCTCGGCCTGTCCGCGATGTTGCCGGATGATGACAGCATGTTGACACAGGGCCTGCTGATCTATGATGCCTTGTATGCGTGGTGCGCCAGCGCCGCCGGCGAAACCCATAACTGGCCACCCGCGGCCTGAGACCGACCATGGACCAGAAAACAGACATGACGCATCCGGGTTTCGGCGAGGCCCTGCGGGTCTGGGCAAAGGTCGGCCTGCTGAGTTTCGGCGGGCCGGCCGGCCAGATCGCCATGATGCACCGCGTGCTGGTCGACGAGAAGAAATGGGTCAGCGAGCCGCAATTCCTGCATGCACTGAATTTCTGCATGCTGCTGCCGGGTCCCGAGGCCCAGCAGCTGGCCACCTATGTCGGCTGGCTGCTGCACCGGGCGAAGGGCGGCGTGGCCGCCGGCCTGCTGTTCATCCTGCCCGGCCTGACCGTCATCCTCGGCCTCAGCACCGTCTACATGCTGTGGCGTGCGGTGCCGGTAGTGGAAGGCCTGTTCTTCGGCCTGCAGGCTGCCGTTCTGGCCATCGTGATCGAAGCCGTGCAGCGGATCGCCAGACGGGCGATCAAGACGCGCTTCCTGCTGAGCCTCAGCGCCGCGGCCTTTGTCGGCATCTACATGCTGCAGATTCCCTTCCCGCTGATCGTGCTGGGGGCCGGCCTGACCGGCTGGCTGGTCGGACGGTCGCGGCCCGACTGGGTTGCCGCGACGGCCGCGAAAGACGACCGCGACGTCCTGCCCTCAGTGCCGCCAAGCTGGCGGCGCAGCCTGCGGCTGCTCGGCATCTTCGGCCTGCTGTGGTTCGGCCCGCTGCTGTGGCTGCAGGCCGGGCTCGGCGGCGATCACGTCTTCAGCCGCATCGCCGTCTTCTTCAGCGAGATGGCGGTGGTCACCTTCGGCGGCGCCTATGCCGTGCTGGCCTATGTTGCCCAGCAGGCGGTCAGCACCTACGGCTGGCTGTCGGCCGACGAGATGCTGCACGGCCTCGGCCTGGCCGAGACGACGCCGGGGCCGCTGATCCTGGTGCTGACCTTCGTCGGCTTCGTCGCCGGCTTCCGCGACAGCGGCCTCGATCCGCTGGCTGGCGGCCTGCTCGGCGGCCTGCTGGCCACCTGGGTCACCTTCGTGCCCTGCTTCCTGTGGATCTTCCTCGGTGCGCCTTATGTGGAGCGCGCCCGCCATGTGCGTGCCTTCGCCCACGGACTGGCGGCGATCACAGCAGCCGTGGTCGGCGTGATCCTCAACCTCGCCATCTGGTTCGGCCTGCATGTGCTGTTCCGGCAGATGCAGGCCGTGTCGCTCGGGCCGCTGCACTGGGATCTGCCGGTGGTATCCAGCCTCGATCCGGCCATGGCCCTGCTGGCGGCGGCGGCGATCCTCGCCGTCTTCCGCTTCCATCTCGGGCTCGGCTGGCTGCTGGGCGGGGCGGCACTGGCCGGCGTGGCCATGCGGATGGCGCTCTAGAAAAAAGAAAGGGGGCCCCAAGCCCCCTTTCCCGTCTTTTCCTTCAGGCGTGGCTCAGAGGCCGACCTGGGTGATGAACTTGGTGTTCAGATAGGCCTCGATGGCCTCCGAACCACCTTCCGAACCGTAGCCCGAATCCTTGATGCCGCCGAACGGCACTTCCGGCAGGGCCAGGCCATGATGGTTGATCGAGACCATGCCGGACTCAAACGCCGCACCGATGGCGGCGGCCGTCTTCGCCGACCTGGTATAGGCATAGGCCGCCAGGCCGAACGGCAGGCGGTTGGCCTCTTCCACCACGTCATCGAACTTGGAGAACGGCACGATCGGGGCGACCGGGCCGAACGGCTCCTCGTTCATGATGCGCATGTCGTTGTTGATGCCGGTCATCACGGTCGGCTCGAAGAAGTTGCCCTTGTTGCCGATCCGCTTGCCGCCGGTCTCGACCTTGGCACCCTTGGAGACGGCGTCGGCGACGAACATCTCCATGGCCTGCACGCGGCGGTCATTGGCCAGCGGCCCCATCCGGGTCTCCTTGTCGAGGCCGTCGCCGACCTTGAGCGACTTGGCATAGGACGTGAAGCCCTCGACGAACTTGCCGTAGACCGACTCATGCACCAGGAAGCGGGTCGGCGACACGCAGACCTGGCCGGCATTGCGGAACTTGTTGGCCGACAGCACCTTCACGGCCGTGTCGATATCGGCATCGTCGAACACGATGGCCGGGGCGTGGCCGCCCAGCTCCATGGTGATGCGCTTCATGTGCTGGCCGGCCAGCATGGCGAGGTGCTTGCCCACCGGGGTCGAGCCGGTGAAGGTGATCTTGCGGATCACCGGATGCGGAATCAGGTATTCCGAAATCTCTGACGGCACGCCGTAGACCAGCTGGATGGCGCCGGCCGGCACGCCGGCATCCACATAGGCCTGCACCAGCGCGGCGCAGCTGGCCGGGGTCTCTTCCGGACCCTTCAGGATGATCGAGCAGCCGGCAGCCAGCGCGGCCGAGCATTTACGCACTGCCTGGTTGATCGGGAAGTTCCACGGCGTGAAGGCGGCGACGGGGCCCACCGGCTCCTTCACCACCAGCTGGTACACGCCTTCGGCGCGCGGCGGCACGATGCGGCCATAGGTGCGGCGGGCCTCCTCGGCGAACCAATCCATGATGTCGCCGGCCAGCAGGGTCTCGCCCTTGGCCTCGATGAAGGGCTTGCCCTGCTCCATCACCATGATCTTGCCGATTTCGTCGGCGCGGCTGCGGATGATGTCGGCGGCCTTGCGCAGCACCTTGTAGCGGTCGAAGGGCGAGACCTTCTTCCACGCCTTGAAGCCCTTGTCGGCGGCGGCCAGCGCGCGGTCGAGATCCGTCTTGTCGGCATGGGCGACCTTGCCGATTTCCTCGCCGGTCGCGGGATTCAGGACAGGCTGGGACTTGCCGCCGGCGCCCGGGGTCCAGGCGCCATCAATATACAGGGAGACTTCGGGATACATGTTTCCTCCTTACCGCATCCGGGGAACCCAACAGGGGCCGGATTATGGCGGAAAGGGAAAGCCGCCGCCAGCCATACACGGCCGGTGGAACCGGCTCAGATGCGGATCGTCACCGGCCTGTCCGGACAGGCGAGCTCGTGCCGGGCAAGCCATGCGGGACTCACATAGTTGACGATGAAGGACCGCCGGATGCCGTCGATCGGCCGCGGCTCGAAGCCGTGCCATGTGTCCCCCGCCGGAATGAAGACCAGCCCCTGATCGAAGTCGGCCGGCGCGCGGCCGGCCGGCCGTTTCGCGCCATCGTAGATGTCGGTGCCCCAGTTGCCAGCATCCGGTGCGTCGGACAGGTAGACCAGCATCGTGAATTTCTTGGCGCCGATATCGGTATGCGGTTCAAGCCAGAAGCCGCCGCGGTCCTGGCAGTATTCGATGCGCAGGAAGCAGCCCTCCAGCACCGCGCCGGTGGCCTGCTGCAGCGCGGCAACGGTTTCCGCAGACTGGAAACAGGCCACGACATCCCGGCAGACCGCATGATCCGCCAGCAATTGCCCTGCGAAGAACACCCGGCTTTCGTTATGGCTGTCGCGCCGGCCGCCTGTATCGCCGATAACGGCCGGCGCAACCGGCAGATCGACAATCGCAGCCGCCGATTCCAGCGGCAGCACGCGGTCCAGAAGCCAGTGCCGGAACGGCCGGACAGGCTGTGCCGCCCGGTTCAGGCTGGTTAGGAAATGGGTGCGGATGGCATCGGATGCACGGATCAGCGGAACCTCCCGGAAAGCATCCCGGCTTTACCGCGCCCCCGATGGCAGGGTATTGATCTGTCTCAATAATGGCCCATCAATGCCGGACAGAAACGCCATGCCGCCCCGTCAGAAGACCGCCCCCGCCGCCCCGCCGTCAGCCGAGCATGCCCTGCTGGAACGGATTGCCGCTGCGCTGGAGCGGCTGGCCCCGCCGGTGGCGCCGGCATGGAACGAGGCGGATGCCGATGCCTTCATCTGGCATGCCGAACCCGCCCCGGGCTGGCTGGAGCCGGTGCCCGTGATCAATGCCGTGCCGCTCGACCTGCTGCAGGGTGTCGACCGCGTGCGCGACATCCTGATGGACAATACCCGCCGTTTCGCCCGGGGCCTGCCGGCCAACAACGCCCTGTTATGGGGCGCGCGCGGCATGGGCAAGTCGTCGCTGGTCAAGGCCGCCATCGGCGCCATCAATGCCAGCAAGCCCCGTGCCCTGGCGCTGGTGGAGATCCACCGCGAGGACATCCCCACCCTGCCCCAGCTGCTGAAGCTGCTGCGCATATCGAAGCGCCGCTTCGTGCTGTTCTGCGACGACCTGTCCTTCGACGCCGAGGATCAGCATTACAAGTCGCTGAAGGCCGTGCTGGATGGCGGCATCGAGGGCCGGCCCGACAACGTGGTTCTCTATGCCACCTCGAACCGTCGTCACCTGCTGCCGCGCGACATGATGGAGAATGAACGCTCGACGGCCATCAACCCGCACGAGGCCGTCGAGGAAAAAGTGTCGCTGTCCGACCGCTTCGGCCTCTGGCTCGGTTTCCATTCCTGCAGCCAGGATGATTTCTTCGCCATGCTGGACGGCTACTGCGCCGCCTATGGCCTCAAGATCGACCAGAAGCAGCTGCGTGCCGAAGCGGTCGAATGGTCGATGACCCGTGGTGCGCGCTCGGGCCGCGTGGCCTGGCAGTTCATCCAGGACCTTGCCGGCCGCCAGGGAAAATCCCTGGGCAAATCCGCGAAATAACGGTCAGGCCACCGACAGGAATTTCGCCGGGTCGACCGCCTGGGTGCCCTGGCGGATCTCGAAATGCAACTGCGGCTGGCTGACGCCGCCGCTGCTGCCCACGGTGCCGATTGCCTGTCCGCGCGAGACCTGCTGGCCCTTGTCGACGAGGATCCTGTCGAGATGGGCATAGGCGGTGATCCAGCCGCCGGCATGGCGCACCAGCAGCAGGTTGCCGAAACCGCGCAACTCGCTGCCGGCATAGACCACCACGCCATTCTCGGCGGCAATCACCGGCGCGCCGGCGCGGGCGGCGATGTTGATGCCGTCGTTATGCAGGCCATCGGCTTTCGGCCCGAAGGTCGACAGGATGCGGCCGCGAACCGGCCACGAGAAGGTGCGGCCCGCCCGTGGCGGTACGGCCGCGGCCTGCTGCTGGGGCTTCGCCGGTTCGGCCGCGGCTTCCGGTTTCTCTGCGGGCACCGGCGGCGCGTCCGCAATTTTCGGTTCTTCCGCTTTCGACGGACCGGACGGCTGCTGCGGTGCTGCACCGGGCGATGGCGGCATCATCACCTGCGGCAGGTTCGGCTTCGGTTTCTCCCCCGCCGGCTCGGCAGTTCCCGGTGGCGGCAGGACTTCGGCCTCGACGCCACGGGCACCCGCGGCCGGCGGAGCCGGCGGCGTATCGTCAGGTGCCGAGGCGATGGCGGAACCGCCGGAAGCCGAAATGCGCAGCTGCTGGCCCACGGCGATGGTATAGGGCGGTTCCAGATCGTTGCTGCGGGCGATGCTGTACAGGTCGACGCCATAGGCACGCGAGATGCTGTACAGCGTGTCGCCGCGCTGCACGGTGTGGAAACGGCCACCTGGCATGTTCAGCTGCTGGCCCGGCTGCAGCTGGTAGGGCGGCTGCAGCCGGTTGTCCTCGATGATCGCCCGCACCGGCCGGTGATAGCGCCGCGACAGGGCGTAAACCGTATCGCCGGGCTGCACGGTCACCGTTTCCGGCACCGTGCCCGGCGCCACCGCAATACGCGCCGCCTCTGCGCTGCGGCCCGGCTCCACCGCCCGCGGGCCGGCACCGCGATGGCCGAATTCGACCGGCGCCGGCGGCTGCACGCCACAGGCCGCCAGGGCCAGCAGCAGGATGGCCGGGCCGGCGCAGGTCCGCAGCCGGCGGAGAATATTCTCCGGATGCGGCAATATCGGGCGAATCCAAGGCATTGGCCGGAAGTCTAGGCCGCTTTGACGGCGCTCACAATCCGACCGGGCCCATGCCGGCCCGGATCACTCCGGCCTGGCTTCCCGGGCAATGCCGGGCAGCAGCGGCACGAAGCGCACCGGCAGCAGCCGCTCCTCGGTAATCGCATCGCCATGTCGGGTATAGCGGATCACGTCCTGCTCGGTGGTCGTCACGCTGACCGGCGCCACCATGATGCCCCCATCGGGCGACAGCTGGTCCAGCAGGCGGCCGGGCCGGCTGTCCGCCGCGGCGGTGACCAGAATCCGGTCGAACGGCGCCTGCTCGGGCCAGCCCTTGTTGCCGTCGCCCAGCATGGCCGTGACATTGGTGATGCCAAGATCGGCGAAACGCTTCTCGGCCGCCTGCAGCAGCGAACGGTAGCGCTCGATGCTGTAGACCCGGCGGCACAGCCTGGCGAGAACCGCCGTCTGGTAGCCCGACCCGGTACCGATCTCCAGCACCTTCATGCGGTCGCCGACCTGCAATGCCTCGGTCATGTAAGCCACCACATAGGGCTGGCTGATCGTCTGTCCCTGGGTGATCGGCAGCGCGATGTTGTCGTAGGCATGCTTGAGGAACTGGTCGGCGACGAAGCGCTCGCGCGGCACCCGTTCCATGGCCGCCAGCACCCGGGTATCCGCGATGCCCTGCCGGCGCAGTTCCATGATCAGCTGGATGACGCGGGTATCCACGGGCCCGGTCAGCGCAAGGCCGTCTTCAGCGCCTTCATGCTGGCGTCATGGGTCAGGTCGAGCTGCAGCGGCGTCACCGAAATGGCGCCATTCTCGGTCGCACCCAGGTCGGTATGGCGCTTCGACTTGCTTTTCTGGCGGCGGAAACCGATCCAGTAATAGGGCACGCCGCGGGCATCGACGCGGGCATCCAGCAGCAGGTCGGTCAGATCGCGCTGGCCCTGCGGCACCACCTCGACGCCGGTGACGGAATCGGCCACCACATCGGGGAAGTTCACGTTAATCAGCGTGCCCTTCGGCCAGCCTGATTTCAGCAGTTTTTTGATCACCTTCGGCGCGTGATGCTCGGCGGTGGCCCATTTGACCGGATGGCCGTGCTGGAAACACTGGCTCAGCGCGATCGACGGCACGCCCAGCAGCGAGCCTTCCATTGCCACGGCCACGGTGCCGGAATAGGTGACATCCTCGCCCAGATTGGCGCCGCGGTTGATGCCGGACAGCAGAAGATCGGGCTTCTTGTCCTTGAATATCTCGTGCATCGCCATCATGACGCAGTCGGTCGGCGTGCCGCGCACGGCATATTTGCGGGCCGCAATCTTGCGCAGGCGCAGCGGCATGGTCAGGGTCAGCGAATGCGAGGCGCCGGACTGCTCGAATTCCGGCGCCACCACCCAGACATCCTTCGACAGGCTGCGCGCGATCTTCTCCAGCACCTTCAGGCCCGGCGCATGGATGCCGTCGTCGTTGGACACCAGGATACGCATCATTTCACCTTCTCGATTTTTGTCAGGCCGCCCATATACGGGGCCAGCGCATCGGGTACGGCGATGCTGCCATCCTCGTTCTGGTAATTCTCCATCACCGCGATCAGCGCGCGACCGACCGCCACGCCCGAACCGTTCAGGGTATGCACGAAACGGGTCTGCTTCTCGCCGGCCGCGCGGCTGCGCGCATTCATGCGGCGCGCCTGCCAGTCCCAGCAGTTCGAGCAGGAGGAAATCTCGCGATACTGGTTCTGCCCCGGCAGCCAGACCTCGAGATCATAGGTCTTGCGCGCCGCGCCGCCCATGTCACCGGCACAGAGCAGCATGGTGCGGAACGGCAGGCCGAGGCGCTTCAGCACCGTCTCGGAGGCTTCCGTCATCCGCTCATGCTCTTCCACCGACTTGTCGGCGGTGACGATGCTGACCAGCTCCACCTTGTCGAACTGGTGCTGGCGGATCATGCCGCGGGTATCGCGGCCGGCCGCACCGGCCTCGGAGCGGAAACACGGGGTCAGCGCGGTCATGCGCCAGGGCAGCTCGGCCTCGTCGATGATCAGGTCGCGGGCCAGATTGGTCAGCGGCACTTCCGCGGTCGGGATCAGCCAGTAGCCGGTGGTGGTGCGGAACAGATCATCGCCGAATTTCGGCAGTTGCCCGGTGCCATAGGCGGTGTCGTCGTTGACCAGCAGCGGCGGCTGCATCTCGGTATAGCCGAACTCGCTGGTATGCAGGTCCAGCATGAACTGGCCGAGCGCGCGGCTGAGCCGGGCCAGCTGGCTGCGCACCACGGTGAAGCGGGCACCGGCCAGTTTCACGCCGGCGGCGAAATCCATGTAGCCGAGCCCCTCGCCGAGATCGAAATGCTCCTTCGGCCTGAAGCTGTATTTCCTCGGCGCGCCGTGCTGACGCAGCTCGACATTGAAGCTCTCATCGGTGCCGTCCGGCACGTCGTCGGCCGGCAGGTTCGGAATCCGCGACAGCGCATCGGCCAGCGCCGCCTCGGCCTCCTTCTGCTGGCCTTCCAGCGCCGCCAGCCGGTCCTTCAGCTCGGCCACCTCGGCCATCAGGGCCTGGGCCTTTGCCTCGTCCTTCTGGGCCTTCGCGGCACCGATTGCCTTGGACGCCGTGTTGCGCTTCGCCTGCAGCTCGTCGAACTCGGCCTGGGCGGCGCGGCGGGTCCTGTCCAGCGCGATCAGCGTTTCCGCCTGCGGTGCGGCACCGCGGCGGGCGATGGCCCGGTCGAAGGCCTCCGGATTGTCCCGGATGGATTTGATGTCATGCATGGCGAAGTTCCGTCAGGACTGGGACGATGAGCCGGCTGCCGCCGCCTCGCGCCGGGCCCGGTCACGCTCGATCAGGCGCACCATGACCACCGAAATCTCGTACAGCGCCAGCAGCGGCACCGCCAGTGCGATCTGGCTGATCACGTCCGGCGGGGTGACGATGGCGGCAAAGATGAAAATGCCGACGATGGCGTATTTGCGTTTCGAGGCGAGGCCCTCGGAGCTGACGATGCCAACCCGGCCCAGCAGGGTCAGCAGCACCGGCAGCTCGAAGGCGATGCCGAAGGCGAAGATCAGGGTCATCACCAGCGAGAGATACTCGCTGACCCTGGTTTCCATCTGGATCGGGATGCTGTCCGGCCCGCCCTGCGCCTCGAAACCGCTGAAGAAAGTCAGCGCCATCGGCATCACCAGGAAATACACGAAGGCCGAGCCGAGGGCGAACATCACCGGCGTTGCCGCCAGGAACGGCAGGAAGGCCTTGCGCTCGTGCTTGTACAGGCCCGGTGCGACGAACATCCAGATCTGGCTGGCGATGATCGGAAAGCTGAGCAGCAGGGCCGCCCACAGCGACAGCTGGATATAGGTGAAAAAGGCTTCCTGCGGCGCGGTGAAGATCATCCGCCGCCCTTCGGTGCCGATCGCCGATACCAGCGGCTGCATCAGCAGCTCATAGATATGGGCCGAGAAGTAGTAGCAGACGAAGAACGCCAGCGCGATGGCAACGATCGAATAGAGCAGGCGGTTGCGCAGCTCGACCAGATGCTCGATCAGCGGCATCCGCGAGGATTCGACCTCGTCCTCCGGCCTGGTTTCCGGTTCCGGCTGCTGGGCCTCGGTCACGGCGTTTTTCCGTCCTTGCCGGTTTCGTCGGCAGGCGCGGCGGCCGGCTCGGGCGCCGGCACCGATGCGGCCGGGGCCGGCTGGCTGTCCGGCTCGTTCAGCATCGCGTTCATCTCGGCTTCCACCTGCTTGAAATCGCCGCCGATGGCGCCGTCTGGGTCCACGGTCTTCTTGATTTCGTTCTCGAGCGAGAAACTGCTGACATCCTTGGCCGCCTTGCGCAGATCCTCGAGTTCGGCCTCGCGCACCATGTCGTCGAGGCCGCTCTGGAATTCCCGGGCCATCGACCGGGCCTTCGATGTCCACTGGCCGACGGTGCGCAGCACCTTGGGCAGGTCCTTCGGCCCGATGACGACCAGCGCCACCACCGCCACCAACCCGAGTTCTGACCAGGCAATGTCGAACATCGCCGCCTATCCGCCTGTCACGAAGAAACGGCGCCGGTCAGAGCCGGCGCCAGAAAGGGGTTGCTGCACCCCCGCCCCCTGCCGCAAGCCGCGCGTCAGTTCTGCGCGGACTTGTCGGCCGGCGTGCCGGTATTGGCGGCACCGCCGGTCGGCTGGCTCTGCTGGTTGATCACGGTCGGATCGGCCGGCTTGTCCTTCGGCTCGGCACCGGGCTCTTCCTTCATGCCCTTGCGGAAGCTCTTGATGCCAGCGGCCACGTCGCCCATCAGGCTCGGAATCTTGCCGCGACCGAACAACAGCAGCACGATCACCAGCACGATGATCCAATGCCAAATGCTAAACGAACCCATACCCTTATCTCCTCGCACCCCGCAGCGGACCGGGCGGCCCTGCGGCCTGCCGAAACCACGCCGCACTATGGCAGAGTTGGCGCCGCCCGCGCAACTTTCGGGCCATAATTTCCGGGCCGGTCAGGCAACCGGAAAAACGAAGCAGTATTCGCGGTTAAGCCCGAAATTCAGGGTGCTGCCGGCTGCCGGCAGCGGGCCGGGCGGCAGCCGTGCCGCCAGTTTCAGTCCGGCACCCGCCAGATCGAGCCGCCGGTAGGGCCCGAGCGCCAGCGCCCGCTCCACCGTCATGGCCAGCCCCTCGCCGCCGCGCAGTTCCAGCGCCTCGGGCCGGAACATCAGCATCGCCGGGCTGCCCTCGGCGAAACCGGCGGCCGGCACCGGGCCGAACGGCGTCTGCAGCGCCCCCGCCTCGATGCGGCCGCGGATTTCGTTGGTCTCGCTTAAGAACCGCGCCGCGAAGGGCGTGCCCGGCGCACCGTAGACCCGGGCCGGCGTGTCGAGCTGCTCGATCCGCCCGGCCCGCATGATGGCGATGCGGTCGCCCATGCGCATGGCCTCGTCGGGATCATGGGTCACCAGCAGAGTGGCGGTGCCGGCCTGCTTGAGCACGGCCACGGTCTCGTCGCGGATCTGGTCACGCAGGCGGCTGTCGAGGCTGGAAAACGGCTCGTCCAGCAGCATCACCCGCGGTTCCGGCGCCAGCGCGCGAGCCAGCGCGACCCGCTGCTGCTCGCCGCCGGACAGCTGGTGCGGATAGGCATCCAGATGATGCTGCAGACCGAGCCGGCCGGCCCACAGCGCGGCACGCTGCTGCCGCTCCGCCGCCGGCAGCCGGCTGAGGCCGAACATGATGTTGTCGGCCACGGTCAGGTGCGGAAACAGCGCATGATCCTGGAACACCATGCCGACATGGCGCTGCTCGGTGGGCAGGGCGGCGCCGGGGCGGGCGACGACGCGGCCGCCGATCCGCACCTCGCCCTGCTGCAGGTCTTCCAGCCCGGCCGCCAGCCGCAGCGTCGTCGACTTGCCGCAGCCCGACGGGCCGAGCAGGCCGAGGATTTCACCCGGCGCGACCGTGAAGGACACATCGTCGACGGCCCGCCGGTCGCCGAAATGATGGGTAATCCCGCTGAGGGCGAGCCCCTCGGTTGCCGCGCCCTCACCCATGCCGGGCCTCAGAGGCCGTGCCGCGGCCCGGATTCGCCGTCTTCCGAGTTTCCGTCGTCGTCATCGGACTCATCGTCCTCGTCGTCGTCGTCAAACTCGTCATCATCATCGTCATCGTCGAAGTCGTCGTCATCGCTGTCGTCGTCTTCGTCGTCCGAATCCCCGTCGTCGTCCGAATCCCCGTCATCGTCCGAGTCCTCCTCGTCCGCGTCGGACCCGTCGTCATCGTCATCCTCGTCCGCGTCGCCGGCGCTGCCTTCGGCCGCGGCCTTCTCCTCGGCTTCCGGGATCAGCGGCTCAAGGAACTCGCGGCCGTCATCGTCATCGTCCAGCGGGTCTTCCGGCGCGGAATCCAGTGTCTCGCCCGGCATCGGAATGCCGCCCGAGGCCGGCAGCGCCTCCAGCAGGCCGGCAGCGCGCAGTTCCTCGATACCCGGCAGGGCATCGGCGCTTTCAAGACCGAAATGCACCAGGAATTCGTCCGACGTGCCGTAGGTGACCGGGCGGCCCGGCACCCGGCGGCGGCCGCGCACCTTCACCCAGTCGGCTTCCATCAGCACGTCCAGCGTGCCGCGGCTGAGGCCGACGCCGCGGATTTCCTCGATCTCGGCCCGTGTCACCGGCTGGTGATAGGCGATGATCGCCAGCGTCTCGATGGCCGCCCGCGACAGCTTGCGCTGCACCTGGCGATGCTCTTCCAGCAGATGCTGCAGGTCCGGCGCGGTCATGAACGACCAGCGACCCGCCACCTTCTTCAGGATCACGCCGCGGCTGCGATACATGTCCTCCAGCGCCGCCAGCACGGCCGGCACGCGGGTCTTCGGCGGCAGGCGCTTGCGCAGGGTCGCCTCGTCCAGCGGTTCGGCGGCGGCGAACAGCAGCGCTTCGGCCATGCGGACGGCAGCGGCGAAGGCGTCTTCCTCCGAGCCCTCGGTCTCCCCGTCTTCGGACTCCCCGTCCCCGGGCTCGCCGTCTTCGGACCCGTCGCGATCGTCATCGGCCGCACTGTCGCCGGCCACGGCGTCCGGCACCGCCGTCTCGGCCTCGGCCGCCATGGCGATTTCGGTTTCGTCCTCCGGCCGCTCCTCGGCCGGCAAAGCGTCGTTCGACTGCATTGCTTACTCTTCCGGATTGGGAACCGCCGGCTGCGGATTGGCCTGGCGGCGGATGTAAATGGGGCCGAAGCTCTGCACCTGCTTCAGCTCGATCATGCCCTGCTTGGCCATTTCCAGGCTGGCATTGAAGGTTGAGGCGATGGCCGAGCGCATCGTGAAGGGATCGTCCAGTTCGGGCGGCAGGAAGCTCTGCAGGGTCGCCCAGTCGGGTATCTGCCCGATCATGGTGCGCAGCCGGGCCAGCGCCTCCTCGACCGAGACGATGCGGCGGCGCGCCACGCGCATGGTCAGGGCTTCGTCAGACCCCTTGCTGGCACGGAATTCAGCATAGGCCTTCAGCAGTTCGTAGAGCGTGGCGTTGTAGACCGACTTGCGGATGATGCGCACGCCCTCGGGCCTGCCGCGCAGGAACATGGCGAGGCCCACCTGGTCGCGGCTCATCAGCTGCTCGGCCGCCTTGCGCATCGCCTCCAGCCGCTGCAGCTGCAGGGCCAGCCGCGCGGCCATGTCAGCGCCGGAGGGCTCGCCCTCCTTTTCCGGCTCGGGCAGCAGCAGGCGGGATTTCAGGTAGGCCAGCCAGGCCGCCATCACGAGATAGTCGGCGGCGATCTCGATGCGCACCTTGCGCAGCTCGGCGATGAAGCCGAGATACTGTTCGGCCAGGGCCAGGATCGAGATCTTGCGCAGATCGACCTTCTGCTCGCGGGCCAGGGTCAGCAGGACGTCCAGCGGCCCCTCGAAGACATCCAGCGACAGCACGAACTGCTCGCCGAGCCGAATGCCGCTCTCGTCGCCGGCCAGGCCGTCGCGCTGGGCCTGCTCGAAGGCCTCGGGCGCGGTATCGGGTGTCTCTGCGCTGTCGCTCACGGCCTCTAGATCCACGTTCCGGCCCCGGATTCCCAACATTGCGGAACGGGGGTGTTAATCCTTCAGTCCGGCCAACACAAGCAGGATGTCCCGCAGCCCGTCGATGATCGGCGCAATCAGCTCGAACAGCGGGTTCCAGTTGGCGCCGAATTCCCGCGCGATCAGCGGCACGCCAAGCATGAGAATCAGCAGGATGACCATGCCATAGCGCTCCAGACGGGCCAAGGGGCGCGCCAGCGCCAGCGGCAGCAGGCCGACCGCCACCCGCCCGCCATCCAGCGGCGGCAGGGGAATAAGATTAAAAACACACAATATCAGATTGATAAGAATGGCATTATTCAGGCTCGAGGCAATCCAGATCAAGCCCTGACCACCCTCGGCCGGCAGCAGGTGGAACCCCAGCATGGCAATGAAGGCCTGCATCAGGTTCACGGCCGGCCCGGCGGCGGCCACGATGGCCATGTCGCGCCGCGGATGCGGCAGGTTCCAGAAATTCACCGGCACCGGCTTTGCCCAGCCGAACAGGAACGGCGCCCGCATCAGCATCAGCATCGCCGGCAGGATCACCGTGCCCATGGGATCGACATGGCGCAGGGGGTTGAAGCTGACCCGGCCGGCCCGCATGGCGGTGTCGTCGCCCAGCTTCCAGGCCACCCAGCCATGGGCCGCCTCGTGCAGGGTGATCGCCAGCAGCACCGGCAGCACCCAGGTCGAAGCGGTGAAGAGCAGGCCGGCAATGTCCCCGGTCATGCCGGGACCCGGTCCATCAGCTGGCGGTAGCGGGCCTCCTCGGCGGCCGAAAGCGGCGCCGGCCGCACCGGCAGCGCGGCACGGGCCGCCGCCACCCGCCGCGCGGCGGCATCGGTCATGGCCGGCAGCGCCGCGAACAGCGCCTGCATTTCAGGAAGGTCGCCCGAGCAATGCAGCACCAGGTCGCAGCCCGCCTGCAGGGCGGCGCGGCCGGATTCCGCCGGACTGCCCTTCAGCGCCTTCATGTTGAGATCGTCGGTGACCAGCACCCCGTCGAAGCCGATCCGCTGGCGGATGATTTCGCCGATCACCTGCGGCGACATGGTGGCCGGCTGCCCGGGATCGATGGCGCTGTAGACGATATGGGCGGTCATCGCCCAGAGCGGCGTGCCGCCGGGGGCATCCTTCAGGGCCACGAAGGGCCGGAAATCGCTGTGGGCCATCTCTGCCAGATCGGTATCCACCACCGGCAGGTCAAGATGGCTGTCGACATGGGAGCGGCCATGGCCGGGAATATGCTTGATGACGGGCAGCACGCCGGCATCGACCAGCCCGCGCATGACGGCGTGGCCGATCGCCGCCACGGTGCCGGCATCGCGGCCATAGGCGCGGTCGCCGATCACGTCATGGGCGCCTTCCACCGGCAGGTCGGCCACCGGCGCACAGTCGACATCGATGCCCAGGGCCGCCAGATCGGCACCGATCAGGCGGTAATTCAGATAGGCCGCCTCCTCGCCGGCGGCACGATCCTGCGCATAGAGGCGGCCGAACACGGCGCCGGGCGGGTATTTCGGCCAGTGCGGCGGCTTCAGCCGGGCGACGCGGCCGCCCTCCTGGTCGATCAGCACCGGCGCCAGGTCGTTGCCGACGATGCCGCGGAAATCCGCGACCAGCGAGCGGACCTGCGCCGGGCTGTCGATGTTGCGCGCGAACAGGATCAGGCCCAGCGGCTTGCGCACGCCGAACAGCACGCGCTCTTCCGCCGTCAGCTGCGGCCCGGCACAGCCGACCACCACCGGCGCGTAGCCGCCCCAGTCGATGGCGGAAACGCCGGCGCCGGGGTCAGCGGCTGACAACGATGCAGCCCTGGTTCTTGGCGGCCAGCTGCTGGCACAGGGCCTGTGCGGCAGAGCGGTCCTTCAGCGGGCCGACCTGCAGCCGCACGAAGGTGCCCTTGCCCGGAATCTCGACCTTCTCGTAAGCCGGCGTCAGGCCCTGCAGCTCGGGGAATTTCTTCTGCAGCACGCCCCAGGTGCGCTGCGCATCGTCCTGGTCCTTCAGCGAGGCGAGCTGCACCCGCCCGGTGCCGCCGGGCGCCGCCAGCGAGGCGGTCTTTGCCGGCTCATCCGCCGCCGGCCTGGCGGCCGGCTTCTCGGCGGGTTTGCTCTCGGCCGGTTTACTCTCGGCCGGCCGGGTTTCCGCGGCCTTCGGTGGTTCGGCCGGCTTCGGCGCCGTCTGGCCGGCAGCCGGGACCGGCGTCGGGCTCGGCGCCGTGGTCTGGTTCGGAACGCTGCCCGGAACGCTTCCTGGCACCATGCTGGGCGCGGGACGCGTTGGCACCGTCACCGCAGGCGAGGTGCTGGCGGCATTGCCGGCGGGCGCGGTCGCCACGGCAGCCGGACGCTCCGGCGGCGGCAGCAGGCGTTCGGTCCTGCCATCGTCGCTGCCGCCCGGCGGATTGCCGCCGATGCGGTCGTAGATCTGCTTGTCCTGGTTCGGGATCTGCATGCCGCCGGGATTCTCCGGCGCCACTTTCGCCGGCCCCTGATCGGCACGCACCAGCGGCGGCGCGCCGCTGGCGCCGCGCTTCACGCCCTGGTCATAGGCGAACCAGATGCCGATGCCGAAAGCCGCCACCGCGCCCAGCGCAATGGCCGCGGTGATCATGCGTTTCGGGCTGCCGCCCTGCGGCTCGGCATCGCCGGGAACCGGGCGCGAGCCCCGGTCGGTTCGCAGATCGCTCATCACTCACCTCATCTCTTCAACTGGCGTCACGCCCATCACCGACAGGCCCGACGCGATCACGATGGCCACGGCCCGCAGCAGCGCCAGCCGCGCCCGGGTCAGCGGCAGATCTTCCGGCAGCAGGAAGCGCACGCTGGTATCGTCGCGGCCGACATTCCACAGACCGTGGAAGGCCGCCGCGACATCCTGCAGGTAGAAGGCCACCCGGTGCGGCTCGTGGGCCTCGGCCGCGCTGTCCACCAGCCGCGGCCAGCCGGCCAGCAGCTTGACCAGCGCCAGTTCCGACGGATGCTGCAGCCGGGTCATGTCGGCCTGGGCCAGGGCGCCGTCTTCCGTGTCGATATCCGGCACTTCCGCCACGGCATTGCGCAGCACCGAACAGATGCGCGCATGGGCATACTGCACGTAGAAGACCGGGTTGTCCTTGGACTGTTCGGTGACCTTCCTGAAATCGAAATCCAGCTGCGCGTCGTTCTTGCGGGTCAGCATGATGAAGCGCACGACATCCTTGCCGACTTCATCCACCACGTCGCGCAGGGTCACGAAGGTGCCGGCCCGCTTGGACATCTTCACCGGCTGGCCGCCATCCAGCAGGTTGACCATCTGCACCAGTTTGACGTCGAGGTCGCCCTCGCCGTTGGAAATCGCCTTCACCGCGGCCTTCATGCGCTTCACATAGCCGCCATGGTCGGCGCCCCAGACATCGATCATCTGGCGGAAGCCGCGCCGGTACTTGTCGTCGTGATAGGCGATGTCGGCGCCGAAATAGGTCCATGACCCATCGGATTTCTTCAGCGGCCGGTCGGTGTCGTCGCCGTATTCGCTGGCCTTGAACAGCTCCTGCGGGCGGGGCTCGTAATCGTCCGGGGTCTTGCCCTTCGGCGGTTCCAGCACGCCGGTATAGATCAGGCCGCGCTGCTTCAGGCGGTCGAAGGCGCCCTGCACCGCGCCGCTGTCATGCAGCGCCTTTTCCGAGGTGAAGACGGCATGGTGGATGTTCAGCGCCGCCAGGTCGTCGCGCACCATCGCCATCATGGCGTCGGTGGCTTCCCTGCGGAACAGCGCCAGCCAGTCGCTCTCGGGCGCGGTCTTGTACTTGTCGCCGTATTTCGCGGCCAGCGCCTGCCCCAGCGGGACGAGATAGTCGCCGGGATACAGGCCTTCCGGGATGCTGATCGTCTCGCCCAGCGCCTCGCGGTAGCGCAGATGGGCCGAACGGGCCAGCACGTCGACCTGGGCGCCGGCATCGTTGATGTAGTATTCGCGGCAGACCTGGAAGCCGGCCTTCTGCAGCAGGGCGGCCAGCGCATCGCCGAACACGGCGCCGCGGCAATGCCCGACATGCATCGGCCCGGTCGGATTGGCCGAGACATATTCCACGTTCACCGGCTGGCCCTGCCCCATCTCGCTGTCGCCATAGGCGGGGCCGGCCCGGAGGATCACCCCGATCTGCTGCTGCCAGTAGCTGGGGGCCAGACGCAGGTTGATGAAGCCGGGGCCGGCGATCTCGACGGCCTCGACGGCCGGATGCGCCTCCAGCAGCGGCTTGATCGCCTCGGCCAGGGCCCGCGGCGCCATTTTCGCCGGTTTGCCGAGCACCATGGCGACATTGGTGGCCAGATCGCCATGGGACGGATCGCGCGGCGGCTCCACGGCAATGGCGGCCATGCCTTGCTTGTTCTGGGGCAGTTCGCCGGCCAGCACGCCCTGTTCCGACAGGGTGCGGATGGCGGCCGTCACGGCGCGGCGGAATTCGGTGAAAACGTTCATTTCGGAAAGGCTTTTCTGGTCATCCTGGAATCGGGCCGGACACTAGCGACTGGCCCTGCCTGCCGCAACGCGCCGCCCGCGCGCCCTGCCAAAATTGACTTCCGCGCAATGTTCCCTAAATTGCTCTCACAATGTGGCAAATTATTGGTAAACCGAGTGTAAACAGCCGATGACCGACGCCCGCACCGATGCCCCCGCCAGCCCCCCGCCGGCCCCTGCCGCCGCCGGAGGCATGGTCGGCGTGACCGCCTCCGCCGCCCGGCGCATCCGCAAGGTGGCCGAGCTGGAGGGCAATCCGGCGCTGGCGCTCAGGCTCAGCGTCTCCGGCGGCGGCTGCTCGGGCTTCCAGTACGGCTTCACCCTGGACGATGCCGAAACCCCGGACGACATCGTGATCGAGCGCGACGGCGCGAAGGTCTATATCGATTCCGTGTCGCTGGAATACCTGCGCGGCGCCGAGATCGACTTCGTCGAGGACCTGACCGGCGCCTATTTCAAGATCAGCAACCCGCAGGCCAGCTCCAGCTGCGGCTGCGGCAATTCGTTTGCGATGTAGGCTGCCTGCTCCGTGCGCATCGCCTCCTGGAACGTCAATTCGGTCAAGGCGCGGCTGGCCAATGTCACCGACTGGCTGCGCGAGGCCAAACCGGATGTCCTGCTGCTGCAGGAGATCAAATGCCAGGATGCGGACTTTCCGGCACTGGAATTCCAGTCGCTCGGCTATCAGGTCCATACCCACGGCCAGAAGACCTATAACGGCGTCGCCGTCCTCAGCCGCGCGAAGCCCGATGCCGTGCGCAGCCGGCTGCCCGGCGACGAGACCGACGAGCAGGCGCGCTACATCGAGGCGGATTTCGGCGACGTGACGATCTGCGGCCTCTACCTGCCGAACGGCAATCCGCGGCCGGGCCCGAAATACGACTACAAGCTCGGCTGGATGCAGCGCCTGCAGGCCCGCGCCGCCGGACTGCTGGCGCAGGAGCGCCCCTTCCTGATGGCCGGCGACTACAATGTCTGCCCGCTGGATGTCGACGTGTTCGATCCGGCAGGCTTCGCCGACGACGCCCTGTGCTGGCCCGACAGCCGCCGTGCCTTCCGCCGCCTGCTCAATCTCGGCCTCACCGAAGCCTGGCGCGCCCTGCACCCGAAGACGGTAGACTACACCTTCTGGGATTACCAGGCCGGCGCCTGGCCGAAGAATAACGGCCTGCGCATCGATCATTTCCTGCTGTCGCCGCAGCTGGCCGACCGGCTGGTCGCCTGCGAGATCGACCGCGGGCCGCGCGGAAAAGAGAAGGCATCGGACCACACGCCGATCGTCTGCGAGATCGCCGACGCCGCATAAAAGACCTGACCGGGGGGAAACAAAAAGAATGGCGACCATTCCGCTGCCGCTGCTGATCGCGGTGCTGCGCTTCACCGGCCGCACCCGCAAGTTCCGCTCCGCCGCCGACCTGCACCGCGAGATCGCGAAGGAACGCCGCGGCTTCAGCCCGGAACCGCCGGCGGCCATCGCCCGCAGCCATGCCGTCAGCCGCGAGGATGTGCTGGGCTGCCCGGTCTACACCCTGGCGCCGAAACAGGGCGGCAGCGCCACCCGCGTGATGCATCTGCATGGCGGCGCCTATGTGTCGGGCATCAGCCCGTTTCACTGGCGCTTCCTCGCCGGGCTGGTGGATGCCACCGGCTGCACGGTGACCATCCCGATCTATCCGCTGGCGCCGGAAGCCAGCCACCGCGAGGCCTTTCCCTTCGTCACCGAGGTATACCGCCGGCTGGCCGCCGTCACCGCGCCGGAAAATCTGGTGCTGTCGGGCGACAGTGCCGGCGGCGGCCTGGCGCTGGCGCTGGCGCAGACCCTGCCCGAGCATCACCTGCCGCAGCCGCGCGACATCGTGATGATTTCGCCCTGGCTGGAGGTGACGGCGAGGAATCCCGGCATCGCCGCCGTGCAGCCCCATGATCCCTGGCTGAAGGTGCCGGGCGCGCTGGAGGCCGCGCGCCTGTGGGCCGCCGGCGAGGATCACCAGCATCCGCGCATCAGTCCGATCAATGGCCCCGTCAGAGGCCTCGGCCGGCTGCATGTCTGGATCGGCCAGCGCGACATTCTGCTGCCCGACTGCCGCGACCTGCGCGACCGCTGCGCCCGCGAAGGCGTACCGCTGGCCAGCTACACGGAAGCGCCGGGGATGATCCATGTCTGGCCGATCCTGCCGATCCGCGGCGCCCACCGGGCCGCGGCCGAGATCGCCAGGGTCGTCAGAGGCTAGTCGGCGGCCTCTTGCGCCGGCGCATCCTGCGCCAGCACCACGTCGAGAAAGGCCTGGCCGAAGCGGTCGAGCTTGGCCTGGCCGATGCCGTGAATGTCGGCCATGCGGTACAGGCTGCCCGGCCGCTTGACGGCGAGTTCGATCAGGGTGCGGTCCGAGAAGACGAGATACGCCGGCTGCTGCAGCTCGGTCGCCAGCCGGCGCCGCAGGTCCTTCAGCGCCGCGAGCAAAGCCTGGTCGGCCGCCGACAGCATGGCTTCGGCGGCCGCCGATGCGCCGGCACCGCGGCGGCGGTCTTTCGCCCGGCCGCCGGTCAGGCTTTCGGCGCGCAGCTCGATCCGCTGCTGGCCCTTCAGCACGGCGCGGCCGGAATCCGTGATGAACCAGCCGCCGCCCTCGGTGATGTCGAGATCGATCAGCCCTGCCCCGTAGAGCTGGCGGAAGATCGAGCGCCAGGCATGCAGGTCGCGGTCCCTGCCGACGCCGAAGGTGGGCAGCCGGTCATGCTCCAGCCGCAGGATGGCATCGGTGGCATTGCCGGTCAGGATCTGCACCAGATGCTCGGTGCCGAAACGCTGGCCGGTGCGGGCGATGGCCGACATCGCCTTCTGCGCCTCGATGGTGGCATCGAACCGCGCCACGCCCTCCTGGCAGAGATCGCAGTTGCCGCAGGGCGCGCTCTCCTCGCCAAAGTATGCGAGCAGCGTCTGCCGGCGGCAGCGCGGACTTTCGCAGAGCGCCACCAGCGCGTTGAACCGCTGGCGCTCGATCCTTTTCCTGTCCTCGTTGGCCTCGCCCTGCTCGATCTGCAGGCGGCGGAAGCGCATGTCGTCGAGGCCATACAGGGTCAGCGTCTCGGCCGGCAGGCCGTCGCGGCCGGCGCGGCCGATCTCCTGGTAATAGGCCTCCACATTGGCCGGCAGGTCGGCATGGCAGACATAGCGCACATCGGGCTTGTCGATGCCCATGCCGAAGGCGACGGTGGCCACCATCACCACGCCGTCATCGCGCAGGAATCTGTCCTGGTTGGCATCGCGCAGGCGCTGTTCGAGCCCCGCATGATAGGGCAGCGCGTCATGGCCGAGCGCGACGAGGCCGGCGGCGAGATCCTCCGTGCGCTTGCGCGACGAGCAGTAGACGATGCCGCTGAGGCCCCGTCGCGCGGCGATGAAGCGGCTGATCTGCTGCCTGGCGCTGGCCTTGGGCTGCATCATCAGATGCAGGTTGGGGCGGTCGAAGCTGCGGATGAACTGCCGGGGATTGCTCTCGCCGAACAGCTTCTGGCGGATATCGGCGCGGGTCGGCGCATCGGCGGTGGCGGTCAGCGCGATGGTGGGCGGCGCGCCGAGATCGGCGCGCACGGCACCCAGCGCCAGATATTCCGGGCGGAAATCATGGCCCCATTGCGAGACGCAATGGGCCTCGTCGATGGCCAGCAGCCGGACCTTGTGACGGTTGAGCATCGCCACGGTGCCGTCGCGCACCAGCCGCTCCGGCGCCACATAGAGCAGCCGGAGAGAACCATCCCGCAGGTCGCGGTGGATGCGCGCCGCCTCGTCGTCGGAAATCGCCGAGTTCAGCGCCGCCGCATTCACCCCCAGCCCCTGCAGCTGGCGCACCTGGTCGCGCATCAGCGCGATCAGCGGCGAGACCACCACCGTGAGGCCGCCGGAAATGATGGCGGGCAGCTGGTAGCAGAGCGACTTGCCCGAGCCGGTCGGCATCACGGCGAGCACGTCCTCGCCGGCGAGCAGCGCCTGCACGATCTCGGCCTGGCCGGCGCGGAAGGCCTCGAAGCCGAACACCGAATGCAGGGCCGCCTCGGCGGCCTGCATGGGGCCGCCGGCGCCAATGGATTCGCGGAAATCTGCGGAGGGAGAAACGCTCATGCCGACCGGGTGACGCGGCGCCGATTCGCCGCTGCCCTTCCGGTCTAGCAGAGACCGGCCGCCGCTTCGACCCCGGGGGGCCTCCGCGGGCATGCCGCCATCAACAAAGATCGTCGCCCCGGGCGAAGACCCGGGGCCCAGCCGCCCTTTCCGCGTCTCCGTTTTGGGGGGGCCGGATGACGCGGCGATGAAGCATGGGCCCCGGCTCGCGCTGACGCCTGGCCGGGGCGACGAGCTATGGGAACAGCCTACTTCGCCGCCCCGCAATACGCCTCCAGCCGGTAGCCGTCGGGATCGACCACGAAGGCCGCGTAGTAATTCTCGCCGTAATCGGCGCGCAGGCCCGGTTTGCCGTTGTCGCTGCCGCCGGCCTTCAGCGCCGCGGCGTGGAAGGCATCCACCGCCCTGCGGCTGGGCGCGTCGAAACACAGATGCAGGCCGTTCTGCGCATCGGCCTTCACCGGCTTCTTCACCGCCAGCAGCCACAGCGGAATGGCGCCGGTCTCTGCGTTGCCGTAGCCCAGCGAGGTCTCGCCCGGCGACGTGCAGGTCAGGCCGAGCGGCTTGAGGGCGGCGTCATAAAACCTGCGGGCGCGGGCGAGATCGGCGGTGCCGAGGGAAATGTGATTCAACATGGGAAAAGCGTCCTCTTCAGGGATCACGGGTTGCGAAGGCCGCCAGCCTGCCCGGCCGGCCCCTGCCCCGGCTTGGGGAATGTTGCTATTCTGGCGTCATGTCCGACCTCGCCGATCTGGCCGACCGCGCCCCCACCCTGACCAGCCGCAATCTCGCCTCCGGCGCCGGCTGGGTGTTGCGCGACATCGTCTGCCGCGCCGGGCCGGACGACCGCGACGCGGAAGAACGCCACGCCACCATGTCGATCTCGCTGGTCACACAGGGCAGCTTCCGCTACCGCACCGATACCGGCGATGTGCTGCTGCATGCCGGCAGCCTGCTGCTGGGCAATGCCGGCGCCTGTTTCGAATGCGGCCACCGCCACAGCCGGGGCGACCGCTGCCTTGCTTTGCATTTCGAGGTCGACCTGTTCAGCGAGATGGCCGCCAGCCGCGCCGGCGGCGCGCGGTTCCGCTTCGGCCAGGCGATGCTGCCGGCCCTGCGGCCCCTCACCCCGGCACTGGCGCGGCTGCAGAGCTACACCATGGCCGGCGCGGATACGCAGCAGATCGAGGAATCCGCCATCGCGCTGGCCGCCCGGGTGCTGACCACGTTAAGCGGCGCGCCGCCCGCCGCCGCCACGCCATCGGCGCGGGATCACAGACGCATCGCCGCCGTGCTGCGGCATATGGAGGAAACGGCCGCCGAGCCGCACAGCCTGGATGCGCTGGCATCGCTCGCCTGCATGAGCAAATACCATTTCCTGCGCTGCTTCCGCCGCATCACCGGCAGCACGCCTTACGATTACCTGATCTCCTTACGCCTGCGCCGCGCCGCCCTGCGGCTGCGTGCGTGCCATGACGGCATCGCCGCCATCGCCTTCGATTGCGGCTTCGGCGATCTTTCCACCTTCAACGCAATGTTCAGGGACGTGTTCGGAGTCAGCCCTGGCGCGTGGCGGCTGTCTTCTTCTGCTGATGATACGTCAGCGCCGCCCGCAGGCAGAGGCTGAGCGGCACGGCCGGCAGCCGGCCGGTCGCCGGGATCAGCAGGGCGCGATTGCCCTCATAGCCGAACAGGTCGCCGAACTGCGCGCGGAAACCGTCGATCAGGCTGGTCTGGCAGTTCACGAATACCGCGCATCGGTCGGGCGCGGCCCTGGTGGCGCCGAGGCGGATGGTGGTGCCGCTGCCGCTGGCGGTCAGATAGGCCGGCTCGCCCCATTTCAGTGTCTCGGTCAGCACGCCGACGCCCTCGGTCTCAGCGGCGACCGCGTAGATCAGCGCGCGAATCTGCAGCAGCCGCCTGCGTACCGGCGCCGGATGGCACGCCAGGGCGGCGGTGATTTGTTTCGGGGGGGCAGAGAGAACCATACTTGGTCAAGAGTATCTTCGCCGCAACGTTGCGCTAAGAGGATTAATTATCGCGGAATATAAGCCTCTCGCAAAACTCTACTAACATCCCCACCAGAAGATACACGCCCCAGTGCTTTTGACAGCGGAGTTTCGACCGACTCTATTTCATCAGCAATATTTTCAGACAGTTCTTTCACCTCAGCAAATAAACGCCGAAGTTGATCGTACTTTCCAGATTCATTGAGAATGCGCCGAGTACCATCCGGCGTCATTAACCCTTCTGCCGTAGACTTATTGTTTACAAGATATTCAAGATTATCCCTTGCAATAGCGACAAGCGTCAAATCTCTCTCAGGAATCACCCTCATGCTGTCGCTATCAAAATGCCAAACTATTGAAGCGATGTCATAGCTAGAAATTTCCACGCGCGGTTCGGCGTCAGCCCTTAACGTCTTCAGCAATCTAACAATCTTTTTTGTACCCCCGCTTGAATCTCGCTCCTTCTCATTGATTCTAGCCATGTGCAGGAATGGCAAGTTCTCAATAATCTTGTCTTCGCTCTTATTCCATATGCAAACCTTACGGAACACCTTGTCCATCGTTCTTTGATATTCAATATCGTCATGCCAATGAGCCGGTACAATATCGACCTTTCTAGATAAGCTCCCTCCGGACAGCGTGATTGATTTACGCCCCGTGATATCAATTTGAGCCGCCGGATAAGCCGCCGTTAGTATCGCCTCACTTGCCCTACGGATGTCTTTGACTTCTTCCTTTGCAACAAGATTGGTCGGCGTGTAGTGAGACGCTCGAGGACCACTCGAGTTGTATGTCAAAACTCGATTTGAGAGCACAAGCACATCAATATCGCTCTGAAATCTTATATGAATATTCAATGGGACCGAGCCTTGGTATTCGAAGTCTACCGGAAGCCCTGCCTCGCCCAACTTACTTTTTAATTGGTTGATGACTCTATCGCCTTCCTCGTAGCTCTTTCTCGTATAACTATCATCGAGCTCCGCCATTGCCAGAAAAGCATACCGCACGGACTTCTGATTACTACGCTTCCACTGCGGTTCAAGATTAATCGCCAAGGCTTCATTTAGCCCTTTTGTCAAATCCTGACGCCGAGCCAAAGCCCGACTCAATCGAGTGTCAAAGTCGCGCGGCATTTATCCAACCTTTTTCAATTTTGTTGTCCCGAAAGTAAATCTTTGCTTGTTGAAATAGTCACCATTACCAACTCCATTCTTAGGATGAAAAATTATCTCCGCGTATCCATCGTGAGGCTTTAGGTCGGGATTACCTAACTTCGGCTCATTCCTATAGGAATACATAAGCCGGCACCCAATATCTCGATCAGGCAATAACGCTGCAGAAATGCTGTATGAGTCTGAAGTCTTAGTTTCTAGAAAGACACGAATTTTCTCCCACGACTGAGTAATGGTTATCAGCCCCTTCCAATCGTGAAGAACTTCACCTTTCTGCCCAAGCGACTGCCCAGTAACCTCCCATTTACCGGCCAAGTTCGGAATGTTTAGTAACCGCGAAGCTACGGGCAACTTCCAAATCCAGTAATCGAATGAGAAATACAGAGCGGCAAACACGACGCCAGACGTGATTGGCCAAATAATCAATGAGCCTGATGTTTCGATGCCAGCTCTTTTTGCGAGATCAATAGCCGCAATCCCTACAGTCACCCCTCCGGACGCAATAAGCCCCGCGCCGATGGCCAGCCACCGCCCGATCTTCGCCCTACTGTGGCCAATAATCGTGTATTCATGAACCCGCACGGATTCCCCCCAAACACGTGCAACAGTTATAAAAGCATCGTATTTCGCGCGGCGTTACATTTCAATGTCACAGATCAGTCCCAATTACGCCTACCATTGCATGCGAGATGCCGTTCATTGTCTGGCACCTAAAAGCTTATATCCGCCCCACGCTCGCCGCTCTCGGCCCGCTGCCGCCCTCAGCAATCGCGCTCGCCGCCAGCCGCAGCACGGCCGCGTAGGATTTCCGGATCTCCATCTTCCCGCCATAGCCCCGGCCCAGCAGCAGGCGATGCGCCTGCGGCAGCCGCCAGCAGGGCACCTGCAGGGCGAGATGGTGTTCGAGATGATAGTTCACCCAGTAGGGCGCCAGCAGCAGTCGCGTCAGTCCTCCGGCATAGGTCGTGCGGGTGTTGCGCAAGGCATCGTCGTTGTCGGGCACCATGGCATGCTCGGCGATGTTGCGGATGCGGCTGACCAGCTGGTACCAGGTGAACAAAGGCAGCAGCCACAGCGCCGGATACAGCCACCAGTATCCGAGTGCGGCCAGCAGTGCGAACAGCGCCAGATTGGCGCCAAGCCCGCCGGCGATGCCGAGCCGCAGCAGCCGCGCCCGGCGCTCCGTCCACCTGTCTCCCTTCCCGCCCCACGCCCCCCGCCACTGGTCCGCGCGGCGGCGCAGGCCGCTGATGCCGGTGAGGTCGCGGCGGATCTTGCGCCACAGGCTGCGGCGGGTGACGGGGAACGGCGCCGACAGCACGAGGTCGGGGTCGTCTGCCTGCTGGGTGAAGCGATGATGCTTCAGGTGATAGGGCCGGTAGAGATGCAGATCGGTGCCGACCGGATAGGCGCACAGCCACTGGCCGGCGAACTCGTTCCAGCGCCGCGTGCGGAACAGCAGGCCATGGGCGGCATCGTGCATCAGGATGGCGAGCCCGAGCTGCCGCCCGCCGATCACCATCACGGCGGCGATGAAGGTCAGCGGGTTCGGCCAGGCCACGAACAGCGCCATGGCGCCGCCGATCAGCGCCCAGGCATGCAGCACGAGGGCCGCGCCCACCACGTCTGAGCGCCGGCCGAGCCGGGCCAGTTCGCCGGCCGAGAAGAGATCGCGGGCGGTGACGGGCTTTGCTGCGGACTCAGCCTGCACGGGATTGGGCTGCATGAAGTCGGGCTGTAGGGGATCGGCCTGCATACGGTGTTCCTCGGATCGTTTCTTCTTGTTGCCGGCAGTGTAGCGCCGGTTTTCTGCCGTCGTCTTGGCCGGATTTGCTCCGGCCATCCCCGTCTGTGCCGCTGCCTGGGCCCCGGCTCAGGGCCGGGGCGACGATTTATGAGATTCATGAGACCCGGCAAAATCCGGGAGACGGTTGTATTCCCCTTGCCCCGCCCCCAGATCGTCACCCCGGGCGAAGACCCGGGGTCCAGCCGCCCTTTCCGTGCCCCTGTCGGCTACAGCAATGATGTAGCGCTACCGCATGGGCCCCGGCTCGCGCTGACGCCTGGCCGGGGCGACGATCTTTGGAGTGGTCCGATTCGGATGAACGAGCTGTATCGCGAAACCCGGCCCTTGAATCCGGCCGTCCGTACGCTAAATGTTCCAGTCACAGGCTCCATTGGCCGGTTCTGACAAAACCGGCCCGGATCAAGGCGTTGGAGCCGAGACGAACCGAAACGAACCGTTATGAACCGAACTGAACCGCTGCGAACCGGAATGAACCGTCGCGAACCAGGACGAACCGCAGCGAACCCGGCACAGCCGTTCCGGGCTCCGGCGCGGCGGAAAGGAGACATGCCGGGTTCGCTGGTGCCTGATCCTGGCGCCGGACTACTGATGTATGCGTCCGCGCGGGCTGAGCCGGATGCCCCTGCGCAGGCGGGCATAGGGCAAAGTCTCGGCCCGCTCGATGAAGGCGCCGGGGCTTTCCACCGTCAGGATCTCGTGGGCGATGTCGGTGAAGTCGCCGCGGAAATGCACGGTGCTTTTCAGGCCGAGGATCGGCCGCTCGCCGGGCTCGATGCCTAAGTGCCGGAACTGCTCCTTGTCGCCGGCCTGCAGGCGGGTCGAGCTGACCACGATGTCGATGCCGCGGCCCGGCGGCGAGTCCGGGCTGCGCACCCGCAGCAGGGCCTGGGGTCCGAGATTGGTGCGGGCGCCCCTGTAGAACGGCCCGGTGCAGAGAAAACGGCCGTCGCCGAGCTTCGCCACCTCGAAGCGGTGGCGCAGCGGCGCGGTGCCGCCGCCGGAGAACAGCTTGGCGCCCAGCGCGATCTCCAGCGCGGCGCCCTCGCCCGCCTGGTGCGCCAGCCGGGCCGCCTCGGGGTCGTAGAGCTGGCAGATGGCGGCATCGGGCACGCCCTCGGCCACCAGCGCCGCAATCAGCCCGGTGGTGTCGCAGGTGGCCCCCGCGCCGGGATTGTCCTGCACGTCGGCCAGCACCACGGATTTGCTGGCGCCGGCGCGGATCATGGCGCGGGCCTCGGCAATCGCCGCCTCGGGGCTCAGCAGCCGGGTGCGGAATTCCGCCTCGCGCTCGGTGATGTGGCGGGCAAGCTGGTCGGCGGCGCGGTCGGCGGCATCCTGCGTGTCGGCATAGGCGATCACGGCCGGGCCGCAGTCGCGGATATCGGCCGGGTGGAAGCCCGGCGCAAACGACAGCGACGAGACCGCGCCGGATTCCATCCGCTCCAGCTCCTCGTAGATGGAGCGGCAGGGCTCGATGAAGGTGCATTGCGCGGTCAGCGGAATGAGAAACGGCAGCTTGCGGAGCGCCTTCGCCTGTTTCGGCCGCTCGCCGGTCAGCAGTCTTTCCAGGTGGCGGGCGACCCTGCCGCCGGTCACCGCCATGTCGAGATGCGGATAGGTACGGTAGGCGATCAGCATGTCGCTGTCATGCACCATCGCCTCGGTGATGTTGACATGCAGGTCGAGGCTGGCGACCACAGGTATGCCCGGCCCGACGATGGCACGCACGCGCCGCAGCAGCTCGCCCTCGCCGTCCTCATGGCTTTCGGTGACCATGGCGCCATGCAGGTCGAGATACACCGCGTCGATGCGGCCCTTGAGGGCGGCGATGCCGTCGGTGATCTTTTTGGCGACGTAGTCGAAGGCCTCGTCGGTGACGTAAGACGACGGCTGCGCCGCCGCCCAGACGATCGGATGCAGGTCCCATTGCAGTTTTTTCGCGGCGGCGATGAACCCGCCGATGGGGATGTTCATCGGCTCGAAAGTCTCGAAGATCGCCGCGCCCTCGGTCAGCGGCGGCCAGCCCTCGCCGGCGATGAAATTCGCCAGCCCGGCCCGGGTCGGCGCAAAGGTATTGGTCTCGTGCTGGAAGCCGGCAATGGCAACGCGGAAGGTCTGGGACATGGGGGGCTCGGTTCTTATCGCGGCAAAGAAGAAGGGCGCCGCAACGGGCGCCCTTCGGGGATGGTCAGGTCAGATATCGGCGTATTCGCTGGTTTCCTTCGCGCCGCCGGGATGCGTCACCGCCCCGTCATGGGCATCGCCCACGGTCTGGGCGTATTTCCACAGGGTGCCCGACTGGTAGTCGGTCTTGCGCGGCTTCCACTTCTTCTTGCGCGCCGCCAGTTCCTTGGCCGAGAGGTCGACCGAGAGAATGCCCTTCACGGCGTCGATGGTGATGATGTCGCCATTCTTGATCAGGCCGATCGGGCCGCCGACCGCCGCTTCCGGGCCGACATGGCCGACGCAGAAGCCGCGGGTGCCGCCCGAGAAGCGCCCGTCAGTGATCAGCGCCACCTTCTCGCCCATGCCCTGGCCGTAGATGGCGGACGTGGTCGACAGCATCTCGCGCATGCCGGGGCCGCCGCGCGGACCCTCGTAGCGGATGACGATCACGTCGCCTTCCTTGTACTTCTTCTTCTGCACGGCCTCGAAGGCGGCCTCTTCCGAGTCGAATACGCGGGCCGGTCCGACATGTTTCAGGCGGGCCATGCCGGCCACCTTCACGATGGCGCCGCGCGGTGCCAGGTTGCCCTTCAGGCCGACCACGCCGCCGGTGGGGGTGATCGGGTTGGTGATCGGGCGCACCACGTCCTGGTCCTTGGGGAATTTCACACCCTTCAGGTTCTGCTCGATGGTCTTGCCGGTGACGGTCAGGCAGTCGCCATGGATATAGCCGCCCTTGAACAGTTCGTTCAGCACCACCTGCACGCCGCCGATCTCGTACATGTCCTTGGCGACATAGCGCCCGCCGGGCTTGAGGTCGGCGATATAGGGCGTCGACTTGAAGATCTTGGCCACGTCGTCGAGGTCGAACCTGATGCCGGCCTCATGGGCGATGGCCGGCAGGTGCAGCGCGCCGTTGGTCGAGCCGCCGGTGGCAGCGACCACGCGGGCGGCATTCTCCAGCGCCTTCTTCGTCACGATGTCGCGCGGGCGGATGCCGAGCTTGATCAGCTCCAGGATCTGCTTGCCCGACGCCTCGGCATACTGGTCGCGGGTCTCGTACGGTGCCGGGGCGCCGGCCGAACCGGGCAGCGCGAGGCCGATGGCTTCCGAAACGCAGGCCATGGTGTTGGCCGTGAACTGGCCGCCGCAGGAACCGGCCGACGGGCAGGCGACGCATTCCAGTTCATGCAGGTCCCTGTCGCCCATCTTGCCGGCGGCATGCTGGCCGACCGCCTCGAAGACATCGACCACGGTGACGTCGCGGCCGCGGAAGCGGCCCGGCAGGATCGAGCCGCCATACATGAAGATCGACGGGATGTTCAGCCGCACCATGGCCATCATCAGGCCGGGCAGCGACTTGTCGCAGCCGGCCAGGCCGACCAGCGCGTCGTAGCAATGGCCGCGCACGGTCAGCTCGGTGCTGTCGGCGATCACCTCGCGGCTGATCAGCGACGACTTCATGCCCTGGTGGCCCATGGCGATGCCGTCGGTGACGGTGATGGTGGTGAATTCGCGCGGCGTGCCACCGGCGGCCTTCACCCCCTTCTTCACCGACTGCGCCTGCCGGCCCAGGGTGATGTTGCAGGGCGCCGCCTCGTTCCAGGTGGTGACCACGCCGATGAAGGGCTGGTGGATTTCCTTCTCGGTCAGGCCCATGGCGTAATAGTAGCTGCGGTGCGGGGCGCGCTCGGGGCCCTCGGTGACATGGCGGCTGGGCAGCATCGCCTTGTCGATCTTGCCGCCCTTCATGACGGATTTGCGCTTCGATGCAGCCTTTTTGGCGGGCTTTTTCATGGGCTGGTCGCTCCCTCGAACGTATATGCAGGCTCGAACGTAAATGCAGGGTCCGGAGCATAGCCAGCCCCCGCCTGCCCGGCCAGAGCCAAGCAGCCGTCCTGTCAGGGTTTTTCTAGCCGCACCGGGGATTAACTGCTGTTTAAGAATCGTTAACGCCGATGGCCTAGGCTGGCCCCATGGGATTGCAGGCTGAAATCGTCGTCCCCCGCTACGTCGTGCTGACCCAGCTGGCGGACAGCTGGATTCCGCGCGCCTCCCATGGCGATGCCGACAGTGCCGAAGCCGAGGCCTTCCGCTGGCGCCGCATCTATGGTCCGCGCCGCACCCGGGTGGCCGAATACTGGATCCCCCAGCAGGAGCCGGAAGAGCACCGGCCAGCGGTCACCGACGTGATCGCCGAGACCATCACCGCCCTGCCGGCTGCCGGGCCGCAGCCCTGCCACTGCCCGACCTGGCGCGAGGCCGCGCTGCGCGCCTTCGCGCTGTATCTCGGCTTCAGCCTGGCCAACAAGGGGCTCGAACTGCTGATCCTGCTGGCCGGCTAGCAATCCGGTCCGCATGGGCTAGAGTGCGGCGAATACCAGTCCGTCCCCACCTTTGAGTCCTTCCCATGCTCGCCGTGATTTTCGCCATCGTGCCCGTCTTCCTGCTGATCGCCATCGGCGCCGGCATGAAACGCGGCAATTTCCCCGGCGACGCCTTCTGGCCGCTGGCCGACAAGGCAACCTATTTCCTGTTCTTCCCGGCCCTGCTGATCGACAACCTGGCCAATGCAAAGCTCGGCAATCTCGACCCGACCGGCATGCTGGGGGCCCTGCTGATCGCCCTGCTGCTGCAGGGCGGGCTGGTCTATCTGCTGCGGCCGCTGATGAAGGTGGATGGCCCGGGCTTCACCTCCGTCTTCCAGGGCGCGGTGCGGTTCAACACCTTCGTCGGGCTCGGCGCCGTCACGGCACTGGAAGGCGGTGCCGGTCTGACCCTGTTCGCCGTCGCCATCTCGATGGCGATTCCGATCATCAACGTGATGTGCGTGCTGACCCTGGCGCGCTATGGGGACCATGGCCGGGGCACCAGCCTGCGCGACCAGGCGCTGTTCCTGGCCAAGAATCCGCTGATCGTCGCCTGCCTGATCGGCATTGCGCTCAATCTGCTGGACATCACCCTGCCGCCGGGCATCGCCCCGGTCTTCAAGATGCTGGGCAGCGTTGCCGCACCGATGGGCCTGCTGACCGTGGGGGCCGGCCTGCAATGGCATGCCATGCGGGCCAGCCTGCAGCCGCTCGGCTTCGCCTGTGTCCTGAAGCTGCTGGTCTACCCGGCGATGCTGTTCGGCCTCAGCCGGCTCTGGGGCCTGGGACCGCTGGAAACCAAGATTCTGGTCCTGTGGGGAACCATGCCGACCGCCAGCGCCAGCTACATCCTCGCCCGCCAGATGGGCGGCAACGCCCCGCTGGCCGCCGCCATCGTGACGGTCACCACCCTGCTTGCCTTCGTCACCGTGCCGGCAATCTTCCTGCTGCTCGGCGTCTAGGCCGGTTCAGCCCTTGGGGAAATCCAGGCCCATGGCCTGGTAGCGCTCGGGATCGTCGCCCCAGTCCTCGCGCACCTTCACGAACAGGAACAGGTGGACCTTGCGGTCGAACTGCACCTGCATCTCCTCGCGCGCCTTGGCGCCGATCCGCTTGATCATCTGGCCGCCCTGGCCCAGCACGATCTTCTTCTGGCTGTCGCGCTCGACATAGATCACCTGCTCGATCCGCGCCGATCCGTCCTTCTTCTGGTCGGTCCAGTTCTCGGTCTCGACGGTGATCGCGTAAGGCAGCTCCTCATGCAGGGCGCGGTAAACCTGTTCGCGGGTGATCTCGGCAGCCAGGAAACGCATCGGCACATCGGCCAGCTGGTCTTCCGGATACAGCCACGGGCCTTCCGGCATCAGTGCCGCAAGCTTCGCCAGCACGTCGTCGACGCCACTGCCCTTCTCCGCCGAAATCATGAAGGTCTGCTCGAAGGGGTAATCGTCGTTCAGCGTCTTCGCCAGCCCGAGCAGCTTGTCGCGCGGCACCGTGTCGATCTTGTTCAGGGCCAGCAGCACGCGGCGCCTGCGCTCCTTCAGGGCCGCGACGATGGCGCGGCTCTCGTCGTCATAGCCCTTGCCAGCGTCGACCAGCAGCAGCACGGCATCGGCATCGTCGATGCCGCTCCAGGCGGCCGTCACCATGGCGCGATCCAGCCGGCGTTTGGGGGTGAAGATGCCCGGGGTATCGAGGAAGATGATCTGGGCATCGTCCTGCACGGCAATGGCGGTGATGCGGGCGCGGGTCGTCTGCACCTTTTTCGAGACAATCGACACCTTCGCGCCGACCAGCCGGTTCAGCAGCGTCGACTTGCCGGCATTCGGCGCACCGACGATGGCGACATAGCCGCAATGCGGCGTCGCCGGAGTATTCTGGGTCTCTTCGGTCATGACCTTGTCTTGTCGAGCCGGGCCAGAAGATGCCCGGCGGCTTCCTGTTCGGCGGCCCGCTTGGAGCCGCCCTTGCCTGTTTCCGGTTCGCCGCTGCCAAGACGGACGGCCACGGTGAAATGCGGTTCGTGTGGCGGCCCTTCCTGGCTGACCACCTCGTAACGCGGGGTGGCCATGCCGCGGGCCGCCGCCCATTCCTGCAGGGCGGTTTTCGCGTCTTTCGGCGCACCGGCCGCGAAATCCTCCAGCACGGGTTCCATATAGCGCCGCACGAAGCGTTCGGCCACCTTCAGCCCGCCATCCAGATACAGCGCGGCCACCACGGCCTCGCAGGCATCGGCGAGGATCGCCGGTTTGCCGGCACCGCCGGAATCCCGTTCGGAGCGCGACAGCTGGATAAAGTCGCCCAACCCCAGCGACTGCGCGAAGCGGGCCAGGCTTTCCTGCTTCACGAGGGCGTTGTAGCGCAGGGCGAGTTCGCCGGCCGCCGCCTCCGGATAATGCTCCGCCAGCAGGGTCGCCACCACGAGGCCGAGAACGCGATCGCCAATGAATTCCAGCCGGTTATAGTCCCGCATGGCCGGTGCCGCGGCAGCTTCCTTCTGGCGGGCGGATTTCGTCCGGCTGCGACGCGGATTGGCGGAAGGGTGCACCAGCGCCTCTTCCAGCAGGCGCGGCTCGGCAAAGCGGTGCCCGAGCATCCTCTGCAGTTCTTCCAGCGGCAGTTTGCGGCTGTCGGCAGACACGCCGGCCTCAGCGGATTCCGGTGAACATACGGTCCCAGCGGAAAGCCCCGAACCACGTCCAGGGCTTCAGCAGCGAGGCGCTCGGCTCGATGGAGATCCAGCGTATCTCGGCGCGGCCGATCAGGTTCTCGGCCGGCACGAAACCGACACCGCCGGTTTCGACCGGGACCCGGCTGTCCTGGGAATTGTCGCGGTTGTCGCCCATCATGAAATAATGGCCGGCCGGCACGGTGAAGACGCCGGTATTGTCCTCACGGCCGAAATCATAGAGGTCGAGCGTGCGGTAGGTGACGCCGTTGGGCAGTGTCTCTTCCCACTGCTTGGTGCGACCGACCACATTGCCGAAATGGTCGCGCTGTTCGAAATCCTCGACGCGGCGGCGCTGCACCGGCTGGCCATTGATGTAGAGCGCGCCTTCCTTCATCTGGATGCGGTCGCCCGGCAGTCCGACCAGCCGCTTGATATAGTCGATCGACGTATCCTGCGGAAAGCGGAACACCACGACATCGCCGCGCTTCGGTTCGGAGTCGAGTACCCGGCCGCTGAACAGCGGCGGGCTGAACAGCAGGGAATACCGGCTGTAGCCATAGGAGAATTTCGACACGAAGACATAGTCGCCGATCAGCAGGGTCGGATACATGGAGGCCGACGGGATATGGAACGGCTCGTAGGCGAAAGTCCGGATGCCGACGGCGATCAGGATGGCATAAATCAGCGTGCGGATGCTGTCCCAGAGATCGCCCCCCGCTTTCGCTTTCGTTTTTGCCACGACCTGCTCCTGCTTCATATAAATCAATCCCTTAGGCGGAAATGTCCCCCTGCGCCGGGGCAGCATCAAGCCGGGAACGGACCGGCAAAGTCAAGCGCCCCCGCCAGCGCCCGTGGTCACATCCGGCGGCGCTGGCCGCCGGGGTATTGCACTGATGATGACGATGGCCTGGGCCAGCGGCGGTTCGTCGGTGATCGACAGGTCGATCTGCGCCTCGCAGCCCGGCGGCAGCAGGCTCTCCAGCTGGCGCAGGGCGCCGCCGGTCAGGGCCATGGTGGGCTTGCCGCTGCGCAGGTTGACCACGCCCATGTCGCGCCAGAACACACCCCTGCGGAAGCCGGTGCCCAGTGCCTTCGAGCAGGCCTCCTTGGCGGCAAAGCGCTTGGCATAGGATTCGATCCGGGTGCGCGCGCGCCGCTCCGAACGGGCCTTCTCCACCGGCGTGAAGATGCGGTCGAGAAACCGGTCGCCGAACCGCGCGAGCGTCTTCTCGATGCGGCGGATATCGATCAGGTCCGAGCCGATGCCGATGATCATGGCCGCGGCTGCCTCAGGCCGAACGGGCGCGGCTGCCACGCGCCTCGTCCATCAGGCTGCGCATGCGGCGAATGGCGCCGTCGAGGCCACCGAAGATCGCCTCGCCGATCAGGAAATGGCCGATATTGAGTTCGACCACCGTCGGGATGGCGGCCACCGGCGCCACCGTCTCGAAGCTGAGGCCGTGGCCAGCATGGCATTCCAGTCCGGCAGCCTCGGCATGGGCCGCCGCGGCGCGGATGCGTTCCAGTTCCGCCGCCTGCACGGCGCCGTCGGTCTCGCAGTACCGGCCGGTATGCAACTCGACCACCGGGGCCCCCAGCGCCTTCGCGGCATCGAGCTGGATGATCGCGGGCTCGATGAACAGCGACACCCGGATGCCGGCCGCCGAGAGCTGGCGGATCATCGGTGCGAGGTGGTCGAACTGGCCGGCGGCGTCGAGCCCCCCTTCCGTCGTCCGCTCCTCACGCCGCTCGGGCACGATGCAGGCCGCATGCGGCCGGTGCCGCAGGGCGATGGCCAGCATTTCCTCGGTGGCCGCCATTTCCAGATTGAGCGGCAGGCTGATCTCGGCCATCAGCCGGTCGATATCGCCATCCGAGATATGGCGCCTGTCCTCGCGCAGATGCGCGGTGATGCCGTCGGCACCGGCCGCCGCCGCCATCCTGGCCGCGCGCACCGGATCCGGATGCCGGCCGCCGCGCGCATTGCGGATGGTGGCCACATGGTCGATGTTGATGCCGAGGCGCAGCGGACGGGCGGTCATGGCCGGAACTCCTGCCGGATTCAGGCGAGGTTGCGCGAGCCGGGCTTCACTGCCGGCAGTTTCTTCATCTCCGGCGGCAGCTCGTCCTCGCGGTAGGCCGGCACCTTGAAACCGCAGAGCGCAAAGAGCGGCACACCGAGATCGACTTCGCCATCGGACCGGTCGACAATGCAAGAAGCCGCTACCGTCACGCCACCATGGGCGGCGATGCAGTCGATGCATTCAAGGCTGGACTTGCCGGTGGTGACGACATCCTCGGCCATCAGCACGCGTGCGCCCTTCGGTATTTCGAAACCGCGCCGCAGGGCGAATTTGCCGTCGACCCGCTCGGTGAAGATTGCCGGCACGCCGAGCTGGCGAGCCAGTTCGTAGCCGACCACCACGCCGCCCATGGCCGGCGAGCAGACCAGGTCGACCGGGTTCGCCCCGAGTGCGGCGCGGATCTTGCCGGCCAGCGCCCGGCACAGGGCCTCGGCACGCTCGGGATGCATCAGCACCCTGGCCGACTGCATGTAGACGGGGCTGTGCAGGCCGGATGTCAGCAGGAAGTGGCCCTCGAGCAGCGCGCCGCTGTCCCGGTAATGCTGCAATACGTCGTCGCGGTTCATCCGTCTCCCTTTTCCTTCCTGCGTCCCGTATGCCGGTCAGCCCTTGGCCCGCTCCACCGAGCTGATGCTCGGCGTGGCGCGCAGGGCCGCGATGATATTGGTCAGGTGCTTCACGTCGCGCACCTCGATATCGACGAACATCTCGAAGAATTCCGGGGTGCGGTTGGTGATCTTGAGGTTGGTGATGTTGCCCTTGTGCTTGGCGATGATGGTGGTGACCGCGCTCAGCGCACCGGGCTCGTTGTTGATCACCAGGCTGATGCGGCCGACATGCCCATGGGCCTTTTCGGCTTCCGCCGGCGAATCCCAGGCAAGATCAAGCCAGCGCTCCGGCTGTTCGGCAAACTGTTCCAGCGCATCGCAGTCGATAGTGTGGATGGTCACGCCCTTGCCGGTGGTAACGATACCGACGATGCGGTCGCCGGGCAGCGGGTGGCAGCAGCCGGCAAAATGCATGGCCATGCCCGGGATCAGGCCGCGGATCGGGATGCCGCTGCCGGTCTTGCCGCTGGGCTTGTGCAGCCGGGGCAGCGGCGGCGCCTTGTCGGCCTCTGCCTCGCGGTTGCCGGGAAAGACGATGTTGACGACCTGGCGTGCCGTGATGTTGCCGTCGCCGACACCGACATAGATGTCCTCTGCATTGCGCAGCTTGAGCACCTTGACCACCGGATCCAGGGCCTTTTCCGACACCGATGCGTCATGCTCGCGGAACGCCTTGGCCAGGATCGCGCGACCGAGTTCCAGATACTGGCCGCGCTGCTGCTGGCGGATGAAGCGGTTGATGCAGGACTTGGCCCGTCCCGACTTGACGAAGTTCAGCCAGGTCGGATTCGGCGCCGGCACCTTGGAGCGCAGGATCTCCACCTGGTCGCCGTTGCGCAGCGTGGTGCGCAACGGCACGACGCGGCCGTTCACCTTGGCGCCGACCGCGGTGTCGCCGACATCGGAATGCACCGCATAGGCGAAATCGACCACGGTGGCATCCCGCGGCAGCGCGATCAGGTCGCCTTTCGGCGTGAAGCAGAAGACCTGGTCCTGGAACATGTTGAGCTTGGTATGCTCGAGGAATTCCTCGGGGTCCGAGGCCTGTTCCAGGATTTCCAGCAATTCGCGCAGCCAGCGGTACTGCCGTGCCTCGGCCTCCGGTGCCTCCTTGCCGTTCTGCTTGTACTGCCAGTGCGCGGCGACGCCCAGTTCCGAGATGTCGTGCATCTGCTGGGTCCGGATCTGCACCTCGATGCGCTTGTTTTCCGGACCGATCACCGTGGTGTGCAGGCTGCGATAGCCATTCTGCTTCGGCGTCGAGATGTAGTCCTTGAAACGGCCCGGCACCGACGGCCAAGTCTGGTGCACCACGCCAAGCGCGTGGTAGCAGGCGGCAAGATCCTTCACAACGACGCGGAAGGCCATGATGTCGGACAGCTGCTCGAACGCGATGTTCTTGCGCTGCATTTTCTCCCAGATCGAGAACGGGCGCTTTTCGCGGCCCGACACCCAGGCCTCGATCCCCTGCTCGGCAAAGGTCCGCTTGAGCCGGTCGGCGATACGGTCGACCATACTGCCGCCCTCGCTGCGCAGCTGGTCGAGGCGGGCGATGATCGAGGCACGCGCATCGCCGTTCAGTTCGGCGAAGGCCAGGTCTTCCAGTTCCTCCTTCAGGTCCTGCATGCCGATGCGGTCGGCAAGCGGGACGTAGATCTCCATCGTCTCCTTGGCGATGCGGCGGCGCTTGTCGGGCGAGCCGACAAAATGCAGCGTGCGCATGTTGTGCAGCCGGTCGGCCAGCTTGACCAGCAGTACCCGGATGTCGTTGGACATCGCCAGCAGCAGCTTGCGGAAATTCTCGGCCTGGCGGGTACGGTCGGACTGCAGTTCGATGCGCGACAGCTTGGTGACGCCATCGACCAAGCGCAGTACGTCCTTGCCGAAATTCTTCTCGATCTCGGTCGAGGTGGCGACGGTATCCTCAAGGGTATCGTGCAGCAGGCCGGTGGCGATCGCCGTGCTGTCCAGCTTCATGCCGGCAAGGATGCCGGCCACCTCGACGGGGTGGGAGAAATACGGGTCGCCCGAGGCGCGCGTCTGGGTGCCGTGGGCCTTCATGGAGAAGACATAGGCGCGGTTGAGCAGGTCCTCGTCCGCATCGGGATCGTAAGCGAGGACCTTCTCGACCAGCTCGACCTGGCGCATGATTCGCGGACGCATCATACCGGCCCGTTCTCCGCCTCCGGCAAACGGTTGTTCCTAAAGACTAATTTTGATCGAAAAAGCGGCGGGGACAAGCCCGCCGCGGTCTGGAAAGCGGCGATTTTTTCCGGATCAGTCCTCGTCCGCGGCCGGCTCGGCCTCGTCGGCAGCATCGTCATCGTCGCCGTCGGCCTCCTCGATGGACATGCCCTCGCCCACCTCGTCGCCATCCTGCGGCACGCCGGCCCATTCGCCGGACTGCATCAGGGCCGCCATGTTGTCTTCTTCCGGCTCGTCGACCTCGACATGCTTCTGCATGCCGCCGATCATGCGCTGGCGCAGGCCCTCGGTGTCCACCGTCTCGTCGGCGATCTCGCGCAGGGCCACCACCGGGTTCTTGTCATTGTCGCGGTCGATGGTCAGCGGCGCGCCGGACGAGATGGCGCGGGCACGCTGGGCCGCCAGCAGAACCAGCTCGAAGCGGTTCGGAATCTTCAGGATGCAGTCTTCGACGGTGACGCGGGCCATGGTCCAACCTCGGCAAAATCGGCTAAAGCGCGCCTGTTTACGGGCGATTCGGCAATCTGGCAAGGCCCTCTGCGGCCATGGCTGCCGGAATGCCCAGCATGATACATCATAACATGCTGATATCCAAGGGAAATGCAGCCCCGATCAAAGCCCCGATTTCTTCGCCGCCGACCGGGTGACGCCAGCCCGGCGCCACCTCCTGCAGGGGCAGCAGGACGAACAGCCGCCCGGCCAGGCGGGGATGCGGCAGGACCGGTCCGGCCCCGGGGCCATCCGCGGCACCGGCCGGCCGGACCTGGCCGCGGAAATCGAGCAGGTCGAGATCCAGAATGCGGGCCTCCCAGGTGCGAAGGCGGACCCGCCCGAAATCCGCCTCGATCCTGTGCAACAGATCCAGCAGGGCCGGCGGATCCAGCGGCGTGTCGACCTCGACCACGCCGTTGACGAAATCCGGCTGGTCCGCGGCCGGAAACGGCGCGGAACGCCACCATGACGAGCGGCGGACAATGGTCACTCCCTCGACAGCAAGCCTGGCAAGGGCCGCTTCCAGGGTCTGGCGCGGCGGACCGTGTACCGGGCTGGCCAGATTGGCGCCCAGCGCAATGTAGATTCCGCCCTGCGGCGACGGATTCGCAATCATCCGGCCCTTGCCTTGGATCGCAGCGCGGCTATGAGTGTATGCATTGGATCTGAGCGTCATTCGCAGTGCAGTCATAACCGTAAAAGGGTTTTGCCATGAAGTTCTATACTCAGGAGCGCGTTGCGCTCTTCATCGACGGCGCCAACCTGTATTCGGCGGCCCGCAGCCTCGGCTTTGAGATCGACTATCGCCGCCTGCTGGAAGCCTTCCGCAAGGAATCGCATCTGGTGCGCGCTTTCTATTACACGGCCCTGGTCGAGGATCAGGAATATTCGCCGCTGCGGCCGCTGATCGACTGGCTCGACTATAACGGCTTCACCATGGTGACCAAGCCGGCCAAGGAATACACCGATGCCATGGGCCGCCGGAAGGTGAAGGGCAACATGGATATCGAACTGGCCATCGATGTGATGGAAATGGCGCCGCATGTCGATCATGTCGTGCTGTTTTCCGGCGACGGCGATTTCCGCCGCCTGGTCGAGGCCGTGCAGCGCAAAGGCGTGCGGGTCAGCGTGGTCAGTTCGACCCGCACCCAGCCGCCGATGGTGGCCGACGAACTGCGGCGCCAGGCCGATACCTTCATCGAACTGCAGGACCTTGTGCCCAAGATCGCCCGCGACCAGGCCGCCCGCGAAGCCTCGCGTTCCGCCGGCGTGCAGGCCACCCTGCGCACCGGCCAGGGCAGCTATGCGCCCAGCCCGGCCAGCGCCATGGACGATTTCGATGATGAGATCGACACGGCCGACCCGCGCAAGCATCTGCGCTGAGCCCGCCGCCATGACCGTTGCCGTCGCGCTGCCGGATCGCGATTGCCGCCTCTGCCCGCGCCTCGCCGATTTCCGCACCGCCAACCGTGCGGCCCATCCGGACTTCTTCAATGCCCCCGTGCCGCCCTGGGGCGATACCGACCCGGCCCTGCTGATTGTCGGACTGGCACCGGGCCTGAAGGGCGCGAACCGCACCGGCCGGCCATTCACCGGCGACTATGCCGGCGACCTGCTCTATTCGACACTGATCAGATACGGCTTCGCCCGCGGCGTGTTCAGAGCCGATCCGAATGACGGGCTGCAGCTGGTGCGCTGCCGCATCACCAATGCGGTGAAATGCGTACCGCCGGAAAACAAACCGACGCCGGCCGAAACAAAGACCTGCATGCGCAGCTTTCTCGAACACGAGATCGCCGCCCTGCCGCGCCTGAAGGCCATCCTGGTGCTGGGGCAGATCGCCCATGTGGCGGTGCTGGATGCCCTGAAGGTGAAGCGCTCTGCCGCGCCTTTCGGCCACAATGCCGCCTTCGGGCTGCCCGGCGGCGTCCAGCTTTTTTCCAGCTATCACTGCTCGCGCTACAACACCAATACCGGCCGCCTGACCGAGGCGATGTTCCACGCGGTCTTCGACCGCATCACGGCCGCAACCGGCTAGCCGTAGCGGTCTTCCTTCCACGGGTCGCCGGTATTGTGGTAGCCCCGCACTTCCCAGTAGCCGGGCGCATCCCGGTCAAGGAAGGCGATATGCTTCACCCACTTCGCCGACTTCCAGAAATAATACTGCGGCATGACGATACGCACCGGCCCGCCATGCTCGCGGGTCAGCGGCTTGCCGTCCCAGGAATGCGCCAGCAGCACATCCGGTGCCGAAAACATCGGCAGGGTCACGTTGGTCGCGTAACCATCATAGGACTGGAACACCACATGGCGCGCATCCGCATGCGGCCGGACGGCCTTCAGCAGGTCTGAGGCCAGCACGCCAGTCCAGCGGTTGTCATAGCGCGACCATGCGGTAACGCAGTGGATGTCGGATACGCTGTCACTCTGCGGCAGATCGAGGAAGTCGTTCCAGGTCAGCTTCACCGGATTGCCGACCAGGCCGCCGACCGTCAGCTGCCAGCGGTCGAGCAGGATATTCGGCTGCACGCCGAGATCCAGTACCGGCCAGTCGCGCACCAGCCGCTGACCTGGCGGCAGGCGGCGGCGGTCGGGCGAAGACGTTTCGCCGGTCAGCAGCCGGCCGTCCCTGGCCCATTGCTGCTTGGAGGCGATCAGCTTGTCCCTGATCTGGCCGATCAGGCCCGGCTTGTAGTCGTCGTCGCTCATGGCCGCCTCCCGCAGGATTACGCGATCATTCCTTGCCCTTGCTGCGCATCAGCCGGTGCTTCTCGCGATCCCAGTCGCGCTTCTTCTCGGTTTCGCGCTTGTCATGCAGTTTCTTGCCGCGGGCCAGGGCGATCTTCACCTTGGCCTTGCCGCGTTCGTTAAAATAGATCGTCAGGGGCACCAGCGTCACGCCCCCGCGCTTCAGGCTCCCGATGAGTTTACCGATCTCCTTGCGCTTCAGCAGCAGTTTGCGCAGACGCCGGGGCTCATGGTTGAAGCGGTTGGCGCCATGATATTCGGGGATATGGCAGTTGATCAGCCAGATTTCCCCATCCTGCTCGGCGGCATAGGCATCCTGTATGCTGGCGCGGCCGTCACGGAGGCTCTTGACCTCCGAACCGACCAGCACGACACCGGCATCATAGACCTCGTCGAGATGATAATCGAAGCGCGCCCGGCGGTTTTCGGCCACCGTGCGCGATTGCTGGGCCATCAGGAACTACTTCTTCTTTTTCGGCTTTGCCTTGGCCTTTGCCGCCTTCGGGCCCTGCAGGCCAAGCGCCTTGACCACGGCCTTGACCTTTGCCTGGGTTTCCTTGGTCGGCGCAACCAGCGGCAGACGCACGTCGCGTTCGCAGATGCCGAGAAGTTCAGCGGCGTATTTCACCGGACCGGGGTTGGCCTCGATGAACAGCACGCTGTGCAACGGCATCAGCTTCTCCTGGATGGCCAGCGCCCTGGCATGGTCGCCGGCGAGGCTGGCCTCCTGCATCTGGGCGCACAGCTTCGGCGCAATGTTGCCGGTGACCGAGATGCAGCCGGTGCCGCCATGCGCGTTGAAGGCAATCGCCGACGCATCGTCACCGTCCAGCATGCAGAATTTGCTGCCGGAGGCCGCGCGCTGGCGCAGCGGGCGCAGCAGATCGCCGGTGGCATCCTTGACACCGCGGACGCGCGGCAGCTTGGACAGCGCCGCCATTGTTTCCACCGACATGTCGATCACGCAGCGCGGCGGAATGTTGTAGATGAAGATCGGAATCTTCGTGGCGTCGTGGATCGCCTTGTAATGGGCAAACAGGCCGGCTTGGGTCGGCTTGTTGTAATACGGCGTGACGATCAGGGCGGCATCGGCACCGGCCTCCTGCGCATGCAGGGTCAGCTCGATCGCCTCGTCGGTCGAATTGGAACCGGCACCGGCCATCACCGGCACCCGGCCGTGGGCCGCCTCGATGCAGATCTCGACCACGCGCTTGTGTTCGTCATGACTCAGGGTCGGCGATTCCCCCGTGGTGCCGACCGGCACCAGGCCATGGGTGCCCTGGGCGATCTGCCACTCGACAAAATCGCCGAACGCCTTCTCGTCCACCTTCCCCTTCCTGAAGGGGGTGATCAAAGCGACGAACGAGCCCTTGAACATGGCGAAATCCTCTGCCTGCGGCTGACACAAAACGGACAAGCCGCGAACATACCTGTGCCGTCCGCCCCCATCAAGGGCAAGCCGCGCTTTTGCAGCGGCCGCGGTCCTGCTATCATGTCCTTGGATTTGCGAAAGATTCGCCGTGTCGACACCCCGTCCTGCCATCCCCTCCCGCTCTCGCGCCGCCAGGCTTGCCGGCCGGCCGATCCGGCAGCTTGCCTTCGGGCTGGCTGCGATCCTGCTTGCCTTCGGTCCGCCGGCACTGGCCGAGCCGCCGCTGCCGCAGACCAAACCGTCGCCGCACACCGTTGCCGCAGCCATGGTCAGCGATGCGCCGCTTCCGGAAAACAAGCCGCGCCGCGGCACGCCACCGGCCCGGCCGGAGCAGACCACGCTGCCCGCCAGCCGCGCCCTGCTGTCCCGTGCCGACCGCGAGGCCGGCCTCAAGGCCATGCAGGAAGCCGATGCCGGCCGGTTCGATGCTGCCCGCCGGCTGGCGGCCCGCGTCAGCGAACCGCTGGTCGGCAAGCTGGTCCAGTGGCTGTGGCTGCAGACCTCAGGCAGCGGTGCACCCTTCGAGGAGATCGCGGCCTTCATCGACGCCAATCCGGACTGGCCGGCCCGGGATGCCCTGCTGCGCCGGGCCGAGGAAAGCATCGACATCTCGGTCGGGGATGACCGCATTCTGGCGTGGTTTGCGGCGCATCCGCCGGGTTCCGGCCTCGGCCTCCTGCGCCATGGCCAGGCGCTGGCCCGCAAGGGCCGCGATGCGGAAGCCTTCGAGACCCTGCGCCGGGCCTGGGTCGACGGGAATCTGGCCAGCCGGGACGAACGCGAATTGTGGGCGGGTTTCGGCAGCCGCTTCACCGCCGAAGACAATGCGGCGCGAGCAGACCGGCTGCTGTGGGACGGTAATATCGAGGCGGTACGGCGGATGCTGCCGCGTCTGTCGCCGCCGGTCCGGCAACTGACCGAGGTGCGGATCGCGCTTGCCCAGAACCTGCATGGTGCCGAAAAGCTGGTCGCCGCCCTGCCGAAGGACCTGCGCGATGATGGCGGCCTGGCGTATGACCGGATGCGCTGGCAGCGGCGGCGAGGCATGGATGATGTCGTCGAGAGCCTGCTCTACAATGCGCCGGACGATCTCGGCCGGGCCGAGAAATGGTGGGTCGAACGCCATTACCGCGCCCGCAAGGCGATGGCCGAGGGGCGCATTTCGGAGGCCTACCGCCTGGCCGCCGGCCATGGGCTCAAGGGCGGAAGCGGCATGGCGGAAGCGGAATGGCTGGCCGGCTGGATCGCCCTCCGCCTGCTGCAGGAGCCGACCGCAGCCCTGAAGCATTTCACGGCCCTGCAGGAAGCGGTCAGCTATCCGATCAGCCTCGCCCGCGCCGCCTACTGGCTGGGCCGGACCTACACCCTGCTCGGCAATCAGGAACAGGCCCGCTTCTGGTTCGGGCAGGCCGCCCAGCACAGCACGACGTTTTACGGCCAGCTGGCGATCCGGGAGCTGGACAGCAAACAGCCCCTGCCGCTGCCGGAACCGGCCCGGCCGAGCCCCGCGCTGGCCGCGGAATTCGCACAGCGCGAAGTGGTTCGTGCCGCCCACATCCTGGTCGAACTCGACCGTGAAGACCGGCTGCGCCCCTTCATCCTGCGCCTGGTCCATACGGCCGGCGGAGCGGAAGAACACAAGCTGGTGGCCGAACTGGCACGCAACCTGCGCCGGGTTGATCTGGCCGTGACATCCACCAAGCGGTCGGCCAGGCAAGGAGTGATCCTGGTGCGGGAAAGCTATCCGCTGGTCGAACCGATGCTGCGGATGGACACGCCGGAAACCGCCCTGCTGCTCGCCGTGTCGCGGCAGGAAAGCGAGTTCAACCAGTTCGCCCAGTCCCCCGCCGGCGCCCGCGGCCTGATGCAGCTGATGCCCAGCACGGCCCGCCATGTCGCCAAGGAAATGAAGCTCGGCTACCAGCCGGCCTTGCTGACCGACGACGCCCGCTACAATGCCAGGCTCGGCGCCTATTACCTGCAGGGGCTGCTGAAGAACTGGGACAACAACTATGTCCTTGCCCTGGCCGCGTACAATGCCGGCGAAAGCCGGGTCCGCCGCTGGATCCGGGACTGGGGCGATCCGCGCAGTCCGGCCATCGACGTGGTTGACTGGATCGAACTGATTCCATTTTCGGAAACCCGCAACTATGTACAGCGGGTGCTGGAAGGGGTGCAGGTCTACCGCGCGCTGCTGGACAAGCAGCCGCCGGCGATCGAGCGCCTCTACGCCGACATGCGCGGCGCATCCATGCAGGCCTGCGGCACGCCGCCCTGCTGAAACAAGACCGACAGGGAGGCAGCTGATGGACAGGTCCTCAGCCGGAATCCGTGCCTGTTTCTTCGATGCCTACGGCACGCTGTTCGATGTCAATGCGGCAGCGCGCGCCCTTGCTTCGGAACTGGGCGACTCCTGGCAGCCTTTGGCAGAAACATGGCGCAGCAAGCAGCTGAGCTATTCATGGCTGCGCAGCCTGATGGGCCAGCATGTCGACTTCTGGCAGCTGACCGGCGATGCCCTCGATTTCGCCATGGAAGCCCATGCCGTGGCCGGCGCCGGTCTGCGCCAGCGCCTGATGGATCTGTATTTCAACCTGGCCTGTTTTCCGGAAGTGCCGGCCATGCTGCAGAAGCTGAAACGCGCCGGCCTCGTCACCGGCATCCTGTCGAATGGATCGCCGGCCATGCTGGAGGCCGCCTGTCGCACAGCCGGGCTGGACGGATTGCTGGATCACGTGCTGTCGGTCGAAGATGTCGGCATCTTCAAGCCGGACATGCGCATCTACAGGATGGTGACCGACCGCACCGGCCTGCCGGCTGCCGCCATCGCCTTCCACAGCAGCAACGGCTGGGACATCCATGCCGGCAAGACGTTCGGTTTTCATGCCATCTGGATCAACCGCAGCGGCCAGCCGCGTGAGCGCCTGCCGAATCCGCCGGACCTGGTCCTGCATGACCTGACCGGCGTTCCCGACGCCGTCGGCGCCGCGGCATGAGAACGGCATGACCGCGCAGCCATTCACCGAGCATTTCTTTCACGCCCAGGACGATCTGCGCCTGTATTACCGGGATTACGGCGACCGGAATGCACCGCGCCTGCCGCTGCTGTGCCTGCCCGGCCTGACGCGCAACAGCAAGGACTTTCACGACATCGCCTGCCGCCATGCACCGCAGCGCCGCGTGATCACCGTCGATTACCGCGGCCGCGGCCGCTCGGCCTATGACCGCGACCCGGTGCATTACGACCCTGTGGTCTATCTCGGCGACCTGCAGCAGCTGCTGGCCGTGGCGCGAATTGATCGTGCCGTCATCCTTGGCACCTCCATGGGCGGCCTGCTGGCGATGGGCATGTCTGCGGCCATGCCGGCGGTGTTGGCCGGCGTGATCCTCAATGACGTCGGCCCCGAAGTCAGCGAGGATGGCCGGCAGCGTATTGCCGATGCCATCGGCACCGATATCCGTGCCGCCAGTTTTGAAGACGCTGCCGAATTGTGGCGGCGCGGCTTTATCGGCGCCTACCCACAGCTCGAGCACGAAGGCTGGATGAAACTGGCCCGCGCCACCTTCGTGGCTGATGGCAACGGCGTGCGGCTGGATTACGATCTTGCCATCGCGGTGAACCTGAAAGCCCAGTCGACCCAGCCCCTGCCCGATCTCTGGCCGCTGTTCCGCGGCCTGCGCAAGCTGCCACTGCTGGCACTGCGCGGCGCCTTGTCCGATGTGCTGTCGGCCGAGACATTCGTGCGCATGAAACGCGAGCATGCCGGCATGATCGGTGTCACCCTGCCCGATGTCGGCCATGTGCCGATGCTGGACGAGCCGCTGGCGCAGGCGGCCATCGACGATTTCCTGGGCGGCCTGTGATGCGCCGCCTTCTCTGCATCGTTGCCGTGCTGCTGCTGCCGGCAGTCATGGCCCCGGCCCAGGAGCGGCCGGCGCCCGAGGCCGCGTCCGGCCGCCGCCAGGCGGCCGAAGCCGTTGCCCGCCACGAGATGGTGGTGGCCGCCAATCCACTGGCAACCCGGGCGGGGCTCGACATTCTCCGCCAGGGCGGCAGCGCCATCGACGCGGCGATTGCCGTACAGATGATGCTTAACCTCGTTGAACCGCAATCCTCCGGTATCGGCGGCGGCGCCTTCATCCTGTACTGGGATGCCGGCCAGAAGCTGCTCTATGCCTATGACGGCCGGGAAACCGCACCGGCAGCAGCCCGGCCGGACCGGTTCCTGCAGCCTGACGGACGACCGATGGATTTCGCTGCCGCCGTGGTCGGCGGGCGCTCCGTCGGCGTGCCGGGTGTGCTGCGGGCCCTGGAGGCGGCGCACCGGATCCATGGCCGGCTCGACTGGGCGGCCGGATTCCAGCCGGCAATTGCGGCGGCGACCGCCGGCTTCCCGGTATCGCCGCGCCTGCAGCGCCTGCTCGAAATCGATCCGGCGCTGCGCCGCGACCCCAAGGCCCGCGCCCTGTTCTATACGCCGGACGGGCCGGCCCTGCCGGCCGGCACCCTGCTGCGCAATCCGGAACTGGCGGCAACCCTGCAGCGGATTGCCGCCGACGGTGCCGACGCCTTTTACCGCGGCCCGGTTGCCGACGCCATCGTGGCGGCCGTGCGCGGCCATCCGGACAATCCCGGCGACCTCACCCATGCGGACCTCGCGGACTACCGGGCGACGACACGACCGCCCCTCTGTGGCAGTTTCCGCCTGATGCGGGTCTGCGGTTTCGGGCCGCCCAGTTCCGGCGGCATCGCCAGCCTGCAGATTCTCGGCATTCTCGAAGCCCTCGGGCCGGCACAACCGGGCCCGGTCACACCGGAGGCGGTTCATCTCTATGCCGAAGCCGCCCGCCTTGCTTTCGCCGACCGCGATGCCTATGTCGCCGACCAGGATTTCGTGCGGGTGCCGGTCGATGGCCTGCTCGATCGTGCCTATCTTGCCCGGCGTGCCCGCCTGATCGATCCGGCCCGCAGCTCGGGCCGGGCCGAGCCCGGCGATCCGCCCGGCCGCCGCGGTCTCGCGCCGCCCGCAGGCCTCGGCCTGCCCGAACGCGGCACCAGCCATGTCTCCATTGTCGACCGTGCAGGCAATGCGCTCGCGATGACCACCACCATCGAAAACGCCTTCGGGGCCCGGCTGATGGTGGCCGGCTTCCTGCTGAACAACCAACTGACCGATTTCTCCTTCCTGCCTGAACGCGACGGCCGGGCCGTGGCCAACCGCGTTGAGCCCGGCAAGCGACCACGCAGCTCGATGGCACCGACCATCCTGTTCGATGCCTCCGGCCGTCTCTACGGCGTGGCCGGATCACCCGGCGGCAGCGCCATCATCAACTACGTGACCCGCAGCCTCTGGCTGATACTGGACAGAGGTTATGATCCGCTGGCCGCCATCAGCCTGCCGCATTTCGGCAGCCGCAACGGCCCGACCGAACTGGAAACAGACGCACCGGCCGAATGGCAGGCCGTGCTGGAAGCCATGGGCCATACCGTCCGGAGGCTGGAAATGACCAGCGGCCTGCATGTAATCATCCGTGGCCCGCAGGGCTGGACCGGCGCCGCCGATCCGCGCCGCGAGGGTCTAGCACTGGGAGACTGACCGTGAATGCACCTGCCGGCCTGCCGCCGCTGCCTACTGTTGCCGATGTCGAGGATGCCGCCAGCCGCCTGCGCGGCGTGGCCGTTCGCACGCCGCTGCTGGAAAGCCCGCTGCTGAACGAAAAACTGGGCGGCCGCCTGCTCGTCAAGGCCGAGCCCCTGCAGCTGACCGGATCCTTCAAGTTCCGCGGCGCCTATAACCGGATCAGCCGGCTGTCGGCCGAAGAACGCAGTCGCGGCGTGGTCGCCTTCTCGTCCGGCAACCATGCCCAGGGCACGGCCTATGCCGCCAAGATCTGCAACACGCCAGCCGTGATCGTCATGCCGGCCGACGCCCCGGCCATCAAGATCGCCAATACCCGCGCCTACGGTGCCGAGGTGGTGCTGTACGATCGCTACAGGGAAGACCGCGAGGCAATCGGCAACCGCTATGCCCGCGACCGCGGCATGACCCTGGTGCCGCCCTTCAACGATCCCTACATCATCAGCGGTCAGGGCACCGTCGGCCTTGAAATCCTGATGCAATGCGCCGAACGCGACATCATTCCGGATGCGGTCCTGGCCCCGGCTTCGGGCGGCGGCCTGATCTCCGGCATCTCCCTTGCCGTGAAGAGCCGGTTGCCGGAATGTAGCGTGCATTGCGGCGAGCCGGACCGTTTTGACGATATCGCCCTGTCGCTGCAGGCCGGCGAAATCCGCAGCCACGACGGCAAAGGCCAGACCTTCTGCGATGCGCTGATGGCGCCGCATCCGGGTGACATCACCTTCGGCGTGATGGCGCGCAACCTCAGCTCCAGCCTGACCGCTACCGATGCCGAAGTGGAAACCGCGATGGCAACCGCTTTCCACTATCTCAAGCTGGTCGTGGAACCCGGCGGGGCCGTGGCGCTGGCCGCGGTTCTCAACGGCAAAATCCCGTGCGCTAACCGCACGGTGGTGGCGGTTGCCTCGGGCGGAAATGTTGACTCCGCGCTTTACTCCGCCATCATCTCCCGCACCCCGCCGGTCTGACCGGCGGGGCATTTTCACACTCGGCCTTCGAGAGACCCTAGGGAGAGACATATGACCGAGGCATTCATCTGTGACGCCATCCGTACGCCTGTCGGCCGCTATGGCGGCGCTTTGTCCAGCGTCCGCGCCGACGATCTCGGCGCGATTCCGATCAAGGCGCTGATGCAGCGCAACCCGTCGGTCGACTGGGATTCCGTTGACGACGTGATCTACGGCAACGCCAACCAGGCCGGCGAAGACAACCGCAACGTTGCCCGCATGGCCCTGCTGCTGGCCGGTCTGCCCGAGAAGGTTCCGGGCGCGACGGTGAACCGCCTGTGCGGTTCCGGTATCGAGGCAACCAGCGCCGGCGCCCGTGCCATCAAGACCGGCGAAGCCGATCTCGTCATCTCTGGCGGTGTCGAGAGCATGAGCCGCGCCCCCTTCGTGATGGCCAAGGCAGATACCGCTTTTTCACGCACGGCCGAAATCTATGACACGACCATCGGCTGGCGTTTCGTGAACCGGCTGATGAAGCAGAAATACGGCGTCGATTCGATGCCGGAGACAGCCGAAAACGTCGCCGAGCAGTATCAGGTCAGCCGGGCCGATCAGGATGCATTCGCGTTGCGCAGCCAGGAGCGCGCGCTGAATGCCATCAAGCTTGGTCTGTTTGAGGCTGAAATCACGCCGGTAACGATCCCGAGCCGCAAGGGCAACCCCTCCGTGGTCGACCGCGACGAGCATCCCCGCGAAACGTCGATCGAGGCTCTCGCCAAGCTGCCGACACCGTTCCGCCAGGGCGGCACGGTCACCGCCGGCAACGCCTCGGGTGTCAATGACGGTGCTGCCGCTCTGATCCTTGCTTCTGAGGAGGCTGCCCGCAAGCATGGCCTGACGCCGCGCGGCCGCATCATCGCGACTGCCGTCGCCGGCGTGCCGCCGCGGATCATGGGCATGGGTCCCGCACCGGCAACCGAGAAGGTTCTGGCCAAGGCCGGGCTGTCTATCCGCGACATGGATGTAATCGAGCTGAACGAGGCTTTCGCAGCCCAGGCCCTGGCCGTGCTGCGGCAGTTGGGCGTGCCCGATGACGCCACCTACGTGAACCCGAATGGCGGCGCCATCGCGCTCGGCCATCCGCTGGGCATGAGCGGCGCGCGCCTCGTCACCACCGCCCTGAACCAGCTGGAGCGCACCGGCGGCCGCTACGGGCTCTGCACCATGTGCATTGGTGTCGGCCAGGGCATCGCCATGGTGATCGAGCGGGTCTGACGCGAACCTCCCGCGCCGGTCAGGTCTTGTAGCCGATCCGGAAGCCGCCCCAGTGGCGGCCCCGGATCATGATCGGCGCGGACACGTCCTTCATCAGAATGAAGACTCCGCCGCCCATGTCGCGGCGATAGCACTGAAGCAGGTAGGGCTTGGTATTCTGGCCACAGGCCAGCCCGACCGGGTCGTTGAAAAGACGGCGGTTGCGGGAATTGGCCGCATTCCAGACCGGGTCGCGTCCCTGCGGCTGACAATATTTCAGGTTATGGGTCGGCAGGTAGCCCTTGCGGTCAACCGCTGCGCAGAAGGCTATCGCGGCATTCGTATCGAGCAGCGGCTCCTGTATCTTCGGCAGATGGGTATCGGTGAATTTCACGAACCGCGTCATGAACTGCTGCGGATTGGTGCCTTTGATCGGTGCATAGTGCTCGTCGAAGAAATCCTCCATCGACATTTCGCCACGATCAACCGCTGCTTCGAAGATGCGGCTGATTTCAGCAGCCGCCTCGCGGGCCGCCACCACGAAGGGCCTGTCGGCCGGCGTCGTGACGAAAGCGATCTGCGTGGCAAGATTGCCGACCTGCTGATCGATATCCTGCACCGACTTGCCGGTCCTCTGGACCACAGACAGGTAGCCGCGGGTCGCGGCGTTCATGTCGGCAATGGCATGGCTGACGCCATTGACCCGTGCCGACTGGTCGGTGCTGGCCTGTTCGATCTCGTCCAGCTGTCCGCCCATGGCATCAATGGCGGCAACGATCCGATTGAGCACCTCACCGGTTTCACTGACCAGGGCAACGCCGGATTTCACCTTGTCGGCGGACTGCTTGATGATGGTGCCGATGTCCTTGGAGGCATTGGCAGAACGCTGGGCCAGGGCGCGCACTTCCTGTGCCACCACGGCGAAGCCCTTGCCGGCCTCGCCGGCGCGGGCCGCTTCGACCGACGCATTCAGTGCCAGCAGGTTGGTCTGGAAGGCGATCTCGTTGATCAGCGAGGTGATTTCAGAAATGCGCTGGGACATGTCCGACATTTCGTTCATTGCCTCAACCGAGCGGCCGACCACGGAAACGCCGTTATGCGCGGCATCCCGCGCCTCGGCTGCCCGCTGGCTGGCCCGCTTGGCCGCCGCCTCGTTGGCGCGCGAAGCCTCGTTCAGGCTGGCCGCATCGGCCGCCGTGCGGTCCAGGCTCGCCGACTGCGTCTCGGCACTCTCGGCCAGTCCCTTGGCTTCCCGGTTGAGCTCCACGGTGGCGGAAGAGATCGAATTGGCCGCCATGACGATGGTGCCGATCACATTGCCGAGCCGTTCCATGGCCTGCTCGACCCCGTCCCGGATAACGGCAAAGTCCCCGCCCCGATCGGTCTGGATACCTTCCGAAAGGTCACCCTCGGCCATCCGGCCGAACAGGGCTTTTAGTTCCCCGAACACCTCGTCCAGAGTTTCGGACATGGTATTGAACCGCTCGGAGAGGGCATGGCCACTGCCCTGCCCGCCATTGATGTCGAGGCGTTGGTCCAGGCGTCCCTTGCTGATGGCCATGCAGACTTCCTGCATCCGGCCATAGCGGGTCTGGTCGGCCGCCCGCAACTGCGCCAGTTCCGCTTCCAGTTCTGCAAGCCGGCGCGCCTGCCCGGCCTGGCGATCCTGTTCGGAACGCCAGCTGCCGGCCAGTTTCCGCAGGGCATCCCGCCAGGCGGCTGGCAGCCCTTCGACAGCATCCGCCTGCCGCGGCCAGTCCCCGAGAATCCCCAGCACGGACGATTGCTGGCCCGGCAGCGTCGCCAGCAGCAGGCAGGCCAGCACCAGCAGAAGCCCTGCCGCGATGACAACCCCGACTGCATCAAACGGAAGCAGTTGATACGCCGTTGCAATCCAGCCGGCCGACAAGAGCGCTGCGCAAAACCCCGCCATTCCGGCTTTCCACCCAACCGATATGCTGGACAGCATCTGTACCTTCCTCCCCATGCCGCAGGGTCACTCTTATCTGTTGCCACAAGACGAATAAAATTGGTGCTTATTTTCTGACAACACCCGGCAACCTGCGGTTTCCTGACAGCATAGCTTATGGAACGGGCTCTTGTGCATCACCCTGCGCCCCGCCTCTGGCCGCATATGCATACGACTTTAGTCGAAACGGCCATTCCAGGGGCCGGAGATGACGGCATCGCCGGCTTCATCATCCCGTCACGTCCGCGGATTATCCATCCCATCCGGACCGCCCCGGTTCCGAATCAGGAGATCGCGTAACATGCCCCAGCCCCCCACCGCCCGTCTCAGCCGGGCGCAAGCCTATGAACTGTCGCAGGATCGCGGCATCAATCCCACCGGCAACGAATCCCTCACCGATGTCGTCCGGCAGCGTTACGGACGCCGGGACATCCTCAAGGGGCTTGCCGGCTCGGCCGCCGGCATCGCCCTTGCCGCCGGGCTGCCTCTGCCTCGCGAAGCCGAAGCCGCCACAGCCGCCAAACCGCGCTTCAGTTTCAGCGAGATCAGCCATGGCGTCGATGAGCGCCATCATGTGGCCCCCGGGTACGATGCCGATGTCCTGATCCGCTGGGGCGATCCGGTCCTGCCCGATGCGCCCGCCTTTGACGTACAGCAGCAGAGCGCTGCCGCCCAGGCCAAACAGTTCGGCTACAACAACGATTTCATCGGGTACCTGCCGCTGCCCGCCGGCAGCAGCAACCCGTCGCACGGATTGCTGTTCATCAATCATGAATACACCAACGAAGAGCTGATGTTCCCCGGCATCGGCCGGCAGGACACCAAGGACAAGGCCTTCCGCGACATGACCCGCGAACGGGTCGATATCGAGATGGCCGCCCATGGTGCCAGCATCATCGAGGTGATCCGCCGCCCCGGCGAGAAATGGGCCGTGGTGGCCGGCAGCGGCATGGCACGCCGCATCGATGCCCTCAGCACGGCCTGCGAGATCACCGGTCCGGCGGCCGGGCATCCGCGCCTGCAGACCAAGGCCGATCCGACCGGCCGGAGAGTGACCGGCATGATCAACAATTGCGCCGGCGGCCTGACGCCCTGGGGCACAGTGCTGACCGCGGAGGAAAACTTCCACGGCTATTTCTGGGGCAAGCGCGAAGACAGCCACCCGGAAGCGGGCAACTTCAAGCGTTATGACGTGCCCGGCAACTGGTACAACTGGGGCCAGCACCACGAGCGCTTCGATATCGCCAGGGAACCGCGGGAAGCAAACCGCTTCGGCTGGATTGTCGAAATCGACCCCTATGACCCGACTTTCGTGCCGCGCAAGCGTACTGCGCTGGGCCGCTTCAAGCATGAAGGTGCGGCTGTTGTCGTCAACAAGGATGGCCGCGTGGTTGTATACAGCGGTGACGACGAACGCTTCGAATATGTTTACCGCTTCGTTTCGAAAGGCCGCTTCAATGCCCGCAACCGCAAGGCCAATTTCGGTCTGCTGGATGAGGGCACGCTATCGGTGGCCAGATACAACGCCGATGGCAGCCTGGAGTGGATGCCTCTCGTTCATGGCCGCGGCCCCCTGACGGCTGCAAACGGCTTTGCCAGCCAGGCGGACATCCTGATCGAAGCCCGCCGCGCCGCCGACCTGCTCGGTGCCACCAAAATGGACCGGCCCGAGGATGTCGAGGTCAATCCGAAGACCGGCAAGGTCTTTGTGATGCTGACCAACAACACGCGGCGCAAGGCCGATCAGCTCGATACAGCCAATCCGCGGGCGAACAATGAATGGGGGCAAATCGTCGAGATGATCCCGCCGAACGGCGATCACACGGCTGATCGCGCCAGGTGGTCACTGCTGCTGAAAGCCGGAAATCCGGCAGACCCCAAGGTCGGCGGCCAGTTCCATCCCGCCACCACGGCCAGCGGCTGGTTTGCCTGCCCGGACAACTGTGCCATCGACAACCAGGGCCGGTTATGGGTCACCACAGACCAGGGCGAAGCCTGGGCCAAGGCCAGCGGCACTGCCGACGGCGTCTGGGCGGTGGAGACCGAAGGCGCCAACCGCGGCCTGTCGAAGATGTTCTTCCGCGTGCCGGTCGGCGCCGAGATGTGCGGGCCCTTCTTCACCCCCGATGACAGGACCCTGTTTGTCGCCGTGCAGCATCCGGCAGCCGATGGCGGTGAGAAATTCACCAGAAGCGGCAAGGATTCGACCTTCGAGGATCCGGCTACCCGCTGGCCGGATTTCCAGCCCGGCATGCCGCCGCGGCCCTCGGTCCTGGCGATTACCAAAAAGGACGGCGGCCAGATCGGGAGCTGAACTGGTCTGCCTGTGGAATCCCGGCACCCGGCCAGCAATGGCCGGGTGTTTTTCGTCGGCTGCCCATATACATAATCTACAGGGCTGCGGTAAAAGGATACCCGCTGTGCGGGCATAAAGATCAGGCAACGCGAAGGGGGGTTCTGTTCCGGCCATGGCCAGAGTTGGCAGCAAGCCCAAATTTATAAAGGCGCCACAGGGCCTGCGGCTGCGCGCGGTCAATCATACGACCGGCCTGGAGCTGACCCTGACTGACGAAGTACGTGCGAGGATTGAGGCCGTGATCGCGGAATCGAGCGATGAATTCTCCAAGGATGTGCTCGAAAAGCTGCGAGAGATGCGCCAGCAGGTCAAGGCGGCCGAGGATGACGAGCTGCAGCGCATTTTCATCATGAGCACGATTTCGGAGATTGCCTTCGACATCAAAGGCATGGGAGGCACGTTCGGTTACCCGCTGCTGACCCATCTGGCCAAGTCGCTGCATGATTTCGTTGCCAAGGTGGGGCTGCCGAACGAGGCCCAGCTGGAAGTGATCAGCATCCATGTCGATGCCATGTATGTGGTGCTCGCCCGCGGGATCGGCGGCACCGGCGGCAAGGCGGAGCGCGAACTGCTCGACAATCTCGGCGTCGCCATTTCCAAGGTTCAGGACTAGCCCTGCATCCGGGGCTAGACTGGTCCACGGTTACCCTTCCCTAACCTTTTGGCGGCACGGTCGCGGCATGACTACCGATGCAGAAATCTGGCGGGCTGCCCGCGACATGATCGCCGAACAGGGTGCGCGCCGGGCCGAGGCCTATGCGCGGCGGCAGATCGATGAAATGGCCAGCGGAGGCAACTTTGCCGGCAACCTAGTCTGGCGACGGATTCACCGCGCCATCAAGCGCCTGAACGGCACCACTGCCGCCAGCGCGGCGGGAAGCATCAGGCGCTGACCGGTTAGTTCCTGCTGCCCGGCAGCACCACCGGCAGGCCTCGCGCTCCCTCGATCTGCGCCCCGCGCAGATCGGCATCGGTGAGGTTGGCATACATCATGTTGGCCTCGCGCAGATCCGAACAGATCAGCCGGGCACCATGCAGGTTGGCATTCGACAGGTTGGCCTTCCGCAGATCCGCGCCGTTCAGATTGGCATGGACCAGATGCGCCCGCGACAGATACCAGCCCGACAGGATCGCCCGGCGCCCCTTCTGGCCATCGGAGTCGATCCAGAGCTGGTGATCGTTCACCACCTGCTCCAGCATCTCCGGCGGAATGATCTGCGGCAACCGGGCACCCGCAACCTGCAGGTCCTTCATCATCTCGGCCGGAAAATCTGCCAGATTGAAATTCGCATCATGCAGCTTGGCATTCTTGAACTGCACATTGTGCAGCGTCGAGTAGGAGAAATCGGCTCCTTCCAGGTCGGCATTATCGAGAATCGCTCCATCAAGGATGGCGCCGACGAAACTCGCGCCCAGCAGCTTGGCCTGACTGAGATTGGTGTTGTGCAGTGTGGTGTCGCTGAGCGAGACGATGCCCCCCTTGCCATGGGGCGGCACCGGCGGCTCGGTCATTGGCCGCATGTCCGCATTCTCGAAGCGGGTGCCCTTCAGGATGGCGCGCGACAGGTCGGCGCCGCGCAGGTTTGCCCAGACGAAACGCGCATTGGTCAGGTCGGCGCCGGTCAGGTCGCAGCCGGTCAGTACGGCCTGGCTGAAATCGGTATTGCGCAGATCGGCGCAGTACAGGCGGCAGCCACGAAAAACCGCCCGCTGCAGGTTCATGCCCACCAGCTTCACCCCCGTGAGGTCGACACCGACCAGGGTCAGCTGCTTGCCGCGGTTGAGCTTGCCCAGGCGGCCGGACAGAAACTCGCTGTGCGACTTGATCTGTTCGTAGAGATCGTCCGGCCAGGTGCCGGGGTTGGCTTCCAGCGTCATTGTTTCCACCCGATCCCTGCCGGCACCGGGCCGCAGGCTGCTATCCAGACAGATTTGTGACGTTACGGGCGGGATTTCAAGAATTCGTTAACTGGCCGCGATACCGGGCCGCAAGCCGGGCATAATGTGTCGCCGTGTCCGGAATATTCTGGATTTCAGCCGTTTCCAGATTGCGCATCAGCCGGGCCGGCCGGCCGGCCCAGAGCTCGCCCCGTCCGATCCGCTTTCCCGGCGTGAGCAGGGCGCCGGCCGCCAGCATCCCGCCGGTCTCGATCACGCAGCCATCCATCACGGTCGCCTGCATGCCGACAAAACATCCGTCTTCCAGCCGGCAGCCGTGGATCAGTGCCAGATGGCCGATGGTGACCCCGGAGCCGATCTCGGTCCCGAATTTCTGACGCGTGACATGCACCACCGTGCCGTCCTGGATGTTGGTGTCGCTGCCAACCCGGATGCTGTTGACATCGCCACGCAGCACACAGCCGAACCACACGGAACTGCGGGCGCCAATCACCGTATCCCCGATCACCGTCGCATTGGGCGCGATGAACGCATCCGCCGCAATGTCTGGTACCGCATCGCCGAACGACAGGATCAGGGACATGGCCAGCGGGACAACAGGGCAGATCAGGGAAACAGCGCGAGCTGGTCCAGCCCCGTGGTTTCCGGCAGTCCGTACATTGCGTTGAAATTCTGCACGGCCTGGCCACTGGCGCCCTTCATCAGGTTGTCGATGACGGAAAACACCATCGCCCGGTTCTTCACCCGATCGGCAAACACGCCGATGTGGCAGGCATTAGTCCCGCGCACATGCCGGGTCTGCGGTGCCACGCCCTGCGGCACGACCTGGATGAAGGGCTCATCGGCGTAGCGCTGCAGCAGTGCTGTCCGCAGGTCTTCTGCCGTCGCGCCGTTCTGCAGCCGGACATAGATGCTGGACAGCATGCCGCGGTTCATCGGCATCAGGTGCGGCGTGAAATTGACCACCACCGACCGGCCGAGGGTGGCAGACAGTTCCTGCTCGATCTCAGGCCCGTGCCGGTGCGAGGCAACGCCATAAGCATGTGTGCCCTCGGCCACCTCTGCGTAAAGGGAGCCTTCCTTCGGGGCCCGCCCTGCGCCGGTGACGCCCGACTTGGCATCGATCACGATGTCATCGGCATCGATCAGGCCCTTCTCGATCAGGGGGATCAGCGGCAGCTGCGCCGAAGTCGGGTAGCAGCCCGGGTTGGCCACAAGCCGGGCCTTGCCCACCGCTGACCGCTTCAGTTCGGTCAGGCCATAGACGGCCTCTTCCTGCAGCTTCGGCGCCCGATGCTCGTGGCCATACCACTTGGCGTACTCCACCGGGTCCCGCAGCCGGAAATCGGCAGAAAGGTCGACGATCTTCAGATGCGCCGGCAGACTGGCGATCACTTCCTGGGTGGTGCCATGCGGCAGGGCGCAGAAGACGGCATCAACGCCGGACCAGTCCACGTCCGCGATGGTAACCAGCCGCGGCAGGCCAAGCCCGATGAACTGCGGGAAGACCGTTTCGATGCCCTCGCCGGCTTTCCGGTCGGCGGTCAGGGCGACGATACGGACACGCGGATGCCGGACGAGCAGACGCAGCAGCTCGGCCCCGGTATAACCGCTGGCACCCAGTATCGCGACCCTGATGGCATCCGCCGTGGACATAACGCCCTCCTGTGGAAAAACACAGGCATCGGTATAGCGCGCCCGGCGGGGCGGTCAAACGTTAAATTGACCCCCTCAGACGCGGAATTGTCCCACTAGTTCAGCCAGCTCCTGGGCCTGCCGGGACATGGCCTGGGCCGAGGCGGTGGTCTGTTCCACCAGGGCACCGTTGCGCTGGGTCATCTCGTCCATATTGGCGACTGCGGTATTCACCTCGTCCAGGCCGACCGCCTGCTCACGGCTGGCGGAGGTGATCTCGCCGACGATATCCGCCACCTTCTTCACCGCCGTGACGATTTCGTTCAGGCTGTCGCCGGTCTGATTGACCAGGCGGGCACCCTCGCGCACCGCCCCGGTGCTGTCCTGGATCAGCGCCTTGATGTCCTTCGATGCATCGGCCGACCGCTGGGCCAGTGCGCGGACCTCCTGGGCCACCACGGCAAAGCCCTTGCCGGCCTCGCCCGCCCGTGCCGCCTCGACCGAGGCATTCAGCGCCAGCAGGTTGGTCTGGAAGGCGATCTCGTCGATCAGGCCGACAATGTCGGAAATCTTCTGCGCGCTTTCCTCGATCCGGCTGACGGCGGTAACCGCATCCTGAACCACGCTGCCGCCTTTCTCGGCGGTGCCGCGGGCGGTGACCGCCAGCTGGTTGGCAGCTTCCGCATTCTCGGCATTCTGCTTCACTGTCGCAGTGATTTCGTGCATCGACGCGGCCGTCTCCTCCAGGCTTGCCGCCTGCTGCTCGGTCCGCGAGGCCAGATCGTTGCTGCCGGTGGAAATCTCGGCAGCCGCATCCCGCACCATCCCGGCCGCACCGGTTACACGTCCGATGGTCTCCGCCAGCTGCTCGGCCGTGCGGTTGCTGTCCTGCTTCAGCCGGTCGAACACACCCGCATATTCGGCACCGATCCGGTGGGTGAAATCACCGGCAGCCATGGCACCGAGCGACTGCCCGAGCGCCGAGAGAACTTCCTCCACCGTTTTCAGCAGGCCGTTCACCCGCTCGCCCAGCCGGGCCATGGTTCCTTCCAGCCGGCTGGTGTCGATGCGGGCCGACAGGTCACCATCGGCAGCAGCCCCCACAACCTCGCCAACGGCCTGGTCGAGCAATGCCTCCTGCGCCCGGCGCTGCTCTTCCGCCACCCGGCGGTTTTCTTCCACCGTACGCTGCAACTGCTCGTTTTCGAGGCCATTTTCCTTGAATATCTGCACAGCCCGGGCCATGTCGCCGATCTCGTCCTGGCGACCGCGGTCCGGAACATCGGTCTGCCATTCCCGGTTGGCCAGACGTGCCATGACAGCCGTCAGAACGGTCAGCGGCGAACCGACCCGGCGACCGATATAGAGCCAGCCGACCAGGAAAGCCGCCAGCAGACTGGCCGCCGCCACGACGACGAGGAACAGTTTGCCGCCATCGCTGGTCCGCTTGGCGTCGGCTGCGGATTCGAGAACCCCCTTGTTCGCATCGCCGACCACCAGCTCGGTTGCGGCACTCAGCCTCTGCGCGGCATCCCGGCTGACCTGCAGCATGCGCCTTGCCTGCTGGATTGCCGAGATTTCCTGCTCGCGCAGGCTGACCACCCCCACGCCGGGACTGCCGAAATCGAGGACATCGCTGGTGACCCTGGCCAGATCCTTGTCCGGCTTGATCTTCTGGATATAGGCAAGCGCCCTTTCGACCCGCGCGGCGGCCTCTTCGTATTTGGTACTCATGGTGCCCAGTTCGTTCATATCCGCCGACTGTGCACCAACGGCGAGAATGCCGACGGTGTTGTTGACCTCCGAGATCAGCCCGCTGATCCCCTGCAGCATCAGAAGATCGGAATTGGCGAGCTTGGCCAGGACCTGCTCGACCTTGATCAGATCGCCGACAGAAGTCGCCGAGGTCATGTTGGTGGTCAGCTCGAACGAGGCTTCCTCCACCTTCGGGCTGGCCGTCTTGAGGAATTCGGCATGGGCGCCGGCAAGCTTCTGGGTCTCGTCAATACGGAACTGCGAAGTGCGGATCCGCGCGTCGACCACCTGACGCAGCTGGCTGATACTGCTCAGCAGCGCCTTGGTCTCCTTCTCGATATTCTCGACATTCGGCCCGCTCATGGTGGCGGACACAACCCCGAGGGTTGCCTCGATCCGCCCTTCCTTCTCCTTGATTCCGGCCTCTAGTGCCTGGATGTCCTTTTCCGTCTGCGCGGACACCAGGTCCGGGGCAACACCGGCAAGGTCGGAGACCTGCTTCGACAGGTTCAGAGCCGCCGCCATCGCCGTAACGCCTTCATCGGTGACGACAGTGATCGACCGATCCAGCCGCGACATGGCAAACCAGCCCGCTGCGGCAGAGATAAGGGCAAAGGACGCAATCACCCCGACGGCCAGATAGAGGCGGTGACTGATCCCGAAGCGGATGTTCGGTATACGCAGCTTCCGGAATTTCATTCTGAATCCCCCCATCACGAATCTTTGGTAGAATTGTTCTGCCTTTTGCTCCCCACCGCAATAGCTTGATTTTCTGACAGAATTTGAGCCCCACTTTGCAATTGACGCGGGTATGGCTGCGGCTGTCGTCCGGCGGCAGGGTTATGCTAGGGTGCGCCTGCGAGGATGGTCGCCATGCTGGTATTGATTGATAACTACGACAGTTTTACGTGGAATCTGGTACATTATTTCGGCCGGATCGGCCCGGAAGTCCGGGTTTTCCGCAATGACGAGATCACCCCGGATGCCGTTCTAGCCCTGAACCCGGCTGGCGTCGTGCTTTCCCCAGGCCCCTGCGATCCCGACCGGGCCGGCATCTGCCTCGACATGATTGCCGCCGCTGCCGAAAAAAGACTGCCGCTTTTCGGCGTCTGTCTGGGCCACCAGGCCATCGGGCAGGTCTTTGGCGGCAAGGTCGTGCGGGCACCGCAGCCGCTGCACGGAAAGATGAGCCGCATCCACCATGCCGGCGACAGCGTTTTTGCCGGCCTGCCGCAGGATTTCCTGGCCACCCGGTACCATTCCCTGACGGTGGACCCGGCCACTGTGCCGAATGTCCTGCAGATCACTGCACGGGCGGAGGATGGCGTGATCATGGGCCTTGCCCATCGCGACCTGCCGATCCATGGCGTGCAGTTCCACCCGGAGAGCATCGCCTCGGAGCACGGCCTTGCGATGCTGGCCAATTTTGTGCGCTATTGCGGCCTTCCGGTTGCGGGGGATCTGGAAGAGAAAGCTGCATGAGCGCTGACGTCACGGAATTCAAACGGCTGCTGGCCCAGGTTGCTGGCGGCGCGCCGCTCGGTGTCGAGGATGCCCGCCTCGCTTTCGACATCATGATGTCCGGCAATGCCACCCCGGCACAGATGGGTGGCTTTCTGATGGCCCTGCGGGTCCGCGGCGAGACGGTCGACGAGATCACCGGCGGCGCCATGACCATGCGCGCCAAGGTGCATGGGGTCTCCGCACCGGCCGGCGCCATCGATATCGTGGGGACCGGCGGCGACGTGAAAGGCACCTGGAATGTCTCGACCTGCTCGGCCTTCGTGCTCGCAGGCTGCGGCGTACCGGTAGCCAAGCATGGCAACCGCGCGGTGTCCTCGAAAACCGGCGCCGCCGATGTGCTGACCGCACTCGGGGTCAATATCGACTGCGACTTCCGCCTGATCGAAAAGGCAATCGCCGAGGCCGGCGTCGGCTTCCTGATGGCCCCGCGCCACCACGGCGCGATGCGCCATGTCGGCCCGACCCGCGTCGAACTGGGCACCCGTACGATCTTCAACCTGCTCGGCCCGCTCAGCAATCCGGCGCTGGTAAAACGCCAGCTGCTCGGGGTCTACGACCGCCAGTGGGTGCAGCCGCTGGCCGCGGTGATGGGCAAGCTTGGCTCGGAGAAGGTCTGGGTCGTGCACGGCTCCGACGGGCTGGACGAGATCACCACCACCGGGCCCACCTATGTGTCGGAAACCCACAAAGGCGCCCTGCGTCATTTCGAGATCACCCCCGAGGAAGCCGGGCTGCCGCGCGCGCGGATGGAAGACCTGAAAGGCGACGAGCCGACAGCCAATGCCGCTGCCCTGCGGGCCGTGCTGAACGGTGCTCCCGGCGCCTTCCGCGACATCGTGCTGCTGAATGCCGCCGCCGCCCTGGTTATTGCCGACCGCACCCCCGATCTGCGCGAAGGCGTCGCCATGGCAGCCGCGGCCATCGACAGCGGCAAAGCACGAACCGCGCTGGCCCGCCTGATCGAGATCACCCATGAACCGCCGCCGCCCGAGCCGGAAGCGGATGAGCCCAAAAAGAAAAGCAGATGAGTGACGTGCTGGCCCGTATCTGCGCCGACAAGCGCGCGCATATCGCCCGCTGCAAGACGCAATCGCCTTTTGCCACGCTGGATGCCCAGGCCCGTACCACCCCGGCTCCACGCGGCTTTCTGCAAGCCCTGCAGGACGCTGTGGCGGCCGGCCGTTACGGCCTGATCGCCGAGATCAAGAAGGCCTCGCCCTCGAAAGGCCTGATCCGGCCTGATTTCGACCCGCCCGCCCTGGCCCGCGCCTATGCCAGCGGCGGGGCCACCTGTCTTTCGGTCCTGACCGACGAGCCGTATTTCCAGGGCAGCGATGACTACCTGCGGCAGGTGCGCGCCACTGTCGACCTGCCGGTGATCCGCAAGGACTTCATGCTTGACCCCTACCAGGTGGCGGAAGCCCGTGCGCTGGGTGCCGACTGCATCCTGCTGATCATGGCGGCGCTGGAGGATGCGCAGGCCGCCGAACTTGAAGCGGCAGCCGGGGATTACGGCCTCGATGTGCTGGTCGAGGTGCATGACGCCCCCGAGATGGACAGGGCCCTGAAGCTGAAATCGCCGCTGCTGGGCGTCAATAACCGCAACCTGAAAACCCTGACGGTGGATATCGCCACCACCGAGGAACTGGCCGCGCGGGTTCCACGCGGCAAGCTGCTGGTCAGCGAATCCGGCCTCTACAGCAAGGCCGACCTCGACCGCATGGCCGCCTGCGGCGCCCGCTGCTTTCTGGTCGGTGAAAGTCTGATGCGGCAGCCGGATGTCGAGGCGGCGACCCGCCTGCTGCTGACCGGAGCACAGGCGGCGTGACCGACAAGCCCACCCTGACCCATCTGAATGCCGCCGGCGAGGCGCATATGGTCGATGTCTCGGCAAAGGCCGAGAGCGAACGGGTCGCCCGTGCCGGCGCCCGCATCCTGATGCAGGCGGCCACACTGGACCTGATCCTGTCAGGCACAACCCCGAAAGGCGATGTGCTGGCCACGGCCCGCATTGCCGGCATCATGGCCGCCAAGAAGACCCACGACCTGATTCCGCTCTGCCACCCGCTGGCACTCAGCCAGGTCAGTATCGACCTCACTCCCGACCGTGCAGCCGGCGCCATCGACATCATTGCCACCTGCCGGCTGAAGGGCCGGACCGGCGTCGAGATGGAAGCCCTGACCGCGGCCAGTGTCGCCGCCCTGACCCTCTACGACATGGTAAAGGCGGTCGACCGTGCCATGCGGATCACCGATATCCGCCTGCTGCACAAGTCTGGCGGCAAGTCCGGCACTTTCGAGCAGGACTGAGCACGCCATGCTGGCCGTTGCCGATGCCCGCGCCCGTATCGTCGCTGCCCTGCCGCAGATGCCGGCGGAAACGGTCGATCTGCGCCATGCGGCCGGGCGGGTGCTGGCGGAGGATACCGCCGCGCGCCGGACCCAGCCGCCCTTCGATGCCAGCGCCATGGATGGCTGGGCCTGCCGGCAGGCCGACCTTGGCTCCCTGCCCGCCCGCCTGAAGCCGGTCGGCGCCGCAGCAGCCGGCAGCCGCCATGACGGCATGATCGGACCCGGCGAATGCATCCGCATCTTCACCGGCGCGCCGCTGCCAGCCGGCGCCGATGCCATCGTGATCCAGGAAGATGCCGATCTGCAGCCGGACGGCCTGCTGTCCGTCCGCGAGGCACCGCGGCCAGGCCAGTGGATTCGCCGGGCCGGCCTCGATTTCAGCGAGGGCCAGAACCTGCTGCCGGCCGGCCGGCGGCTGGCACCCGAGGATGTCGCGCTGGCCGCCGCCATGAATGTGCCCTGGCTGCCCGTCCGCCGCCGGCCGCGCATCGCCGTGCTGGCCACCGGCGATGAACTGGTGCGGCCGGGCGATCCGGTCGGCCCGAACCAGATCGTCAGCTCGAACAATATCGGCCTCGCCGCACTGATCGAGGCTCATGGCGGCGAGGCCGTCGACCTTGGCATTGCCCGCGACACCGAGGCGGATCTGCGCGCCAAGTCTGCCGGCGCGGCCGGCTGCGACCTGCTGCTGACCCTTGGCGGCGCCAGCGTCGGGGAGCATGACCTGATCCATGCCGTACTCGGCAAAGGCGGCGCCGGCATCGATTTCTGGCGCATCGCCATGCGCCCGGGCAAGCCGCTGATGTTCGGCCACGCCGATGTCGCCGGAAACAGTCTTCCGCTGCTCGGCCTGCCCGGCAACCCGGTTTCTGCCTTTGTCTGCGGCCACAATTTCCTGGTGCCGGCCCTGCGCGCCATGCTGGGCCTCGACTGGACCGTCCATTTCGAAACCGCGGTTGCGGCCGTTGATCTTCCCGCCAACGACCGGCGCGAGGATTACCTGCGGGCCAGCCTGCAGACCGACGAAACCGGCCACCTGCTTGCCCGCCCGTTCAGCCGGCAGGACAGCTCAATGCTGCGCCTGCTCAGCCAGGCGGACGGACTGATCGTGCGCCCGCCACTGGCCCCCCCGCTGCAGGCCGGCGGCAGCGTGCCGGTTCTGCGCCTGCGCTGAGTCCGCCATGGCCGGCAAACCGGGCTTCCGCACCGCCCGCACCGCCGATCTCGATGCCCTGGTCGCCCTCGAGGAGCGCTGTTTTGCCGGCGACCGGATGTCGCGGCGCAGCTATGCCGCCGCCCTGCGCAACCCCCGTGCCCTGCTGCTGGTAATCCCCGGCGATACCAGCCTGCTGGCGGCAGCGACGGCCTTCAGCCGGGCTGATTCCCCGGCGGCGCGCCTGTATTCCATCGCCGTCGACCCCGCAGCCCGCGGCGCCGGTCTTGGCCGGCGGCTGCTGCAGGCCATGGAAACCGCGCTGCGCCGGCGGGGCGCCGGGGCCCTGCGCCTCGAGGTCAGCACCGGCAATAAATCGGCGCTCGCGCTGTACCGAAAAAGCGGCTATGGAATCATCGGACGCATCGCCCGCTATTACGAGGACGGGTCCGATGCCTGGCGGCTGGAAAAGCGCCTGGGCGGCGGATTGCCACGGCAAAAGCGGGCCGGATGAAACGGACGCCAGTCAGCGCCAACCGGACAGTCAGATACGGGAGACCATCCCGCCGCCATGCACATCATTGTTGTCGAGCGTAAGACCCATTTCCGCTATCGCAATCCCGGCTGCCTTGTGCTGAACAACCGGGAATTCATCACCCGGCCGGATCTTGTCCAGGCCAAGCGGGCCAAAATCATCAACCTCAGCAAGGATTACTCGTATCTCGGATACGGATATTACTGCTCGCTGCTTGCCGAGGCCCGCAGCCAGAAGGTGATCCCCTCGGTCAAGACGATCCTGGAACTGCGCGAGCGCAGCATCTACAGCCACATGCTGCCGGAACTGGACGAATTGCTGCGCCAGCAGGTGAAAAAGCTGGTGATGCTGCCGACCGCCCCGTTCGCCATCAACGTCTTCTTCGGCCGGACCGACGACCTGCGCTTCCCCGATCTGGCCCGCCGGGTGTTCGACGAATTCCGCGCCCCCATGCTGCGGCTGAACATCTCGCCGGAAGACGGCTGGCATATCGCCTCGATCCGGCCGATGTCGCTCGGCGATCTCAAGCCCGACCAGGAAGAGTTCTTCGAACATGCGCTGGAATCCTACACGCGATCCAGCTGGCGCACGCCCAAGGCCAAGCCGGCTGCGAAATACAGCCTCGCCATCCTGCACAATCCAACCGATGCCCTGCCGCCTTCCGACAAGCGCACCCTGCAGAAATTCATCCGCATCGGCGAACAGATGGGCGTTGATGTGGAGCTGGTCGAAAAAAAGGATTACTCCGAGCTGGCGGAATACGACGCGCTGTTCATCCGCGAAACCACGGCCCTGGACCATCACACCTTCCGTTTTGCCAAAAAGGCGGAAAACGAAGGGATGGCGGTCATCGACGACCCGACATCGATCCTGCGCTGCACCAACAAGGTCTATCTGGCCGAGCTTCTGAAGGCCAACAAGATCCCGACACCGAAGACCGTGGTGCTGGACAATCGCGGCATCGAGGCGATCGAACAGGAAATCCCCTATCCCGTCATCCTCAAGATCCCGGACGGCTCGTTCTCGCGCGGCATCGTAAAGGCCGAGAACCGGCAGCAGCTTCAGGACGCAGCCGCCCAGTTGCTGCGCGAATCCGACGTGATCCTTGCGCAGGAGTATCTTTATACCGACTTCGACTGGCGCATCGGCATCCTCCGCGGCCAGGCCATTTATGCCTGCCAGTATTTCATGTCGCGCGGCCACTGGCAGGTGGTCAAGCATGCCGACAGCGGCCGCTTTACCGAAGGCGGCCTGCGCACCCTGCCGATCGAGGAGGCGCCCGCCGAAGTGGTCGACCTGGCACTGAAAGCAGCCGGCCTGATCGGCAACGGCCTGTACGGTGTCGACCTCAAGCAGACCGCCAAGGGTGTCGTGGTGATCGAGGTCAACGACAACCCGTCGATCAACCAGGGTGAGGAGGACGCCATCCTCAAGGACGACCTTTACCGCCGGATCATTCAGGAGTTTATCCTGCGGCTGGAGCTGCGGCCCGGGATGCAGGAGGCCGGCACGGCAGCCCCGGCAATCGCACCAGCGGCAACGCCGGCCGGCGGAGCCCCCTCGCCGGCCCAGATCGCCGCCCAGGTCGCCGCCAAGGTCTCAGCCGAGGTTGCGGCAAAGATCGCTGCCGAGGTCTCCAGCCAGGTCACACAGGCCATCATCGGCGCAGCCCGGCCATACGGGATCGATGCCGACAAAGCCGAACGGGAGCAGCCGGCGCTGCCGCTGCCGCTCAGCCGGAAATAGCCCTTCCGGCCAGCCGCAGGATTGTCCACAGGAGTCTGCCACAACCGCGCGATTTTGCTTGGGCCCCGCAGGGCCACAGAATAGTATGACAACAAACAAATATAACGAGGAGGAAACACAATGATTCGCATGACCCATCTCGGCATGGCTGCCGGCCTGGCCCTCGGCCTGGCCGCCGCCCAGGTTCAGGCGGCCGACCTTACCCTCAAGGCATCGCACCAGTTTCCCGGCGGCAAGGGCGATGTGCGCGATGAAATGGTGCAGATGATCGCCCGCGAAGCCGCTGCCGCCAATGTCGGGCTCGACATCAAGGTCTATCCCGGTGCCAGCCTGGTCAAAGCCACCGAGCAGTGGAATGCGATGCTGAAGGGGCAGATCGACATCACGTCCTTCCCGCTCGACTACGCCTCCGGGCAGCATGCGGAATTCGGCGCCACCCTGATGCCGGGCCTGGTCAAGAGCCATGAACATGCCAAGCGTATCAACGCCTCGCCCTTCATGCAGGACATCAAGAAGATCATCAATGATGCCGGCGTCGTGGTGCTGGCCGATGCCTGGCTGGCCGGCGCTTTCGGCTCCAAGGAAAAATGCATCCTCGTTCCCGACGATGCCAAGGGCCTCAAGGTCCGTTCGGCCGGCGCCACCTTTGCCGAAATGTGGGCCGGGGCCGGCGCTTCGATCATCTCGATCCCATCCAATGAAGTCTACAATGCGTTGCAGACCGGGGTCGCCGATGCCACCGACACCTCATCGGGCAGCTTCGTTTCCTTCCGGCTCTACGAACAGGTCAAATGCCTGACCGCACCCGGCGACAACGCCCTGTGGTTCATGTACGAACCGGTGCTGATGTCCAAGCGCAGCTTCGACAAACTGAACGACGCCCAGAAAAAGGCCATCATGGCCGCGTCGAAGAAAGCGGAAGACTATTTCGCGGCCGAGTCCAAGAAGCTCGACGAAAAACTGGTCGAGGCCTACACGAAGGCCGGCGTCAAGGTGGTCGAGATGAGCGACGAACAGGCCAATAAATGGCGCGAGGTTGCCAACAAGACCTCCTACAAGACCTTTGCCGACAAGGTACCGAACGGCAAGGCCTTGATCGTCAAGGCGCTGCAGGTTCGCTGAGCCGCACCCAGCACATGGAGCTGTTTGCGTCTTTTGTACGGATGCTGTCGCGGATCAGCGGGGTGGTTTCCACCCTGCTGATCCTGCTCAGCATCCTCATTGTCTGCCAGATGATCTTCCAGCGTTCGGTGCTGGAGCAGTCAACCATCTGGCAGACTGAATTTGTGATCTTCTCGCTGATTGCTGCCACCTTTCTCGGGGCCCCTTACATCCTGCTGACCCGCGGGCATGTCAATGTCGACCTGCTGCCGCTGCTGCTCGGTCACCGTGCACGGATAGTGCTGGCATTGCTGGCTTCCACCCTTGCCCTCGCATTCTGCTTCGCGGTGTTCTGGAATACCGTGACCTGGTGGCACGAGGCTTACGCCACCAACCGCCTGACCAGTTCGATGTGGCGGGCCCGCATGTGGATACCGTTCCTGTCCCTGCCGGTCGGCATGGGCATTCTGTGCCTGCAATACATTGCCGACATCTGGGCCATCATCACTGGTCGTGAGATGCCGTTCGGCCTGAAACCCGAGGATGGCCTGTGAACGAACTGCATCTTGGTGCCCTGATCTGTGTAGTTGCCATAGCCGTCCTTGCCACCGGCATCCCGATCGCCTTCGGCCTCGGCATCGTCTCGCTGATCTTCATGGTCGCACTCGAAGGCTGGGGCACCATCGATTTCCTGGCCGACACCCTGTTTTCCGGCCTTGATGATTTCACGCTGGTCTCGATCCCGATGTTCGTGATCATGGGTGCTGCCGTCGCCTCCTCGCGGGCCGGCAGCGATCTCTACGAGGTACTCAACCGCTGGCTCAACCGGGTGCCCGGCTCGCTGGTGATTTCCAATATCGGCGCCTGTGCGCTGTTCGCGGCCCTGACCGGATCTTCGCCCGCCACCTGCGCCGCCATCGGCAAGATGGGCATCCCGGAAATGCGCAAACGCGGCTATTCGGCTGATCTGGCCACCGGCGCCATCGCTGCCGGCGGCACGCTCGGCATCCTGATTCCGCCCAGCGTCACCATGATCCTGTACGGCATCGCCTCGGAAAGTTCGATCGGCCAGCTGTTTCTCGCCGGTGTGCTGCCCGGCCTGCTGCTGACCAGTCTGTTCATGGCCTGGGCCCTGTTCATCAGCTGGTATCGCGGCGAAAAGCTGGCCGATTTCGGCCGCCGCTATTCGCTGGCCGAAAAACTGGAGCTGCTGCCCCGGGTTCTGCCTTTCCTGGTGGTGATTGCCGGCGTGGTCTATGCACTCTATGGCGGCATCGCCACGCCGTCGGAAGCCGCCGGTGTTGGCGCCATGCTGTGCCTGCTGATGGTCGTGGTGATCTACCGGGTATGGAATCCCCTCCATCTGTGGGAAATCCTGCGCGATGGCATGCGCGAATCCGGCATGCTGCTGATGATCATCGCCGCCTCGATCCTGTTCGGCTACATGATGTCCAGCCTGTTCGTCACCCAGTCGATCGCGCAGTGGATCGCCGGCCTGGATGTGAACCGCTGGGTACTGCTGCTGTTCATCAACATCCTGCTGCTGTTCGCCGGATGCTTCCTGCCGCCGGCTGCCATCATTCTGATGACGACACCGATCCTGGCCCCGATCATTGCCAATGCCGGTTTCGATCCGATCTGGTTCGGCGTGATCCTGACCATCAACATGGAACTGGGCCTCATCACCCCGCCGGTCGGCCTGAACCTGTTCGTGATTAACGGCATCGCACCGGATGTGCGCCTGCCGCAGATCCTGAAAGGCGCCGTGCCTTTCATGGGCTGCATGATCGTGGCCATCATCCTGCTCTGCTTCTTCCCCGGTATCGCCACCTGGCTGCCGCAGACCCTGATGGGGCGGTAGAGCGCCGCCCATGTCCGTCGCAACGCGGATTCTGGTCTGCACCTGCCTGACCTATATCATCAGCCAGTTCTATCGCTCGGCCAATGCCGTCATCGGTCCGGACCTGATGACGGAGCTGCGGCTGACGCCCGACGATCTGGGCATTCTGACCGGCGCCTTCTTTCTGACCTTTTCGGTCAGCCAGCTGCCGGTCGGCATCGCACTGGACCGCTGGGGCCCGCGCCGCACGATCATGGTCACCCTGACCATCGCCCTGGTCGGTGCGCTTGCCTTTGCGCTGGGCCGCAACCTCGCCGAACTGACCGCCGCCCGCGTCGTGCTTGGTTTCGGCTGTGCCGCCCTGCTGACCGGGCCACTGGTGCTGTTCTCCCGCTGGTACCCCCCGGAGCGCTTTGCGCAGATGTCCGGCATCCTGATCGCGGTCGGCAATCTCGGCGTAATCGCCTCGACCGCACCGCTCGCCTGGTTCACTGCCGCCTTCGGCTGGCGTGCCGCCTTCTGGGTTACGGCAGCCATCACCGTTCTGCTGATTGGGCTGGCCTGGCTGACCATCCGTGACCGGCCGGACCAGACCGGGCAGCCGGCCGGCAGCGGCGAAAGCCTGCTGCAGGCCCTGCGCGGCATCGGCATCGTAATCCGCCACCCGGCTTTCCCCTATCTCTTCGTTATCATCTTCACTGCCTATGCCACCTTCATCACCATTCTCGGCCTCTGGGGCGGACCCTTCCTGCACGATGTTTATGGGCTGGATGCCGCCGGCCGCGGCAATGTCCTGATCTTCATGGCGGTTGGCGCGGCTTCCGGCTATTTCATCTGGGGCCCGCTCGACCGCGTCTTCAACACACGCAAATGGTTGCTGGCCGCCGGGATCGGCGCCCAGCTGGTCTGCCTGGCCGGCATTGTCCTCATTCCCGGCCTGGGTATCGTCGCCGTGACGGTCCTGTTCACCGTGATGGGCGTGATGAATGGCTGCGTGGTGATGATCTTTGCCCATGCCCGCTCGGTCTTTCCGCCGCACCTGGCCGGGCGCGGGATCACCACCCTCAATATCGGCACGATGGGCGGCGCCGCTTTCCAGCAGATCCTGACCGGTTACCTGATGGCCTGGCAGACGCCGGCCGGCGGCGCGGCTGATGCGGTTGCCTACCGCACCATGTTCGGCCTACAAGCGGTGCTGCTGCTCTGCGCCCTGCTGTTCTACCTGCGGACCCCAGACGCGAAGCCGCACCAGGCCGCCTGATCTGCCACAAGCAAAGCCATCGTCATGACCGATCCCGTTCCCGCCCGTTTCAACATCGCCCGCTATTGCCTGGCGGAAAACGCCCGCCTGCGGCCGGACAAGACGGCGATGATTCTGGCCGGTGCCGATCATGAATTCCGCATGACCTTCGGCGAGGTCGACCAGGCAGTCCGCAGGTTGGCCGCCGGGCTGCAGGGCCTCGGCCTGCCGCGCGGCAGCCGGATCATGATCCGCATGGCCAATGACGCCGATTACGCCCTGACCTATTTCGCCACCATGGCGGCCGGCTATGTCGCCCTGCCCTCCAGTGCCCAGCTGACAGCCGCCGAAGCCGCCTACCTGCTGGAAAATTCCGGCGCCGCCGCCGTGGCGGCCAGCGCCGAACTGGCCACCGACCTGCAGCTGCCCGCCGGCGTGCTGCTGATCGACCCGGCCCGTCTGGCCCAGCTCAAGCAGGCCGCTCCGCTTGCCGACTATGCCGACACCGCTGCCGACGATCCGGCCTATCTGGTCTACACCTCGGGCACCACCGGCAGGCCCAAGGGGGTGCTGCATGCCCAGCGCGCCGCCTGGGGCCGCCGGCCGATGCACCAGGGCTGGCTGGGCCTGCATGAAAGCGATGTCATGCTGCATGCCGGCGCCTTCAACTGGACCTATACGCTGGGTGTCGGCCTGGTCGATCCCTGGGCGGTGGGCGCCACCACGGTGCTCTACAACGGCCCGCGCGACATCCAGGTCTGGCCGGCCCTGCTGGAAAAACACCGGGCGACGATGTTTGCAGCGGTCCCGACCCTGTACCGGCAGATTCTCAAATACTGCGATCTAGCCAGCCATGACCTGTCGGCCTTCCGTCATGGCGTCACCGCTGGCGAAGCGCTGGCCCCGGCCCTGCTGGCGGAGTGGCAGCAGCGCACCGGCAGGCCCCTCTACGAAGCGCTCGGCATGTCCGAAATCTCGACCTACATCTCCACCGGCCCGGGCATGCAGATCAAGCCCGGCAGCCCCGGCCGGCCGCAGCCCGGCCGCCGTGTCGCCATTCTCGACCCGGATGATGACGGGAATGGCGCCCGGCCGCTGGCGCAGGGCGAAACCGGCCTGCTGGCCGTGCATCGCTCCGATCCCTCGCTCATGCTCGGCTACTGGAACCGTCCGGAAGAAGAGGCTCTGGTCTATCGCGGTGAATGGTTCTGCGGCGGCGATCTCGCCAGCATCGATGCCGACGGCTATGTCTGGCATCACGGCCGCAACGATGACGTGATGAATGCCATGGGCTACCGCGTCTCGCCGGTCGAAGTCGAGATGGCGCTGGCCGAACATCCGGCCATTGCCGAGGTTGCCGTGACCGAGATCCGGGTCCGCGAGGATGTCTCGGTTGTGGCCGCCTTCATCGTGTTGCGCGAAGGCGAAAGCCTGACGGCCGAGACGATTGCCGGCTTTGCCCAGGACCGCCTGGCCGCCTATAAATGCCCGCGCGAATGGCGCTTCGTCGCCAGCCTGCCGCGCACGGCCAACGGCAAGGTACAGCGCAAGAAGCTGGCCCTCGGCTGAACGTCCCGCAACTGGCACCAGCCTTGCAACATCCCCGCTGCAGCCTGCGAGGGGATGACCATGAGCCTGTTTACAAACGCCGCCGCCGAATCCCGCTTCGGCAATCTTCTGACCGCCAGCCAGACAGCCGCCGTCAACACACCGGCGACCGCCGCGGCCTCGAAATTCGCGGAATACCTGGCAGAAAAGCAGCCGAAATCCCCATTGCCGGCAGCCGGCGGCACGGCCGCACCGCGCCCGGAAGACCTGGTGCCGTCGCTGTTCGGGAGCAGCTGGGACCCCACCTCGAAGCGGGTCGATCTCGATGCCGCGAGCAAGACTGTCCGCCTGCGCTCGGCAGAATTTGCCGAGCAGCTGCGCAGCCGCCTGCAGGCTGCCGGCCTCGACAGCAAACAGCCAATCTCGCTGAGCATAGCCGCCGACGGGCGCATCGTCGTCGACAGCAGCAGCCCGCAATCGGAGGACATTGCCGCATTGTTTGCCGACGATCCGGCATTTGCCGAACGCTACCGCGACATCGCCGGGCAGAATGACGCTCTGTCCCAGCTGCAGTCCGGCGCTGCCTATGTGCGGGAATGGCAGGCCGCCGCATCGGAAGGCGACCGCCAGGCCCTGTGGCGCCGCTACAGCGCCCTGATCGACCGTGTCGCCGGCACCTTCGGCAGCCGCATGACCATCGGCCCGGGCACCGTGACGGCCGACAGCCAGCAGATCCTGCGCCGGATGGGCATCGCCGAAGCCGGCTGAGACGGCATATCAGTCCCAGCCAAGGCCGCGCTGCTCGATGGCGGCCTTTTCGTCCGCCTCCAGATTCTGCTGCAGACGGGCGCGGGCCTCTTTCTGCAGGCTGATGCGCTTTTCCATGTCTTCGCCCCAATGGGCATGCATCTGCTTCAGCAGGGCTTCGTTATGGCGCCGGAACATCTGGGTGCGTTTACGGGCCGCATAGCCCCCCATGCCCAGCGCCTTCATGGTTTCCTCCCCCAGTCGCAGGGCCGAGCGGAAAGTCTCGCGTTCAAGCACATCCACGCCGCGGTTCATCAGTTCCATGGCATGCGGAAGGTCGCGGGCGCGGGCCACGATTTTCAGCTGCGGAAAATGCTGCCGCGCCAGATCGACCAGGGTCAGCGAGTCATCCGTATTGTCCACCGCCACCACCAGCACCTTTGCCTTGGCGGCACCGGCTGCCTCCAGAAGATCGAGCCGCGTGGCATCGCCGTAGAAGACCTTGAAGCCAAAACGGCGCAATGTGTCGATGATCTCCGGGTCATGGTCCAGCACGGTGGCGCCGATACGGTTGGCGTACAGAAGACGGACAACGATCTGGCCGAGGCGGCCGAAGCCCGCGACGATCACCGGATTGCCCTCGTCCTCGGGCATGTCCTGCGGGCGGTCGTCGACAATGGTGAACCGTGGCTCGATCAGCCGGTCATTGATCACGACCAGCAGCGGCGCCAGTACCATCGACAGCGCGATGGCCAGGATCAGCAGCGCCACCGTGGCCGGATCGACAATGCCGAACCCGGCAGCGCTGCCCAGCAGCACGAAGGCGAATTCACCACCCTGCATCAGCAGGAAGGCGAACAGCGCGGTTTGGCTGGCCGGCAGTCGCCACAGCCTGGCCATGACCGCAAGCACGACGCCCTTGATCGCCAGCAGGGCAGCCACCAGCCCGATCACCTTCCAGGGCTCCGTTAGCAGCAGGCCGAAATCCACCGACATGCCAACCGCCACGAAGAACAAGCCGAGCAGCAGCCCCTTGAACGGTTCAATATCGCTTTCCAGCTCGTGCCGATATTCCGATTCCGCCAGCAGCACGCCGGCCAGGAAGGCTCCCAGCGCCATCGACAGGCCGGCCAGCTGCATCAGCAGGGCGATGCCCAGCACCAGCAGCAGGGCCACCGCCGTAAAAATCTCGCGCAGGCCGGTGCTGGCAATCAGCCGGAAAACCGGCCGGGTCAGGAAACGGCCGCCAAACACAATGATGGCAATGGCCGCCACCGCCTTCAGCCCGTTGACCAGCCCCCCGCTTCCCTCGGCGACCGCCGGTGCCGCCGCCAGCACCGGCAGCAGCGCCAGCATCGGGATCACCGCAATGTCCTGGAACAGCAGGATCGAAAAGGCCGCCCGGCCGCCGGGCGTGCCGAGCAGGCTGCGTTCCTGCAGCGGCTGCAGGGCAATCGCCGTCGAGGACAGCGACAGGGCCAGCCCGGCCACCAGCGCCGCCATCGGTGACCAGTCCAGGACGAACAGGAAAAAGGCCCCAAGACCGAGAGCCGACAGGCCCACCTGGCCGCCGCCGAGACCAAGGATCGGTGCCCGCATCTGCCAGAGCCGGCGCGGGTTGAGTTCCAGCCCGATCACGAACAGCAGCAGCACCACGCCGAATTCCGACAGGTGCAGGATCGCCTCGACATCGGTGATCAGCTTCAGCCCCCAGGGGCCGACAACAATGCCGGCGATCAGGTAGCCCAGCACCGAACCGAGACCGAGCCGCCGCGCCAGCGGCACCGCGATCACCGCCGCGGCAAGATAGACAACGACATTGGCAAGCAGGCCGTGCTGGTCCATCGCGATGCCTCAGCGGTCAGTTGGCGGCACGACAGGCCGTTCGCAGGCCGGCTGTCGTGCCGGATGCGGATAGCCGTCGAGCCAGTTGCGATAGGCCGAGGCATGGGCCGCCACTTCCGCCGCCGTTTTCTGCCGCACGCCCTGGATCAGGAACGGCGGCCGGTAGGTCATGCCGCACAGCACCGCGCTGCGCTCGAACGGCCGCAGCAGGTCCCCCATCTCATAGCGGTTATAGCCGTCCTCGCGATAGGCGAAATCCGGCCCGCCGGTGGAAATGGCCTGTACCAGATCCTTGCCCTGCAGGGCAATGCCGCCATTGCCGTAAGCCCAGCCGTATTCCAGCACGGCATCCATCCATTCCTTGAGGATGGCCGGACAGGAATACCAGTAGAAGGGATGCTGCATCACCACCACATCGTGAGCGCTCAGCAGTTCCTGCTCGCGTTTCACGTCGATGTCGAAATCTGGATACAGCTCATACAGGTCGTTGACCGTCACATGCGGCAAGTCACGGGCGGTTTCAAGCATAACCCGGTTGATCCGAGAGATGCCCGGATAGGGATGCGCGAACAGCACCAGAATTTTTGGCCGGCCGGCCGCCGCTTCCGTCATTTGCCGGGCCCGTTCAGGTGACCGACAGCCCGTCATCGGCGGCAATGACCGCGCCGTTGATGAATCGCGCCTCGTCGGAAGCCAGCAGCAGCAGCAGGCCATCCAGATCCTGCGCGCTGCCGACCCGTTTGCGGGGCAGCATCTCGACCAGCTTCTGGCCACCCGGCGTGCCCCAGTATTCCCGGTTGATCTCGGTCTCGATATAGCCCGGGCAGACGGCGTTGACATTGATCCCGTAGCGGGCCCATTCCAGCGCCATCGCCTTGGTCATATGCACGACGGCCGCCTTCGACATGCAGTAGACCGACAGCTGCCCCAGCACCCGCAGGCCCGCCACCGAGGCGATGTTGATGATCCGGCCGGCCTTCTTCCGCGCGATCATGTCCCGCGCCGCGGCCTGGGCCACGAAGAAGGCGCCCTTGGTGTTGGTATCCATCACGAAATCGTAGTCTTCGGGGGTCACGTCGGTAATCTTGCCCTGCTTGCTGACCCCGGAATTGTTGATCAGGATATCCACGCCGCCCAGCGCATCCGCCACCTGGTCGAAGGCCGCCTGGATATTGGCATGGTCGTTCACGTCCAGCTTCACCGTCATCGCCCTGCCGCCGGCCGCCGTGATCCGGCCGGCCAGTTCGGTCAGCCGTTCGGTGCGCCGGGCTGCCAGCGCCACGGTCGCGCCCGCCGCGCTCAGGATTTCCGCAAACCGCTCGCCAAGACCGCTCGAGGCGCCGGTCACCACCGCCACCTTACCCTTCAGACTGATACCCTGAGACATCGATTCCTCCTGATTTTCCGCCCGGATGGTCCCGCCTCCGGGAAATATGGTCAAGAGGCTGGCCGTAAGGGCATCCCTGCGCTACCGTTACGGCATGCGCATCGAAATCGTTTCCGACGTCATCTGCCCCTGGTGCTTCATCGGCAAGCGCCGGCTGGAAAAAGCCCTGGCCGAACGGCCCGACATCTCCTTCGAGATCGGCTGGCGGCCCTTCCAGCTTAACCCGGACATGCCGCGCGAGGGTGCGGACCGGAAAACCTATCTCGAAACCAAGTTCGGCGGTCCCGAGAGGGCGCAGCAGATCTATGCCCGGGTTGGCGCCGAGGGTGCCAAGGAAGGCATTCCCTTCGATTTCAACGGCATCAAGCGCACGCCCAATACCCTCGCCGCCCATTCGGTGCTGCGCTGGGCGCTGGGTACCGGCGTGCAGACCGAACTGAAGGAACGGTTGTTCAACCTCTATTTCATCGAGGGCCAGGATATCGGCGATCACCAGGTGCTGGCCGATGCCGCCGCCGCCGAAGGAATGGACGGCGCCCTGGTGAAATCCCTGCTGGACGAGGGCCGCGATGCCGACCTGATCCAGCAGGAGGATGTGATGGCGCGCCAGCTCGGCATCACCGGCGTTCCCTTCTTCATTTTCGAGCGCAAATATGGCGTTCCAGGCGCGCAGGATGCCGAGGTGCTGCTGCAGGTGATCGACAAGGTCGCAGCAGAGCCGGAGGAAGCCGCGGCCGGCTAGGCCGCCTTCCGCGCCTTGCGGGCGATCTCGCCTAGCCGGGCGGCAATATGCATCACGCCTTTCAGGCGATCTTCCGGCTCCGGCCAGTCATGGATCAGCACCACCTTGTGGTCGGGCCGCAGTTTCGCCCGGCCGCGTTCCGACTGGATGAACAGCACCAGCCCGGCAGGATCGGCAAAGGTGTTGTCCCGAAAGGTCAGTGTCGCACCCTTCGGGCCGGCCTCGATCTTCAGGATATTGGCGTCGCGGCAATGCCGCTTGATCGCGACAATGTCCAGCAGATGCTGCACCTCTGCCGGCAGCGGACCGAAACGGTCGATCAGCTCCGCACCGAAGGCATCGATCTCTTCCCGGCTTTCCAGATCGGCCACGCGGCGGTAAAGCTGCATGCGCAGGTTCAGGTCGGCGACATAGCTTTCCGGGATCAGAACCGCCGTGCCGATCTGGATCTGCGGCGACCACTTCTCTCCGCCGCCGGAAGCCTCGCCGCGCGCCGCGGCCCGGGCCTCGGCGATCGCCTCCTGCAGCAGCTCCTGGTACAGCTCGAACCCGACTTCGCGGATATGTCCTGACTGCTCCTCGCCGAGAAGGTTTCCGGCGCCGCGCAGGTCGAGGTCATGCGAGGCCAGCGTGAATCCGGCCCCCAGGGTATCGAGGCTCTGCAGCACCCGCAGGCGCTGTTCCGCCGAGGCGCTGAGCAGCCGACCGGCCTGATAGGTGAAATAGGAATAGGCCCGCAGTTTCGAGCGCCCGACCCGGCCGCGCAGCTGGTACATCTGCGCCAGGCCGAACAGGTCGGCACGATAGACCACCAACGTGTTGGCAGACGGGATGTCGAGGCCGCTCTCGACGATGTTGGTCGCCACCAGCACGTCGTAGCGCCGGTCGTAAAAGGCGTTCATCACATCGTCCAGATCGGTCGGCGCCATCTGGCCATGGGCGACCACCGCCTTCAGCTCCGGCACATGATCGCGGATGAAGGCCATCGCGGTATCGAGGAACTCGATGCGCGGACAGACGAAGAAGCTCTGGCCGCCGCGGAAATGCTCGCGCAGCAGCGCCTCGCGGATCACCACCGGATCGAAAGGCGTCACATAAGTACGAACGGCCAGGCGGTCGACCGGCGGGGTCGCGATCAGGCTGAGTTCGCGCACCCCCGAGAGAGCCAGCTGCAGGGTGCGCGGGATCGGCGTCGCCGACATGGTCAGCACATGCACCTCGGCCTTCAGCTGCTTCAGGCGCTCCTTGTGCTTGACGCCGAAATGCTGTTCCTCGTCGATGATCAGCAGGCCGAGCCGTTTGAAGTCGATGCTCTTCGACAGCACGGCATGAGTACCGATCACGATGTCGACCGTGCCGTCCGCCAGCCCCTTCTTGGTGGCTGTCGCCGCCTTCGCCGTCACCATGCGGGACAGGTGCTCGATACGGATCGGCAGGCCGCGGAACCGTTCGAAGAAGGTGCGGTAATGCTGGCGGCAGAGCAGCGTGGTCGGGCAGACCAGCGCCACCTGCTGACCGGCCATGGCAGCCGTGAAAGCCGCCCGCAGCGCCACTTCCGTCTTGCCGAAACCGACATCGCCGCAGATCAGACGGTCCATCGGCTTGCCGGAGGCCAGATCTTCCAGCGTCTCGTCGATGGCACGGGCCTGATCGTCGGTTTCGTCATAGGGGAAGCGGGCGCAGAATTCCTCGTAGAGGCCGTCCGGCGGTGCCACCTGCTCGCCGCGCCGCAACTCGCGCTGGGCCGCCACCTTCATCAGCTCGCCGGCCATGTCTTTCAGGCGCTGCTTCATCCGCGCCTTGCGGTTCTGCCACGCCACGCCGCCCAGCTTGTCGAGCGTCACTTCCGCTTCGGGCGAGCCGTAGCGCGACAGCATCTCGATATTCTCGACCGGCAGGTACAGCCGGTCGCCGCCATCGTAATGCAGCAGCAGGCAATCATGCGGCGCGCCGGCGACGTCCAGCGTCACCAGGTCCTTGTACTGGCCGATGCCGTGGTCGATATGCACGACATAGTCGCCCGGCTGCAGGGCGCTGGCCTCGGCAATGAAATTCTCCGCCCGCCGCTTCTTCTGGCGCGGCCGCACCAGACGGTCGCCGAGGATATCCTGCTCGGCCACCACGCAGAGATCGCCGGCCTCAAAGCCATGCTCGATCGGCAGCACGGCGATGGCAGCGACCGCTTTCGGCAGGCTGTCGAGATCGGCGGCCTGTTCCACTGTCTGCGGCGCGGTTATGCCATGATCGGCAAGCACATGCCCCAGACGGTCGGCGGCACCGGCCGAGAAGGTGGCGAACAGCACCCGGCGTCCAACCTGTACCTGTTTCGCCAGATGGCCGCCCAGCGCATCGTAGACGCCGACCTTTGCTGCCTCGCGATGCTCGGCGGCCTGTGCCGCCTGGGCGCGTTCGGGGGCGAAATCGCGGCCCGGCCGGCCACCGATATCGACCACCGTGATTCCCGCTCCGCCGACAGCATCGAATGGGTAGAGCTGACCGGCCGGCCGCTTTTCCAGCCGCTGGTCCCATTCGCCGCTGGTCAGGTACAGCCGGTCCGGCGGCAGCGGCTTGTAGGGCGCACCACCCTCTTCCAGCCCACGCTTCATCGCCGCGCGGCGGGCGTCGTAATGGTCGGCAACCGCCTTCAGCCGCTCGTCGGCCGCCTCGCCGCTCAGGTGGTCGAGCGTCACAACAGCCTGCGGCACATAATCCAGCACGGTAACCAGCCGATCGAAGAACAGCGGCAGCCAGTGTTCCATGCCGATCTGGCGGCGACCGGCGGAGACCGCCTCGTAGAGCGGGTCTTCCTTGGTGACGGTGCCGAACAATTCGCGATAGCCGCTGCGGAAGCGGCCGATGGCATCGGCGTCCAGCGGCACCTCGCTCATGGCGGTCAGCGACAGGGCCGGCACGGTGTCGACCGTACGCTGGCTGGCCGGATCGAAGCGGCGGATATTCTCCACCTCGTCGCCAAAGAAATCGAGGCGGAACGGTGCCTCGGTGCCGGGTGGGAACAGATCGACCAGGCCGCCACGGACCGCGAACTCGCCGGGCTCCATCACGGTGGAAACGCGGCTGTAGCCGTTGCCGGCGAGATAGCCCACCAGGGTCTCCGGCGCCACACGGCTGCCCTTCGCGGCGCTGAACCCGGTGCTGCGCAGGTAATCCGGCGCCGGCAGGCGCTGGAGGGCAGCATTCACCGTGGTCAGCAGCAGCCATGGCCCATCCGGCAGGCTGCCGGCCAGGCGGTTCAGGGTATCCATGCGCTTCGCCGCGATCTCGGCATTCGGCGACACGCGGTCATAGGGCTGGCAGTCCCAGGCCGGCAGGGTCAGGACGGCAAGGTCCGGCGCGAAGAAGCGCAGCGCAGCTTCCACGGTGGCCATGCGGGCGTCGTCGCGACAGACATGCAGGAGACCGGCCGCCCCCTGCCGGGCCGCCAGCGCAACCAGCAGGCGCACATCCTGCCCCTCCGGTGCGCCGGCCAGTGCCCAGCGACCCGGCCGGGTCAGGATATCCGGCAACTGGAAGGTCATGGCTGGATCAGAGCGGCAGGCGGTAGGCGCGCAGCAGCTTCATCACCCCGGTATTCAGATGCGCCGGCACCGGGTCGCGGCCGATCGCCCAGGCATAAATCTGTGGGTCGTCGTAATTCTCCAGCAGGGCCTCGTACTGGTCGAGTTCGACCGCGGTGAAGGTCGGCAGATGCCGCGCGGCAAAGCTGCCGAGCAGGATGTCGGTTTCCTTCATGCCGGTATAGCGGCTGCGGTGCAGCAGGCGCTTGCGGCGGGTCTCGGTATCCTCGCGCGGGGCGTCGGTCATGCCTGGCCTGTGGGCTGTCTTAGGGGTCGGGGCAGGATATAGTACGGCAAGCCTCGGATTCTCAAGGTTTTCACGGTATTTTCCCTCATCCATGCGCCCGGAATCGCTGTTTCCCGCCTTTGTGCCGATCACCAGCCTGAAAGGCTGCGGCCCGCGCCTCGCCCCGCTGGTCGAGAAGCTGGCCGGCGGCCGCGTGCAGGACCTGTGGTGGCACCTGCCGGCCGGCCTGATCGACCGGCGCTACCGCCCCAGCATCGCCGCGGCGGAACCCGGGCGGATCGCCACGATCACACTGACCATCGACCGGCACCAGCCGCCGCGCACGGCCCGGCTGCCCTACCGCATCACCGGCCATGACGACAGCGGCGAACTGACCCTCGTCTTCTTCAACGGCCGCGAAGACTTCCTGAAGCGGACCCTGCCCGAGGGCGAGATCCGGGTGGTCAGCGGCACCGTCGAACTGTTCGACGGCCGGCCGCAGATGACACACCCCGATCGCATCGGCACGCTGGAGGAATCCGAGCAGCTTGCCACCGTCGAGCCGGTCTATCCGCTGACCGCCGGCCTGGCGCCACGCACGCTGGCCAAGATCATCGACGGCGCGCTGGCAAAGGCCCCGGACCTGCCGGAATGGCTCGACCCGGCCTATCTGAAACAGCAGGGCTGGCCCGGCTGGCATGCGGCATTGCTGGCGGCGCACCGGCCGGAGACGGCCGCCGATCTCGAGCCGGCCATGCCGGCGCGGCAGCGGCTGGCCTTCGACGAGCTGCTGGCCAACCAACTGGCCCTGCTGCTGGTGCGCCGCCGGCTGAAACGGCTGACGGGCCGGCCGCTGCAGGGTGACGGCCGCCTGCGCGACCAGCTTGAAAAACTGCTGCCCTGGCCACTGACCAATGCCCAGCGGCAGGCCAATGCCGAGATCGCCGGCGACATGGCGTCCGACCGGCGCATGCTGCGGCTGCTGCAGGGCGATGTCGGCAGCGGCAAGACCATGGTTGCCCTGAATGCCATGCTGGCCTGTGTCGAGGCCGGTGCACAGGCCGCGCTGATGGCGCCGACCGAGATTCTCGCCCGCCAGCATGCCGATACGCTGGCGCCCTACTGCGAGAAACTCGGCCTGCGCATCGCCCTGCTGACCGGCCGCGACAAGGGCAAGGCACGCGCCGCCCTGCTGGAGCGGCTGGCCGCCGGCGGGATCGATATCCTGGTCGGCACCCATGCGCTGTTCCAGGACGATGTCGCCTTCCACGATCTGGCGCTGGCGGTGATCGACGAGCAGCACCGCTTCGGCGTCAGCCAGCGGCTGGGACTGGCGGCAAAGGGACAGAGAGACAAAGGCGGCGTCGACGTGCTGGTGATGACGGCGACGCCGATCCCGCGCACCCTGTCGCTGACCGCCTATGGCGACATGGATGTCTCGCTGCTGACCGAGAAGCCGCCGGGCCGCACCCCGGTCGACACCCGCACGGTGGCCGCCGACCGCTACATGGATGTGGTGGCCGCCGTGAAGCGCAAGGTCGAGGCCGGCGAACGGGTCTACTGGGTCTGCCCGCTGGTGGAAGAGAGCGAGCAGAGCGACATGGCCGCTGCGGCCGAGCGCCATTCGGCCCTGAAACAGGCACTGGAACCCGAACTCGGCCCGGTCATCGGCCTGGTGCATGGCCAGATGAAGGCCGCTGACAAGGACGCGGCGATGGAAGCGTTCGCGGCCGGCACGACGAAGCTGCTGGTGGCAACCACCGTGATCGAGGTCGGCGTCGATGTGCCGGAGGCCACCCTGATCGTGATCGAGCATGCCGAGCGCTTCGGGCTGGCGCAGTTGCACCAGCTGCGCGGCCGGGTCGGCCGCGGCGGCCGGCCCGGCTCCTGCCTGCTGGTCTATTCCGGGCCGCTGGGCGAGACGGCGCGGGCGCGGCTGCAGATCCTGCGCGAGACGGATGACGGTTTCCGCATCGCCGAGGAGGATTTGCGGCTGCGCGGCGCCGGCGAGGTGCTGGGCACCCGGCAGAGCGGCCTGCCGGATTTCCGGCTGGCCGATCTCGCCGCCCATGGCGCCCTGCTGGCCGCCGCCCGCGACGATGCGAAGCTGCTCCTGGAGCGCGACCCGGAACTGGCCGGTGCCCGCGGTCAGGCGCTGCGGGTGTTGCTGTACCTGTTCGAGCGGGATGCAGCGATTCAGTATCTGCGTTCCGGCTAAACCACTGTTTTTCCAGAAACCATCTAGGCCAGTTGCGAGCCAATTGCAGCCCATTCGCGCCAATTGGATGCCAATTCCGGCCAATGCGATGCCAGTTTCCGCCAAGTGGCTGCCGATTCCGGCCAGCCGGCGCCCGGTCGGCGCCGTCCGGGGCCGGCCATCCCATGATACACGGTCCGGCACGACCGGGAACATATAGGGGCCAAAAATCCGCCGGCAAGTCCCGGGCCGGGATTTCCTAGCTGCCTGCCCGGCCTGCCGGCAGACCCGCCAGCCAGCCCTCCGCCGCGCGACGGCCGCTGTCGCGCAGGCCGGTGAGGAAATCCCAGTCGAGATTCAGCGCACTCGCCGACTGCAGGCCGTCATGGGTGTCCTCGGCGGCAATCCGGTGCAGCCTCAGCCGCTGCAGCCGCCGGCCGAGCGCCGAACCGAAGATGCCGCGCCGGCGATGCAGTTCCGTGGTGATCGCCAGCAGATCCAGCTCGCGCCGCAGCGGCAGCCCGAAGACGATCTCGTGCAGACGCTTGCTGATCTGCTTCTGGTCGCGAGGCAGGGCGTCGTGATCCGTCGGCGTCAGCTGCACCAGCAGCAGGTCATCGGCCCGCGAGGCCGCCGCCAGATGCAGCAGCGGCGGATTGGCGGAAATGCCCCCATCCCAGTACCAGTCGCCATCGATTTCCACGGCATGATGCAGCGACGGCAGACAGGTCGACGCCATCACCGCATCCAGCGACAGGTCGTCGTTGCGGAACAGCCGCGCGCCGCCATCGCGCACCCGGGTCGCCGAAACCAGCAGCCGCACCGGCGCGGCGCGGCGCAGGCGCTCGAAATCGACCTCTTCGGCAAGGATGTCGCGCAGCGGGTTGATGCCGAGCGGATTGCTCTGGTAGGGCGACAGCAGCTTGGTCGAAACATCGAAGGCCAGCGCGGTCATGGCGGAAGCGGCACCGGCCAGCAGCGGATTGCCGGCCAGCAGGGCAGCCATCGGATGCCCGGCCGCGCCTGCGCCCGTCGATGCCCGGCTCAGCCGGCGCCAGACCCGCTCCAGCTTGGCCCGGGCCGCATCGCGGCCGCCACCGGCCAGCCCGTCGGCCAGCACCACGGCATTGACCGCCCCGGCACTGGCACCGCTGACGGCTTCCAGGGCGATGCGGTCATCCTGCAGCAGGCGGTCGAGCACGCCCCAGGTGAAGGCCCCCAGCGAACCGCCGCCCTGCAATGCCAGCGACAGGGGCCGCGGCCCGGCTTTCGCCTGGCCGAGGGTTTCCCGCGGATGCAGGGCTGCCTCCAGTACCGGACGCAGCCCGCGCAGCCACACCTGCGGTCGGCGCCAGAACGGCGCGGCCGCAGGGGACGTATCGCCAATATCCTGTATTGCCATGGCCTCTATATTGCACTGCAAAATGCATTTGCAATGCAAATATTATAACTCACTGATTATATGGTCTATTATCAAAGTATTTAGAGATATTGCACTGCATTATCTCAGATGGAATCGCACCCTATTCCGCTGCCGCCGCCAGTCCGGCATCGGCCAGGGACACTGCCGGCTGGGGTGCGGAATTGCGGAAGAAGCCGACCAGATCGGCCAGCTCCCCGGCCTGGTTGGCCAGCGCCTGGGCCGAGGCATGGGTTTCCTCGACCAGGGCCGAATTGCGCTGGGTCAGCTCGTCCATGCCGGTCACGGCGTCATTGACCTGGTCGAGACCGCGGGCCTGTTCGCTGCTGGCGGCGGCAATCTCGGCCACGATCGTCGATACCCGGCGGATCGACTGCACGATGTCGCCGAGGCTGTCGCCGGCTTCGTGGGCCAGCTGCGACCCGGCCTTCACCTGGCCGTTCGAGGTCTGGATCAGGCTCTTGATATCCTTTGAGGCATTGGCCGACCGCAGGGCCAGCGCGCGGACCTCCTGGGCCACCACGGCAAAGCCGCGGCCAGCCTCGCCCGCCCGCGCCGCCTCGACCGAGGCGTTCAGAGCCAACAGGTTGGTCTGGAACGCGATCTCGTCGATCAGGCCCATGATGTCGGCGATGCGACGGGCGCTTTCCTCGATCCGCTCCATCGCCGCCACCACATCACCCACCACCTTGCCGCCGCGTTCGGCATTGCTGCGGGCCGTCGTGGCCAGCCGGTCGGCCTCCTGGGCGTTGCCGGCATTCTGGCGCACGGTCACCGTGATCTGCTGCATGGCGGCCGCCGTCTCTTCCAGCGTGGCAGCCTGGCTTTCAGTGCGCCGGGCCAGATCCTCGGCGCCATCGGAAATCTCTGCCGAGGCATTGCGCACCACATTGGTCGAGGCCCCCAGCCGGCCGGCAAATTCCGCCAGCCGCTGTGCCAGATCGTTGGCCGACCGCTTCAGCCCGGCGAACACTCCCCGGTATTCGCCGCGCATGGTGCGGCCGACTTCGCCTTCCGACAGCGCCAGCAGCACCATCGAAAGTTCGCCGATCACTGCCTGCAGGGTATCGGTCAGCTGGTTGATGCTGAGGCTGACCTCGCGGAAATCCCCCTCCTTGTCATCCAGGTTCAGCCGACGGTCGAGATCGCCGGCCGAGATGGCACGGGTCAGCGCGGCGATTTCCGCCGCCATCGCCGCCTCGCGCCGGCGCTGTGCCGTCTGCTCGGCCAGATGGGCGCGCTCGCGCTGCTGCTCGGCGCCGGCCATCTCGCGGCGCTCGATCTCGTGCTCGCGGAACACTTCATAGGCGCGGGCCATGGCGCCGATCTCGTCCTGCCGCCCGGCATCGGGGCTGGCGACATCGAGATTGCCCTCGGCCAGGGCCTTCATCGCCTCGGTCATGCGGCGCACCGGCCGCAGGATGCCGCGGGCGACGATCACGCTGGCGATCAGGATGACCAGAACGATCAGCCCGGTAATGCCGCCGGAAACCACGATCACCTGTGCCCGCGTGCTTTCTGCCGCACTGCGCTCGGCCGCCTCTGTCGCCCTCGCCCGCTCGACCAGCGCCGCAAGCTTCGGGGCCAGTGCCTGCCGGATGGCCGCGGCCTCGGCCTCGGCAGCCCGCAACTGCTCGCTGGCTGACGCATAAGCCCGCGCGGCCTCGATATAGGCGGCATGCAGGCTGCGGATTTCCTGCTTGACGGTATCGAAGAACTGCGCCGTCCTGAGGGTACCGAGGAATTCTTCCGATGCCTTGTCGAGATCGGCCTCGAACCTGGCCCGGTCGCCACTCAGCGCGTATTCGAACTCGAAGCCGCGCATCTGCAGCATCATGATGCTGAGCTGATTGGCGGTATCGAAAGTCATGCCGATCGCCTTGCTGCGGATTTCCTCCAGCTTGTTCTGAAAGGCGCGGCCGGCATCCAGCAGGGCGCCGCGCCGCCCGGAGGCATTGTCGAAGCCGACCGCGCGACGGGTCTCGATCAGCCGGTCGTTGATCTTGCCAAGCGGTGCCGCCGTGCCGGCAAGATCATCGAAAAGAACGACGATGTCCGGCATCTCGATACGCTGGCGGATGGCCCCGAGATCGGTGGCAATCGCCTGCCAGTCACGCGGCAGGCTTTCCGCCAGAGCCGGCTCGTTGGCCGAAATCAGGCGTTCGGCCGACTGCTGCAGGGCAATGAACCGCTTGTCCAGCCCCTGGGCAGCGATCTGCACGGCGGTTGCCGCCCGGACGCGCTGTTCCACCGCATTGACCGCGCGGCGCTCGTAAACCGAGGCGCCGATGATAACGGCAATCGCCAGCAGGGCGCTGACAATGATGGCGCCAATCCGTTGACCGATGGACATCGTATTCTTGTACCCGGGGTAAGGCTGATCTGTTGCGGCCACAGATAGCCGACCTCTGTGACAGGCCGGTGACATCTGCAACATTTGTCGGGTACGTAAAGTGACCGCAGTTACAGGAACGGCGCCTGGACCACCCGGCAGCCGTCAGTTACAGGGCGTGCCGTTGATCTGCAGTGTCGAGCCGGTGATGGTGCCGGCATTGTTGCAGGGTGTGGTGACGGTGGTCGTGGTGATACTGCCGGACGGCGAGCCCAGCGTCGCGGCCGCCTGCACGAATACCCCATTGGTCAGGCTGGTCATGGTCGTCGACGCGAAGCTGACATTGTTGTAGGTGCCGCCACTGGCGAAGCGGACGCCGATGGCGGAATTGCTGACCGTCAGGCTGCTGAACGAGGCATTGTTGCTGCTGCTGTTGAACTGGACGCCAAAGCCGGTGCCGCTGCCCATATTGTTCATGCTGACATTGCTGATGGTCAGGCCGTCCGATCCGGAGACCTCGACACCGTTCTGTGCAGTGTTGGAAATCGTCAGGTTGCTGAGCCGGACATTGTTGGCCGCCGTCATGGTGACGGCATTCTGGCCGCCGGTGATCGTCAGGCCGGTCAGTGACGAGCCGGTGGCCATGTTGAACACGTTGTTGATCGCGCTGGTGCCGTTCACGGTGGCCGCCGAACCCGGCAGGGTGACCGAAGCGGTCTGACCCGTTGCCGATGTCACGGTGATCGTGGAGCCGCCACCGACGATCATCTGGCCGCTGCTGAGGTTGACCGGTGCACCGACATTGACCGTGCCGGCCGCGCCATCCACCACCAGCAGGGAATTCGCACCGGCGCCAGTGGCCGCGGTGATCAGGTTTCCTGCCGCATCCACCGTGGTGAAGGACGATACGCTGGTGCCGTTGGCCAGTGTTGCGGTGGCGGCCTCGGTTTTCGTGCCGCCCAGCCGCGACCCCGCCACGATATCCACGTCGCGCTCGACATAGGTGGTCATGCGCCGCTCGATGGCGCTGAGTTTCGGCTGCGGTTCGCCGAAATTCAGCGGAATGCGCAGCCGGGCCATCAGAAAGCCCTGGTCGCCGCGGATATTGTCGGTCTGGACCTCGCCACCAAGGGTCAGCCGCGAACCCGCACCCAGCAGCGGCAGGTCGTCCCAGCCGGCTTCCAGCCGCGCCCGCGGGCCGGTCACGCTGGGAAAGTCGGGAGCATCGAAATAGAAGCCGCCGGCGAACAGCCGCAGGTCGATGCCGTCGAATGGCAGGCGGTAGCCGAGTTCGGCATCGAAACCCGGTAGGGCGCGTTCGCGCGATTCCGTGCGGCTTTGTACCAGGAAGCTGCTGCCCGACAGCAGGCCGACCGATCCCCCGCCGCCGGTGCCGGGGATCGTCTGCGCGCCGCCCTGGGGCAGGTAGCCGTTCAGCCGCAGGTCCCAGGTCTCGCCGAGAATCTCCGCACCCAGGGTCGCCTGGTTGAACAGGTTGCCGGTTTCGGTGCGGCGGCGGTCGTAGAAGGCATAGCCGCCGGCAATCCAGCTGCCGGCGATGATCTGGCGGAAACCGAGCCCGAGATTGCCCTCGCGCGAATTGCTGTCATCCAGCTTGGCGCGCAGGTCGGCAAACAGCAGGGCGCTGTCATCCTGCAGCAGCGGCAGGAACAGGTCGCTTTCGCCAATGCTGCGCTGGTTGCCCAGCTTGCCGCCGGCCTCGACATGGGGCTGCCATTTATCCGCCGCACCGGCCATGCAGGGCCACGCGGCCACCGCCGCGACCGTCAGCAAAAGCGCAATGCGAATCGGCATCCTTCCGGCAATCTCCCTGATCCGGCCCGGGCCGCATCCTGACACAATCCCTGCACGGACGGCCAGTACCGGCAAGCCGTCGCAGACCCGGGACAGCTCAGACCCGCCGCAGTTCGGCCGCCAGTGCCGCCAGCTTGCCGGCATCGAGCCGGCCCCCGGTGCGCACGCCGCTGCACAGGTCGATGCCGAAGGGCTGCACCGCCGCCACCGCCCCGGCCACATTGTCGGGCCGGATGCCGCCGGCGAGAAAGACCGGCCGGCCGCATTCGGCAACGATGCGGCGGCTGAGGCCCCAGTCATGCGTGCGGCCGGTGCCGCCCAGTTCCTTCACCGCCAGCTTCGTGTTGCCGCTGTCCAGCAGCAGGGCATCGACATGGCGGGCGCGGTCCAGCGCGAAGGCGGCGCTGTCCTCGTCCTCGACATGCACCACCTGCACGATCCGCACGGATGGCAGGGCGCGGCGGATCACGGCATAGGCCGCCACCGGTACGTAATCCACCAGCTGCACCGTGTTGGTGCCGCAGAGCCGCAGATGCTCGACGATGGCCTCGCCGTCATGCCGGCTGGTCAGCAGGAAGGTGGCCACCGGCGGCGGCACCATGGCGGCGATCTCGGCAATGGCATCGTCGCCGATCACCCCGGGCCCGCTCGGCATCTCGGCGACCAGTCCCAAGGCCGAGGCGCCATGGGCGATGGCGAGCCGGGCCTCGTCCGGTGTGGCGATGCAGCAGACTTTCAGGCGGATCATGACTGGCGTGCGATGGCCACGGCGATCAGGCGAATTCGAGGATCACCTGGTCGACCGCGAGGCTGTCGCCCTTCTTGGCATTGACCTTCTTCACTGTGCCGTCGCGCTCGGCGCGCAGCACGTTCTCCATCTTCATCGCCTCGACCACCGCCAGCGCCTGGCCGGCCTTGACCGCCTCGCCTTCGGCAACGCTGATCGACACCACCAGGCCAGGCATCGGACAGAGCAGGTATTTCGACATGTCGGGCGGCAGCTTCTCGGGCATCAGGCGGGCCAGTTCCGCCGCCTGCGGAGTGCGCACGGCGATGTCGAGTTCGGCTCCGCCATGCACGATGCGCAGGCCGTCGGGTCGGCCGGCAACACGGGCAACCAGCGGCTGGCCGTTCACGCTGCCACGGAAGAAGGCCTCGCCCGGCTTCCAGGCCGAACGCACCTTCAGCGCCTTGCCCTTCTTCAGCCTGATGTCGCAGCCGCCTTCGGCGTCGGACACTGTCAGCGGAAACTCGCTGCCGCTCAGGAAGGCGATCCAGTCGGCCGGCGGCTGCCATTCCGGCAGGCCGAGCTTGCCGCCGAGATGGCGGGCACGCAGTTCGTTGCGGATATGCACCAGCACCGCGATGGCCAGCACCGCGTTGCGCCGCTCTTCCGGCAGTTCGGTGCCACCGAAACCGTTCGGCCATTCCTCGGCGATGAAATTGGTGGAGATGTTACCGGCCCGGAAACGCGGGTGATCCAGTACCGCCGAGAGGAAATTGACGTTATGGCCGATGCCGGCGATCCAGGTCTCGTCCAGTGCCGCCGACAGGGTGGAGACGGCCGTCTCGCGGTCCTTGCCGTAAGAGCACAGCTTGGAGATCATCGGGTCGTAGAACATGCTGATCTCGCTGCCTTCCACAACGCCGGTATCGTTGCGGATGACATCCGATTCCGGCGCCGTGCGCCAGCGCACCAGCCGGCCGGTCGACGGCAAGAAGCCGCGCAGCGGATCTTCCGCATAGATGCGCGCCTCGACGGCCCAGCCGTCCAGCTTCACATCATCCTGTTTGATTGCCAGCGTCTCGCCGGCGGCGACGCGGATCATCTGCTCGACCAGGTCGATGCCGGTGATCAGCTCGGTGACCGGATGCTCGACCTGCAGGCGGGTATTCATCTCAAGGAAATAGAAGCTGCGGTCGGGTCCGACGATGAACTCCACCGTGCCGGCGCTGTCGTAACTGACGGTTTTCGCCAGTGCCACGGCCTGTTCACCCATCGCCTTGCGGGTCTTCGCATCGAGGAACGGGCTCGGCGCCTCTTCGATGACTTTCTGATGCCGGCGCTGGATCGAGCATTCGCGCTCATGCAGGAAGATCACGTTGCCGTGCTTGTCGCCCAGCACCTGGATTTCGATATGCCGCGGCTGTTCGATGTACTTCTCGATGAAGACGCGGTCGTCGCCGAAAGAATTCTTCGCCTCGTTGGTCGCCGACGAGAAACCCTGCGCGACTTCATCCGCCGAGCGGGCGATGCGCATGCCCTTGCCGCCACCGCCGGCCGAAGCCTTGATCATCACCGGGAAGCCGATATCGGTGGCGATCTTCACGGCCTCGTCGGTCGAGGCAATGGCGCCGAGATAGCCCGGCACGGTCGAGACGCCGGCCTTGCTGGCCAGCTTCTTCGATTCGATCTTGTCGCCCATCGCGTAGATCGCTTCCGGGTTCGGGCCGATGAAGGCGATACCGGCTTCCTTGAGCGCCGCCGCGAAGGCGCGGTTTTCCGACAGGAAGCCGTAACCCGGATGCACTGCCTGGGCGCCGGTCTTTTTGCAGGCAGCAACGATCTTCTCGATGACGAGGTAACTCTCAGCCGCGGCTGCCGCGCCGATATGCACCGCCTCGTCGGCCATGCGCATATGCAGCGCGCCGTCATCGGCATCGGAATAGACCGCCACGGTCCTGATGCCGAGCCGGCGGCAGGTCTTGATGACACGGCAGGCGATCTCACCGCGGTTGGCGATCAGGATCTTGTCGAACAGCTTCTTGCTCATGATACGCGCCACCTTACAGCGGGATGTTGTCGTGCTTCTTCCACGGATTTTCCAGCTTCTTGTCGCGCAGCAGCGCGAGCGAGCGGGCAATCCGGTAGCGCGTGTTATGCGGCATGATCACATCGTCGATGAAGCCGCGATGGCCGGCGACGAAGGGGTTGGCGAATTTCTGCCGGTACTCTTCCGTGCGGGCGGCGATCTTGTCGGCATCGCCGATCTCGCCGCGGAAGATGATCTCGACCGCACCCTTCGGACCCATCACCGCGATCTCGGCGGTCGGCCAGGCATAGTTGAGGTCGCCGCGCAGATGCTTGGAGGCCATCACGTCATAGGCACCGCCATAGGCCTTGCGGGTGATCACGGTCACCTTCGGCGTGGTCGCCTCGGCATAGGCGAATAACAGCTTGGCGCCATGCTTGATGATGCCGCCATATTCCTGCGCGGTACCCGGCAGGAAGCCCGGCACGTCGACGAAGGTGACGATCGGGATGTCGTAGCAGTCGCAGAAGCGCACAAAACGCGCCCCCTTGCGGCTGGAATCGATGTCGAGGCAGCCAGCCAGAACCATCGGCTGGTTGGCGACGATGCCGACCGTCTGGCCGCCGATGCGGGCCAGCCCGGTGATGATGTTCTTGGCGTAGTTCGGCTGGATCTCGAAGAAGTCGCCCTCGTCGACCACCTTCTCGATCAGCTCCTTCATGTCATAGGGCTTGTTCGGGTTCGGCGGTACCAGCGTGTCGAGCGAGGCTTCCTGCCGGGTGATCGGGTCCCAGCTCTCGCGCACCGGCGGCTTTTCGCGGTTGCTGAGCGGCATGAAATCGAACAGCCGGCGGGTCTGCGCCAGTGCCTCGAGATCGTTCTCGTAGGCATTGTCGGCGACCGAGGATTTCGTGGTGTGGGTGATGGCGCCGCCGAGCTGTTCCTGCGTCACCACTTCCTGGGTCACCGTCTTCACGACATCAGGACCGGTGACGAACATGTAGCTCGAATCCTTCACCATGAAGATGAAGTCGGTCATCGCCGGCGAATACACGGCACCGCCGGCACAGGGGCCCATGATGACGGAAATCTGCGGCACCACGCCGGAGGCCATCACGTTGCGCTGGAATACTTCCGCATAGCCGGCAAGGGAATCGACGCCTTCCTGGATGCGGGCTCCGCCGGAATCGTTCAGCCCGATCACCGGCGCACCCACCTTCATCGCCGTGTCCATCACCTTGCAGATTTTCTTGGCATGGCTGGCAGACAGCGAACCGCCGAACACGGTGAAATCCTGGCTGAACACGAAGACAGGGCGGCCGTTGATGGTGCCATAGCCGGTGACCACGCCGTCGCCGGCCACCTTCTGCTCGGCCATGCCGAAATCGGTGCAGTCATGCTCGACGAACATGTCCCATTCCTCGAAGGAACCGGGATCGAGCAGCAGCAGCAGCCGTTCGCGCGCGGTCAGCTTGCCCTTGGCATGCTGCGCCTCGATGCGCTTGCGCCCCCCGCCCTCGCGGGCCTGGGCACGCTTTTCTTCCAGCTGGCGGATAATGTCCTGCATGCAACTCCCCCCATTGGCCGGACCATCTGCAGCCCGGCCGGAACATGACGCGGCAATGACAATCTCGTCGGTTGGGATAGCATATCGCGCGGCAGTGCAAAATAGCCGGGCGGCTGCACCTAACGCCATGTTTTCAGGCAGTTAGCCTGCCGGTTTGGCCGGATTCTGCGGGATTTGCGTTCCCGAAAGGTCTGCCCCCTGCAGCAGGGCACGCGACAGATCGGCCGCTTCGAGCATGGCATCGCGCAGTTTGGCGCCACGCAGATCGGCCGAACGCAGCAGGCTGCGGGTCAGGTTGACCGGGTGGGCACGGTCGGCGCCGATCATCAGCGGGCGCAGATCGGCATCGCGCAGGTCCGCCCGCACCAGCATGGCATCCGCCATATTGGCACCGCGCAGGTCGGCACCGGCAAGATTGCAGTCGCGCAGGTCGGCGCCGATCAGGCGCACGCCCTGCAGGGATGCCTTCTGCAGGTTCAGGCCCTGCAGGATGCTGCCATCCAGCGAGGCCCCGGTCAGCACCAGCCCGGGCCGCGGACCGATCCCGCGCAGGTCGAGCCGGCTGAAATCGAACAGCCGCCCCTGCCGCCCCCCGGTTTCCACCCAGAGCCGGTAAAGCCGGAAGGCCTCCTCGACCGGCACGCCCAGTTCCGCCAGCGGGCGTCCGCGCGGCTTGTCGTCCAGAACGCCCTCGGTATCGGCGCCTTCCATGACCGTCTTCTCGAATTTCACGCCGACCATCACGGCACCGCGCATCTGCGCGTCCTTGAGGTTGGCGCCCGACAGATCCGCGCCGGACAGGTTGGCGCCTTCCAGCCGGGCTGCCGCCAGGTTGGCCCGGGTCAGCACGCAGTTGACCATGATGGCATCGGTGAAATCGGTGCGGCCGGCGCTGCATCCGGTCAGGTTGGCCCCGGTCAGATCCGCCGCAACCAGCCGCGCCCCTGCCAGATCGACGGCATCGTGATCCGGTTTCTTCAGCTGCATCTTGCCGGTCAGGTCACGTTCGGCGATCACCCCGTCGCGCATGTCCGCGTCATTGAGGCGGGCGCCGGTCAGGTCGGCGCCCCGCAGGGAAGCGCCGCGCAAGTCGGCACGGTCGAGCCGCGCGCCCTGCAGCATGGCGCCGCGCAGGTCGGCGCCATACAGGACCGACTGGCTCAGATTGGTATCGGCGAGGTTGACCGATTGCAGATTGCAGCCGGTGAAATCGGCGCCGGCCAGATCGGCCCCGGCCATGGTCAGGTTCGACAGGTCGCGGAACTGGAAAATAGCCCGCCGCCCGCCCGGCAGACGCTGGCGGTATTTCTCATGGTCGGCAATCGCCGCCAGGAGCTCGCCATACCCGACCTTGGGTTTCTGGCGCCTGTTGAAGTCGGTTGTGGCCATGTCCGGCCCCCCAGCCGACCATGATGCGTTGCTGAATACTTTCCAATTCTATCACTTAGAAACTGATTCCGGGCAAAAAGAACTTGGAGAATTTTTCCCGGCCCTCTACCTCCGGCTGACGAAATGGATGCCACCCGGTACCGTCAGTGTAAATCCGTGCCTTCAGGGCGGGACAGGCATTCCAGAAAGATCTCGACGGCCTGCAGTTCGGCCAGCAGGGCTGCCCGGCGCTGCCGTGCTTCGTCATCCTCGCCCCACTGCTCGGCCTGATACAGCTCGTCCAGCAATCCGGCGGCATGGGCCGCGGCCGCGGCCTGATGCCGCTCCAGCATCGCCAGACCCAGTACCACGGAACCGGTGATCGTGGTCGCGGCATGCAGCGCGGTCAGGCGCATGGCATCGAGGGCATCGCAGATACGGGTCAGACGGACCGGCATGTCGGCAGCCTGCGGCACGGCCACAATCCCCGTGGTGACCTGCAGCTGGATATCGAAGCGCTGGCGGAACCAGTCCAGCAGCGGCTGCCAGACCGCCACCTGCCGCGCGGCCAGACCGGCCGGTTCCGCGACCCGGTAAGACAGCAGGTCAGTGCTGCCATAGCGCAGGATGTCCTGCATCGTCGGCGCCGGATCGGCCGCGACCCGGTCAATCGCCGTGGCCGCCAGCCGGGTCAGCGGCATCTGCAGGGGCGCGATCTTGGTCTGCTGGGCGTCCCATTCCGCGGCAACGGCTTCGGCCAGAGCGCGGGTCGGCAGCACCATCTCGGCCCTGGCCGGGGTTTTCAGGACCCGCCCATCGAGCAGCACGACACTGCCGCCATCGCGCGGCTGCACCGAAACGGTCTTGTAGAAACGCTTCATGGAGCCGGCTTATACCGGCGCCACGACAGCACGGCAACCGGGCACCGGGCCCGGTGCCAGCCCCGCGTCTCAGCGCCCGAGCAGGCCTTTCAGCGACTTGCCGATATCTTTCAGCTCGTTGAGCGGCGATGCCGGCTTCTGCTGCTGGCTGCCGGCCGGTGGCGCCTTCGTCTGCGGCACCGGTTTCCCTTCCGCCAGCGCAATGGCCTTGGCGCAGGCGGCCGCGGAATCATCGCCGCCAGACTTGCCCAGCACCGGCGACAGCACCGCCATCGGGCCCAGCAGGGCAGCCCCTGCCGCAGCGCCGATCACGCTTTTCGCCAGTGCGGCCGGGTCCGGACTGAAACTCGGATCGGTCAGCGACCCGCGCACGCGAACCGGCGGCAGCGCCGCGCTCAGGGAGACATCCCGCGAGGACGGCACCAGCAGCAGCGCCAGCTGCTCGGTACCGAGATTGACATCGCCCTGGCCGGTCAGGCTGATGCGCCCGGTCTCGGCCAGCAGCGAACGGGGGGTGACGACGCCATCCCTGATGTCGAGGCCGCTAACCACGCAGTACAGCTTGGTCTTCGCCGTGGCCCTGCCGAGGATGCCCACCGCATCGGCCAGACGCGGCAGGAAGCTTTTCATGTATTCTTCCTTCAGCTCGCCCTCGCCCACCTTCAGCGTGACCTTGCCGTTCAGTCCCGCCATCAGCTGGTGCAGGCTGCCGCCACGGCTGGTGACATCCAGTGCCAGGTCAGTGACGCCGCCGGTATTCAGGATGTCGGTGATCGCCGCCTGCTTCAGATAACCGCTGAGATCGATCCCGGTGGCGTCCAGCTTCACGCCCAAGGTCTTGCCCGGACCATTCAGGCTGCCGGTGCCCGCAACATGCCCGCCGGCCGCATCCAGCGCGGCGGATCGCAGATTCAGAACGCCGTCCTTCAGCAGCAGCGACAGCGCCACATTCGCAGCCGTCAGGGCCGGTGTGCGCAGGCTCGCGGCCCTGTAGGTCACATCGGCATCGACGGCTTTCAGGCCATCGAGCGGCAGCGGATCGTCACTGAACAGACGGCCGCCAGCCGGCGCCGGTGCCTGACTGCCGCCAGCCGGCGCAGGCGATGCCGCCGCCGCACTGGCGCTGCTGCCGCCACCGCCCTTCATGTCCAGCAGCGGCACGATGTCGAAGCTTTTCGACGCCAGGTCGAACTTCACCGCCGGACGCGCACCGCCCAGCATGATCTCGCCATTGCCGGACAGGTCGCTGCCACCGATCTGCGCCGTGATGTCCCTCAGCAGGAAATGCTGCGGCGCCCTGTCCCGCAGTTCGACCAGCATCTGCAGCGGCGCGGCCGGTGCCGACGCCCCGAAGCGGTTGGCCAGTTTCGCCAGGTCCGGCACCTCGGCAATCACCTTCATCACCAGCCCCTTCCCCTGCAGGGGCTGGGCGATGGTGCCGTCCAGATTGGCGGTTGCCCCGGGCAGCGTGACGGCCAGCCGCACCGGCCAGGGCCGGCTTGGCGCCATCAGCTCGGCCAGGCTGCCCAGCACGCCCTCGGCTGCCACCTCGTTGCCGTCGAGATCGGCGGCCAGCCTGACGGCGAGTTGGTTGCCCGCGACCTGCTTCACCGACAGCTGGCGCAGCAGGAGGTCGTTCTTTGCCCCGGCCTGCGCATCGCGCCAGGCCAGTTTCACGTTTTTCAGCAGCACATCGCTGACAACCGGGATGCCGGTCAGGCCGCCATCCTGCGCCTCGACCTTCTCCTGCACCGGCACCGCCGGAGCCGCGCCGGGCCCGCCCGCCCGTGCAAACTCCCAGTTGGCGTCGCCCTTCGCATTCCGCTCCAGCAGCAGGTCCACATCCGACAGCACCAGCCGGTCGACCTTGATCTGCCGCTGCAGCAGCGCAAACAGGTCGAGGTCGGCAGTGAACTCGCCAATGGTGGCCATCTGTGGCCGGCTGCCCCAGCCGGCATTGCCGAAACTGACCTTCTTCACGCTGACGCCGAGCGGAAACAGGCTCAGCTTCATGTCCGCGGCGATGTCGAGCTTGCGACCGGTGGCATCTTCCACCGCGGCGACGATCTGCGGCTTGAAGCGGTTCACATCGACGGTCAGCAGCACGACCACCGCCGCGGCGACAATCAGCACCAGGACAATCGCAATCCATTTCAACGCACGCATTCGGTACCTCCGATCAGTTCAGCCACTGCTTCCGGAAGTTCCCGGAAGCCGCTGATTATCCTGGACGCTCCCGCCTCACGCAGCATCCGTTCCTCGTGATACCCCCAGGTCACGCCAATGGCCGCTACCCCGGCATGACGTGCCATTTCCATATCGTAAGTTGTGTCGCCGACCATGATTGTCGAGGGCACCGCGGCCCCGGTCTCGGCCATCGCCTGCAGCACCATGTCCGGTGCCGGCTTGCCGGCCGGAACCGAATCCGCCGTCTGCAGGGTGACGAAACGGCCGGTCAGGCCGTGGGCGGCCAGGGTGAAATCCAGCCCGCGCCGCGCCTTGCCGGTGGCGATGCCCAGCAGACAGCCGGCCGCCTCCAGCATATCCAGTGTCTCCAGCAGATCGGGATAGAGCGGTTCGTGGTGGTCGGGATCCTGGCGCTGGGAGATTGCCGCCGTCCGGTATGCATCCAGCACCGGCGCCAGCAGGGCGTCGGGGGGCAGCAGATGCTGGATCGCGGCAGCCAGCGGCAGGCCGACGGTCCGGCGCACCGCCTCGGCTGCCGGCAGCGCCAGCCCATGGGCACCGAAAGCCGCATGCATGGCACCAACGATATGGTGCTGGCTGTCGACCAGGGTGCCATCGCAGTCGAAAATCACCAGCCGCGGCGGGCTGATCTGGGTGAGAGAATCCTGCATGCCCCAGAGTCGCATGACCGGCCCCGCCTCTCAACCCGCCGGACGCGGATGCTTTTTCCCGGCCGCTGTGGCAAAAAAGCCGGCATGAGCAAACGCAGCCCCGCCCCCAAGCAGATCCCCGGCCTAACCCAGCTGGGACAGGCCGCCCGCCAGCCTGCCACGCCGGACGAGGCCGTGCTGGAAACAGCCCCCAATCCGCAGCCCGGCGTGCTGTACCTGATCCGCTTCACCCAGCCGGAATTCACCAGCCTCTGCCCGATGACCGGCCAGCCGGATTTCGCGCATCTGGTCATCGACTACGTACCGACGAAAAAGATCGTTGAATCAAAATCTCTGAAGCTGTTCCTGAACAGCTTTCGCAACCACGGTGCCTTCCATGAGGACTGCACCGTCAGCATCGCCCGGCGACTGGTCGACACCCTGAAGCCGCGCTGGCTGCGGATCGGCGGCTACTGGTATCCGCGCGGCGGCATGCCGATCGATGTCTTCTACCAGACCGGCAAGCCGCCGGCCGGCCTGTGGCTGCCCGACCAGGGCGTTGCCAGCTACCGCGGCCGCGGCTGACCGGTGCGCCCCCTTCTCCTGCTGCTGGTCCTTGCCGGGCTGGCCGGCTGCAGCGGGCTGGAGGACAGCGTGCGCGATCTCAACCGCAACCTCTATCGCAGCTGGGCCGGCGACGGCGACCGGCAGGCCCGCGGCAGCGGCACGACCGCCGGCGACGGCACAGCCGCGGAAACCGCCTGCTTCAATGCCGATAGCGGGCTGCTGTATGCCAGCCGCACCGGCCGTTGCGCGCCGGGGTATGTCCCGATCGGCCTCGATGCGGCAGAACGGGAATTCGGCGCGGCCGGCAACCGGGCGCCGGTGGCCGGTCGTGCCGCCCCCGAAATCGCCCCGCTGCCTGGCAGCGATGTCCGCCCTGCCCGTGCCGGCGGCACCCCGACGGCGACAACCGGCATGACCGCCCCCGAGCGCCGCCTGGCGCTCTGCTACAATGACACCACCGGACAGATTTTCGAGGCCGAGGCCTGTCCGCCCGGCAGCCGCTGGATCGACAGCGCCGATGCCGCGGCCCTGCAGCGCGCCAATCTCGGCTCTGCCCTGTGGTGCTACTTCCCCGGCCGCCGGCTGCTTTACCGCAGCCGGGCCTGCCGCCCGGGCGACCAGGCCCTGACCCTAGCCGAGGCCGACCGCATCTGGGACGACCTGCCACCCGAGCGGCGCACCCGGACCCGCCCCTCGGCGACGGCCAGCAACCTGCAGCCGGTACCGCCGGTGGACGCCGCCCCGCGCGGCGGGGTGAAAGCTACGCCGCTGCCGGCACCGAAATAGCCCCTGTATCCGTCAGGATCGTCGCGAAGCGGTCGCTGAGAGCGGTCAGGGTCACCCGGTGCAGGTCCGCGGCCGCCATGACGCCGCCGCCCAGCGGGTCTGGCAGGTCGCGGGTGGCACAGCCGGCGGCAATGACGGCCGAACGGTAGCCATGGTCGACTGCGCTGCGCACCGTGGCGCTGACGCACATATGGGTCTGGAAACCGGCAACGATCAGCTCCCTGCGGTCCAGCGTCTTCAGCCGCGCATCGAGATCGGTGCCGGCGAATGCGTTTGGCAGCGCCTTGGTGACGATGGTCTCGCCATCCGCCGGGCCGATGCCGGCGATGAACTGCGATCCCGGCCCCTCCGGGTCGAACAGCGCGCCGCCGGGCCGGCCATGGTGGCGGACATGGATCACCGGGGCGCCGTGGCGGCGGGCGGCAGCCAGCAGGCGGCCGATCTCGGCGGCGGCGGCATCGATCCCGGCCAGCGGCAGCCGGCCGGCCGCGGTGTATTCGACCTGGTGGTCGATCAGCAGCAGCCCGGATTTGTCCCACAGCACCGGCTGGCCGGCGGCACCAGCCATCTCGAGCAATGTCTTCGGGCGGGTCATGGCTTTTCTCCTGTTCGGTTGACGGAACAGGTTTAGGCGATGGCGATCTCTGTGCAAATTCCATAAGATTGCACGATGAATGATCGAAAACGCACAGACGCCCTGGACTGGAACGATCTGCGCTACGTGCTGGAACTGTCGCGCCGGGGCAGCCTGTCGGCGGCGGCCCGCAGCCTGAAGGTCAATCACGCCACCGTGGCCCGGCGCATCGCCGCGCTTGAGACGGCTCTCGGGGTCATCCTGTTCGACCGCCATGCCCGCGGCTACCGTGCCACTGCGGCAGCGCAGCCGGTGATTGCCGCCGCCGAACAGGTCGAGGCCCCGCTGCTGCGGCTCGGCCGGCAGGCCGGCGCCCGCCAGGCGGAGCAGGTCGAAGGCCTGGTGCGTATCACCGCCACCGAAGGTGTCGCCAGCTACAGCATCGCACCGCATCTGCCGGCCCTGCTGCAGCGCTGGCCACTGCTGCAGATCGAGATCGTCGTCGAGCATCGCTCGCTCAGCCTGGCCCGCCGCGAGGCCGATATCGCCTTCCGCTGGGCCCGCCCGCAGAGCGGCGATCTCTATGCCAGCCGGCTGGGCACCGTTCCCCACCGGCTGTATCGCGGCGCCCTGCTGGCCGAGCAGAATGCCGTCGCCGCCTTCGACGACAGCCTTGCCGACCTGCCGGAAACCCAGTGGCTGGGGCGGCAGCCGGCCCTGCGCCCGGTGCTCCGCAGCAACAGCATGCAGCCCCTGCTGGCCGCGGCACGGGCCGGCGCCTGCGCCGTCCTGCTGCCGGACTATATCGGCCGCGGCTTTCCCGAACTGGTTCCCGACCCCGGCAAGGCCGTGGTCAGCCGCGATCTGTGGCTGGTGGTGCATCGCGACCTGCGCAGGGCACCGCGGGTGCGCGTGGTGGCGGATTTCCTCGGCGCCGCGATCCGCACGCTGCTGCGGGGCTAGGGCCGCGGGCCCGGCGGCAGGGCCGGCCTATTCCTCCAGCCAGACATCCGCGGACTTTTCCTCGGTCAGTCCCAGAAAATCCCAGCTGCCCTGCATATGCGGCGGCAGCGGCGCCCGCACCTCCAGCATGCCGCCATCCGGATGCGGCAGGCGGATGCCACGCGCATGCAGATGCAGCTTGCGGCTGACGCCGCCGGTCAGATACGCCGCCTGCCCGCCGTATTTGCCATCGCCAACGATCGGCGTCTGCATGGCGGCGCAATGCACGCGCAGCTGATGTGTGCGGCCGGTCAGCGGCGCCATGGCCAGCCAGGCGGCACGTTTGCCGGCGGTATCGATGGTGCGGTACAGCGTGACGGCATTCTTGCCATCCTCCTCGTCTGCCACCATGCGCTCACCGGCGGCGCCGGGCAGTTTGGACAGTGCCAGCACGATCTTGCCCTGTGCCTGCTGCGGCACGCCGACCACCAGCGCCCAGTACAGCTTGCGGGCCTCGCGTGTGCGCAGCGCCTTGGCCAGAGCGGCGGTTGCCGCAGCCGTGCGCCCCAGCAGCAGCACCCCGGAGGTGTCCTTGTCGAGACGATGCACCAGCCGCGGCCGTTCGGCATGTCCGAAACGCAGATGGTCGAGCAGGCCGTCGAGATGCTCGCTCTGGCCGGTGCCGCCCTGGGTGGCGAGGCCCGCCGGCTTGTCCAGCACGATGACGGACTCGTCCCGGTGCAGCACGGCGGCCTGCAGTTCGGCGATCCGTTCCGGCGTGGCCCGGGCCGGCCTTGGCTGACGCACCGGCGCGGCCTCGGCCGCTGCAGGGTCGCCCAGCGGCGGCACCCGCACGGTCTGGCCGGCTTCCAGCCGGGTCGAGGCCTTGGCGCGACCGCCATCGACGCGGACCTGTCCGGTGCGCAGCAGCTTTTCCAGCTTGCCATGACCGACCCACGGGAAATGCCGCCTGAACCAGCGGTCGAGCCGCAGGTCGGCTTCGCCGTCTGCCACAATGCGGGAGGTAACCTGAGACATGACCTGTGCTGCCTGGAGGTGAACGGAGATATTTACCGCCAGACCCGGCGGACGCGGTCGACTTCCTTCGGGGCCTCGGGCAGCGGCTCGGCCTTCTGCTCGGCACGCTGGCGCGCCCGCTCGGCCTGCTCTTCCACCCAGGCGTCATACATTTTCTCGTGGCCCTGCAGCGACTGGATCTCCAGTTCGCATTCCTGCGCCACCTGGACGATGATCTGCCTGTTGATGTTCTTGAAGCGGGCCAGCCGGTCGTAAAAACACTCTTCCTTGGTCGGAACAGGCCTGCCGGGCACGAAATATGGCTCCTCACGCAGCGTGATCGTCGCCGCGCCGAAGAGACCAGCAACCGCCAGCAACGCCAGCAGCAGACCGCCGATCACGCCGTACCGCTGCAGCGCCGAGAACCGGGACAGGGGTGAACTCGTTTCCATAACTGTAGTTTACACCAAATTGGCCGGCCGGTCAGCGATTGCCGACTGCATGGTTAACGCTGGTCACGAGTCGCTGTCGTTTTCTGCCACACGACGCTGGCGCAACTTATGCCAGTATTCCAGTCGTTTGATGATGTCGCGCTCGAAACCCCGTTCAACCGGCCGGTAGAAGCGCTGCCGCTCCATCCCTTCCGGAAAGTAATCCTGTCCGGAAAAGCCATCGGCGGCATCATGGTCATAGGCATAGCCATCGCTGTAGCCGAGCGACTTCATCATCTTGGTCGGCGCATTCAGGATGTGCATCGGCGGCATCAGCGAGCCATGTTCCCGCGCCGCCCGCTTCGCTGCACTTTCTGCCTTGTAGGCCGCGTTGGATTTCGGCGCCGTGGCTAGGTAGATCACGGCCTGCACGAGACCGAGTTCGCCTTCCGGCGAACCGAGAAAGTCGTACATGTCTTTCGCCGCCAGCGCCTGCAGCAGGGCATTGGGATCGGCCATGCCGACATCCTCGGCCGCGAAGCGGACGATCCGCCGCGCGATATACAGCGGGTCCTCGCCCCCCACCAGCATGCGGGCCAGCCAGTACAGCGCGGCATCGCAGTCGGAGCCGCGCATCGACTTGTGCAGCGCCGAGATCAGGTTGTAATGCTCGTCCTGACTCTTGTCATAGAGCGGTGCCCGCTTCTGTAGCAGATCCGCCAAGCCGGCCGGATCGAGACTGCCGCCGTCATGCAGGGTGAATATCTGTTCGGCCATATTCAGCAGATAGCGGCCATCGCCATCGGCCATCGCCCGCATGGCGGCCCGCGCTTCGGCGGTCAGCGGCAGCGGACGGTCCTCCTCGGCCTCGGCCCGCCCGAGCAGCGCCTCCAGCGCCGCATCATCCAGCCGGTGCAGCACGATCACCGAAGCCCGTGACAGCAGCGCCGAATTCAGCGCGAAGCTGGGATTCTCGGTGGTGGCGCCGACCAGAACCACGGTGCCGTCTTCCACGTAGGGCAGGAAGCCATCCTGCTGGGCACGGTTGAAGCGGTGAATCTCGTCGACGAACAGCAGGGTCGCCTGCCCGGCGGCGCGGCGGCGGCGTGCCTCTTCAAAAGCCTTGCGCAGATCGGCCACGCCAGAGAAGACAGCCGACAGCGGTGCGAAATGCAGGCCCGTGGCGTCGGCCAGCAGCCGGGCTATCGACGTCTTGCCGGTGCCGGGCGGCCCCCACAGGATCAGGCTGGCCAGCCGCTTCACCTGCACCATGCGTGCCAGCGGTCCGCCTTCCTTCAGCAGATGATCCTGGCCGATCACGTCATCGAGATTCTTCGGGCGCAGGCGGTCGGCCAGCGGTCCGGCCGGGGCCGTTTCCAGGCCCGCCTTGCTGAACAGCGTCTCGTCCGGCGGCTGGCTCATGCCCGGTCAGAGCCTCACATTCAGGGTGAAGACCTGCCTGCCGCGCTGCAGTTCGACGGACCATTTGTCCGACGCCTGCAGCAAAGCCTGCAGGTCAGCGACAAGGCGTACCGCCCGTCCGTTCACCCGGATCACCCGGTCGCCAGGGCGGATGCGCAGCCGATGGGCCGGCGAACCGGGCTCCACTTCCGTGACAACCACGCCGTCCTCCAGCGTGTCGGCCCCCAGCTCCTCGGCAAAAGCCGGTGACAGATTGCCCACCGTGGCACCGGCCAGCGGCTGGTTGCCACGCAGCAATGTCAGATTCCGTGGCGGGTCTTCCGGCGCCTGTGACAGCGGGACGGCGACCGCGATCCGGCGTCCCTCCCGCAATACGTCCAGACTGGCTGTCTCGCCCAGTTTCCGCGTCGAGATGCGGAATTTCAGGGCCTGCGGATCGTTGACCTCGCGGCCATCGACAGCCAGGACCACATCGCCGGCCTGCAGGCCGGCACGACCCGCCGGGCTGTCGCGGCGGACGGCATTGATCAGCACGCCGGCGGGCCGCTGCAGGCCGAGGCCCAGGGCGATCTCGCTGGTGACCCTCTCGCCATGGGCACCGAGCCACGGCCGGTGAATTCCCTTGCCGGCAACAGCGCTGGCCACCGTCGAGGCGACCAGGTTGGAGGGGATCGCGAAGCCGATGCCGACCGAGCCGCCGGATTTCGAAAAGATCGCCGTGTTGATGCCGGCAAGCTTGCCATCCATGCCCACCAGAGCGCCGCCGGAATTGCCGGGATTGATTGCCGCATCGGTCTGGATGAAGGACTGGGCATCGAGATTGCCGACGCCGGTGCGGCCGAGGCCGGAGACGATACCCTGGGTCACCGTCTGGCCGACGCCGAAGGGATTGCCGATCGCCATCACCAGATCGCCGACCTGCAGGTCGTCGGAATCGCGGAATTCGAGATGCGGCAGCTGCTCTCCCCGCGTGTCGATGCGCAGCACGGCGAGATCGACATGGGGATCGGCGGCGATCACCCTCGCCTCGAATTCACGACGGTCGGCCAGGGCCACGACGATCTCGGTGGCGCCGTCGACAACGTGATTGTTGGTGACGATCACGCCATCCGGTTCGATGATCACGCCGGAGCCCAGCGACTGCGCGATCCGCTCGCGCGGCTGGCCGGGTGGCGCCATATCGCCGAAAAAGCGCCGGAAGAAAGGATCGTCGAACATCGGGGAGCCGCGCTGGACGACGCGTTCGACCTTGCGGGTATAGATATTCACCACGGCCGGCGCGACACGCTTCACCAGCGGCGCGAAACTCAGCCGGATTTCCGCCTCGCCGGCCGGCAGGCGGGTCTGCGGCTGGGCCGCCACGCCCGGCGCAGACAGCGCGATACCGGCGGCCAGCAGTATTTTCAGCAAGCGGATCATCCCGGAGCCCTGATGCCTCATCCAACAGATTAAAGAGCGTTTCCGTTGTTTTTCAATGCCATGGAAAGAAACGCCGATTGTATTTCACAGACTTTCATGGTGCTCTGTCACAAATGGTGAGCGATTCCCCGGATTTTACGCTGGATACGCCCGTACTGCGGCAGCTGCATGCCTATTGGGCGGACAAGTGCGCCGGGCGCCCCTATCCCAGCCGCGACGACATCGATCCGCTCGGGCTGAAATTCATTCTCGGCAACCTGCTGCTGATCGAGGTCGGGGACGAACCCGAGCCGCGCTTCCGCTATCGCCTGTTCGGCAGCGAAATCGCCCGCCAGCAGGGCTTCGACATGACCGGCAAATACACCGACCAGCATCCCTGGCCCGATTTTGCCGCCCGGGCCCGCGAGGTCTATCTCGGTGTGCTGCAGACGACCCGCCCGAGCCTGATCCGGCGGCGCGGGCTGATTGGCGAGCAGGTTTTCGACCATCAGTCCCTGATCCTGCCGCTGGGCAATGACAGGATCGACATGCTTCTGGTCGGTGTGGTGTTTTCGCCCGCCACGCCCTGAAACGAAAACGGCGGCCCGGAAACCGGGCCGCCGCCGTCATGCAATCCCTGGCGCCGCTCAGGCGGCTGCTTCGGCCTCGCCGGCTTCAGCCACCGGACCCGAATCGAGGCCCTTCACCGACGGGTCGCGATCAACCAGTTCGATCACGGCCAGCGGAGCGGCGTCGCCATAGCGGAAGCCGGCCTTCAGCACGCGGGTATAACCGCCCTTGCGCTCGGCATAGCGCTGGTTGAGGGTCGAGAACAGCTTCTCGACCGCCGCCTTCTCCGGCAGGAACGACAGCGCTTGGCGGCGGGCATGCAGATCGCCGCGCTTGCCGAGCGTGATCAGCTTGTCCATCAGCGGCTTCAGCTCCTTGGCCTTCGGCAGCGTGGTGGTGATCTGCTCGTGCTTGATCAGCGACGCGGCCATGTTGCCGAACATCGCACGGCGGTGGGAGCTCGTCTTGTTGAGCTTGCGGCCGGCATTGCGGTGACGCATGTCTACTCTCCTCGATCCTTCGTTAGGCGGGCAGGATCAGTACTGATCCTGCAGCTTCTTCGCCAGTTCCTCGATATTCTCAGGCGGCCAGTTGGGGACATGCATGCCAAGATGCAGGCCCATCTGCGCCAGGACTTCCTTGATCTCGTTCAGCGACTTGCGGCCGAAATTCGGCGTGCGCAGCATCTCTGCCTCGGTCTTCTGGATCAGATCGCCGATGTAGACGATGTTGTCGTTCTTCAGGCAGTTGGCCGAACGCACCGACAGCTCCAGCTCGTCGACCCGGCGCAGCAGGTTCGGATTGAACTCCGGCTCGCTGGTGATCTTCTCGCGGGTCTCGGCCTTCGGCTCCTCGAAATTGATGAAGAGCTGCAGCTGGTCCTGCAGGATGCGGGCGGCAAAAGCGACGGCATCTTCCGGCTTCACGGCGCCGTTGGTCTCGATCTGCATGGTCAGCTTGTCGTAGTCGAGAATCTGGCCCTCGCGGGTATTCTCAACCTTGTACGAAACCTTGCGGACCGGGCTGTACAGCGCATCCACCGGGATCAGGCCGATCGGCGCGTCCTCGGGACGGTTGGCCGATGCCGGCACATAGCCCTTGCCGGTCTCGACGGTCAGTTCCATACGGATGCTGGCGCCGTTGTCGAGCGTGCACAGCACATGGTCCGGGTCCATGACCTCGATGTCATGGCCGGTCTCGATCATCTTGGCGGTGACTTCGCAGGGACCCTGCGCGTTCAGATGCATGCGCTTCGGGCCTTCGCCGTGCATCTTCAGGGCCATCGACTTGATGTTCAGCACGATGTCGGTGACGTCCTCGCGGACACCCGGAATCGACGAGAATTCATGCAGCACGCCGTCGATCTTGATCGACGTGACGGCGGCGCCCTGCAGCGACGACAGCAGCACGCGGCGCAGCGCGTTGCCCAGCGTCAGGCCGAAACCGCGCTCCAGCGGTTCGGCGACGATGGTGGCAGTACGGCCCGGCACGGCGCCCGGCTCGATCACCAGCTTGTTCGGCTTAATCAGATCGGTCCAATTCTTCTGGATCACCTGTAACCTCGTTCGGTTGCGGCGGGCACGGCGCACCGCCTGGACCACCTCGGTTGTGGCAACGGCCGCCCCTCTGTCTGTCGGGGTGCGGCCGGCCTCTCATTCCCGGATCGCGGCGGCCGCGCCGCCACGACAAATCAGATGCGGCGGCGCTTTGGCGGACGGCAGCCGTTATGCGGGATCGGCGTCACGTCGCGGATGCTGGTGATCACGAAACCGACCGCCTGCAGGGCGCGCAGGGCCGACTCGCGGCCCGAACCCGGACCCTTCACCTCGACCTCGAGGGTGCGCACGCCATGCTCGGCAGCGCGGCGGCCGGCGATATCGGCAGCAACCTGCGCAGCATACGGGGTCGACTTGCGCGAACCCTTGAAGCCCTGGCTGCCCGCCGACGACCAGGCAATGGTGTTGCCCTGCGCGTCGGTGATGGTGATCATCGTGTTGTTGAACGATGCATTCACATGCGCAACGGCAGAGGTGATGTTCTTCTTTTCCTTGCGCCGGGGGCGCGCGGCCTTGTCCTTGACCATGAGTATCCTGCAGTCCTTGGAAAACGGGGGTAGGGTTTAGCGGGTCGCCTTCTTCTTGCCGGCGATGGCAACCGCCTTGCCCTTGCGGGTGCGGGCATTGGTGTGGGTGCGCTGGCCGCGGACCGGCAGGCCCTTGCGGTGACGCAGGCCGCGGTAGCAGCCGAGATCCATCAGCCGCTTGATGTTCATCGCGATCTCGCGACGCAGGTCGCCCTCGACCTTGTAGTCGCGGTCGATGGTCTCGCGGATCTGCAGAACCTCGGCGTCGGTCAGTTCATTGACCCGGCGCTCGGCCGGCAGGCCGATCTTCTCGCAGATTTCTTTCGCCTTCACCCGGCCGATGCCGTAGATGTAGGTCAATGCGATCTCGACCCGCTTGTTGGTCGGGATGTTCACGCCAGCAATACGCGCCACGCTTTTTCTCCTCGAATCACTCGCTCCGACAGGGGTCGGAACGTCAGTCTTGGGCGGTTAAACGGCCGCGCGAAATACAGCGAAATCAAAGATTTACGCTGTTCCGCGCCGTCTGTTTTCCTGATCGCACCCGCTGCCCAAGGGGCGCGATTATAGAAACTATCCACACGCAGTCAACTACTTAAGAGAGCCCTCAGAGGCTGGCTAAAACCCCTTCGATCTGCCGGGTCACCTCGTCCATGTCAGCCATACCATCGACCTGGCGCAGAATACCGCGGCCGTCATAATAGGGCAGCAGGGGTGCCGTCTGGTCGTGATAGGCCTTGAGCCGGGGGACCACGGTTTCCGCGGTGTCATCGGCGCGCCGGCTGAACTCGGTGCCGCCACAGACATCGCAGACCCCGGGGGTCTTCGGCTGCTTGAAGGTATCATGATACCCGGCGCCACATTTGGCGCAGGTAAAGCGGCCGGTGATGCGCTCCACCAGGGCGCCGTCATCAACCTTCATCTCGATCACGGCATCCAGCTTGAGCTTGCGCTCGGCCAGCATCTTGTCCAGGGCCTCGGCCTGCTTGGTGGTGCGCGGGAAACCGTCCAGGATGAAGCCCTTACGGCAATCCGGCTGGTCGATCCGTTCCGCGATGATCCCGACCACGATCTCGTCGGATACCAGCGCGCCACTGTCCATCACTGCCTTGGCCTTGAGCCCGGTCGCCGTGCCGGCCTTGACGGCCGCGCGCAGCATGTCGCCGGTCGACAGCTGGACCAGACCATGGCTGGCGGTCAGGCGCTGGGCCTGGGTGCCCTTGCCGGCCCCCGGCGGTCCGAGCAGGATCAGTCTCATTTGCGCGCTCCCCTCAGCTTGGCCTTCTTGATGAGGCCCTCATACTGATGCGCCAGCAGATGCGACTGGATCTGCGCCACAGTATCCATGGTGACGCTGACGACGATCAGCAAAGACGTGCCGCCGAAGTAGAACGGCACCGAATACTGGGAAATCAGGATCTCCGGCAGCAGACAGACCGCGGAGATATAGATCGCACCGACAGCAGTCAGCCGGGTCAGCACATAGTCGAAATATTCGGCGGTCCGCTGGCCAGGCCGGATGCCGGGCACAAAGCCGCCATTCTTCTTCAGGTTATCGGCCGTCTCGGTCGGATTGAAAACCACCGAGGTATAGAAGAAGCAGAAGAAGGCGATCAGCGCGACATACATGACCATGTACAGCGGCTGGCCATGGCCGATCAGCGTGGTCAGGGTCGTCACCCATTCCGGCGCACCCGAGCTGGCCGTGAACTGCGCGATGGTGATCGGCATCAGCAGCAGCGACGAGGCGAAAATCGGCGGAATCACGCCCGAGGTATTCAGCTTCAGCGGCAGATGCGAGCTTTCGCCACCGAACATCCGCTGGCCGACCTGGCGCTTCGGATACTGCACCAGAATACGGCGCTGGGCGCGCTCCATGAACACGATGAAAGTGATCACGGCCACGATCAGGATGATCAGGAACAGGATGAAGAAGGTGCTGAGTGCGCCGGTGCGGCCGAGCTCCAGCGTGGATGCAAGGGCCCGCGGCAGCTCGGCGATGATGCCGGCGAAAATGATGAGTGAAATGCCCTGGCCGACGCCGCGCTGGGTGATCTGTTCGCCCAGCCACATCAGGAACAGGGTGCCGCCGGTCAGCGTGATGACGGTGGTCAGGCGGAACATCATGCCCGGGTCGATCACGGCGCCGCCACGGCTGCCGGACATGCCTTCCAGGCCGACGGAGATGCCGTAGGCCTGGATCGCCGCCAGGAAAACGGTGCCGTAACGGGTATACTGGTTGATCTTCTTGCGGCCGGCCTCGCCTTCCTTCTTCATCGCTTCCAGCTGCGGTGACACCGCGGTCAGCAGCTGGACGATAATGGAGGCCGAGATATACGGCATGATGTTCAGCGCGAAGATGGTCATGCGCTCAAGCGCACCACCCGCGAACACATTGAACATGCCGAGGATGCCGCCGGACTGCTGGCGGAAGATATCCGCCATGATCATCGGATCGATGCCGGGCAGCGGGATATAGGTGCCCAGCCGGTACACGATCAGCGCGCCGATCGTGAACCAGATCCGCTTCTTCAATTCGGTCGCCTTGGCGAAGGCCCCGAAATTGAGGCTGGCTGCCATGCGTTCCGCTGCCGATGCCATGTCCGATCCCTAATCCGAACGCGTGATCCTGAGAAGGCTGGCGGGGCCGAAGCCCCGCCGCCAGTCCCGATTACTTACTTCTTCTTGCCTTTGGCCTTCTTGTCGGCCTTCGGTGCGGCCTCGCTCTTCGGCGGGACCAGGACGGTGATGCTGCCACCGGCCTTCTCGACCGCCGCCTTCGCGGTGGCCGACGCGCCGCTGACCGTGATGGTGATCTTCGCCTTCAGTGCACCGGTACCCAGCAGGCGGACGCCATCCGCCTTGCCCGAGCACAGGCCGGCCTTGGCCAGCGCGGCCTCGTCGATCGGCTGGGCCGCATCGAGCTTGCCCTTCTCGATCACCGCCTGCAGACGGCCGATGTTGACCGCCTCGAAAACAGTGGGGTTCGGCACATTGAAGCCACGCTTCGGCAGCCGGCGGTAGATCGGGGTCTGGCCGCCTTCGAAGCCGTTGATGCTGACGCCGGTGCGGGCCTTCTGACCCTTGACGCCACGGCCCGAGGTCTTGCCCTTGCCGGAGCCAATGCCGCGGCCGACGCGCATGCGCTCCTTGCGGGCGCCCGGATTGTCGGCGATCTGATTGAGACGCATGTTGCTAACCCTTCCGCTCGGACCGGCCGCAGCCGGTTCCTAAGTTCCTTCAGCCTTCGACCTGCAGCAGGTGCTGGACCTTCTTGATCATGCCACGCACCGAGGGGGTGTCCTCGAGCTCGCGGCTCTGATGCAGCTTGCGCAGGCCCAGACCCACCAGGGTCTGCTGCTGGTCGGCGGTGCGCTTGTTGGCCGAGCGCACCCAGGTGACCTTGACCGTCTTCGCCTTGGCCATGACGGATTACTCCTCGGTCTCGGGGCGGCGGCCGAGGATATCGGCCACCTTCTTGCCGCGCTTGGCAGCAATGTGCCGCGGCGCATTCAGGTTCTGCAGGGCGGCGAAGGTCGCCTTGACCATGTTGTGCGGATTCGACGAACCCAGCGACTTGGTCACGACGTCAGCAACGCCCAGCGTTTCGAACACCGCACGCATCGGACCGCCGGCGATGATGCCGGTACCGGCCGGGGCGGCACGCAGCACGACCTTGCCGGCGCCATGACGGCCTTCGATGTCATGATGCAGGGTGCGGCCTTCGCGCAGGTTGACGCGGATCAGGTTGCGCTTCGCATGCTCGGTGGCCTTGCGGATCGCTTCCGGCACCTCGCGGGCCTTGCCCGAACCGTAGCCGACGCGGCCCTTCTGGTCACCGACGACAACCAGCGCGGCGAAACCGAAACGCCGGCCGCCCTTCACCACCTTGGCAACGCGATTGATGCTGACCAGCTTGTCGACGAACTCGTTGTCGCCCCGCTCGCCGCGATCGGCGCCGCGATCGCCGCGGTCGCCCCGTTCAGATCGTTGAGTAGCAGCCATTGTACCCAAACCTTTCTCAGAAACTCAGACCGGCTTCGCGCGCCGCGTCAGCCAGCGCCTTGATGCGCCCGTGGAAGAGATAGGCGCCGCGATCGAAGATCACCTCGGTGACGCCGGCAGCCTTGGCACGCTCGGCAATCAGCTTGCCGACCTCCGAAGCCGCCTTGGTGTCGGCACCGGTCTTCAGCGAACCGCGCAGACCCGGCTCCAGCGAGGAAGCCGAGGCCAGGGTGACGCCATTGGCGTCATCGATCACCTGCGCATAGATGTAACGCGAGGAACGATGCACGCTCAGCCGGGCACGGCCATGGGCGGCGGCCCGGATGCGGGTGCGGTTGCGTTCCTTGCGGCGCTCGTTGAGAGCGTTCAGGCGGGTCTTGATGCTCATGGCGCGGCCCTTACTTCTTCTTGCCTTCCTTGCGCAGGATGGTCTCATCAACATACTTGATGCCCTTGCCCTTGTAGGGCTCGGGGGGCTTGATCGCGCGGATTTCCGCGGCAACCTGGCCGACCAGCTGCTTGTTCGCACCGGTGATCTTGATCGAGGTGGGCTTTTCCACCTTGATCTCGATGCCCGCCGGGATCGGATAGAGGACTTCATGGCTGAAGCCCATGTTCAGCTGCAGGTTCTTGCCCTGCATCGCCGCACGCAGGCCGACGCCATTGATTTCCAGCTCCTGGGTGAAGCCGTCCTTGACGCCTTTCACCAGGTTGCTGACCAGGGTGCGCTGCATGCCCCACATGGAGCGGCCGCGGCGCGTGGCCTGGCGCGGCTTGACGGTGATCTTGCTGTCCGCCATTTCCACCGACAGATCGTCCACGACGGTGAGCTTGAGCTCGCCCTTCGGGCCTTTCGCGGTCAGGGTCTGGCCGGCCAGCTGGACCTGCACGCCCTGCGGCACCGGAACCGGATGCTTGCCGATACGCGACATGGTCACACTCCTCAGAATACGCGGCAGAGGACTTCGCCGCCGACATTGGCAGCGCGGGCCTCGACATCGGACATCACGCCACGCGGGGTCGACAGGATCGAAATCCCGAGGCCGCCGCGGACCTTGCCCAGATCCTTGATGGCCGAATAGACCCGGCGGCCCGGGGTCGACACGCGGTCGATGGCCCGGATGACCGGCTCGCCTTCATAATACTTCAGCTCGATGCGCAGGTTGCGCTTGTTGCCATCCTCCAGCAGCTCGTAGCCGCGGATATAGCCTTCCTTCTTGAGGACCTCGAGGACATTCATCCGCAGCTTCGAGGCCGGGCAGCCGATGGCGGACTTGCCTGCCTGCTGGCCGTTGCGGATGCGGGTCAGCATATCGCCAAGGGGATCGGTAAGAGCCATGCTCGTATCTCCTTACCAGCTCGACTTGACCATGCCCGGGATCTGGCCCATCGAGGCCAGCTCACGCAGCATGTTGCGCGACAGCTTCAGCTTGCGGTACACGGCACGCGGACGGCCGGTGATTTCGCAGCGGTTGCGCACGCGGATCTTGGCGGAGTTGCGGGGCATCTCGGCCAGCTTCAGGGCAGCTTCGAAGCGCTCTTCCGGCGACACGCTCTTGTTCTTGATCGTGGCCTTCAGCTTGGCGCGCTTCGCCGCATACTGCGCGGACAGCTTCTCGCGGCGCTTGTTCTTTTCGACGGAACTCGTCTTCGCCATTTCAGCGATCCTTTCCCGGCTCAGTTCTGGAACGGCATGCGGAAGCCGGCCAGCAGGGCCTTGGCCTCCTCATCCGTCTTCGCCGTCGTGCAGATGATGATGTCCATGCCGCGGACCTCGTCGATCTTGTCGTAGTTGATCTCCGGGAAGATCAGCTGCTCCTTCAGGCCCAGGGCATAATTGCCACGGCCGTCGAAGCTCTTGCCCGGAACGCCACGGAAGTCGCGCACGCGCGGCAGCGCGATGTTAATCAGGCGGTCGAGGAACTCGTACATGTGCTGGCGGCGCAGGGTAACCTTGCAGCCGACCGGCTGGCCCTCGCGCAGCTTGAAGTTCGCGATCGCCTTGCGGGCCTTGGTCGTCACCGGCTTCTGGCCGGTGATGGCGGCCAGCTCGGTCACCGCAGCCTGGACCTTCTTGGAGTCCTGGGCGGCTTCGCCGACACCCATGTTGATCACGATCTTCTCGATCCGCGGAACCTCCATCGGGTTCTTGTAGCCGAACTTCTCGATCAGCTGCTTGCGAACCTGGTTCTCGTAGATGTCCTTCATGCGGGGAGCGTTCATTGCATCACCCTCCATCAACGGTCGATGACTTCGCCGGAGCGCTTGGCAACGCGCACCTTGCGACCATCATCCAGAAACTTGTAGCCAACGCGGGTCGGCTTGCCGTCCTTCGGATCGGCATGCATCACGTTGGAAACGTGGACCGGGGCCTCGCGCTCCTCGATGCCGCCGGCCGTGGCACGGCCCGGCTTGACATGCTTGGTCACCTTGTTGGCGCCCTGCACGACGACACGGTCCATGATGCGATCAACGTGCAGCACCTCACCGGTCGCTCCCTTGGAGCGGCCGGAGGTGATGACGACCTTGTCGCCCTTCTTGATTTTGAACTTCTCGGCCATGGCTCAGAGCACCTCCGGCGCCAGAGAAATGATCTTCATGTGCCCCTTCACACGCAGCTCGCGGGTGACCGGCCCGAAGATACGGGTGCCGATCGGCTCCTGCTGCTTGTTGATCAGCACGGCTGCATTGCGGTCGAAGCGGATGGCGCTGCCGTCGGGGCGACGGATTTCCTTGGCGGTGCGCACGATGACGGCGCGATGCACGTCACCCTTCTTCACGCGGCCGCGTGGAATGGCGTCCTTCACGGACACCACGATGATATCACCGACCTGGGCCGTCTTGCGCTTCGAACCGCCCAGCACCTTGATGCACTGGACCCGGCGCGCGCCCGAATTGTCGGCGACGTCGAGATTGGTTTCCACCTGGATCATTGGACCTATACCTCGCTAAATATCCGGTGTCGGCTCAGGAGGCGTTCTCGAGGACGACCCAGCGTTTCAGCTTGGAAATCGGTCGTGCTTCCTCGATCCACACAACGTCCCCTTCCTTGTGGACGTTGTTCTCATCATGAGCATGGTAATTCTTCGAACGGCGGATGAACTTCTTGTACACGGGGTCCATGATCCGCCGTTCGACTTTCACGACGACGGTCTTGTTGCCCTTGTTGCTCACCACGACGCCCTGCAATACGCGCTTCGGCATCTCGTCTCTCCTTACGCCCGCTTGGCGCCGGCCGGCTGGCCGAGCGCGGTCCGTACACGGGCGATATCCCGGCGCACCTGACGGACGCGCGCGGTATTCTCAAGCTGGCCGGTCGCCTTCTGGAAGCGCAGGTTGAACTGCTCCTTCTTCAGGTCGGTCAGTTTGGTAATCAGTTCGTCCTTGGTCTTGCCGACCAGTTCGCTCGCCTTCATGACTTACGCTCCCTCACCCAGACGGGTGATGACTTTGGTGCGGATCGGCAGCTTGGCGGCGCCCAGCTCGAAGGCTTCCTTGGCCAGCGCCGCCGGAATGCCGTCCAGCTCGAACATCACCCGGCCCGGCTTCACGCGGCAGACCCAGAGCTCGGGCGAACCCTTGCCCGAACCCATGCGGACTTCGGCCGGCTTCTTCGATACCGGCACGTCCGGGAAGACGCGGATCCACATGCGGCCCTGGCGCTTGATGTGACGGGTGATCGCCCGGCGGCAGGCCTCGATCTGGCGAGCGGTGACGCGCGCCGGCTCCATTGCCTTCAGGCCGAAGGCGCCGAAATTCAGCGCCGTGCCGCCCTTGGCAACACCGTGGATGCGGCCCTTGAAGGCCTTACGGAACTTTGTACGCTTCGGTTGCAACATCGCTCGTTACTCCCGGATCAGCCCTGGCGGCCGCCCTGATGGCCCTGAACCTGGTCGGCCAGGCGCTTGTCCTGGGCCATCGGGTCATGAGCCATGATCTCACCCTTGAACACCCACACCTTCACGCCGCAGCTGCCATAGGCAGTCTTGGCGGTCGAGCGGGCGAAATCCACATCGGCGCGCAGGGTATGCAGGGGCACGCGGCCTTCGCGATACCATTCAACGCGGGCGATTTCCGCACCGCCGAGACGGCCGCCGCAGGTGATGCGGATGCCGCCGGCGCCCAGGCGCATCGCCGACTGCACAGCGCGCTTCATGGCGCGGCGGAAGGCAACGCGACGCTCCAGCTGCTGGGCGATATTCTCGGCCACCAGCTTGGCATCCAGCTCCGGCTTGCGGATCTCGACGATGTTCAGATGCACTTCCGACTTGGTCATCTTGGCCAGATCGGAACGCAGCTTCTCGATATCGGCGCCCTTCTTGCCGATCACCACACCCGGACGGGCCGAGTGGATGGTGATGCGGGCCTTCTTGGCCGGCCGCTCGATGACGATGCGGGCAACGCCGGCCTGGGCCAGGCGCTGCTCGAGATACTTGCGGATCTTCAGATCCTCGTGCAGCAGACCGGCATACTCCTTGTCGCTGGAATACCAGCGGGAATCCCAGGTGCGGTTGATGCCGAGGCGAAGCCCGACCGGATTGACTTTCTGACCCATTACGCCTGCTCCCCGCTCTGCTGCACCGCGGCCGACTTCGTCTTGGCCTTGGCCGGAGCCTTCTTCTCTTCCTCGCGCTCGCGCACAACAATGGTGATGTGGCTGAACGGCTTCAGGATCTTGGCGCCACGACCGCGGGCGCGGGCATGGAAGCGCCGCATCACCAGGCCCTTGCCGACGCTGGCCTCGGCAACGACCAGACGATCGACGTCGAGCTGGTGGTTGTTCTCGGCATTGGCGATCGCCGACTGCAGCACCTTGCGGACATCCTTGGCGATGCGCCGCTTGGAGAAAGTCAGCTCCGACAGGGCCGCCTCGACCCGCTTGCCGCGGATCAGGCCGGCGACCACGCCGAGTTTGCGGGGGCTGACCCGGATATTCCGGCCCACCGCCATCGCCTCGTTCTCGCCGAGGCGGGATTCGCGCGCCTGCTTGCCCATGGTTACTTCTTCGCCTTCTTGTCGGCGCTGTGACCGTGGAACGTGCGGGTCGGCGAGAACTCGCCGAACTTGTGCCCGACCATTTCCTCGGTAACCAGCACCGGGATGAACTTGTTGCCGTTGTGGACGCCGAAGGTCTGGCCGACGAACTGCGGCATGATCGTCGAACGCCGCGACCAGGTCTTGATGACCTCCTTGCGACCCGACGACGCCACCTTGTCGGCCTTATTCAGCAGATACCCGTCTACGAACGGGCCTTTCCAGACAGAACGTGCCACGACCTAACCTCCTAGCCCGATCAGCTATGCTTGCCCGACGGGCGGCGGCGCAGGATCATATTCTGCGTCCGCTTATTGTTACGGGTGCGCTTGCCCTTGGTGTTCTTGCCCCACGGGGTCACCGGATGGCGACCGCCCGAGGTCCGGCCCTCACCACCACCATGCGGATGGTCGATCGGGTTCATGGCAACACCGCGCACAGTCGGGCGCACGCCCAACCAGCGCTTGCGGCCGGCCTTGCCGAGCTTGGTGTTCTGGTTGTCCGGATTGGACACCGCACCGATGGTGGCCATGCACTCGGCCTGCACCAGGCGCTGCTCGCCGGAAGCCAGGCGCAGCAGGGCCATGCCCTGGTCCTTACCGACCAGCTGGACGAAGCTGCCGGCCGAACGGGCCATCTGGCCGCCCTTGCCCGGCTTCATCTCCACATTGTGGATGATGGTGCCGACCGGGATCGACTTCATCGGCATGGCATTGCCCGGCTTGATGTCGACCTTCTCGCCGGCAATGACGCGGTCGCCGACCTTCAGGCGCTGCGGCGCCAGGATATAGGCCAGCTCGCCGTCATCATACTTCAGCAGCGCGATGAAAGCCGTCCGGTTCGGATCGTATTCGATCCGCTCGACGCTCGCACCGACATCGAACTTGCGGCGCTTGAAGTCGATCATGCGATAGCGGCGCTTGTGGCCGCCGCCGATATGACGGGTGGTGATGCGACCGGTGTTGTTGCGGCCGCCGGTCTTCTTCAGACCCTCGGTCAGTTCCTTGACCGGGCGGCCCTTGTAGAGCTGCGAGCGGTCGATCAGGACCAGGCCGCGGGTCGACGGCGTTACCGGCTTGTAATTCTTCAGAGCCATGGCGTCAGATTCCCGTCGTCACGTCGATCTTGTGGCCGTCGGCGAGGGTGACCATCGCCTTCTTCCAGTCGGAGCGCTTGCCCGGCTGGCCACGGAACATCTTGGTCTTGCCCTTCGACCGCAGGGTGTTCACCGCCATAACCTTGACCTTGAACAGCGCCTCGACGGCGGCCTTGATCTGCGGCTTGGTGGCCTCGAGCGGAACCCGGAAAGTGACCTGATTGTACTCGGAAGTACGGGTCGCCTTTTCGGTGATCACCGGCGAAAGGATCACGTCGTAGTGGTTGAGATTGCTCATTTCAGGCGAGCCTCCAGAGCCTCGACCGCGGCCTTGGTCAGCACCAGGGTGTCACGGCGCAGGATGTCATAGACGTTGGCGCCCTGCTCCGGCAGCACATCGAGATTGCGGAGCGAACGGGCGGCGCGGGCAAAATTCTCGTCCACCGCCTTGCCGTCGATCAGCAGCGCGCTCTCCAGGCCAAGGCCCTTCAGCTTGCCGGCCAGGTCCTTGGTCTTGGCATCCTTGAGAACCGCCGCGTCGACAACCTTGAGCTTGCCTTCGGCCAGCTTGGTCGACAGCGCGGTCTTCAGGGCCAGCTTGCGGACCTTCTTGGGCAGGTCGATGGCATGGCTGTGCGGCACCGGGCCAAACGCCTTGCCGCCGCCGCGGAACTGCGGGGCGCGGATGCCGCCGTGGCGGGCGCCGCCCGAACCCTTCTGCTTGATGATCTTGCGGGTCGAACCGGCAACCTCACCATAGGTCTTGGATTTGTGCGTGCCCTGCTGGCGCTTGGCCAGCTGCCAGATCACGTAGCGCTGCAGCAGGTCTGCGCGCGGCGGCAGGCCGAACACGTCCTTGGACAGCGCAAGCTTGCCCGCGGACTTGTTCTCCAGGTCGGTCACGCCGACTTCAATCGTCTCGGCCATGGCTGTCTACCCTTACTTCTCGGCGGCCTTGAGGGCGGCCGGCATCGGCACGTCCTTGTGCCGCGGCTTCTTCACCGCGTCGCGGACATACACATACTGACCTTCCGAACCCGGCACGCTGCCCTTCAGCATGATCAGGCCGCGGGCGGCGTCAGTGCGGATTACCTGCAGGTTCTGCTGGGTGCGCTGACGGTCGCCCATATGGCCGGCCATCTTCTTGCCCTTGAACACCTTGCCCGGATCCTGGCGCTGGCCGGTCGAACCGTGGCTGCGGTGGCTGATCGACACGCCGTGGGTCGCTTCGAGACCGCGGAAGTTGTGCCGCTTCATGACACCAGCAAAACCCTTACCGATGGTGTTGCCGACGACGTCGACGAACTGGCCGACGACGAAATGCTCCACCGACAGCTCGGCGCCAACATCCACCATCGCCTCGGCGGCGACGCGGAACTCAGCCACCTTGCGCTTCGGCTCGACATTCGCCTTGGCGAAATGCCCGCGCATGGCCTTGGAGACATTCTTCGGCTTGGCGGCATCGACACCGACCTGGAGGGCGGTGTAACCGTCCTTCTCCTCGGTGCGCTGCGCCACAACCTGGCAGTTGTCCACCTTCAGCACGGTGACCGGCACATGCGTACCGTCCTCCGTGAACAGCCGGGTCATTCCCAGCTTGCGTGCAACCAATCCGGTCCGCATGGGCCCAATCCCCTTACAGCTTGATCTCGACATCCACGCCGGCGGCGAGGTCGAGCTTCATCAGCGCGTCCACCGTCTGCGGAGTCGGGTCGACAATGTCGAGCAGCCGCTTGTGGGTGCGGATCTCGAACTGCTCACGCGACTTCTTGTCGACGTGCGGCGAACGGTTCACGGTGAACCGTTCGATATGAGTCGGCAGCGGGATCGGGCCCCGCACGCGCGCCCCGGTACGCTTCGCGGTGTTGACGATCTCGCTGGTGCTCTGGTCGAGCACGCGATGATCGAACGCCTTGAGGCGGATGCGGATATTCTGGCTGTCCATCGTATCTATCCCAGCTAGACGCCGAAGTTACGCGATGACCTTGGCGACGACGCCGGCGCCGACGGTGCGGCCGCCTTCGCGGATCGCGAAGCGCAGGCCTTCGTCCATGGCGATCGGCGCGATCAGCTCGACATCCATCGCCACGTTGTCGCCC
>NZ_CAXPMC010000010.1:0-48780 GCF_964218355.1 Ferrovibrio sp. | reverse complement strand
TGTCGCGGGCGGCCACCGCCAGCTGGCTGGCGGCCTGGGCATTGTCGGCATTCTGCTTCACGGTTGTCGTGATCTCGTGCATGGAGGCCGCCGTCTCCTCGATGCTCGCCGCCTGGGATTCCGTGCGGCTGGCCAGGTTCTGGCTGCCCGAAGAGATTTCCGCGGAGGCATTATTCACGGTTTCGGCGCTGTCCGACAGGCGCTGTGCAAAATCCCGCAGCCGATCGGTCATGGTGTTGATGTTGTCCTTTATCCGGCCAAACATGCCGTCATACTGACCCGTCACCCGGCGGTCGAGGTTGCCGGCAGCCAGACCCTGGATGACGCCTTCCATTTCGGTCATCGCGGTGCTGACGGTATCCAGCAGCCCGTTCATGCCGCCGGCAATCTCCAGCATGAAGCCCTTTTTGCCGTCCACCTGGATGCGGTCATCCAGCCTGCCGCGCTGGGCGGCCTGAACGATTTCGCTGATTTCGCCCTGCACTCTGAGAATCTGGGTGACATCCGTCCATTCGACGGCCGTTCCGATCCGGTTGCCGTCACCATCAAACACCGGCGTCACGATCAGGTCGAAGTTGTAGCCGCCGATCTCCAGGCGCGTCTGCATGGTCTGCGTCATCAGGTCCAGCGCCTGGGCCTGCAGCGCGGGATTGCCCCGGAACAGGTCGATATTGCTGCCCACGAGGCCGTCCTTTCTGAAATCCGGAAGGTCGCGGCGCAGCGCCGCTTCCGCGGAGGAGAACAGATTCTCGGCCGTCCTGTTCAGATAGACGATCTTGTGGTCTGCATCGGCCAGCATGACGCCGGTCGTCACCGCCTGCAGGGCGTTGCGTGCCTGCAGGCCGATCAGAACCTTGTCCCGGAGCAGGAAGGCATGCTTTGCCATCGCGCCGATTTCGTCATCGCGGCCCCGGAGCCGCTCATTCTCGACAAAGCGGTCTTCGGCAAAGGCCTGCAGCATACTGCCGAGTGACTGAATGGCAGAAACAATCTCCCGGCCAACAAGCAGGCTGACCGCCAGCATCAGTGCCGCGCCCAGCAGGATGACCGAGCCGATAATCATGGTGCTGCGCGCCGTGACGGCATGCAGGTCCACCGAGGAGGCTTCCGTTGTGTGGTATGCTTTCTGCACCAGGCTGTTATAGCTGTCCCACAGCCCGTCCGCGGCCGCATCCAGTTCCGCCTCGGCCTGCTGCACGGCGAGACGGCCGGCCGCATATTCGGCAAATGTCCTGCGGTAGGTGTCCAGCAGGCCGGCAATAGCGACCCGCTTGTCGGCCGGCAGGCTGGCGGATTCCAGCTTCTGCGCGAATTCCGCCGCCGTCTTGTCGAGCCTTTCGACATAGTCGGCACGCAGCCGCAGCATGAAATCCTTCTCGTGACGGCGCAGCATCAGCATGCTGGCGAGCAGGGTGTCGTTCTTTTCCCCGTTGAGGACGGTTTCGACTTTGTGTACCGCATCGCGCAGGGCGAATTGCAGGCCGTCTTTTTCCGTCGGCCCCAGCTTCACGATTCTGGCCGTCAGCGCTTCGAATTTTGCATCATATTCAATCCGCCGTGCCTGCATCGCGCGGAATTCCTCACTGGCAGCACCAAGCTGCCCGATGGCGGCGGCAAGGCCTGCTTCGCCGGCAGCCAGACGCTGCCGTTCGGCCTGACTGGCGGCCAGCATGGCCGGGGCCTGCGGGCCCGTCAGCTGCTTTTCCAGGGTCCGCCGCTGCATGAAGATGCCGCGCAGGTCGGCCGCCTGCACCATCATCTGCACTGCCGCATCGGAGCGGTCTTCCAGCGCGGTGATCTGCCGGGCGCCGACGAAGTAGGTCACACCCAGAACAGCGAAAACGACAATGGCAAACAGGCTGCTGGCCAGCAGTTTGGCTCGGATGGTGAGTTTCATGGCGCGGGTTACCGGATTGTGGGTTGCATGGGCGGCGGTTGGACCTCCATCTTCGGCGCGCGGTTTGTAACCCGTTAGTTATTTTCCGATTATGTTACTGACTGAAAAGGGAAATACGGGAAGTTGCAGAATCCTGGCGGAAGGCCAGCCGCCGATGGACCGTTCTCCATGAACCGGCCCGCCGCTGCCACGGGGCGGTTGCGGCGGCGGGACCGGCTGACTATGTTCCCCGGCACAGCGTCTCCGTAGCTCAGCTGGATAGAGCGGCTGCGTCCTAAGCAGCGGGTCGGGAGTTCGAATCTCTCCGGGGACGCCATTTCCTCCTTTGCACCCGGCCCCGCCACACCTTTCCCGTGTTGCATCTGCCGGCACTTGCGCGCCAAGCTGTTCCGGCAGTTTGCCGGCAACCGGAAGCAGGGGCTCTCCGGCGCAGCTGTTACAGTTGATCGCGGCGACGCTGGCGCATGAGAGTCGCAACATGGACAAACCCGGCCAGAAATCCCTGTCGCAGCGCATCGGCGCCATGCTGTTCGGCAGCGATGCCGAGGCTCCGGCGAAGACGGCGAAAAGCCGCGCCGTCGAACGGCCGCCGGCCGCCGAGAAGATTGTCCGCCAGGGCCCGCCGCTGCCGGCCCGGATGCAGGCCGGCACCCTCCAGCTGGTCGGCCTCGACCATATCCGGAACAGCCTCGGCGATGCCTGGCCGGCCAAGCGGGACTCGGTGCACCGCATCGTCGACAGCGTGGTGCGGCGCTATATCGAGCCGGTCGACGCCTATTACAAGGTCGACGAGGAACGCTTCCTGATCCTGTTCACCCGCCTGTCGCACCAGCAGGCCGAGGCCAAGGCGGAGGCGATCCGCCGCGAGGCGGAGCGGCACATCCTGGGCGACATGCCGGCCGGCAGCGATGTCACGCTGGTCTCGCATGTGGCGGAGGTGGACCGCACGCTGCTGATGGAGCAGATCAACGATCTCGGCGGCCTGCTCGATTTCATCGCCACCGGGCAGCGGCCCGCAGCCGGGGCGGAAGCGGGCGACGCCGAACTATTCGGCGAGGCCGCCGGCAACGGCGAAGCGGCAGCCGCCGGTCCGATGACCGGAGCCGGACCGGACATGTCCGATCTCGACCAGTCGCTCAGCACCCTGTTCCAGAAGAAAAGCAGCGCCGCCTTCCTGAAGGAATGCCAGGCCGCTTTCGCCCCCTCGTTCAGCATCCGGCGGCGGCGCTTTTCCTTCTATCCTGTCATTGTCACCCACCAGCCGAGCGGCCTGCGTGCCGAACGGGCCGGCGATCCCTTCCTCGAGAATCCGGAGGAGCTGCAGTTCCTGCTCGACCGCTATGCGCTGACCACTGCGCTGCTCGGCCTGCACCGCATGATCAGCAGCAAGCATTCCGGCATCATCAGCATTCCGGTCAGCCTGAAGACGCTGGTCACCGGCAAGCTGCGCGACACCTATCTCTCGCGCCTGAAGGAAATACCCCCGGGGCTCTACCGGTATCTGTGCCTGATCATCTATGGCATCGAGCCCGGTACGCCGCTGAACCGGGTGACCGATGCCATCACCTATGCCCAGCCTTTCTGCGGCAGCCGCGTGCTCAGCGTGCCGCCGGAAGCCCGCCTGGTCGACCTATATGCGCCTTCGGGCTGCCACGGCTTCGAGACCTGGATACCCGAAGAGCCGGCGGATATGGGCCGCCGCTTCGTGCAGCTGGAGGCCTTTGCCCGCCGTGCGGCGCTGCACAAGGTGGAGGCGATCCTGTCGGAAGCCCATCATGCCGACGACATCCATGCCGCGGTGACGGCCGGCTTCACCTTCGTCCAGGGCAATGCGGTGGCACCCCTGATCGACACGCCCGGCTATCGCGAGGGGCTGGGCACCAGCCACATCCCGGCATCGGGCAGCGGCGAGATACCGGCCTAGCCGGTCCGGCTGATCGGGCCCGGCCCGCACCGCGAGCATATTGCCGCGCCGGCCGCATAGCGTTGCGCGAAACCCGCCACCATCTCGCGGCAGTGTGATGGCGGTCGCTGAATCTTTCACGCAGCCGACACAATCAGGCCATATTCGCCGCATCCTATTCATCCCGGGGTGAAGGCCAACCATGCGAATGACGAGGTGCATGCCATGCCCGCCCATGACTGGACAATCGATGCCGCGGCACGGATCGCGGAAAACGACGACTACCTGGTCGCGCTCTACGATCTTGCCGATGGCGAATTCGACATCGCCTATGTGCGGCCGAAAACCCTGCATGCGCTGGACGGCGCCGCCCAGGCGGCGCGCGAGGCGCTGATCGCCTTCGATCTGGCCATGCATCGCCGCTGACGCGGCTGGGGCCATGCATCGCCGCTGACGCGGCGCAGACAGCATCACCTGGGCTTCACGCGCATCGCCGCCATCGCGGCGGTGCGCGTCGTCGTTTGTGCCGCCCCGGAGGATTCAAAAAAATGGCGGCTGCCGGAGGCAGCCGCCGGGAGGCGGGGGGAAGGACGGGATGAAAAAGACCCGGCTGTGAGGGGGATTTCACCTGGAGGCGATCCAGGCCAGCCGCGGCAGCCGGTGCCCGCGGCCGTGCAAGCCGGTCAGACCAGCGGCGGTCGCCGCCCGGTCAGCAGATGCGCGATCAGGCTGACCACGAAGACCACCAGGAAGATGAAGAACAGGATCTGCGCGATGCCGGCCGAGGCGGCGGCGATGCCGCCGAAACCGAAGACGCCGGCGACGATGGCAAGAATGAAGAATATGACGGCCCAGTACAGCATGGTTGTCTCTCCACGATGATTATTCCGTTGTGCCATCGCTGCGGCAAAAACAGGGTCCGGTGAAATGCCGGACGGCATCAGGGTCCGCAACGGGCTGCGCCATAACCGCGGCGCAGGGAGAGCGTGGCGGCGGATTATGGCGGGAAAGCGGGAGGCAATGGGGCAATACCGGGGCGGCGGCGCCGGGCGGGGCGCCGCCTATCTGCCTGACCTGCAAGGGCGTTCAACCAGCGCGCGGACACGGAACCGCCGCAATCGGCGGCGCGGGCTGGCGGCATGAACCGGCGGTGCGGCGGCCGCTCAGCCGGCGAGGATGGTTTCGGCCACGCGCTGCACCTCGGCCGCCTCGGCGAACGAGGCCAGCGCCAGGCCGTCGCGGGACATCGCGGCCGGGGCCGGCCGGCCGGCGGTCAGCGCCGCCACCTTGTCGAGCTGGCCGCGCAGGGTCAGCGGGCGGGCTTTCTCGTTGGGGATCGCATCGGGCGATTCCTGCCACGCGCCGTCGGCCATCTGCCGCTCGGCGACGGCCCAGTCGCGCAGCCGGATACGACCGCCGCTGCCGATGATGGTGAAGGTGTTGTGATCGGGCAGGGTTGTCGTGCCGACGCCGCCCTGCAGCGCCACCGGCGTGCCGCCTGCCTGCAGCACCGCCGAAATCGCACGCTCGCTGCGGCCCGCTTCCGGATACGACACGCTGTGCTGCTGCAGGCTGAGCGCGCCGAACAGGCGGCGGGCGAGAAACAGGAAATGCGAGCCGACCTCGCGGGCGAAGCCGCCCTGCGCGCGCGCATCCAGCCAGGCCACGGCGTCCATCTGCCAGGGCCGCGGCCATTGCGCGAAGGCGATCCCGATCTCGACGCGCTGCACGGCGGCAATACCGCCGGGGCCGGTGACGCCGTCTTCCATCCAGCGCACCAGCTGGGCCACGCCCTGCATGGAGGCAAAGGGGAAATTCACCGCGCCGCGCGCACCGGCCTGCCGCGTCTCGGCCACGAAAGCCTCGGCATCGGCGATGTCGACCGCCAGCGGCTTCTCGCAGAACACCGCACGGCCCTGCGCGATCGCCGCGCGGGCATAGCCCAGATGCGAGGCCGGCGGCGAGGCGATGTAGAGGCAGTCGCAGGCGGCGGTCACGGCGGCGGCGGAATCCAGCCGCGGCACCTGCGGCAGGTCGGCGGCCAGGCGCTGCATGGCGGCGGCCGAGGGGTCCCACAGGCCGGCCACGGCGATCACCGCCGGATCGTGGTTCAGCGCGGCGCGCAGCAGGCGCTCGCCCATGATGCCGTAGCCGATGATGCCGAGACGGATGGGAGCCATGACGCAACTCTCTTCTGCAGGGGGCCGGGAAAGGCGGCCGGGAAAGCGGCGGCACCCTACAGGAAAGCGGCGCGCGGCGGCCAGCATGGACCAATCGCGGTCCTTTGCCGGTGCCCGGAGAATCGCGGATTCACACCAAATCTGGTGCCTGATATCTGATCCGGCACAGCTTATCGGTGTGCATTCCGCGTTGCAGCACGCACATACCGGGTGTGCGGTTTTGGCAGTACTGCCGGCCGCCGGGCTTCGCCATAACTCCTCCGCCTCCGGCCGATCACGACCGGGCGGCACTTTCCCGTGGGCATGGGAAAGGCAACCGGACCCTGCGGCATGCGCGAGAGATACCAGCGGCATGCCAGCCGGCAGGCTCCTTCCTCGGATTCCGTATCCCTCCCTGACCGGAGGTGCGGCCGGCTTGTGCCGGCCGAGCGACTGCCTTTGTTGCCGCCGCGCCGGAAGGCCGGCGGTCTGCCAGCCCCCGGCCGGCCCCGCACGGGCCCCGGCCGCCCATGAAGGAATGTGACCATGCGCATCCGCAGCAGTTTCCTGCTTCTCATCCTGGTGATCGGCGTTCTCCTGCTGGGCGCCCTCGCCACCGTGATCAACGAGGCCCACCAGGAACGCCAGAGCACCGTTGCCGCCCGCGGCCTCGCCGCCACCCAGGGCGAGGTGCTGCGCCTGCTCGAACTGATCGGCATCGAGCGCGGCGCCTATAACGCGGCCCTGCGCAACGACGCCACCATGCGCGCCGACGACGAGTTCCTCGCCAAGCCGCGCAAGGTGACCGACACCACCATCGCTGCCGCTTTGGCCAATGCCGAGGCCTCCGGCCATCCGGCCATCAACACCACCGCCATCCGCTCGGTGCAGACCGGCCTGCAGGAATGGCGCAGGAAGGTCGAGGATGCCATTGCCAAACCGCTGGCCGATCGTCCCGCCGATGTGATGAAGGGCTATGTGCCGGCGCTGGCCGACATGGTCACCAGGCTGGCCCCGGTGCTGAACGCCATCGATGCCGCGATCAGCCATTCCGACAGTGACGTCGCCAACGCGATGGTGCTGGCCCGCCTGGCCGCCGACATGCGCGCCGAAGCCAGCATCCGCGGCACCACCTTCGTCAACATCATCGCCGCCGGCAAGCCGATCCCGCCGGCCACCCGCGTCTTCATCGCCGAACAGAGCGGCAAGGTCGACGCGATCTGGGCCCGCATCGTCATGTCGATGGGCATGATCGACGCCTCGGCCGACCTGAAGGATAAGGCCGAGCTGACCCGCAAGGCCTTCTACGGCGACCTGCAGCGGATCATGGAGAGCATCTTCGCCGCCAGCGAGAAAGCCGAGACCTATCCGTTTAGGGATGTCGCCGATTTCCGCACCCAGCAGAATCCGCTGCTGTATACCGCCGGCCATATGCGCGACGCCGCCATTGCCGATGCCCTGTCGGCGGCCGACCAGATGATCGCCACCCGCACCCGCACCATGATCGTGCAGTCCGTCGTCGCCGCCATCGCCGTGCTGCTGCTGGCCGGCGGCATCGTGTTCTTCCTGCGCCGGGTGATCTCGCCGCTGGGCGCGATGACCGGCACCATGACCCGCATCGCCAATGGCGAGCAGGCCGAGATCGGCTATGCCGGCCGCAGGGACGAGATCGGCGACATGGCCAAGGCGCTGGGCATCTTCCAGCGCAATGCGGAAGAGAAGGCCGCCCTCGAGGCGACGCAGCGTGCCCAGGCCGAGACCGAGTCCCGGCGCATGGCCGAGCAGCGCGAGCGCGAGGCGGCGATCAGCCGCGAGATCGCCGATTTCTGCGGCGCCATGGGCGACGGCGAATTCGCCCGCCGCATCGACCTCGCCGGCAAGGACGGCGTGTTCCGCGACCTGTCGCAGCAGCTGAACGGCCTGGCCGACACCATGCAGGCGATGATGGCCGACCTCGCCCATGTGCTGGGCGGCCTCGCTGCCGGCGACCTGACCCGCAGCACCACCGGCAGCTATCGCGGCGGCTTTGCCACCCTGGCCGATGCCGCCCGCGACACCACCGACCGCCTGCGCGATTTCGCCAGCCGCCTGCGCGGCAGCGCGGCAGCCGTCAACGAGGCCGCCGGCGAAATCTCGGCCGGCAGCCAGGATCTGGCCAGCCGCACGGAATCCCAGGCTGCCTCGATCGAGGAAACCGCCGCGTCGATGCACGAGATCACCACCACGGTGAAGCAGAATGCCGACAACGCCCAGGCCGCCAACCAGCTCGCCAGTGTCGCCCGCGACACCGCCGAGAAGGGCGGCAGCGTGGTGTCGGAAGCGGTGTCCGCGGTCAACCGCATCGAGGAGAGCGCCCGCAAGATCAGCGACATCGTCTCGCTGATCGACGAGATCGCCTTCCAGACCAACCTGCTGGCGCTGAATGCCTCGGTGGAAGCCGCGCGTGCGGGCGAAGCCGGCAAGGGCTTTGCCGTCGTCGCCCAGGAAGTGCGCGCCCTCGCGCAGCGTTCGGCCAATGCCAGCAAGGACATCAAGGCGCTGATCGCGGAATCGAATGCCCAGGTGAAAACCGGCGCCGACCTGGTCGGCCGCACCGGCAGCAGCCTCGAGGACATCGTCGGCGCGGTGAAGAAGGTGGCCGACATCGTCGCCGAAATTGCCGCGGCCAGCCGCGAGCAGGCCACCGGCCTCGACCAGATCAACACCGCCGTGGGCAGCATGGACGAAACCACCCAGCGCAACGGCGCGCTGGTGGAGGAGACCTCGGCCTCGGCCCAGGCGCTGTCCGGCCAGGCCGGCGAGCTGGCCGCGCTGGTCGCCTTCTTCAATACCGGCGATACTGCAGCGGCCGCGGCGCCGAAGGTGGTGAAGGCGCCGGTAAAAATGCAGCCGCGCCCCACCGCCGCGACCACCGCCATGGCCGCCGCCCGCCCGGCGGCAAGGCCGGCCGCACGGTCCGTCGCCAAGGCGGCGCCCGCCGTGGCCGGCAATACCGCACTGGCGGCCGACAGCGATGCCGACTGGCAGGAATTCTGAGGAGACCGGCCGATGAGCGAGACCCGCGAATACCTCACCTTCGCCATTGCCGGCCAGGATTACGGCATCGCCATCCTGGCGGTGCGCGAGATCCGCGGCTGGACGGCGGAAACGCCGCTGCCCAACGCGCCGGCCGGCGTACGCGGCATCATCAACCTGCGTGGCCAGGTGGTGCCGATCTTCGACCTGCGCATCCGCCTCGGCGCAGCCGCCACGCCGCCGACCGCCACCCATGTGGTGATCGTGGTCGAGGCGGCGGCCGGCTTCTTCGGCCTGCTGGTCGACAGCGTCTCGGACATCCTGGCACTGAACGACGGCGAATTGCAGCCGGTGCCGCCGACCGGCATGGCCGAGGACGATGCCTTCCTGACCGCCCTGGTGGCGCGCGAGGAGCGCATGGTCTCGCTGCTGGATCTCGACCGGCTGGTCGCCGGCCGCCAGGTCGATCCGCTGCTGCTGGACAGCGCCGCCTGACCGGCGGCACAGACGGCAAATCCGGGCGGGCAGCGATGCCCGCCTTTTTTATGGCCGGCGGCGCGCGGCCAGCCGGCGCAGCCGCTGCTGGCGGGCGCGGGTGATCGGCCAGCGCCAGACCAGCGCCACCGCAACCAGCTTGCCGGCCACCGGCAGCCAGGCATACAGCGCCGCCAGCACGAACAGCGCGCCCGGCCCGTTGCCGCCCGCAGGGCTGAAGCCGGCCAGGTCGAGCAGCGGGAAGGCGATGCCGATGGCGGCGGCCAGCGCCAGCTTGGTCGCCATGCCCCACAGCGCGAAGAACAGCCCGGCGCGGTCCTGCCGCTGCCGCGCCGCATCGAGGTCGATCACGTCGGCCTGCATCGCCGGCGGCAATGCGAGATCGGCGCCGAGGCAGAGGCCGGTCAGCACGGAGATGACCAGGAACAGCGGCGCGTCGCCGGCGCCGAGCAGCGGCACGAAGACGAAGACCGCGCAGTTCCACAGCATGGCGCCGCACCAGACCCGGTGCTTGCCGTAGCGCCGCGCCAGCCGCAGCCACAGCGGCACGGCGGCGATGCCGGCGCCGAAATACAGCAGCAGCACCAGCCCGGCGAGATCCGGCGCCGCCATCACATGGCCGACATAGAGCAGCACCAGCCCGGCCGGCAGGCCGTTGGCGATGCCGTTGACCAGCCAGGCCAGCAGCAGCCGGCGGAACGGTCCGTTGCGCCACAGGCCGCGCAGGGCCGCCGCACCGGGCCGCGGCGGCGCGGCGGCGGTGCCGTCCGGCACCCGCCAGACCGCCAGCAGCACGCCGGCCGGCAGCAGCAGCACGATGACAAGGCCGAGCGCCGCCACGCCGGCCCGGGTATCGGCGCCGAAGGCGGCCGGCAGTGCCGCGGCCGTCACCGTGCCGAGCACGGCGGCGGCCTCGCGCCAGCCGCTGATGCGGGTGCGCTGGTCGTAATCGCCGCTGAGTTCGGCGCCCCAGGCGTAATAGGGAATCTGGATCAGGCTGGCGCCCAGATAGAGCAGCATGGTCCAGCCCAGCAGATACCAGCCGCCGGCCGCGTCACCGGGGCGGAACAGCATCCAGGCCGCCAGCATCGCCAGCGGCAGGCCGGCCAGCAGCCAGGGCCGCCGCCGCCCGAACCGCGTCGGCCAGCGGTCCGACAGCAGGCCGGCCAGCGGATCGGTCGCCACATCCCACAGCCGCGCCGCGAATAACAGGCTGCCGACCAGCGCCAGGCTCAGGCCCGGCAGCCCGGCATAGAGTGCCGGCAGATGCACATAGAGCGGCAGCAGCAGCATGGCGCCGGGCAGCGCCGGCGCGGCATAGGCGGCAAGGGTCGGGCGGGACAGCGGCCGCAGCACGGGAGGCGCGGCGGCGGATGGCGGAACGGAGGAGGGCACCGCCGCAATGTAGGCCGGCGGCGGCCGGCGGCAAATCAGGGCGGCGTCACTTCACCCGGAAGGGCAGGTTGCCGGTGGCGGCCGCGCCCTTGCCGTCGCGCACGGTGACGAACAGGCGGTAATGGCCGGGTTCGAGGCCCGAGATGGCAACGCCTTTCGGGCCCGGCTCGCGCAGGGCCTGCGGAAAGCTCGGCGGCACGCTTTCGGCATCGCCGGAGGTTTTCAGGTCGGTGCTTTCCGCCATCACCGTCCACACCACGCCGAGCGGGTCGTTGTCGGGATCGCTGACCGCGATCTCGGCGCGGCGCGTCTCGCCCCGGGGCCAGTCGTCGCCGAGCGGGAAACGCAGCAGCGCGATGCGCGGCGCGCGGTTGGGATGCGTGGTGGCGCTGTTGACCGGGGTGGCGCCGCCGAAGGCGGCGGCCATCACCTCGGCCGCCTGCAGCCATTCGCCGCCCTGCAGCAGCAGGCTGTGCCAGGTTGGCGTCACCTCCTGCTTCTGGCCCCAGTAGAAGACGATCCGCCCCTGCACATGCGGCTGCCCCAGCGCCGTCAGGTAGCGCTGCAGCAGGGCCGCCTTCTCGGTGCTGCTCGGCTCGATGGCGGCCCCCCAGGGCGTGCGCGGCGCCGCCCATTGCCCGAGCGGGCCCATCTCGCTGACCACCAGCGGGCCGTTCCAGCCCTGGCCGTGCACGCGGTCGGCCAGGCCGGGCAGCGCGTCGCCGTAGGAATTGACCCCGAGCACCTGGATGCTCGGCGCGTGCCGGCGCAGGCGGGCGATCTTGTCCCTGCCCAGTTCGGCGATCACCGCCATCACCGGATGCTGCGGATCGAGCCGGCGCACCAGCCTTGCCGCATCCTCCAGCGCCGGCCACACCGCGGCATAGGCCGGGCTGTCGGCGGCAAGGTCGGCTTCCACCTCGTTGCCCAGGCCCCACATCAGCAGGGCCGGATGGTCGCGATAGCGCTCGACGAAGGCCTTCAGCTTTTCCAGCTGCGGGCCGACCTGGGCGAGATCGCCGTAGTCGAAGCCGCGGCGCGGATGTTCCAGCCAGAAGCCGGCGATCACCTTGAGGCCGGCCTTCTGCGCCTCGTCGAGCACATAGCCGGTCTCGTCGCCATAGGTGCGCACGGTATTGGCACCCAGGCCGCGCAGCAGCATCAGCCGACTCTGGCCGGCGGCGCCCTGCGGCGTGAAGATCTTGCCGTCGACCATGATCTGGCGGCCCTGCACCCGCACCTCGGCGGCGCCGGCGGCACCGGAAAACAGCGGCACCGCCGCCAGCAGGGCGGCAAGCAGGACGGAGAGCGCGGAGCGGGATTTCGGCATGGCCGTGACTCATGCCGCGAAGCCGCCGGCAAAGCAAGGACCGGACCGGCCGGTCGCGGTAAAATCCATGGGGAGGGCTGCAGCGGCAGACTGTCGCGGCCGCCGCTAGTCGTCGCCGGGTGCCGGTTCCGCCGCTGCCGCGGTTTCGCGCAGCGGAATCTCGCGCAGCTGCGCCACCACCGCCAGCGCGACGACGGCAATCGCCGCGCCGAGCCAGAACAGCTCGTGGAAGGCGCCGCCAATGGCCGCCGCCGCCGCCGGATGCAGGGCGGATGGCAGGCTGTCGAGCGCGCCATGGCCGGCATGCAGCAGGGCGGCGCCGGGCGATCCGCCCAGGGCCTCGGCAAGGCCCGTGCCACCCGGCAGGCCGGCGAAGCGGTGGTCGAGCCGGGCGATCAGCACGGCCCCGAACAGGGCGACGCCGAAACTGCCGCCCATGGTGCGGAAGAAGCTGACCGAGGCGGTGCCGACCCCCATGTCGCGCGGCTCGACCGCATTCTGCACGGCGACCAGCATCACCGGCATGACTAGGCCGATGCCGTAGCCGTTCACCGCCATGAACAGGCCGGTCAGCCACAGGGGCGTCGCCGCCGTCACCGTGGACAGCAGCAGCAGGGCCGTCGCCGCCAGGCTGAAGCCGATCAGCGGAAAGATCTTGTAGCGGCCGGTGCGCGACACCAGACGGCCCGCGGTGATCGCGCCGGCGACGGTGAAGCCGCTGAGCGGGATCAGCATCAGCCCGGCATCGCCGGATGTCAGCCCGTAGACCATCTGCAGGAACAGCGGCAGGAAGATCAGGCCGCCGATCATCACCAGCGCCACCAGCAGGTTGATGACGATGACGACGACATAGGTGCGGTTGCGGAACAGCCGCGGCGGCAGGATCGGCTCGGGCGCGCGGCGCTCCTGCAGGATGCTGAGGATCAGCAGGGCGGCGGCGGCGGCGGCAAGGCCCGCAATCGCCGGCGAGGTCCAGGCCAGTTCGTTGCCGCCCATGGTGGTGACCAGCAGGATGCAGGTGACCGCGGCGACGATCAGCACCGCGCCCATATAGTCGATGCGATGGCGCAGCCGCCGCGGCCGCAGCCGCGCCAGCGCCTTCTGCGACACGGCCAGCGCCGCCAGCCCGATCGGCAGGTTGATCCAGAAGATCCACGGCCAGCCGAGATGCTCGGCGAACAGGCCGCCCAGCACCGGGCCGGTCACGCTGGCCGCGGCGAAGACGCTGGCGATATAGCCCTGGTAGCGGCCGCGCTCGCGCGGGCTGATGATGTCGGCGATGGTGGCATGGGCCATGGCCAGCAAGCCGCCGCCGCCCAGGCCCTGCAGGGCGCGGAAGGCGATCAGCTGGCCCATCGAGTCCGCGAAGCCGCAAAGCAGCGAGGTCAGCAGGAAGACGCCGATGGCGGTCTGCAGCATGATCTTGCGGCCGTAGAGATCGGACAGCTTGCCGTAGATCGGGGTGACCGCGGTCGAGGTCAGCAGATAGGACGAGACGATCCACGACAGATGCTCGGCACCGCCGAGATCGGCGGCGATGCGCGGCAGCGCGGTGGCGATGATGGTCTGTTCCAGCGCGGCAAGGAACATGCCGAGCATCAGGCCGACCAGGACGACGATCTTCTCGCGATGGCTGAAGGCCGGCGGCGGAACGGCAGGGGCGGCAGGCGGGACGGGGACGGCAGGCTGGTCGGACATCTCGATCCGGGAGGGGCGGCGGACTGACTGCTTCTGTTACTAGTCCTCATACTGAGCAGCGGCAAGGAGATAGCGGCCCGGCCCCGCCCGCACATGGCAGCCATGACCACATTGCAGGGATGGGCAGCCGCCGCCCGCAGAATGGTCACGGACCCGCTGCCGGCCGGTCATGCCGGCTGCGCCGGGCGGCACTGGCTGGCCGGGCCGGCATCGGCTAGCTTGGCCGCCGCCCCGGACCCGCATATTCCACCCATGGAACGCCTGACATGGAACGCCTGATCGAACGCACGATTTTCGCCAGCCGCTGGGTGATGGCGCCTTTCTATCTGGGCCTCGCCGTGGCGCTGCTGCTGCTGCTGGTGAAATTCGTCCAGGAGCTGGTTCACGCCGTGCCGCTGGTCTTCAGCATGAGCGAGAGCGACCTCGTGCTGGTGATCCTCGCCCTGATCGACCTGTCGCTGGCCGGCAACCTGCTGCTGCTGGTGATCTTTTCCGGCTACGAGAATTTCGTCTCCAAGCTGGATGTCGGCGACCACAAGGACCGGCCGTCCTGGATGGGCAAGATCGACTATTCCGGCATGAAGCTGAAGCTGGTGGCCAGCATCGTCGCCATCTCGGCGATCCAGCTGCTGCGCGCCTTCATGAATATCGAGCATATGGACAGCGAGCGGCTGGCCTGGCTGGTCGGCATCCACATGACCTTCGTGGTGTCGGGCGTGCTGCTGGCGCTGATGGACCGGCTGAGCGAAAGCGCCGGAAAGGACTGATCCTGCGCCGCGCCGCCGTCCTGCTGCCTCTGCTGCTGGCCGGCGCCGTGCTGGCCGGCTGCGCCGGCCGCTTCGACGGCTTCGCACCGCTGCCGGCAGCCGTGCAGCGCCCGCATCCGCAGGCGGTGCCGCATCCGGCGCGCGGCGGCGGGCTGCTGGACCGCCTCGATCCCGCGCGGTCGGTGCTGCCGCTGGCGCTGGCCGGCGCGCTGGTCGATTACCGCGCCGGCGTGCGCCACGGCTTCCGCGATGCCTATGATGCCGGCTTCAACAGCGTGATCGCCGATCCGGGCCAGCCGCAGGCGGCCGTGCGCGCCGCCGCGGAAGGCTCGCGGCTGCTGGTGCTGAGCGACGATGCCGCGGCCGCCGAGGGCGACCCGCTGCTGCTGGATTCGCGGGCCGCCCTGCTGGTGCCGGTGGCCGCGCCGGCCGATCTCGGCCGGCTGGCCGCCGCCGTGCGCGCCGCGCCGGAGCGGCCGGTCTGGGCCCTGCTGCGCGCCCATGCTGATCCGGCCGGCGGCATCGCCATGCCCGACCCGCAGACCGCGCGGCTGCTGGCCTTCGGCGCGCTGGCGGCCGGCGCCGGCGGCCTGGTCTGGCAGGGGGAAGACAATTACGTGGCCCGCAATGCCGGCCTGCTCGGCATCGCCGCGGCGCCATCGCTGGATTACGGCATCCGCACCGATCCGGCCAGCGGCCGCCAGCCCTACCGCGCCACCCCGGCCGATGTCGCCGCGTCGCGCCGCCTGTGGGATGCGGTCGCGCAGCTGAACCGGCAGATCGCGCGGCTGGCGCCGATGCTGCTGCGGCCCGACGATCCGCAGGCCTACACCGCCGGCATCCCGGCAGCGGCCGCCGGTGCGGCACCGGCCCTGCGCCTGCTGCTGAAACCCTGGGATGGCGACGCAGATCCGCGCCGCCTGCTGCTCGCGGTCAATCCCGGCGACGACGCCGTCGATATCCGCATCGGCTTCGGCCGCGCAGTGTCGCGCGTCGAACGCTGGCAGGATGACGATCCGGAACCGCCGGAGACCGATCCTGCGCGCGGCCTGCTGCGCGACCGGCTGCCGCCGCGCGGCGTGCGGCTCTACCGCATCACTTACTGAGGCGGGCCTGCTGAGACGGACTTACTGAGACGGGTCGGCGCCGGGCAGCAGCAGCCCGCGCAGGGCATCGGCCACCGCCGCCCTGTCCTTCGGCGCGGCGACGAAGCTGCAGGCGGCCCGGTCCGGCGCGGTGACGGTGACGGCGATGCCGCGTTTCGGACAGATGCCGAGGCAGCGCACGCGTGCCACCCGCACATCCTTCCTGTGGCCGGCAGCCTTCATCGCCTGCTTCACGGCATCGGCCAGATCGGCACCGCGGCCGCCCTCGCATTCGGAGCAGACCAGCACCAGCCCGGTCGACCAGTCGGGATCGACGGGATGCAGCGGCGGCAGATCATGTTTGGACATCGGACACTCGGCAGGCGGGACGGGGCCCGTCTTATGTATGGCAGGCCGGCGCCGGCGCAACCCCTGCCGCGGCCGGCGCGTCATGGGCGAGATCGTCGAGGATCGGGCAGTCCGGCCGGTGATCGCCGTGACAGGCCTCGGCCAGATGCTGCAGGCTGCGCTTCATCGCCTGCAGTTCGGCGATCTTTGTGGTCAGTTCGCCGATATGGCGCAGGGCAATGTCCTTCACCGCCGCCGAAGGCCGGCTGCGGTCGCGCCACAGGCCCAGCAGCAGGCGGATATCGTCCAGCGCGAAGCCGAGATCGCGGGCACGGCGGATGAATCGCAGCATATGCACGTCGGTGCCGGAATAGACGCGGTAGCCGCCGGCGCTGCGGCCGGCTTCCGGCATCAGGCCGACGCTTTCGTAATAGCGGATCATCTTGGCACTGACGCCGGATGCCGCACTTGCCTCGCCGATATTCATCTCCTGCAGTCTCCCGTCATTGTGGCCGCCAGCGTTTCAGCAGCAGCGCATTGGCCAGAACCGATACCGAGCTGAGCGCCATCGCCGCGCCGGCAATCATCGGATTGAGCAGCCCGAAGGCGGCCAGCGGAATGCCGACCAGATTGTAGGCGAAGGCCCAGAACAGGTTCTGGCGGATCTTCGCATCGGTGGCCCGCGCGATGGCGATGGCGTCGGCCACCAGCGCCGGATCGCCGCGCATCAGCGTGATGCCGGCGGTGTGCATGGCCACATCCGTACCGCTGCCCATGGCGATGCCGACATCGGCCGCCGCCAGTGCCGGCGCGTCATTCACGCCGTCGCCGACCATGGCGACCGGGCCGGCGGCCTCCCTGCGCAGGCTGGCAATCAGGCGCGCCTTGTCCTGCGGCAGCACTTCCGCCTCGACGCGATCGATGCCGAGCCGGCGCCCCACAGTCGCGGCGGCGCCGCGGCTGTCGCCCGACAGCATGGCGGTGGCGATGCCCATGTCCCGCAGCCGGGTGATTGCCGCCGCCGCCGTCGGCTTGGGTTCGTCGCCGAAGCCGACCAGGCCGAGCAGCTTTTTTTCCGGCGCGGTCTGCGCCAGCCACGATACCGTGCGGCCGGCCTGCGCCAGCTGCTGCGCGCGCGCCTGCAGGGCGGCGGTGTCGATGCCCTGTTCCTGCATCAGCCGGGCATTGCCGAAGGCGAGCATGCGGTCGCCGGGCCGTCCGGCAAGCCTGCCGGTGAGCCTGCCCGTGATGCCGCGGCCGGCATGGTCACGGAAATCCGCGACCGCCTGAAGCCGGCCGGTATCGCCGGCCCTGCGCCGCACGGCTTCCGCCAGCGGATGCTGCGAGCCGGCCTGCAGCGACGCGGCATCGGCCAGCAGGGCATCGCCGTCGCCGCCATCGGCCGCGATGATGTCGGTGACCTGCGGCCGCCCCTCCGTCAGGGTGCCGGTCTTGTCGAAGGCCACCAGCTGCAGATGCCGCGCCTGTTCCAGGGCACCGGCATCCTTGATCAGGATGCCATGCCGCGCCGCCATGCCGGTGCCGACCATCAAAGCTGCCGGCGTGGCGAGGCCGAGCGCGCAGGGACAGGCGATCACCAGCACGGCGATGGCATGCACCAGCGCCGTTTCGGCATCCAGGCCGGCGACGAGGAACGCCGCAAGGAAGGTGGCGATGGCAACCGCCACCACCGCCGGCACGAAGACCGCGCTGATGCGGTCGACCAGCTTCTGGATCGGCGGCTTGCTGGCCTGCGCGCTTTCCACCAGCCGCACGATGCGGCCCAGCGCCGTCTCGGCGCCGGTGGCGGTGACGCGGGCGACGATCATGCCGTCGCGGTTGATGGTGCCGGCATGCACGGCGGCACCGGCACCGCGGTCGACCGGCAGACTTTCGCCGGTCAGCATCGCCTCATCGATGCTGCCATGCCCTTCGGTGATCTCGCCATCGGCGGCGAAGGCCTCGCCGGCCCGCACCACCAGCCGCATGCCGGGCTGCAGGGCCGCGGTCGGCACCTCTTCCTCGCGGCCGTCATCGCGGCGGATGCGCGCGGTGGCGGGCCGCAGCTTCATCAGGGCGCGCATCGCCGCGACGGTCTGGCCCTTGGCCCGCGCCTCCAGCCATTTGCCGATGCGCACGAAGGCGATGATCGCCGCCGAACCCTCGAAATACAGATGCGGCATGGCGCCGGCCGGCGCCGCCAGCAGCATCCAGGTGCTGAGGCCCCAGGCCGCCGAGGTGCCCAGCGCCACCAGCAGGTCCATATTGCCGGTTCCCGCCTTCAGCGCGCTCCAGCCGGCGCGGTAGAAGCGCCAGCCAAGCAGGAACTGCACCGGCGTGGCGATGGCGAACTGCACCCAGCCCGGCAACATCAGGTCGTGCCGGCCGGCCAGTTCGAAACCCATGCCGGCCATCAGCGGCAGGCTGAGCGCCAGCGTCAGCAGGGCGAGGTTGCGTTCGCGCATCGCGGCCACCGCCCGCGGATCGGTATCCGGCGTCTCGTCGGTGGCGGCCGCGATGCGATCGTCAAAAGGGCGGGCGTGATACCCCGCCTTCTCCACGGCGGCGACCAGGGCGGCGGCATCGCTGCCCCGGGGCAGCGTCGCCTCCGCCGTCTCGCCGGCCAGGTTGACGCTGGCCGCAGTCACGCCGGGCACGGCCAGCAGGGCCTTCTCGATCCGGCCGGCGCAGGAGGCACAGCTCATGCCTTCGATCTGCAGGCGGACCTGCTGCTGCGGCACCTCGTAGCCGGCCCTGCGCACCGCGGCGACCAGCGCGGCGGCATCGGCCGCCGCGCCCGGCACGTAGGCGACATGGGCGGTTTCGCCGGCCAGGTTGACACTGGCTTCGGCAACCCCGGGCACGGCGCGCAGGGCCTTCTCGACCCGGCCGGCGCAGGAGGCACAGCTCATGCCCGTGACCGCCAGGTCGATGGCGGCTGGGAGTGAAACTGGCGGTGAAAGCGGCGTATGGGCGGTCATGGCAGGGGCTTTCGCTGGGTGGCGGGATTGCCTGCCCCCTCAGATAAGGCTTCCCATCATGGGAAGGTCAAGGGCCATCATGGGCAACCACCGCCGGAGCGGCCTCGCCCTGTGGCATGGGCGCAGGGCCGCTATTCGCGCAAGAGTTTGATGGTTACCGGAATTTTAGCAATTCGCGCCTGCTCCGGCGGAAACCTTCCATCGCCAAACGAGAAATTTCTGTTAGGGTCCGCAACATGGATTTCCTGGCCTCCCTGCCGGTTCCGCTCACCATTTCCAGCCGCCGGTTCCTGGCCCTGTGGGACGGCTGGCGGGATGGCGCGCTGCTGCCCCGGCGACACCGGCTCGACACCGCGGCGCTCGGCGACCTGCTGGGGCATTGCCTGCTGCTGCAGATCCGCGGCCATGACGACATGCCGATCCGCTTTGCCGGCAACACGATCCGCGAATTGCTGGGCGCCGAACTGGCCGGCACCAACTATCTCGACCTGACCGCGCCGGAAAACCGCCGGCGCCGCGCCGACCTGCTGCTGACCGAGGTGGCGCAGCCCTGCGCCGCCGTCATCTATTACTGGCTCAGTTTCGAGCAGGGCGGCGAGATGCCGGTCGAGCTGGTTTCCGCCCCGATGCTGGCCGATGACGGCGACATGGCGTCGCTGGTGGTGGCCTGCGCCACGCCGCTGACCGGCAGCGGCGACAGCAGCATCGTCGAGCGGGCCTCCTATGCCGAAGGCGACGGCCTGCACTTCATCAATATCGGCGCCGGGCTGCCGCCGGGCGTGGCCGCCATCGGCCGGCCGGTTGGCGAGATGCAATGACCCCGCCGGATCGCACGGACCGCAACCTGATCCGCGAGCTGCTGGCCGCACGCGACGGCAGCAGCATCCCGATCCTGCGCCGGCCGGATGCGGCGGCGCGGCCGGAGCCGTCACCGCTGGACGGACTCGCCACCGACAGCCGGCACCTGTTCGAGGCCTGGAAGGAGTGGCGCGGCACGGCATTGCTGCCGCGGCGCAGCGCCATGGACCTGGTGGCGATCAGCCGGCTGATGCCGCGCCTGGTGGTGATCGACGTGCATGCGCCCGACCATGCGGTGTTCCGGCTGGCTGGCACCGAGATCGAGGAACAGTACGGCCAGCGCCTGACCGGCCGCAGCTATGTGAAGATGGTGGCGCTGGAACGGCAGCAGCGCCGCGGCGAATTGCTGTGGCGCGTGGCCCAGCAGCCCTGCGGCGCCCTGCAATATGTCAGCATCAGCTGGGCGTCGGGCCGGCAGCGCGATCTCGAATTCTTCGGCCTGCCGATGCTGCCCGACCGCGAAGGCGAACCGGTGCAGATTCTGGGTGTGGTCAGCCGCCTGCCGGCGCCGGTCTGGGGCCGGACTGACAGCGTGACCGGCATCCGCGGCCTGACGCTGCATTTCATTGATATCGGCGCCGGCATTCCGGCTGCCCTCTAGCGGCCGCGCTTCAGGCGGCGAGCCCGGCAGGCCCCGTTTCTGCCTTCACGTCGAAATGCAGGGCCGCAAAGGCCTCGGTCAGCAGATGCACGCTGCCCGGCTGCTCGCCGCTGCGCATGCCGGTCAGCAGCAGCCGGTCGTCGGGCAGCAGCGGCACGGTGCGCAGCACCGCGAAGGCGGCGTCGATGGGCAGCGGCAGGCCGCGCTGGTTGCCGAAGCCGGCATTCGAGACGGTGGCGATGCGCAGGCCGCGCGCGGCCAGCGACGCAATCGGTGCCTGCAATCCCTGCTGCACTTTCTGGCCGGGCCGCCGGGTGCCGAACAGCAGCACCGCCAGCGTCCCCGCAAAGCCATCGATGCAGGCAATCCGTGCGGCATCGAAAACCAGCGGATCGTCCGGATGCACGATCACGAGAACCTGGCGCGGACCGGTGCGGCTCATCTCAGGCCGCCCGGGATCCGGCAGCGGCGGAAACGGTGCGGATGCGCGACAATCCGGCAGCGGACATGGGACTTGGCCTCGGGGCTGGTTGGCGGGTCTGCCCTGCTCCGGCGCGGATCACACGCGAGACGAGGAACAGGGCCCTCCAGCTACACTTTGCGCGCGGCCAAAAAACAAGTTATCAAATGGTAAGGTTCTTGGTTGAATAGCATTTACGCAGAATAACGCGGCCACAGGTATCCGAAGATGCAGGTATCCGAAGAGGCCGGCCACAGGCGCGGGGGTCCGAGATGAGCAGTGGCTCTGTCACCATCCTGGTCGTGGAAGATTCCAAGCCGGTCCGCATGGCGCTGGGCGCCGCGCTGACGGCGGCCGGCTACGGCATTCTGGAAGCCCCCAGCGGCGAAGACGGCCTGCAGCAGGCCGATGGCGCCGGCCTCATCCTGCTCGATCTCGGCCTGCCCGGCATCAGCGGCTTCGAGGTGCTGGAAACCCTGCGCGGCACATCGCAGGTGCCGGTGATCGTGCTGTCCGGCCTGGACGAGACCGACGCCAAGATCCGCGCCCTCGATCTGGGCGCGGATGACTATGTCACCAAGCCTTTCGAGCCCGGCGAATTGCTGGCCCGCGTGCGGGCAGCCCTGCGCCGCCATGCGGGCAACAGCCAGCCGGACAGCGTGCAGGTGGGGCCCTTCGAGATCGACACCGTCACCGGCGAAACCCGGCGCGGCGAGCGGCCGGTGCGGCTGTCGCCGATGGAGGCCCGCTTCGTGCGCATGCTGGCCCAGCGCTGCGGCCAGCCGGTCGGCACCAAGACGCTGGTGCAGGAACTCTGGGGCGCCGACAATCCCGAACAGCGCCAGGCCCTGCGCGTGCTGGCGCGCAAGGTGCGCTGCAAGCTGGAGAAGGACCCGGACGCACCGGAAATCCTGCTGACCGAGCCGCGGCTGGGTTACCGGCTGATCGATGCCGAGCCGGCGGCGGCCGGCTGAGGCCGCCCGGCCGCCGCTTCTTCCGGTATCCCTGTTTTCTGGTGGTCAGGCGGCTTTCTGGTGGTCAGGCGGCCAGCCGCGCCAGCAGGTCGCTGCCCGGCGCCGCCGGCTTGCCGCCATAGACATGCCGCACCAGGCCGGCGAGTTCGCCCGCCATGCCGAAGGCCGGCGGCAGATGCCCCGAAATCATCAGCCGCGGGTCCAGCCGCATGATCGCCTGCAGCGCCTGGGCCAGGGCATCGCGGTCGGCCATGGCCAGCCAGGGTGCGTCGAGCGCCGACCAGGCGGCAAGGCCGGCCTCGAGCGTGGCCGGCGCGATGGCGGCCGCCGTCTCCTCGGGCTGCGGCAGCAGGGCCCCGAAGGCATCGACGCAGAACAGGCTGCGGGTCTTGGTGTCGAAGAAGCCGGTGCTTTCCGGCGCGTCGTAATAGGGCGGCCGCACGGGCACCAGCTCGCGGTCCGGCAGCACGAAGGCGGCATCCGGGTCCAGCAGCTGCACGCGGTCGAGCGGCAGGCCCTGCAGTTCCATCTTGGCCAGGCCGAGGAAGCCGGTCAGCACCGTTGCGCGCGGCGCCGCATCCAGCACCCGGACCAGGTTGCCGGCATGGTCGGCATCGGTGTGGCTGAGCCAGATCCAGCGCAGGTCGGCCGGGTCGATGCAGGCCTCCAGCGCCGCCATGAAATCATCGCCCAGCGCCGCCACCCCGGTATCGACCAGCATCGGCTCGGCGCCGCGGACCAGATGCGCATTGGCGCAGAGCAGGCCATGGCCGGGCACCGGCAGCCAGGCCGGCAGGCAGAAATAGTCCTGGCCCAGCGCCTGCGGCGCCAGCATGCGGGGGGTGTCGGGGGGTGCGGACATGGGGGTTCCTTCCGTATCGTCAATTTCAGTGAACATAATTGTTCACGTGGCGGCGATGTACGAAGGCTGCCGGCCCTTGTCAAGCAATAAATAAACATCTATGTTCATCGAATATGGCCAGGCGCAGTTACACCCAGACGAAACGCGCGGAAAACCGCGACGACACCCATGCCCGCATCGTGGCCGCCGCGGCCGAACTGCATGAGGAGCTGGGCCCGGCCCGCACCACGATCAGTGCCATCGCCGAGCGGGCGGGGGTGCAGCGCCTGACCGTCTACCGGCATTTCGACGACGACGCGGCCCTGTTCGCCGCCTGCTCGGCCCACTGGCTGGCCGGGCATCCGCTGCCCGATCCGGCCGCCTTTGCCGGCATTCCCGGCCATGACGAGCGGCTGCTGACGGCGCTGACGGCGCTGTATACCTATTTCCGCGCCACGCGGCGGATGTGGACGGGCTGCTACCGCGACCTCGACCTGCTGCCTTCCCTGCAGGCGACGATGGCGCAGACCGCGGCCTGGCTGGCGGATTTCGCCGCGCGGCTGGCGAGCGGGCCCGATTCCGGGCCGGCGGCGCGCGCCACCCTGCTGCATGCCGTGCAGTTCTCCAGCTGGGCCTCGCTGGATGCCCAGGGGCTGGATGACGGCGAGATGGCGGATCTGGTGCTGGGCTGGCTGGCCGGCCTGCGGCCGCCGGAAACCGCGAAGAAATAGCGCCGGTTGGGCCGGCCCGTTCAGGGACGGGCGGCGGCCCGCTGCACCCGGCCGAGCAGGTCGAGCAGGGTGGCGCGTTCCGACGGGCTGAGTTCGCCGGCGATCTTCGCCTCGTGGCGCTCGATCAGGGTCAGCGCCTTGCGGTAGACCCGCTGGCCCTCGGCGGTCAGGGTCAGGGCGTGGGCGCGGCGGTCATTGGCGACCGGCCGGCGCTCGACCAGACCGCGCCTTTCCAGCTTGTCGACGGCGGCGACGATGGTGGAACGGTCGACACCGAGCGCGGCACCCAGTTCGATCTGCTTCAGCCCGGCATTGGCCTGCACGATGGCCAGCACGCCGAACTGGCCCGGGGTCAGGCCGGCGCTCTCGATCTTGGCCGTCACCATGTCCATGAAGGCGCCGAACACCGCCTCCTGGGTGCGGCGCAGATTGTAGCCGAGCAGGCCCGGCAGCACGCCGAGATCGTCGCGCCGGGGCGGGGCGGCGGCATCATCCGCAGCCGGCCTTTTCCGCCGGGTACCGGGCTTTTCCGGCGCCGCAGCGGTCTTCACGGAAATGTTCGCATCGGCCACTTGGCAATCCTGTCCGGTCAACCCATATCGACTTTAGTCGCAGCGGCATCCGTCGCTGCGCCGCCCGAAAGATCCCCCCCTTCCGGGCCACCATGGCGCATTCCATGTGCGCGAAACGCCCGGTTCGTCCCCCCGACCGGGCGTTTTTTCTTGTTCCGCCAGCCGCATCGCAGCCATCCGCCGACGGACAGAGGATTGATAGCCGATCCCGTCGCAATCGGCAAATCCCCTGATTGTTTGTCATGCTAACAATTTGACAGGCCACAATTCCCTGCCTAGTATCCGGCACTATATTTTCCCCGGTCTGCAGTCTTTGGGAGGAGAACGCAGCCTTGGCCCACAGCGTCACCGTCCGCCAGCTGCCCGAACCGGTCCTTGTCGAGGATGGCGACACCATCCTGCTGGCGGCCCAGTTTTCCGGCCATGAATACCCGGCCAGCTGCGCCTCGGGCAATTGCGGCGCCTGCAAGTCGCTGCTGATCCGCGGCGATGTCGAGCTGCTGCCCTATTCCGAATTCGCCCTGACCGACGAGGAGCGTGCGGCCGGCCTGATCCTCGCCTGCCGCGCCCAGCCGCTGGGCGACTGCGAGGTGGCCTGGCTGGAGGAGGGCGAGATCGCCGCGCATCCGCAGCGCAAGCTCGACTGCCGCGTGACCGCCAATGATGCGATGACCCACGACATCCGCCGCATCCGCCTCGCCATCGAGGCCGGCGGTCCGTTCGACTTCTCGGCCGGGCAGTATGCCGCCGTCAGCTTCGCCGGCCAGCCGGCCCGCGACTATTCGATGGCCAGCCGGCCCGGCAGCGACAGCCTCGAATTCCATATCCGCCTGGTGCCCGGCGGCAGGGTCAGCCCCTTCGTGCTGGAGGGCCTGAAGCCCGGCGACCGCGCCACCGTCGAGGGCCCGCGCGGCATTTCCTTCCTGCGCGAGCATCATACCGGGCCGATCATCGCGCTGGCCGGCGGCTCCGGCCTCGCACCGGTGAAAGCCATCGTCGAACGCGCGCTGGCGCTCGGCATGAAACAGCCGATCCATTTCTATTTCGGCGTCCGCGACGAGCGCGACCTCTATCTGGAAGACCATTTCCGTGCGCTGGAAAAGCAGCATGGAAATTTCACCTTCACGCCGGTGCTGTCGCAGCCCTCGGGCGAGACGGCACGCCGCACCGGCTTCCTCGCCGACGCCGTGAAGGCCGACCATGCCGATCTCGACGGGGCGCGCGCCTATCTGTGCGGGCCGCCGGTGATGGTGGAAACCTGCATGACGGCGCTGACCGCCGCCGGGCTGGCACGCGAATGCTGCCATGCCGATGCCTTCTATACCGAGGCCGACAAGGCTGCGCTGACCAGGGGTGCCGCATGAGCAAAGAGCTTCAGGACCGCGTGGCGCTGGTTTCCGGCGGCGGCCGCGGCATCGGCCTGGCGATTGCGAAAGACCTCGCATCGCGCGGCGCGAAGGTCGTGATCGCCGATAACGGCACCGGCATCGACGGCATCGGCGCCGATCCTGCCGTGGCCGAAGCCGCCGCCAGGGAGATCGGCGGCACGGCCTTCGCCGACAGCATCGCCAGCCCCGGCGCGGCAGCAGCGGCCGTCGACCTCGCCGTGAAAAAACACGGCGCCATCGACATCGTGGTCAGCAACGCGGCGATCCTGCGCGATGCCTTCATCTTCAAGGGCGATGCGGCGAATTTCGAGGCCGTGCTGCGCACCAACCTGTTCGCGGCCTTCTATCTCGCCAGCGCCGCCACGCCGCATATGCGCGAGCAGCAGAAAGCGGGGCGCAGCTACGGCCGCATCGTCAACATCACCTCGTCGGCCGGCCTCTACGGCAATTTCGGCCAGTCGGCCTATGCGGCGGCCAAGGCCGGGCTGGTCGGCCTGACCCGGGTGATCGCCATGGACATGGCCCGCGCCGGCGTCACCTGCAACGCCATCGCGCCGTTTGCGGCAACGCGGGTGACCGACAGCATCCGCCCGGCCAATGACGAGCAGGCGGCTTACAAGGAACGCGCGTTGCGCGTGAGCCCTACACATGTCGCCACCGTGGTCGGCTGGCTGGCTTCCGATGCCGGCGCGACGGTCACCGGCCAGCTGTTCGGGGTGCGCGGCCGCGAAGTCTTCCTGTTCGGCCAGCCGCGCCCGGCGGCGCGCATCGCCAGTGCGGGCCGCGACTGGGATATCGCGTCTCTGGCCGCGGCGGCCGCCAGCGATCTCGCGCCGCATTACACCGACATGAAGACCGACCTCGAAGCCTTCAACACCGAACCCGTCGTCTGAGGAGACACAGATGAGCAGCACCGCCCCCACCGTGAAGACTGCCGCCGAGCTGAAGGACCAGCCGGAGGAATTCCGCACCGCGCTGGAAAAGATCGTCATCAGCCATGCGGTCAACGAGCTGTATGGCGCCCGCGTGTTCGACGAGCCGGCCATCGCCTTCGCGCCGCACCCTTACGCCAAGTGGCTGACCTGCCGCGTGGCCATGGAGGAATACGGCCATCACGTGCGCTTCCGCGATCTCGGCGTCGAGATGGGCATCCCGGCCGAGAAGATGGTGCCCGGCGGCGACAAGAAGCCGCTGTCGATCTTCGAATTCCCGCTCAAGACCTGGGCCGAGTTCTGCGCCATCAAGGCCATCGCCGACTTGGCCGAGATCCTGCAGGTGGAAGATCTCGCCCACTGCTCCTTCCTGCCCCTGCGCAACCTCGCCCGCATGACCATGCCGGAAGAGCGGTTCCATGTGCAGTTCGGCAAGGATTTCTGCAAGGAGCTGTGCCAGACCGAACAGGGCCGGCATGACGTGCAGGATGCCATCAACCGCTATTTCCCCTATCTGCCGTCCTTCTTCGGCCGGCCGCGCTCGAAGAACAACGAGATCTACCGCAAATGGGGCATCAAGGCGCGCAGCAACGAGGACATGCTGGCCGACTACCTGACCAAGGCGAAGGAAGTCGTCGAGGGTGAGCTCGGGCTGAAGCTGCCGGAATACAAGGCGGCGGCGTAAGGCAAAGTCTGCTATTCTCGATATCCCGCCGGCCCGGGGCGGGAAAAGGACGGTTCCGATGACCCAGCATGCCCAGATCGATCGTGCCAACACAGATTCGGCTGTCATGCAGCAGCGCAAGGCCTATTACGACCGGATCGGCCGCCACAAGCTGGCGCCTTTGTGGGAGGTGCTGCACGGTCTGGTGATCCCGCAGCCGAAAAGCGCCTGCCAGCCGGCTTTGTGGCAGTATGCCGATATCCGCGACGAGATCATGGAGGCCGGCCGGCTGATCACCGCGAAGGAAGCCGAACGCCGGGTGCTGGTGCTGGAGAACCCCGGCATGCCCGGCCAGTCGAAGATCACGACGGCGATCTATGCCGGCCTGCAGCTGATCCTGCCGGGTGAGGTCGCGCCCTCGCACCGGCACAGCCAGTCGGCCCTGCGTTTCGTGGTCGAGGGCAGCGGGGCCTACACGGCGGTGGACGGCGAGAAGACCATCATGGAAGAGGGCGACTTCATCATCACGCCGTCCTGGACCTGGCACGACCACGGCAATGAGTCGACCGAGCCGATGGTGTGGATGGACGGCCTCGACATCCCGCTGGTGCAGACCATGGACTGCTCGTTCATGGAACGCTACCCTGAGGACAGCCAGCCGCTGTCGAAACCGACCGGCGATGCGCTGGCCCGCTACGGTTCGGGCCTGCTGCCGGTGGATCACGAGGTGCGCACGCCGACCTCGCCGGTTTTCAACTATCCCTACCGCCGCACCCGCGAGGCGCTGGAGACCATGCGCCGCGCGGAAAGCTGGGACCCCTGTCACGGCCTCAAGCTGCAGTATGTCAATCCGGCGACCGGCCAGAGCGCGATGCCGACCATCGGCACCTTCATGCAGCTGCTGCCGAAGGGTTTCGCGGGCGAGACCTACCGCTCGTCGGATGCCACGGTGTTCAGCGTGGTGGAAGGCAGTGGCTACACCATGGTCGGCGAAGGGGATGCCGCCCAGCGTTTCGACTGGGGCCGGCGCGATACCTTCGTGATTCCGAGCTGGGTGCCGCATCGCCACCATGCGCCGACGGGCGATGCGGTGATCTTCAGCTTCTCGGACCGGCCGGTGCAGAAGCTGCTCGGCCTGTGGCGCGAAAGCCGCGGCAACCGCTGATGACGACGAAGATCCACAAGCTGGTCGAGGTCGCCAACGATGTCGACGAAGACGAAGACGACAGCACCGGTCTGCCGCCGATGAGCGACGAGCTGGACGGCCTGCGCGCGGTGGCGCGGCTGGCGAAGCTGGCCGGCAATATCGGCTGGTTCAACGCGGTCGGCCAGCCGCTGGAACCCTCCGAGCTGGCCGATGCCGAGGCCTATGTTGCCGGCCTGGGCTTTCCCGATGTCGGCGTTGCCGCGGTCGAGGACTGGCAGGGCGCGGCGGCGGCCGCACAGGCGCCGGACTGGCGCGAGGACTGGTGGCAGGCGGAAGAACAGATGCGTCAGGCCCTGCTCGGAGAAGCGCTGGCGATCAATCCGGAGCACGACCTGATGGTGGCGCTCAGCCATGTGGCGGCCAAGGCCGGCGAAGTGGCGCATGGCCTTGCCGCCGTCTCGGCGGCGCGGCATGGCGTGGCCGACCAGGCCTTGATCCGCGTGGCCGCCGGCGCCGCCAGCCAGGCCGCCTACCAGGCGGCTCTGGTGCTGGCAGCAGACGGCGATGCCGAGCATCCCTTCGCGGTGAAGTTCCGCCTGTTCGAGGCCGGCCGCCTGCCGCTGGGCATCGTCGGCAGCACGTTCAATATTTTCTAGGCGCAGACATTCTTCTATCTTCTTCCGGATTTCATCGGGAGGAGATGCTTGTGAATACTCTGGTGCGCACTCTTGCTACTGTCTTGCTCTCGGCTGCGACCGTGGCAGCCTGCACGCCCCTTACACCCCCGTCACAGGAGCTTCCGAGCCTTACGGCGCGGGCCAACGGCGGCGATGTTGATGCGCAGCTTCGGCTTGCGCAGATGTATGACAGCGGCGTCGGCGCACCTGCGAATGCCGAGGAAGCCGAGAAATGGTACCGCCGGGCGGCTGAGACCGGGAACGCCGAGGGGCAGAACGGCCTGGGGAGCGGCGCACAGGCAAAACGGCGCTATGAAGAGGCCCGCCGCTGGTATGAGCTTGCAGCTCAGCAGAATCACGCCATGGCCATCGCGAATCTTGGCGCATTGTACGATCTGGGCCTTGGTGTGCCTCAGGACAGGAAACGTGGGTTCGATCTGTATATGCGCGCCGCCGATCTGGGTGAGCCGATGGCCATGTGGAATCTGGCCAACATGTATGGCGCCGGTCAACTGGGAGCAAAGGATATGGTCACGGCCTGCATCTGGACACGCCGGGCCCTGTATTATTCCGAGATCGGCAGTGCCGTCGCCTTTCACGCCTCGCGCGCCATGTCTGCCATGACTAAGGCGCTGTCACTTCAGGATCTGCAGGCCTGTGCTCAGCAGGAGCACGACTGGAAACCCATGAAATCGTGACGGTAACTCACCGCTCGCTGTCGGCGATCTCCCTGCGGCGGCCGTAGAAATACACGCCGACGACAATGGCGCCGACCACCAGGCTGAGCGCGATGCCGAGGATCATCGGCACCGTCGCCGCCGGGTCGAGTTCGGCCTGCATGCCATTCCAGAAATCGAAGGCCATGCCGGCCGCCACCAGCAGGGCCCCCAGCATGGCCAGCGTCATGACAATGGCAAAGATGCGGTCGGTGCGGGTCATCACAGCCCTCGCGGCTTTTCGGGTTCGGTCTGATCTTCCAGCTTGTGCGGCACCGGGGCAAAGGCCAGCATGGGCGGCAAAATGCCGCAAAGACCGTCCCTGCATACCGGAGGAAACCGACCGCCATGCCCAGCCGCGAAACCCTGGAAGCGTTCATCGCCGCCGTTGAATCCAACGATCATGTGGCGGCAATCCGCGATTTCTACACTGAAGACGCCAGTATGCAGGAGAACCTGACCGAGCCGCCGCGCCAGGGCCGCCAGACCCTGATGGATCATGAGGCCGCGGTGCTGAAGCGGGTGAAGGGCGTGCGCAGCCGCTGTGTGCGGCCGGTTCTGGTCGCGGGCGACACCGTCGTCGTGCACTGGATTTTCGAGTTCGACCTGCCCGACGGCCGGGTGCGGCGCATCGAGGAACTGGCGCACCAGACCTGGAAGGGTGAGAAAATTCACCGCGAGCGCTTTTACTACGATCCCGCCCAGATGAAATAATGCCGCGGCCGGGATGCTTCGTTCGGGGCCGAAGCATCACACGCCCGCCTTCTGCCATGCCTGCATCACGGAGACATTCATGACTGCCCTGCATCCCTCCCTGACCCATCCCTCCCAGGCCGAAAAGGCCGCCCGCTTCGCCGCCCTGCACCGGGATGGCGGCTGTTTCGTGCTGCCCAATGCCTGGGACCTGCCGAGCGCGGCGCTCATCGCCGAGGCCGGCTTTCCGGCGCTGGCCACCACATCCTCGGGCATCGCCTTTGCCGGCGGCCTGGCCGATGGCGAGAAGATCGGCGTCGAACGCATGTTCGCCGTGGTCAGCGACATCGCCCGCCGCGTGCCGCTGCCGGTGACCGGCGATCTCGAATCCGGCTATGGCCCGACGCCGGAGCATGTGGCGCAGGCGGTGCGCCGCGCCATCGATGCCGGCATGGTCGGCGCCAATATCGAAGATACCGACCCGGCGACGCGGCAGCTGTTCGATCCCGATCTCAGCGTCGCCCGCATCCGCGCCGGCGTCGATGCCGCCCGCGCCGCCGGCCTGCCGGATTTCGTGCTCAATGCCCGCACCGATCCGGTGCTGTTCAACATGGGCGGTCCGGACGCGGCCTTCGCCGAGGCGGCAAGGCGCGCCAAAGCCTATTTCGATGCCGGGGCGAAATCGGTGTTCGTGCCGGGGCTGTTCGATCTCGATGCGATCACGCGCATGGCCGCCGCGATTGCGCCGGCGCCGCTGAACGTGATGGTCTCGACCGGGCGGCCGATGCCGCCGCTTCAGGATCTGCGCCGCGCCGGCCTGCGCCGGCTGACGCTGGGCGGCAGCCTGATGCTGGCCACCTACGGCTTCACGCAGCGCCTGCTGGCCGACCTGGCGAAGCCGGATGCCACATTCGGATATGCGGCGGACGGCATCACCCATGTGGCGATGACCAGGCTGGTGGAAGGCTACCGGTGATCCTGATTCTCTATCGTCGCTCCCGCGCAGGCGGGAGCCCAGCTTCGGCGCGATTCGGCGGCGGCGTGATTCTGGGTCCCCGCTTTCGCGGGGACGACGGGGATCGGGGTCACTCCGCCCAGACGCCGTGCTTGCGGTGCCATTCGGCCAGCGACAGCTCCGGGTATTCCTCGTAGACCTCGTCGCGCGGGCCGATCTGCGGCCGCACCCAGCCGGGCTTGTAGCGCAGCATCAGATGCACGCGGGCCGGCGGCACCGGCAGGGCGGTGTCGATGGCCGAGGCGAAGGGATGGATCAGTTCCGGCCAGGTGGGATCGTAGAGCCACAGGGCGGCGCCGCATTTCCTGCAGAAATGGCGCTGGCCCGAAGAGGTGACGCATTGGGTGCCGTCATCCTCGCAGATCACCGCCTGGTACATGCCGAGCGCCCGTCTGCCCTTCACCTTCAGGCTGGCGGCGAGGCCGCCCAGATTGATCGCATAGCCGCCGCCGCCGGCGGTCTTGCGGCAGATGGTGCAGTAGCAGAGCTGGTAAGGCACCGGCGTGTGACTGTCGAGCGCGAATGTCACCGCGCCGCAGCGGCAGGAACCCTCGAGGTGCATCGGCATGGCCGCATCTCCCTTCGGTCCGGTCGGCAGGGCATCTGGTCTGCCCCCATCCTAGCCCGCAGCCGCCGCCATATCCACCCGGCCTGCGGTCTGGCCGCGCCCGGCATCCTGGGCTAGAAACCGGCAGACACCGCCGGGAAGCAACGAGGGGATGGATGATGGCCCGCTGGATCTTCCGCATCGCCGGCATTTACGGCCTGCTGGTGCTGGTGCCGCTGTATTTCATGGAAAACCGGCTCGATCCGCCGCCGACCCATCCCGAGCAGTATTACGGCTTCCTCGGCGTCGCCGTGGCCTGGCAGCTGGCCTATCTCGTCATCAGCACCGATCCGGCGCGCTACCGCCTGCTGATGCTGCCGGGCATCGTCTCCAAGGTGGCCTGGGCCGGGGCGCTGGCGGTGCTGCATGCCGGCGGCCGGGTTGCGGCCGACGCCTTCTGGATCGGCCAGGCCGACTGGCTGCTGGCGGCGCTGTTCGCCTATGCCTTCTGGCGCAGCCGGCCGGCCGCAGCGGCCGCCTGATGGCGGTTCCGTCCTCCGCCGCTTTGCGCTAGAACAGCGCCATGCCGAAAAAAGCCGCTGCCGCCAAACCGGTCTCGCTCGCCACCTGGAACATCAACTCGGTGCGCGCGCGCCTGCCGCTGATGAAGGCGTTTCTCGACGCCCATGACCCCGACATCCTCTGCCTGCAGGAAACCAAGGTGAAGGATGCCGATTTTCCCCACGAGCTGTTCGAGCAGCATGGCTACACGACGCGGCTGATCCGCGGCCAGCCCGGCTATAACGGCGTCGCCATCTTCTCGCGGCTGCCGCTGGCCATTGCCGAAAAGAAGAACCTCGCCGGCCGTGACGATTGCCGCCACATCGCGGCAACGCTGCCCGACGGCACCGTACTGCACAATTTCTATGTGCCGGCCGGCGGCGACGTGCCGGATGCGAAGAAGAACGACAAGTTCGCCCACAAGCTGGACGTGCTGGCCGAGATGACCAGATGGTCGGCGGCCCTGAAGAAGAAGGACGGCCGCGAGATCCTGGTCGGCGACCTCAACATCGCGCCGCTGGAAACCGACGTGTGGTCGCACAAGCAGCTGCTCGACGTGGTCAGCCACACGCCGGTCGAGACCGAGGGGATGCAGAAGATGATGGCGGCCCGCGGCTGGGTCGACGCGGTGCGCCATTTCGTGCCGGCCGAGCAGAAGCTGTATTCCTGGTGGAGCTACCGCTCGCCGAACTGGGAGCTGGCCGACAAGGGCCGCCGGCTGGACCATGTCTGGGTCAGCCCGCAGCTGCAGGACCGGCTGCGGGGTGCGCAGGTGGTCAAGGCCATGCGCGGCCTGGAAAAAGCCTCCGACCACGCGCCGGTGCTGGTGACCCTGGCCTGATCGCGCGCCGGCCCGGCCCCCGGACCAGCGACCGCCGGACCAGCGACCACCGGCCACCTGCCCTTGCCGCCGCGCGCCCGCGCTTGCTAATCTCTCCGGCAAACACGGGACAACGGGGATCGGGGCGATGACAGCGATGCGGCGACGGCATCTTCTTGCGGTTTTCATGGGCGGCCTGCTGCTGCTGGGCGGCCTGCCGGACGGGGCCCGGGCGCAGGGCGCACCGAAACCGCTCAGCCCGCAGCCCGCGGCCGGCGCGGTGAAACCCGGCCTGGTGCCGACCTATTACCGCAACATCACCTTCAACTATATCGACGAAGTGCTGCGCCATGCCAAAGACGCGAAAGGCGAGGCCGGCAAGCCGATCCCCAACATCGATTCCATTAGCGACGGGCAGATGTGGGATGCCGGCATGCGCGAGCTGTACGGCATCCGCATCGACGGTCTGATCCGGCTGCCGGCCGGCGCCACCTATTTCGCCACCAATTCCAATGACGGCGTGCGGGTGATCCTCGGCGGCGCGCAGATCCTGGAAGACGGCGACGTGCATGCCGACCGGCTCAGCGACCCGGTCGAGGTGAAGGTCGCCACCGCCGGCTGGTACCCGCTGCGCATCTGGTATTTCCAGAAGAAGAACACCGCGACCCTGCAGCTGCTGTGGCAGCCGCCCGGCGCGGCCGAGTTCAAGCCGGTGCCGCCCGAGGCCTTCGGCCACCAGTAGCGGCTGGCCACCGGGCTTCGGCGCCGGGCTTCGACGCCGCCGTCTAGCGCCGGCCGCCGGCCAGCGCCGCGGCTTCGGGCCGGGCGCGCAGCCGCAGCATGGCGGCGATGCCGACGACCGGACCGAGGGCAAGCGGCATCAGCGCCCAGCGCCAGCCGAAGGCGGCCGCCAGTTCCGGCACCAGGTGGATCGGGATCAGGGTCAGCGCGAAACCGGCGCAGACCTGCGCGGTCAGCATGGTGCCGACCAGGTGGCGGTCGGCCAGTTCGGTGACGCTGGCCGAGAACTGCGCGGAATCCGCCACCACGGCGACACCCCAGACCAGGCACAGGGCCAGCAGCCAGACCGGGCCGGCATCGAAGAACAGCGGCGTGACGGCCGCGCAGCCGCCGCTGACCGCCATGGCGATGGCGGTGACCGCCGTGCGGCCGATGCGGTCGGCGGACAGGCCGGCGATGACGCAGCCGAGGCTGCCGGCGGCGATCACCGCAAAGCCGCCGAACCGCGCGAGGCCGAGCGCGGCATCGGCCGGCAGGCTGGACGCGAAGGCCGCCTGCAGGAAGACCACGATCCATGCCCACATGGCATAGAGTTCCCACATATGGCCGAGATAGCCGAGATTGGCGAGCCGCAGGCCCGGCGCCGTCCAGGCCTGCAGCACGGCGCGCATCTCGAACCGCGGCGCCGGCGCATGGCCGGGCCCCGGCTGCACCCGGCCGATCAGCCAGGCCGCCAGCACCGCCGCCAGCGACGATGCCGCGATCACCAGACGCCAGTCGAGATCGGCGGACAGGCCGATGAACAGATGCGGCAGCGCCGATCCCAGGGTCAGTGCGCCGACCAGCAGCCCGACCAGCAGCCCGAGATCGCCCCGGCCGCCCGGCCCGGCATCGCGCCGCGCCCAGCCGGCCGCCAGCTTCATGCCCACCGGATAGATGCCGGCCATGCACAGCCCGGTCAGCAGCCGCGCCGCGATGGCCACGGGCGGCGCCAGCGCCGGGTCATGCAGCGGCAGCAGCAGCGCGGCATTGGCGGCGGCGGCAACCAGGCAGGCGCCGCGGAAATAGCGGCGCGGATCGATGCGGTCGGCCAGGCCGAGGCCGGCGCTGACCAGGGTGCCGAGGATGAAGCCGGCCTGCACCGCGCTGGTCATCGCCGCGCTGGCGAAATCGCCCAGGTGAAACGCCGTGCGCAGGCCGGGCAGCACCGCCGTGCCCGAGAACCACAGCGCCAGCGCCAGCACCTGCGCCACGATCAGCAGCAGGATGGCACGGCGCTTCTGCGCGGGCGGAAAATCCGCGGCCATGGCCGCCTACAGCGTCCAGTCGGGATCCGGGATGGTGGCAAACACCTTGCGCAGGCCCTCGCCCCACAGGCCGCGGATGGAGGCGAAATACGGATCCTGCTCGGTGATGCGGTCGCGCAGGGCAAAGCGCTGTTCGCCCCGGCGCAGGATGGCGATGTCGAGCGGCAGGCCGACCGAGATATTCGAGCGCAGGGTGGAATCCATCGATACCAGGGCGCATTTCGCCGCCTGCAGCAGCGGCGTGTCGGGCCGGATCACGCGGTCGAGGATCGGCTTCCCGTATTTGATCTCGCCGATCTGCAGGAAGGGCGTGTCCTCGGTGGCGCGGATGAAATTGCCGGCATAGTACAGCATGTACAGTTCATGCGGCCGGCCGGCGATCTGGCCGCCCAGCAGCATCGACAGGCTGGGCTCGAGGCCCTGCTGCTTCAGCCCCTCGCCGTCGCGGCGCCCGACCTCGCGGATCGCGGCACCGACGATGCCGGCGGCCTCGAACATGGTGGCCGCCTGCATCAGGTCGTGACCGCGGCCATCCTCCGCGGTGAAGCCCTCGCGCAGCAGGGTGACCACCGACTGGCTGAGCGCCAGGTTGCCGGCGGTGCACAGGGCCAGCGCGCGTTCGCCGGGCTGTTCCCAGACATGCAGCTTGCCGAAGGTGGCGATGGAATCGACGCCGGCATTGGTGCGGCTGTCAGCCAGCAGCACAAGGCCGTCATTCAGGTAGAGGCCGACACAGTAGGTCATGGCGGATCACCGGAGCGGGAATAACGGCGCCATTAAGGAAGGCGGCCGCGGTCCGGTCAAGGGCCCGGGCGGCGACCGGGCCTAGGCCACCTGCATGAAGTCGCGGGCGAGCTGGGCGCCCAGCTCGATATTGGCATCCACCATCTCGGTAAGATATTCATGCAGGCCGCGGGCGAAAATGTCGTCGATATTGCCGTAGCGCAGCTTCATCAGCATGCTCTCGGCCATCCGGACCGAGAGATAGTTGCGGCGGTAGCCCTCGCGCAGCTCCTGCATGATCTCGACGATCTCGGCGAAGCAGGCATGCAGGCTGCGCGGCATGTCGGCGCGCAGAACCAGCAGTTCGGCCACCCGGGTCGGCTTGATGACGTCGCGGTAGATCTGCCGGTAGATGCGGAAGGACGATACCGAGCGCAGCAGCGCCGCCCACTGATAGTAGTCGACCGCGCCGCCGACCTCGGCCACCGAGGGCAGCAGAATATGGTATTTCACATCGAGGATGCGGGCGGTGCTGTCGGCGCGTTCGAGCAGGGTGCCCAGCCGCATGAAATTATAGGCATCGCCGCGCGGCATGGTGCCCTCGGCGACGCCGCGGAACAGGTGGCTGCGCTCGCGCACCCAGTCGAAGAAAATCGAGTAGCCGTCGCTCTCGACCGAGGTGTGGCTGAGGCCGCGCATTTCCAGCCAGGCGGCGTTGATGCTCTGCCAGGCTTCCGAGGTGATCTGCGCCCGCATCGCGCGGGCATTCTCGCGGGCCGCCTTCAGGCAGGCGAGGATCGACGACGGGTTGTCCGGATTGAAGGCGAGGAAGTCGATCACGTTGCGCGGGCTGGACGGGCCGCCATGCAGGGCGAAGGCCTGTTCGCAGCCGGCGATGATCAGCGCCGGCCCCCAGGGCCCGCCCCGTTCCTGGCCGACATTGCCCTGCAGGGCCATGCGGTGCGCCACGTCGAGGATGCGCGCCATGTTCTCGGCGCGCTCGGTATAGCGCATCATCCAGTAGAGATTGTCGGCGGCACGGCTGAGCATGGTCAGTCCTCGCCGGTATGGATGTCGGGGGTTTCGTCCTCCAGCACCCAGGTATCCTTGGTGCCGCCACCCTGGCTGGAATTGACCACGAGCGAGCCTTCGCGCAGGGCCACGCGGGTCAGGCCGCCGGGTACCACCCGCATCACCTCGCCGGTCAGCACGAAGGGCCGCAGGTCGACATGGCGCGGCGCGATGCCGCTCTCGACGAAGGTCGGGCAGGTGCTGAGCGCCAGGGTCGGCTGGGCGATATAGGCTTCCGGCTTGGCGATGATCTTGGCGCGGAAGGCCTCGATCTCGGCCTTCGAGGCCCGCGGCCCCACCAGCATGCCGTAGCCGCCGGAGCCATGCACCTCCTTGACCACCAGTTCGGGCAGGTGCTCCAGGGTGTATTTCAGATCGTCGGGCCGGCGCAGGATATGGGTCGGCACATTCTGCAGCAGCGGCTCCTCGCCGAGATAGAAGCGCACCATGTCGGGCACATAGGGATAGACCGACTTGTCGTCGGCCACACCGGTGCCGACCGCGTTGGCCAAGGTGACGTTGCCGGCCTTGTAGGCCTGGAACAGGCCGGGCACGCCGATCATCGAATCCTTGCGGAAGGCCTTCGGATCGAGGAAGGCGTCGTCGAGGCGGCGGTAGATCACGTCGACGCGCTTCAGGCCGCCGACCATGCGCATGTAGACCTTGTCGTCCTTGACCACGAGGTCGTTGCCCTCGACCAGCTCGATGCCCATCTGCTCGGCCAGGAAGACATGCTCGAAATAGGCCGAGTTGAACACACCCGGCGTCAGCAGGGCGACGGTCGGCTCCTCGTCGCAGTTGGGCGGCGCGCTTTCGCGCAGGGTCTGCAGCAGCGAATCCGGATAATGGCCGACGGGGGCGACGCGCACGGCGGCAAACACGTCGGGGAACAGGCGCATCATCGCTTCGCGGTTTTCCAGCATGTAGCTGACGCCGCTGGGCGTGCGGGCATTGTCTTCCAGCACGTAGAAATCATTCTCGCCGGTGCGCACGATGTCGATGCCGGCGATATGGGTATAGGTCTGCCGGGCGATCGCCACATTATGCATGGCCGGCAGATAGGCTTCGTTGCGGGTGACCAGTTCGGCCGGAATCTTGCCGGCGCGCAGGATTTCCTGGCCGTGATAGATGTCGTTGAGGAAGGCATTCAGCGCGCGCACGCGCTGTTTCAGGCCGCGGCGCAGGCGGCGCCATTCCTTCGCCGCGATGATGCGCGGCACCAGGTCGAAGGGGATCAGGCGTTCGGTGTCGCCGCCTTCACCATAGACCGCGAAGGTGATGCCAAGCCGGCGGAACAGCAGGTCGGCCTCGGCACGGCGGCGGGACAGCACTTCCGCCGGCACGGTATCGAGCCAGCGCTTGTAGGCCTGGTAGGGCAGGCGGACGCTCTGGCCGTTACCGGCGGTACCCGCATCCATCTCGTCGAAGGCCGTCATGGCAACACCTCGGGCTTCGATCCTGAGCAAATCAGGATGATCGGGAAAAGGCAACTGGCGGCGGACAGGGGGAGTGTTTTCGGCCTGCTTTTATGGGCGGATGCGGAGCCGGGCGCGGGCGGGAAACCCGGCAAGGCGGACGCGGCAGGATCAGCGCTGTGCAGGATAAACTCTGTGTAATGAGCGGCGCCCGTGGCGGGCGATGGGCAGAGCGTTATGGGCGGGGCATCATGGGCAGCTCGCTGATGCGAGCGGCGGACAACCCGGGCCGGCGGGTGGGTGAGCCGGCCCGGGTGTCTTCGCGCGAACCTGTTACTGCACCGTCTCGCCGTGCAGGTTCAGGTCGAGACCATCGCGCTCGGTGGCCTCGTCGACGCGCAGACCGATGGTCCAGTCGATGATCTTCAGGATGATCAGGCTCACGATCGCGGTGAACACGATGGTGATGACCACACCGTAGATCTGGGTCAGCACCTGGCCGGCATTGCCGTCCAGCAGGCCGAGCGGCGCATCGCCACCGGTGACTGCCTGGCGGGCGAACACGCCGGTCAGGATGGCGCCGACGATGCCGCCGACACCATGCACGCCCCAGACATCGAGGCTGTCGTCATAACCCAGGGCGTTCTTCACCGAGGTCGAGGCGACGAAGCAGATCACGCCGGCCACGATGCCGATGATCAGCGCGCCCATCGGGTCGACGAAACCCGAGGCCGGGGTGATCGCGACGAGGCCGGCAACGGCGCCCGAGACGATGCCCAGCACGCTCGGCTTGCCGCGGGCCAGCCACTCGGCGAACATCCAGGCCAGCGCGGCCGCCGCGGTGGCAACCTGGGTGACCAGCATGGCCATGCCGGCAGCGGTGCCGGCCGACAGGGCCGAACCGGCGTTGAAGCCGAACCAGCCCACCCACAGCAGGGCGGCGCCGATGATCGACAGGGTCAGGTTATGCGGCGCATGGCTGACCTTGCCGTAGCCCTGGCGCTTGCCGAGCACGAGGCAGGCGACCAGGCCGGCAACGCCGGCATTGATGTGCACCACGGTGCCGCCGGCGAAATCCAGCACGCCCATGTCGAACATCAGCGCACCCTCGCCGCCCCACACCATGTGGCAGACCGGGGCATAGACGAAGATCGACCACAGGCCCATGAACCACAGCATCGCCGAGAACTTCATGCGGTCGGCAAAGGCGCCGGTGATCAGGGCCGGGGTGATGATCGCAAACGTCATCTGGAAGGTGACGAACACCGATTCCGGGATGGTGCCCGACAGCGCATCGGAGGAGACGCCCGACAGGAACAGCTTGTCGAAGCCGCCGATGAAGGCGTTGCCCGAGCCGAAGGCGAGGCTGTAGCCGACGACCATCCAGATGATGGTCATCAGGCAGGTGATGGCGAAGCTCTGCATCATGATGGCGAGCACATTCTGCTTGCGCACCATGCCGCCGTAGAACAGGGCAAGGCCCGGGATGGTCATCATCAGGACGATGGCCGTGGCGGTGAGCATCCAGGCGGTGTCGCCCGAATTGAGGGTCGGCGCTTCGTCGGCGGCGAAGCCGGCACCGGGAAGCAGGGCAAGCAGGGCGGCGAGGGCCAGCATGAGCCAGCCGAGCTGCCGCTGGTTAACCGCAGGCGCGGGTCGCGCGACTGCCGAGACGGTGGTGAGTTGCATGACGTTTAAATCCTCCTGTCAGTGCAGGCTGCGCCAGTCGCCGGGTCCCGACCTTCGGGATCTGTTGTCCGGAAGACCGTTCCGGTTCCCCCCAATCCGGGAACTGTCCGGCCCACCCCTGGCGCAAACCTCTCGCAAGGCTGATTTACAAGAAGTGTGCCAGCCTCTTGCACTGCGGCGAAAGCCGGCCAAAGGCCGATTCCGTCGCGGAAGACCGGCATTTGCCGGGTCTGCCGGCAACCGGGCTGGTTAAATTATAGTCTGTTGCTGAATTTTTGGTCAGTTTTTAATCAGCCGGACCGGGGCCCGCTGCCCGGAGGGGCGGCGGCCCTATTTCGGCCGGAAGCTGAGGGCGGCGCCGTTGATGCAGTAGCGCAGGCCGGTCGGCTGCGGGCCATCCGGGAAGACATGGCCCAGATGCCCCTGGCATTTCGCGCAATGGACCTCGGTGCGGACCATGCCGTGGCTGCGGTCGGTGGTGGTGGCCACGCCCTCCCCCGCGCCGGCCGGGGCCCAGAAGCTGGGCCAGCCGCTGCCGCTCTCGTATTTGGTGTCGGACACGAACAATTCGGTGCCGCAGCCGGCGCAGGCATAGACGCCCGGCCGCTTCTCGCGGTTCAGCGGGCTGGTGCCCGGCCGCTCGGTGCCATGGTGGCGCAGCACGTATTCGGCTTCCGGCGAGAGGGCTTTCGGCTGGGCGTCGGTTTTGCTGTCGGTCATGGCGTGCGCCTCCTGTTGCCGCCTAAGATAGGCGCGGAACCAGTCTCATCAAGCGGCGGCACGGTGTCGTTCCTGATCATCCTCGGCGGACTGCCGGGCAGCGGCAAGACGGCGCTGGCCCGTACACTCGCGCGCCGCCTGCCGGCTTTGCATCTGCGCGTCGACACCATCGAGCAGGCGATGCTGGCGGCAGGCCAGGCGCCGGGCGCACTGGGCTACGGCATCGCGCAGGCACTGGCGACGGAAAACCTGCGCAACGGACTGACGGTCGTCGCGGATTCGGTCAATCCGGTGGCCGCCAGCCGCGCCGGCTGGCGCGATGCGGCGACTGCGGCGGGCGCGCCCTTTCTCGACGTGGCCGTCTTCTGCTCCGATGCGGCCGAACACCGCCGCCGCGTGGAAACACGCACAGCCGACATTGCCGGCCACCGGCTGCCGGACTGGGCCGCCGTGCTGGCGCTGCGGTTCGAGCCGTGGGATGCCGCGCTCAGGATCGACACGGCCGGCATCGCGCCGGATGCGGCGGCAGATCAGGTGATCGCGCGGCTCAGAACCGGAAATAGATGAAGGCCCCGCTGCCGTCGAGGAACAGCAGCACCGCCAGCACCAGCCCGGCCATGCCGAGACCCCAGCGGACCGCCCCGCCCGCCGTGGCGCAGGCCCCGGCCGCAATCGCCTCCGGGCGCAGAACGACCGTCACCGCCGTCGCCGCCGCCAGCAGCAGCCAGCCGGCCGGCGCAATCCGGTCGCCGGCCAGCGGGCCCGCGAAAGCCTGGCTCCAGAACGTTGCCCAGGGGCCGAAATCGAACTGGAAGAGGGTCCAGCCCGCGGAAACCAGCACGAAGGTCAGGCCAAGCTGGACCAGGCGCGGCAGCCGGTCCCAGGGTGTGCGCAGCAGGTGATAGGCAATCACCAGGACACCGTGATACAGGCCCCAGATCACATAATTCCAGCCGGCGCCGTGCCACAGGCCGCAGAGCGCGAAGACGATCAGGATATTGCGGATGTAGCTGCGGTTGCCGCCCAGCGGCAGATACAGGTAATCGCGGATCCAGTAGGACAGGGTGATATGCCAGCGGCGCCAGAAATCCCGCGGATTCAGCGCTGCATAAGGCCGCGCGAAATTGTCGGGAAACCGCAGGCCGAACAACAGGCCGAGGCCGATGGCGATCAGGGAATAGCCATAGAAGTCGAAATAGATCTGGAAGCTGTAGCCGAAGATCACGAACAGCGCATCGCTGACCGCCATGCCGGCCATCTGCGCGGTGACCGGCGTGATGATGGAGTCGAGATTGTCGGCCAGCACCACCTTCAGGGCCAGGCCGAACAGGATGTAGGTCACCGCCTCGGTCGCCGCCGGGCTGGTCAGCCGCCAGCGCGGCAGCGCGGCCAGGCCGCCATCGACATCGCGCCAGCGCAGGATCGGCCCGGCCACCAGATGCGGAAACATCGAGATGAACAGCGTGAAGCGCGCCAGGGGCTGGGGCCGGTCGACGGTGCCCCGGTAGCGGTCGATGGCATAGGCAATCAGATGGAAGGTGAAGAAGGAGATTCCGGCCGGCAGCGAGGCATCCGACACGGCCGGCAGCGCCGGGGCCGGCAGGCCCAGCACCGCAGCGGCGCTGCCGATCAGGAATGCCGCATACTTGAAATACAGCAGAACCACGGCCGGCCCGAGGATGGCCAGCACGGTCTGCGCCCGGGTCGGCCGGGCGCGTGCATTGCTGAACAGGTGCAGCCACAGGATACAGGCGGCCAGCACGACGGCATGCAGCTTGCCGGTGAATCCGTAGAAGGCGAAGCTGGCCGCGATCAGGAAGATTTCGCGCCAGCGGCCACGGAATACCAGCAGGCTGCCGATCAGGGTCAGCGGCAGATACAGGAACAGGAAGCGGTAGTCGTTGAACAGCATCGGTCAGAGCAGGCCGGCGAGGTGGCGTCCCAGGATATGCGGCGGCGCATGGCAGCAGCTGGTCCAGATGAACGCCTGGTCCGCCGGCAGCGGGGCCGGCGGCGGAACGCAGGTGACCCGGGTTCTGCCGCAGGCCTCGAAGAAGGCGGCGCGCAGCCGGGCCGTGGCCGGGTCGCGCCGCGCCTCGACCTCGGCGGCAAGATGGGGCGCGATCGGCGTTTCGTAGATGATGACCCGGGTGCCTGTCTCGGCAATCCGGCCGAGCAGCGCCAGGTCCGCCATCATGCCCGCGATCATGCTGGGCCAGGCGGGCGAATACGAGATGAACGGCGGCTGGCTGCGGCCCTGATAGTCCATATGGCGCGATCCGTCGGGCCGGAACGGGTTCGGCACCAGCGTTTCCGGCCGCCCCTCGTAATACCGCAGGACCGCGATCAGCCGCTCGAAGTTGAAACTGGTCAGGAGGTTCTTCACCGAAACGGCGACAGCCTCGGCCAACGCGTAGAATGGCACCAGCGGGTCAGTCTGACCGGTTGCTTCCCGGTACATGTACGAGAGGTGATACGCCGGGTCGGCAGCGATGCTGGGCCATTCGACATGCCGGAAATAGCCGATGTCGAAATTGTCCAGGGTGACGAGCAGCGTGTCGGGCAGCCTGCCGGCTTCCTGCAGGGCGTGGATCAGCGCGACGCTCTGGCGGAATCCGGTACTGCCGGACGAGAAGTTGAAGAACACGCCTTCGGGAAGCCCCAGATGCTGATGGGAAATGCCCATGCCGCGACTGCTGCCGAACAGGCCATAGCGGTATCGCTCATGCCGCAAGGCATCTGCGTATTTGACGATCAGGGGATCGACACTTCCGGCGAGCCGGCCGTAGAGTTCCACGCGTTCGGCATTCCACGCGGCCCCAAAAACCGGAATCGACTGCAGCCAGCGGGATATCCCGGCCTGCGCAAGCAGCAGGGCGGCTATCGCCGCCACCAGCAAGACCAGACCAAGCCGGGACCAGCGGTGCGGTCGGTCGGTGCTGCGCAACCCGCTCACCGCCGGCTGAGCTTCTTCGCCAGGTCGTCGAGCTGTTCGAGGGTCTGGTAATGCAGCACCAGGCGGCCGGCTTCCGGGTTGCCGGGCTCGCCCTCGATTTCGGCCTTCAGCCCCAGCGCCGCCGTCAGGCCGCGCTCGAAGGCGAGCGTGTCGGCATCCTTCTTTGCCGCGGCCGCATCGCCGGCCGGCTTCGCCGCCGGAGAGGATGGCGGCCGGCCGCCCTTCGCCCGCGCGGCATCGCCCTCGCCGCCGACTTCGCGGCCCACCGCCACCAGCTTTTCCACCTGGCGCACGGTCAGTTGCCCCTCGGCGATGCGCTGGGCCAGCTGGACGGCCAGCGGATGGCCGATCAGCGGCCGCGCCTGGCCGGCGGTCAGCCGGCCGGCGGCGATCAGGTCGCGCACCGGCACCGGCAGCGACAGCAGCCGGCTGATATTGGCGACATGGCTGCGGCTCTTGCCGATCACCTGGGCGATCTGTTCGGCCGAATAGCCGAATTCCTCGGTCAGGCGCTGGAAGGCGCCGGCCTCTTCCAGCGGGTTCAGGTCCTCGCGCTGGACATTCTCGATCAGGCCGATCTCCAGCGCGTCGCGGTCGGAGATGTCCTTGATCACCACCGGCACGGCATGCAGCTTGGCGATCTGGGCGGCGCGCCAGCGGCGCTCGCCGGCGATGATCTCGTAGGTGGCGCCCTCCGGCGAGGCGGCCTTGACCCGGCGCACCAGCAGGGGCTGCAGCACGCCCTTGTCCTTCAGCGAGCGGGCCAGGTCGTCGAGCGCCGCCTGGTCGAACAGCTTGCGCGGCTGGTAGGGATTGGGCCGCAGCTGCTCGATCGGCACCTCGCGCACACCGCCGCGCGGCGCGGCGCCATCGCCGCCGGCACCGCCCTCCTTCGGCGTGGTGTCGCCCATCAGGGCGGCAAGCCCTCTCCCCAGGCCGCGGCGTTTCGGATCGTCGATCATGACAGCACTCACTCTTTCTTTTTTGTCATGCGCGCACTTGATGCGCGCATCCCATTCTTGAATGGGACCCGCGGGTCAAGCCGGCGGGTGACGGCATGAATATGAAGCGCGGCCCCTCACGCGGCGTCGCGCAGCATCTGCTCGCGTTTGATCACCTCGCGGGCCAGCGCCATGTAGGCGGTGCTGCCCGGCGCGCGATGGTCGTAGATCAGGGCCGGCACGCCGTGGCTCGGCGCTTCCGAGATGCGCACGTTGCGCGGGATCACCGTTTCGTAGACCTTGTCGCCGAGGAAGCCGCGCACGTCGGCGGCCACCTGTTCGGACAGGTTGTTGCGCTTGTCGAACATGGTCAGCACCACGCCCTGCACGTCCAGCGCCGGATTGAGCGTGCCCCTGATCCGCTCCACCGTGCGCAGCAGCTGGCCGAGGCCTTCGAGGGCGAAGAACTCGCATTGCAGCGGCACGAAGACCGCATCCGCCGCCACCATGGCATTGACGGTGAGCAGGGTCAGCGAGGGCGGGCAGTCGATCAGCACGTGATCGAATTCACCGACACGGCCGTCGATGGCGTCCTTCAGGCGATGCTGGCGGCGGTCGAGATCCATCATCTCGAGCTCGGCGCCGGCAAGCTCGACGCTGGCCGGCACGATCAGCAGGTTGGGCACTTTCGTCGGCCGGATCGTCTCGTCCAGCACCGCCTCGCCCATCAGCAGCTCGTAGGTGCCAAACGCGCGCTCGTCCTGGGTCAGGCCGAGGCCAGTGGACGCATTGCCCTGCGGATCGCTGTCGATCAGCAGCACGCGTTCGCCCACCGCGGCCAGCGCCGTGGCGAGATTGATGGCGGTGGTGGTCTTGCCGACGCCGCCCTTCTGGTTCGCCACCGCCAGCACGCGGCCCATGCGCAGCGGCGCGGTGCCCGTGGCCGGGCTGGCAGAATGTTCCTGTTCTGTACTGGTCACGCGGGTTCCAGTCCCCTGATGGTCACGATCCGCGCGTCCGGGTCGGTCTGGCTCGGCAGCCGCGCAAGGTCGCGGATTGTCCAATATCGGCGCGCGGCGGTCAATTCATCCCCGGCCTGCCGGCCCTTCGGGAAGACATACAGGGTCTCCGGACCGGCCAGGCGATGGGCCAGCGGCAGCAATGCCTCCAGCGCCGCCAGCGCCCGGGCGGAGATCACATCCGGCGGCCCGCCCATGGCGGCATGCAAAGCCGCCGGCTCGACCGCCTCGATGCGTTTCACGTGAACGGTGACGCCACGATCTCCCATGGGCAAAGCCATCGCCCGCGCCGCCTCGCGCAGGAAGGTGGCCTTGCGCTGGTCGCTTTCGACCAGATGCACGGTGGTGATGCCGCGGTCGGCACCCAGAGCCGCAATCACCAGGCCGGGAAAGCCGCCGCCGGAGCCGAGATCCAGCCAGCGCGCGGTGCCCGGCGGCGCCAGCGGCAGCAGCTGGGCGGAATCCAGCATATGCCGGGCCCACAGGTCCGGCAGGGTATTCGCCGCCACCAGGTTGATTGCCGCCTGCCACTTGGCCAGCAGGGCCGCGTAACTGTCCAGCCGGGCCAGCGCGGCGTCGCTGCAGCCAGTGGTGGCCTGGAAATCGGCGGGAGAGAGGTGTTTTGCCATTGCCGGCGGTTATCGCGCAAAGCCGGGCCGCTGTCATGCATCCACAGGGCCATCCCCCAACTTTGGGGAGAGTTCCCGGAATCCGGCGGGGCGGCGGCGGGTCAGGGGCGATGCGTCAGGGGGGTGTTTCATGTGAAACACCCGGGCTGAAGACCCTGCAACATCAAATCGTCTTTCCCGCGTAAGCGGGAATCCAGAATTGCGGCCGGCTGGGTCCCCGCTTTCGCGGGGACGACGGAGATTAACGAGGCACCGAGATATGCCTATTCGGCGGCGGCTTCGCCCTGGCGGCGGCGCTTTTTCACATAGCCCAGCAGGGCCGAGAGGGCGGCCGGGGTGACGCCGGAGATGCGCGCCGCCTGGCCCAGGGTGGCCGGCTTCTGCTGCTGCAGCTTGGCGCGGACCTCGTTGGACAGCCCGCCGATGGCGGCATAATCGAGGTCGTCGGGCAGGGTCAGGCCCTCATCCTTGCGGAAAGCGAGGATATCGGCCTGCTGGCGCTCCATATAGCCGGCATAGCGCCCGTCGATCTCGACCTGCTCGGCCACATCCGGCCGCAGGCCGGCCAGTTCCGGCCAGATCCCGGCCAGACGGGCCACGGTCATGCCCGGATAGCCCAGCAGCATGGCGGCCGAGCGGACCTGGCCGTCCTGGTTCACCGGCAGGCCGCGTTTCGCCAGCTCCGGGGGGGTCATTTTCAGCGACTGCACCAGTGCGCGGGCCCCGGCGAGGGCCTTTTCCTTGGCCGTCCAGGCTGTTTCACGTGAAACACCCACGCAGCCGATGCCGAGGCCCAGCGGTGTAAGTCGTTGATCTGCATTGTCCGCCCGCAGGCTGAGGCGGTATTCCGCCCGGCTGGTGAACATGCGGTAGGGCTCGCGGGTGCCCAGGGTGACCAGATCGTCGACCAGCACGCCGATATAGGCATCGGCGCGGTCGAGAATGAATGGCGCCTGCCCGCCCCCATCTCCGACTTGGCCGGCAGACAAAGCCGCATTGAGGCCGGCGATCAGCCCCTGGGCTGCGGCTTCCTCGTATCCGGTGGTGCCGTTGATCTGGCCGGCCAGATACAGGCCCGGCTGGCGCTTCGTCTCCAGGGTCGGCTTCAGCTCCCGGGGGTCGACGAAATCGTATTCGATGGCATAGCCCGGCCGCAGCATGGTCGCATGCTCCAGCCCGGGGATGGTTTTCAGCAGCTCGGCCTGGATTTCACGTGGCAGCGAGGTCGAGATGCCGTTCGGATAGACGGTGTCGTCGTCCAGCCCCTCGGGCTCCAGGAAGATCTGGTGGCGGTCGCGCTGGCCGAACCGCACCACCTTGTCCTCGATGGAGGGGCAGTAGCGCGGCCCGGTGCCCTCGATCTGGCCGGAATACATCGGCGCCCGGTGCAGGTTGGCCCGGATCAGGTCATGGCCGGCCGCGGAGGTATAGGTCACGCCGCAGGCAATCTGCGGCACGGTGATTTCACGTGTGAGAAAGCTGAACGGCACCGGCGGATCGTCGGCCGCCTGCATCTCCAGCCCGGCCCAGTCGATGGTCCTGCCGTCCAGCCGCGGCGGCGTGCCGGTCTTCAGCCGGCCCAGCATAAATCCGCAGTTTTCCAGCGTTTTTGACAGGCCGAGCGCAGGCGCTTCGCCAACCCGGCCGGCGGGGATCTTCTCCTCGCCGATATGGATCAGGCCGCGCAGGAAGGTCCCGGTCGTCAGGATCACCTTCGGCGCGGCGAAGAAATCACCGTTCCCCGTGACGACGCCGCGCACCTGGCCGGCCTCGATGCGGATGTCTTCCACCGCCGCGCCGATGATGGTGAGATTCGCCTGCTCGTTCAGGATCGCCTGCATCGCCTGGCGATAGAGCCTGCGGTCGGCCTGCGACCGCGGTCCGCGCACCGCCGGGCCCTTCGACTTGTTGAGCATGCGGAACTGGATGCCGGCCGCATCGATGGCGCGGCCCATCACCCCGTCCAGCGCGTCGATCTCGCGCACCAGATGGCCCTTGGCCAGACCACCGATGGCCGGGTTGCACGACATCTCGCCGATGGTCTCGACCTTGTGGGTCACCAGCAGGGTGCGCGCGCCCAGCCGCGCCGAGGCCGCCGCGGCCTCGCAGCCGGCATGGCCGCCGCCGATCACGATGACATCGAAGGATGTGCCGGGTCCGCTCATGGCGCGGGTTTTACGGGCGAGGGCCGCCGCCGTCAAAGGGAATCGGGCAGGGGGAATCGGGTGCCGGCCGCCCCGGGGGTGTTTCACGTGAAACAGGGTCTGCGGCCCCGGGGGTGTTTCACGTGAAACACCCC
>NZ_CAXPMC010000009.1:0-489191 GCF_964218355.1 Ferrovibrio sp. | reverse complement strand
TGCTCTTCCGATCTCGAATATCGCTATCCTTGCGGCCGGATTACGCCGTTCCCCAGCCGCCCGAGTCTCGCCGCGCGCACTGATCGCGACGGCGCAGGCCTGTGGGAGCGGTCGGCGCACCGCCCGGAGCGTCGACAGGAACATCGAAGTTCGCGCATTTTCTTCTTCAGACAAGGGGTTTTCGAGATGAGCACGCCCAGCTTCAGCCTGGTCAACAACGCCACCGGCGAAAAAACCGATCTGCCTGCAGTCGGCGGCACCCTTGGCCCGGTCGGGCTCGACGTCGGCAAGGTCTATGGCCAGATGGACGTGTTCACCTACGACCCGGGCTTCTCGTCGACCTGCTCGACCAAGAGCGCGATCACCTACATCGACGGTGACGCCGGCGTGCTGCTGTACCGCGGCTACCCGGTGGCCCAGCTCGCCGAGCAGTGCAGCTTCATCGAGGTCGCCTACCTGATCCTGAACGGCGAACTGCCGGACAAGAACCAGCTGGAAGACTTCGACCAGACGATCCGCCGCCACACGATGATCAACGAGTCGCTGAAGGGCTTCTTCGGCGGCTTCCGTTACGACGCGCATCCGATGGCGATGCTGACCGGCGTCGTCGGCTCGCTGTCGGCCTTCTACCACGACACCACCAACAACAAGGATCCGGAGCACCGCAAGATCTTCGCGCACCGGATGATCGCGAAGATTCCGACGATCGCCGCGGCCGCCTACAAGCGCTACGTCGGCCTGCCGTTCATGTATCCGCAGAACCATCTCGACTACTGCTCGAACCTGCTGCACATGATGTTCGCGGTGCCGGCCGAACCCTACGAGGTGAACCCGATCGCCGCGCGCGCACTCGACGTGCTGTTCATCCTGCACGCCGACCACGAGCAGAACGCCTCGACCTCGACGGTGCGCATGGCCGGTTCCACCGGCACCAATCCGTATGCGGCGATCGCGGCCGGCATCGCCGCGCTGTGGGGACCGGCGCATGGCGGTGCCAACGAGGCCGTACTGAAGATGCTCGACGAGATCGGCGACGTGAAGAAGGTCCCGGACTTCATGAGCAAGGTCAAGGACAAGAACTCGGGCGTGCGCCTGATGGGTTTCGGCCACCGCGTCTACAAGAACTTCGATCCGCGCGCGACGATCATCCGCGACGAGTGCCACAAGGTGCTCAAGGCCTTGAACATCAACGATCCGAAGCTCGAGCTGGCGATGAAGCTCGAGGAGATCGCGCTGTCGGACGACTATTTCAAGGAGCGCAAGCTCTACCCGAACGTCGACTTCTACTCGGGCATCATCTACAAGGCGCTTGGCATCCCGGTGAACATGTTCACGCCGATGTTCGCCATCGCGCGCACCGTCGGCTGGGCCGCGCACTGGATCGAGATGATCGCCGACCCGACGATGCGCATCGCGCGGCCGCGCCAGGTCTACACCGGCGCCGCGGAACGCAACGTGCCGGCACTCGACAAGCGCTGATCTGCCGCTGGATGCACCAGACGCCCGGCACCTGCCGGGCGTTTTTCATGGCGTTCCCGCTGCGAGCCGTTCGGCCTCGGCGTAGTCGAGACGGCGGAAAGGCCGCCCGTCGAGGGGATTGACCGGGGCCCGGCGCAATCCGTCCTCGGGAAACACCGCGATGTCGACGCCGCAGTCGTCGAGCTCGAGTCGCAGCAGCGCCACGCGCTGTTCCCGCCCGTCGGACAGGCGATACAGTCGTTCGGCCGGCTCGAAATCCACGCCCCTGTCGAGCAGCGCGATGTCGACCGCCTCAGCCGCGTCGCTGAACACGTGCAGCTGCACGCGATGCGCCGAGGTCACCGCACCGCTGACGACGGCCCCGACCAGCCGCGGCGAGAACGCATCCAGCAATCGCATTGCCGCCAGTGCCGCCCGACGCAGCCGGTGCAGCTGCTGCACGTAGTCGCCACCGCCGAACAGGCGTTGATAGTCGATCACGGCCGCGTGGATCGCCGCGTTGTCCGGCAGCGGCGCGTTGGGTGGCAACCCGAGCCGCTGCGCAGCCTTGCGCTTGGCCTGGCGATAGTCCGTGAGCCGTTCAACGCAAACAATGCGCGCCGCTTCCTCGATGATTCCTGAGCGTTCGCGGTAAGCCATCACCCCTCACAGGCCCCGGGACGCGCCGGGTCCGGCGTCAGAACAGTTCCTGCAGCCCGTTGCGCTCGTCACGGTGCTGTTGCGGATTCTCCATCGCCGGCGGAATCGCGTTCTGCGGAACGGTTTCGAAGATCGCATCCGGATCGCCGGCCGCGGCCAGCAAACCGGTCTCACGATCGATGCGCACGTTGACGAGCCCGGGAGGGCGCGGCGCGCGTTCCTGCGGCACGCCGTCCAGCGCCACCCGCATGTAGTCCATCCAGGCCGGCAACGCGGCGCGACCGCCGACCTCGCCGCGCCCGAGCGGCGTCGGCTGGTCGAATCCGACCCAGACCACGGCGACGTGGTGGCGCTGGAAGCCGTTGAACCAGGCGTCGGTCTCGTCGTTGGTCGTGCCGGTCTTACCGGCCAGATCGTTGCGCTGGAGCTGCGCCACCTTGGCCGCGGTGCCGCGGACGGTCACATCGTGCAGCATGTCGCCGACCAGCCAGGCGACCGCGGGATCGACGGCCTGCTGCGCCGGCAGCCACTCGGCCTCGGCTTCGTCGGCAACGGCGGTCGGCAGCGGCGTCGGCTGCGTTTCGTCCGCCACCGGCGGTGGCAGCAGGCATTCGGGACAGGCGCGGCGCGGCTGCGCCCGCTCGACGATCTCGCCCGCGCTGTCGCGCACTTCGACGATCACGTACGGATCGACGACGAAGCCGCCGTTGGCGATCGTCGCATAGCCCCTGGCCATCTCCAGCGGCGTGAATACCGCGCTGCCGAGTGCCATGGTCAGGTCGCGCGGCAGGCGATCCGCCGGCAGGCCGAAGCGCGGAATGAAGTCGAGCGCCGTGTCGATGCCGATTCCCATCAGCAGCCGGATCGAGACGAGGTTGCGCGACTGCACCAGCGCTTCGCGCAGGCGCATCGGCCCCTTGATGTCGCCCCCGTAGTTCTCGGGGCGCCAGGTGGATTCGAGTCGCGGATCGTCGAAGACCACCGGCGCATCGAGCAGTACCGATGCCGGCGTGTAGCCATGGGCCATCGCCGTGGCGTACAGAAACGGCTTGAAGCCGGATCCGGCCTGGCGTCGGGCCTGGGTCACCCGGTTGAACTTGCCGGCAAAGAAGTCGAAGCCACCGACCAGGGCCTCCATGGCCCCATCGTCGGGGTTCAGTGCCACCAGCGCCCCCTGCGCCTCCGGAATCTGCGCCAGACGCGGTGCATCGCCGCTCGAGTCGATACGTACGACGTCACCGGGCGCCAGCCCCGCGGCATCGAGCTTCGCCCAGGCAAAGCTCTCGTCGCCCAGCGTCAGCGGCCCCGAAGCGGTCAGCAACGCCAGCTCGTTTCCATCGAACGCCTGGACCACAGCTGCCTGCAGCCCGCCGACCGGCGCATAGCGGCCCAGGGCGGTAGCGAACTCGGGGGACTGCGGCTGCGCCAGCAGCTCGGCCGGGATGCGCGCCTCAGCGCCGCGCCAGCCGTGGCGCCGGTCGTACTCGAGCAGCGCCTGGCGCAAGGCGGCGTTCGCGGCCGTCTGCCGGCTCGCGTCGACGGTCGTGGTGACGTTCAGTCCCCGGCTATAGGCCTCCTCGCCGAAACGCGCGACCATCTCGGCCCGGACCATCTCGGCAACGTAGTCGGCCTCGACCTCGACCTGCGGGCGGTAGGGCTGCACGACGAGCGGCTCGGCAACGGCCTCCTCGTACTCGGCCCTGGAGATATAGCCGAGCTCGCGCATGCGACGCAGCACATAGTCGCGTCGCTCGGTGGCCCGCACCGGGTTGGCCACCGGGTTGTCGCGCGAGGGCGCCTTGGGCAGGCCTGCGATCACCGCGGTCTCGCCGAGCGACAGGCTGCCGACGTCCCGCCCGAAGTAGACCAGGGCGGCCGCGCCGACGCCGTAGGCACGTTCGCCAAGGAAGATCTTGTTGAGGTACAGCGCCATGATCTGCGGCTTGTCGAGCTCGCGCTCGATTCTCAACGCCAGCAGGATCTCCTTGAATTTGCGAGTGAAGGTGCGCTCGCTGCTGAGAAAGACGTTGCGCGCCAGCTGCATCGTGATGGTGCTGCCGCCCTGCGACTTCTCGCCAGTCGCCGCGTACTTGAGGGCCGCACGCAGCAGCCCCTGCCAGTCGACGCCGGGATGCTCGAAGAAGCGGTCGTCCTCGGCGGCGAGGAACGCCTGCACAACCCGTGGCGGCAGATCCTCGAAACGCAGCAGCGCCCTGCGCTCGCTGCCGAACTCGCCCATCAGCTTGCCGTCGCGGCTGTAGATGCGCAGCGGCACCGAGAGCTGCAGCTCCCGCAGGCTGGCGACCGACGGCAAGTCGCGCCCGTAATAGTGGGCGGCGCCGAACAGGGCGGCCACAGCCGAAGCCGCGAGCAGCAGCGCGGCCGCGAGCAGCCACAGCAGCACGCGCAGCGCGAGCTTGTCGAGGGTCATCGCAGAACGTTTGGGACGGTGAAAAGCTTCAGAAATGTTTGCAGCTTGATCAGGTATTTGCCGCAGGAACTTCTAGTTGCGCAGTAGCAATATTGCGCTATAGTACGGCGCGATGCGGGAAGAGTCTTTCTTTCCCGTGGGGGATTGTCAACGAAGCGGCACGGGGCGCCATGGCCAGCCTGCAAACGTTGTTCGGCAAGGGAAGCAAAGGACTGATCGGACTGGATATCAGCTCCAGTGCCGTGAAGCTCCTCGAGCTTTCACGCAAAGGTACGCGCTACCACGTGGAAGCGTACGCGGTCGAACCGTTGCCGCCTGGCGCGGTCGCCGACAAGCAGATCGCCGACCCCAAGCCGGTCGGCGAGACGATCGCGCGCGCGATCAGCCGTGCCGGCACGCGCACGCGCGAAGCGGCCGTCGCCGTCGCCGGTGCATCGGTGATTACCAAGATCGTCGAAATGCCGAGCATGCTCTCCGGCGACGATATGGAAGAGCAGATCAAGGCCGAAGCCGATCAGTACATCCCCTATCCCATCGACGAGGTCAGCCTCGATTTCGAGGTGCTGGGTGCGAGCGCGAAGAACACCGACGCCGTGGACGTCGTGCTGGCCGCGTGCCGCAAGGAGCAGGTCGAGCGACTGTGCGCTGCCGTCGACATCGCCGGGCTGAAGACGCGCGTCGTCGACGTCGAGGCGTACGCGCTGGAGAACGCCTGCCAGTTCCTCGCGCACCAGATGCCGGACGGCGGCCGCGGCCGCACCGTCGCCGTGGTCGACATGGGCGCAACGACGACTTCGGTGCTGATCCTGCACGACCTGAAGACGATCTACACGCGCGACCAGGCCTTCGGCGGCCGCCAGCTGACCGAAGACATCATGCGCACCTACGGGATGTCGCAGGAGGAAGCGCTGAAGGCCAAGCGCAGCGGCAATCTGCCGGAGGGATACGAAACCGAGATCCTCCCGCACTTCGTGTCCGACATGGCGCAGCAGATCGACCGTTCGCTGCAGTTCTTCTTCTCCGCAGTCACGCAGTACAGCGCGATCGACCAGATCGTGCTCGCAGGCGGTTGCGCGCACATCGCGGGTGTCGACGCCAATGTTCAGGAGCGTCTGCAGATTCCGACGGTCGTCGCGCGGCCGTTCGCGCAGATGAGCGTCGCCTCCCGCGCCAAGCCTGCCAACCTCGCCCAAGAAGAGGCCTCGTTGCTGATTGCGGCCGGTCTGGCCTACCGCGCATTCGACGAGGAGAAGGCATGACAGGTTCGTCCCTCACGAATTTGCACGGCGCCGTGCCTGTCCTCGCCATCCGCGTCTGTCGGTCCAGGAGCGTTCGATGACGACGCATATCAACCTGCTGGACTGGCGCAAGGCACGCCGCGAGAAACGCAAGCAGGACTTCATCGCAAGCATCGGCCTGGGTGTCGCCGTTGCGGGCGGTCTGGTCGCAGCCGGCTGGATGCTGGTCAGCGGCCAGCTGAGCTACCAGGAGTCGCGGAACTCGTACCTGCGCGCGGAAATCAAGGAGATGGACAAGCAGCTCACCGAAATCCAGGAACTGGAGCGCGTCCGGTCCAACCTCATCGCACGCATGCGCGTCATCGAGGAGCTGGAGGCCAGCCGCACGGCATCGGTGCATTTCTTCGACGAGATCGTCAATACGCTGCCCGAGGGCGTCAATCTCACCAGCCTCAGGCAACAAGGGGCGAACGTGACGCTCGACGGTATCGCCGAGTCGAACGGGCGCATCTCGACCTACATGAAGAACCTCGACGCCTCGCTCTGGTTCTCGGACCCGCGCCTGGTGGTCATCAAGACCGACGAGAAGGATCGACGCAGACAGGCGCAATTCACCTTGCAAGTCAAGCGCCTGACACAGCCGAAATCGGCTGATAATGCACCTGCAGATGCGGGGGGCGAAGAGGTGCTCGGATGAACGCCCAAGAGATCATCCAGCAGCTGCAGGCGCTCGACGCACAGAATCCGGGCGCCTGGCCACGCTGGGCACGAATCGCGGCAGTGATCCTCACCGGGGTGGTGCTGTTTGCTGCAGGTACCTGGTTCGTGATCAGACCCGTGTACGAACAGGTACAAACGGCCAAAACGCAAGAACAGACGTTGTTTCAGGAGCTCGATACCAAGCAGAAGAAAGTCGCAGCCATCGACGCCTATCGCGAACAGCTCAAGGAGATGGAGCGCCAGTTCGGCGACATGCTCAAGCAGCTCCCGAGCCGCGCCGAGGTGGCAAACCTGCTCAACGACATCTCGCAGAAGCGCGTGGAAGCGAGCCTCGAGGAGGAGCTGTTCCAGCCGACCGGCGAGGTGCCCAAGGAGTTCTATGCCGCGATCCCCAACAAGATCGTGGTCGTCGGCGACTATCACGAACTGGGCAACTTCGTCAGCGCGGTTGCTGCCTTGCCACGCATCGTCACCATCGAGGAGGTCGAGATCAAGGGCGCTGCAACTGCCGGTCACGGCGCGTCCACCGGACCGACAACCCTGCGCATGACCGCCACTGCGCAGACGTACCGCTATCTCGACGACGAGGAGATCGAGGCGGCTAAGCCTCAACAGGCCGGGAGGCGGCGATGAGACGCACGCTCCTGTCACTGAGCGCTGCCGCCATGTTGCTGGGCGCCTGCAGCGACGACATGTCCGATCTGCAGCGCGACGTCGCCGCCATCAAGGCGCGGACCTCGACGAAGATTCCGCCGATTCCGCAGCCCAAGCAGTTTGACCCCTTTACCTACGTGCCGGGCGATCGCCGCGATCCGTTCGTGGAGGTACTCGCACCCAACCGCGCAGCCAGCATCGCCGGCCCCCGCCCGGACCTGAACCGGAACCGGGAACCGCTTGAGGAGTTTCCGCTTGATGCGCTGCGCATGATGGGGACCATCAGCACCACGCGAGGGGTTTTCGCGCTGATCAAAGCGCCGGACAACGTGATTCACCGGGTCACGTTGAAGAATTACATGGGGCAGAACTACGGCCAGATCGTCGCGATCACGCCGACCGAAGTCAGTCTGCAGGAACTGGTCGAAGACGGGTTCGGTGGCTGGACGCAGCGCACGGCCAGTGTGGCGCTGACCGAGTAAGGGAAACGCGAGAGGCTCCAGGGAGTTTTCAAATGACCACCATCAACGCCACGATCCGGCACTTTCTGCTCTGGGCCTTCCTGCTGGCCGTGCCGGCCGCTGTCGCGCAGGACCTGGCGCTGGAAGATATCGCCTTCGTGGAAATCGACAGCGGCCGCGTGCTGATGACCCTGACGCTGTCCGGGCCGGCGCCGCAGCCGTCCGTGTTTACCGTCGACCAGCCGGCTCGTCTGTCGCTCGACCTTCCGGGCACGCGCACCGCGGTCGCGCAGCGCTATCAGCGCATCAACCTCGGCAACGTGCGTGCCGTTGCCAGCGCCGAGTCGCGTGGCCGTACGCGCGTCGTTGTCGAACTCGGCAGCAGCGCTCCGTATGATGTCGATGTCGATGGCAACCGCATTCTCGTTCGACTCGACAGCCTTGCATCCGCGCGTGCGACGCAGCAAGCGCCAGCGGTCAGTGGCGACCGCCGGACCACCTTGCAGAGCCTCGACTTCCGCCGGGGCGAGAAGGGCGAGGGCCGTGTGGTCGTGCGACTCTCGGATCCGAAGGCAGTTGTTGACGTCAAGCCTGAGAACGGCCGGATCGTTGCGCGATTCAGGAATACCCGCCTTGCCGAGGGCGCGGGCAAACGTCTGGACGTGCTCGATTTTGCAACGCCCGTCCGCTACGTCGACATTCGGGCCGACGGATCCGACAGCCTGGTCACGCTGACACCGGTGACGGGACAGGAGTACGAACAGGCTGCCTACCAGTCGGGCGATTCGTTCACCCTGGAATTGCAGCCGCTCACGCCCGCCGAGCGCGAGGAGTTGCAGCGCACGCAGCCACAGTTCACCGGCGAGCGCATCAGTCTGTCGTTCCAGAACGTCGAGGTCCGCTCGCTGCTTCAGATCATCGCCGATGTCGCCGGGACCAACATGGTGATCAGCGACTCGGTCGAGGGCGAAATGGCCATGCGCCTGGAGAACGTGCCGTGGGATCAGGCGCTCGACATCATCCTGCGCACCAAGGGCCTGGGTATGCGCCAGCAAGGCAACGTCATGCTGGTGGCACCGGTCGAGGAAATCGCGCAACGCGAGCGTCTGGAACTGGAGGCGGCCAAGCAGCAGACCGAGCTGGCACCGCTGCGCTCAGAGCTGATTCAGGTCAACTACGCGAAAGCCACGGACATGCGCGCGCTGCTGTCGAGCGGCGACACCTCGCTGCTCAGCGAGCGGGGTCGCGTCACCGTCGACGAGCGCACCAACACACTGCTCGTCCTCGAAACGCGGGAGAAGATCGACGAGATTCGCGCGCTGGTCTCGAAACTCGACATCCCCGTACGTCAGGTGTTGATCGAATCGCGCATCGTCATTGCTAGCGACGATTTCGCACGCGAGTTGGGCGCTCGCTTCGGCGTCAGTTCGATCGGCCGGATTGGAAATGCGACCGTGGGCCAGTCGGGTAGTAACACCGGCTCCCGAAATGTCGTGGGCGGCGTGCTACCGACGCCCGACCAAGGCTATCTGGTGAACCTGCCGACCTCCGCGACCCCCGCAGGGCGCGTGGCCTGGACGATCCTGGGCAGTGACTTCCTGATCGACCTCGAATTGTCGGCCCTGCAGCAGGAAGGCCGCGGCGAGGTCATCTCAACACCGCGTGTGGTCACGGCGAACGGCAAGCAGGCCGTGATCGAGCAGGGCCGCGAGATTCCGTATCAGTCCAGCAGCGGGAACCAGGGCACGGAGACCCAGTTCAAGAAGGCCGTGCTGTCGCTGACGGTGAATCCGCAGATCACGCCGGACGACCGGGTCATCATGGATCTTTCGGTGACCAACGACTCGCAGGGCGAGGACGTCAACACCGGCGTGGGCTCCGCGCCGGCGATCGACACACGCCGTCTGGATACGCAGGTGCTGATCGCCAGTGGAGAAACCGTGGTACTCGGCGGGGTCTTCCAGGAGGAAAGCCGCCGCTCTTCCGCGAAGGTGCCTTTCCTCGGCGACATTCCGCTGCTCGGCGCGCTGTTCCGCAGCAACAGCCGCTCCGACAACAAGCGGGAGTTGCTGATCTTCGTGACGCCGCGGGTACTGCAGGAAGGTCTGGTCGTGCAGTGAGGCCGTCGCGGCACCGCTACCGCGTGCCTATACTGCGCGCGGTAGCGGTCCGTACAACGTCGGTTTCGCAATGGCTCAGGGTCCCAATATCTTTCTCGTCGGCCCGATGGGCGCCGGAAAGACGACTGTGGGCAGACGTCTCGCGCAGATCCGCGGCGTGCGTTTCGTCGACTCCGATCACGAGATCGAGCGCCGTACGGGCGTCGACATTCCCTACATCTTCGAGCGTGAAGGCGAGGCGGGTTTCCGCCGCCGCGAGGCGCAAGCGATTGCCGAGCTCTGCGGCGAGGGGCCGCTCGTACTGGCGACCGGCGGCGGCGCCGTCCTCGATCCCGAGAACCGGCGCGTGCTCGCGGCGCGCGGAACGGTGATCTACCTGCATGCCAGCGTCGAGCAGCAACTCGCGCGCACGCAGCGCTCCGAGGCACGCCCGCTGCTGGCACAGGCCGCCGACCGCCGCGAAGTGCTCGAGCGCCTGCTTCGCCAGCGCGACCCCTTGTACCGGGAGATCGCCGACCTGGTCGTCAGCACCGATGCGCGCAGTGCCAAGTGCGTGGTGCGCGACATCGCGGACTTCGTCGACGGTCGTCCGTCGGGCTGACGCTCGAAACCCCGGCCGCGGGCGCATACACTGCGCGTCCGCCGATCTCACGTCCCGCCATGCCGAGCTTGCACGTCGACCTGGGCCACCGCAGCTACCCGATCCACATCGGCGCCGGCCTGCTGTCCGACGGCAGCCTGTGGCAGGCCCTGCGCGGACGCAACCTGCGGCTGATCACCGACGAGCACGTTGCCGCCCTGCACCTCGAAGCGGTGCGCTCGGCGCTGGCGCTCGACGACGATGCCGTTCGCGTCCTGCCACCGGGCGAGGCACAGAAGAGTTGGGAAGTCGCCGGCAGCGTACAGGACTGGCTGCTGCAGACGCGGCTCGCACGCGACGGCTGCCTGATCGCGCTCGGCGGCGGCGTCATCGGCGATCTCGCGGGCTTCTCGGCGGCGATCTACCAGCGCGGAATCGATTTCGTGCAGGTACCGACGACGTTGCTTTCGCAGGTGGACTCGAGCGTCGGCGGCAAGACCGGCGTCAACCATCCGCTCGGCAAGAACATGATCGGCGCCTTCCATCAACCGATCATGGTCGTGGCCGACACCGGGACGCTCAGGACCCTGCCGCGGCGCGAGCTGCTCGCCGGTCTTGCCGAGGTGATCAAGTACGGGATGCTCGGCGATGCCAGCTTCCTGGACTGGATCACCCACCATCTCGACGACCTGCTGACGCTCGATCCGGTCGCAACCGCCGAAGCGATCCGGCGCAGCTGCGAGATGAAGGCGGTCATCGTCGCCCGCGACGAGCGTGAGTCGCTGGCCGACGGCAAAGGCGGGCGGGCGCTGCTCAACCTCGGCCATACGTTTGCCCACGCCATCGAGACCCACGCCGGCTACGGCGACTGGCTGCATGGCGAGGCCGTCGCGGCCGGTCTGTGCATGGCGGCCGACCTGTCGGCGCGTCTCGGCTTGATCGACGCGGACGACGCACGACGCTGCGTGGACCTGATCGCGCGCAGCGGCCTGCCGACGAAACCGCCCGGTGACATGACCCCGCAGGACTTTCTGCACAACATGGCCCTGGACAAGAAGGTCGCTGCCGGCCGGCTGCGCCTGGTGCTGCTGCGCGCGATCGGCGATGCCGTGGTGACGGCCGACTTCGATCCGTCTCGGCTCGCCGAGACGCTGGAACACTTCTGCGGTGCGCCGGCAGCGCAATGACGCTCGCCCCGTACGCCGCCGACGATCGCCGCTCGCGCGGCCGTCACCACCCGGAGCCGGGACCGGGACATCGCAGCGAGTATCAGCGAGACCGGGACCGGATCATCCACTCCGCGGCCTTCCGGCGGCTGGAATACAAGACCCAGGTCTTCGTCAATCACGAAGGCGACCTGTTCCGGACGCGGCTGACACACTCGATCGAAGTCGCCCAGATCGCCAGAACCATGGCGCGCACCCTCGGGCTCAACGAGGATCTGTGCGAGGCCGTCTCGCTGGCCCATGACCTCGGCCATACGCCGTTCGGCCACGCCGGCCAGGATGCGCTCAACGCCTGCATGAAGCCCTACGGTGGTTTCGAGCACAACGCGCAGTCGCTGCGCGTGGTCGACGAGCTGGAAGACAAGTACGCGAGCTTCCGCGGCCTCAACCTGATGTTCGACACGCGGGAGGGCATCCTCAAGCACTGCTCGGCGGCGCGCGCACGCACGCTCGGCGACGTCGGCGAGCGCTTTCTCAACCGCACCCAGCCGAGCCTCGAGGCCCAGCTTGCGAACCGCGCCGACGAGATCGCCTACAACAACCACGACATCGACGATGGCCTGCGCGCACGCCTGCTCACCATCGAGCAGTTGCGTGAAGTGCCGCTGTTCCGGCGACATCACGACGAAGTCGTGCAGCGCTACGGCGAGATCAGCGCCAAGCAGCAGCGCCACGAAACCACCCGGCGCATCATCAACACGCTGGTCGTCGACCTGACGGACAGCTCGCGCCGCGCATTGCAGCAGGCCGGCGTTTCGTCGATCGAAGACGTGCGGTCGCGCCCGGAGCCGCTGATCCGGTTCAGCGACGAGATCCAGCACGAGAACGAGGCGCTCAAGCGCTTCCTGCGCGAGCACCTGTACCACCACCATCAGGTCTACCGGATCATGGTCAAGGCACAGCGTGTCGTGCGCGAACTGTTCGCGGCGCTGCACGCCGATCCGCGCCTGATGCCGCCGGATTTCTTCGACGCGGCCCGTCAGCTCGAGAGCCGCGACGGCGAAACCGGGCGCGCACGCGTGGTCGCCGACTACGTCGCCGGCATGACCGACCGCTTCGCGCTCGACGAGTACGAACGGCTGTTCGACCCACGGCGCCTGCGCTGACCCTCCCGGCGACCGGACCGCTCGACGAAGCGTTGCGCAGGTACACTCGCCGGCCAGATGGACCTGCCGCCGCCACTCCCGACCGCCGCGCAACGGCCGCTTTCGCCGCCGGTCCGCTGGCTGCTGATCGCCGCCGGCTGGCTGTCGCTGGTGCTGGGACTGATCGGCATCCTGCTTCCCGTGCTGCCGACGACACCCTTCGTGCTCCTCGCCGCCGCTTGCTTTGCGCGCAGCTCCGCCCGCTTCCACACGATGCTGCTGCGCCACCGGGCTTTCGGCCCGCTGCTGACCGAATGGGAGCAACATCGCAGCATTCCGCGACGCACCAAGCTGTGGGCGATCGCTCTCATGAGCCTGACCCTGGGCAGCTCGATCGTGTTCTTCGTCCAGCCCATCGGGCTCAAGTGGGCGCTCGCCGCAATGGGTGTCGCCGTTGCTGCCTGGATCTGGCGCATCCCCTCGCGCAACTGAGGTCTACGGCCGGAACCAGTCCTCCAGTGCCAGCCCTTCGGCGCCGGCATAGGTGCCGGGGCTGCGCGTCACGAGGCGCAGTTCGTGCACTGCTGCCGTGGCCGCGAGCTGGCCTTCGACCGCCGTCCAGGCCCGGTACTGGCGCTCGCGACGGGGGGCCGTGCGCGCCAGCCAGCGCGCCGCCTCCAGGTCGAACGGCAGGACCGGCGGCCCGCTGCGCAGCAGCTCCTGGACAAAGGCGTCGAGCTGGCTGCGTCGCGGCCCGTCCGGTAGCGACTCGATGCCGCGTAGCAGGGCGTAGACCACCGAGGCCGCTGTCGCGCAGTCGTGCTGGTGCCGCCGGAACCGGGTCAGCACGAGGCGATTGCCGCTCGGCCGGGTGAGTTCGGCCAGGACGGCCAGGTCGAGCAGATAGCGCGGCCGTGGCACGGCTCACTCCGCGAGCGACCAGCGCGCCAGCTCGTCCGGGCTGATCCCGTCGAAACCGGTACCGGCGCGTGCACGCCAGTTCGCCAGCCAGGCGCTGAAATCGGCGCCGCCGGCGGCGCTGCGCAGACGCTCGTAGTCGCCCTCGGCGATCAGCACCGCGACCCCGCGACCGCGACGGCTGATCGCGACCGGCGCGCCCTGCTCGACTTCGCGCAGCAGCTCGGTGAGCCGGTTCCGGGCCTCGGCAACAGAGACGGTCTTCATCGGCATCGGCTGTAGATGGCCATGTAGATGGCCATCTTATGGCACGACAACACGTTGAATCAATTGGGTGTTTTTTCACCTTCTGCAAAGGCGAGGAAAAACATTTGCAGCGCGAACAGGTGCGGCGCACACTTCCGCGCCCCGCGCCGCCTCAAGCGGGGATTCCTGCTGTGTTTTTTGGAGCCAGCCCGATGTTGGATCGCGAGCATTTCGACCGCCCTGCCGGTCTCACGCCGCAGGCCGGTTACGGCCTGTACCGGGAAAGTTTCGAGCGCGACAGCTGCGGTTTCGGCCTGATTGCCCACATGGACGACCAGGCCAGCCACAAGCTCGTGCAGACGGCTGTGACCGCGCTGCACCGCATGACCCATCGTGGCGCCGTCGCCGCCGACGGCAAGACCGGCGACGGTTGCGGCCTGCTGATGAAGAAGCCCGACGCGTTCCTGCGCCGCGAAGCCGCGAAGCTCGGCTTCGATCTCGGCGCGGACAGCCAGAGTCTGTACTGCGCCGGCAACATCTTCTTTTCGCAGGACGCCAAGCGCCGCAACCGCGCCAAGGCCGCGCTCAAGGAAAGCCTGGAGCTGCACGGCCTGACGCTGCTCGGCTATCGCGAGGTGCCGACCGACCAGACGGCGCTCGGCGAAGAGGCGCTGCGCGCGCTGCCGAAGATCGAGCAGGCCTTCATCGTGCCGCCAGCCGGCCTGCACAAGTTCGCGTTCGAGCTCAAGCTGTTCAAGGCTCGCCGCCGTGCCGAGAAGCTGCTGGCCGCGGAAGGTGACCGCGAGTTCTACATCACGCACCTGTCGTGCCGCGTCATCGTCTACAAGGGCCTGGTGATGCCGGAGCTGCTGCCGGCGTTCTATCCGGATCTGGCCGACCCGGCGCTGGAATCGTCGATGTGCGTGTTCCACCAGCGCTTCTCGACCAACACGCTGCCGCGCTGGCAGTTGTGCCATCCGTTCCGCTACCTCGCGCACAACGGCGAGATCAACACCATCTCGGGCAACCGCAAGTGGGCGCTGGCCCGCGCGAAGAAATTCCAGTGTGCCGACCTGCCGGACATCGAGGAGATCGCGCCGCTGGTGAACATGGACGGCTCGGATTCGCAGTCGCTCGACAACATGCTCGAGGTGCTGCTGGCCGGCGGGATGGACGTGTTCCAGGCCATGCGCGCACTGATCCCGCCGGCCTGGCAGAACGTCGAGGATCTCGATCCCGACGTGCGCGCGTTCTACGAGTACAACTCGGTGAACATGGAGCCCTGGGACGGCCCCGCCGGCGTCGTGCTGACCGACGGCCGTTACGCCGCCTGCGCGCTCGACCGCAACGGCCTGCGGCCCGCGCGCTACGTGATCACCGCCGATCGCCACATCGTGCTGGCGTCGGAGATCGGCGTGCATGACTTCAAGCCGCAGGACGTGGTCGAGAAGGGCCGCCTGCGCCCCGGCGAGATCCTCGCGGTCGACACCGAGACCGGTGCCCTGCTGCGTCCGGACGACATTGACCGGATGCTGGCCGGCCGCAAGCCCTACAAGCAGTGGCTGAAGACGCAGATGAGGCGCCTGGAGGCGTCGCTGTCGGACGACCCGAACGCGCTCGACGTGATGCCGCCGGACATGGTGGCCACCTACCACAAGATGTTCCAGCTCACCTTCGAGGAGCGCGACCAGGTCCTGCGCCCGCTGTCCGAGGCCGGGCAGGAAGCCGTGGGCTCGATGGGTGACGACACGCCGTTCGCGGTGCTGTCGGGACAGGCGCGCTCGGTCTACGACTATTTCCGGCAGATGTTCGCCCAGGTGACCAATCCGCCGATCGATCCGCTGCGCGAGCAGATCGTGATGTCGCTCGAATGCCAGCTCGGCGTCGAGAAGGGCATGTTCGAGGAGACGCCGGAGCGCGCCGCGCGCCTGCTGATCGATTCGCCCGTGTTGTCCGAGGCCAAGTTCAAGCGCCTGATGGCCGTCGGCAACGACGACGCAGCGTATGCGCATCACGTCATCGATCTGAACTACGACCCGGCGCTCGGCCTCAAGGCGGCGGTCGAGCACATCTGCGACGAGGCCATCGCCGCGGTGCAGTCCGGCAAGGTCATCATCGTGCTGTCCGACCGTGCGATCGAGCGCGGCAAGCTGCCGGTGCATGCGCTGCTTGCGGTCGGCGCGGTCAACAACCGTCTGGTGCACGCGGGGCTGCGCTGCGATTGCAACATCGTCGTCGAGACCGCGACCGCGCGCGACCCCCACCACTTCGCCTGCCTGATCGGCTACGGCGCGAGCGTGATCTATCCGTATCTGGCCTACGCCACGCTCTACGAGATGGTGCGCTCCGGCCAGGTCAAGAAGAAGGCACCGGAGGCGCTCGCGCAGTCGTACCGCAAGGGCATCAACAAGGGTCTGTACAAGATCATCTCGAAGATGGGCATCAGCACCATCTCGAGCTACCGCGGTGCGCAGTTGTTCGAGGCTGTGGGCCTGCACGACGAGGTCATCGACCTGTGCTTCGAGGGCACGGTCTCGCGCATCGGCGGCGCCCGCTTCGCCGACCTGCACGAGGAGCAGGACGGCCTCGCCGATATTGCCTGGAGCGCACGCAAGCCGATCGAGCAGGGTGGCCTGTACAAGTACATCCACGGCGGCGAGTATCACGCCTACAACCCCGATGTGATCGCCACGCTGCAGCGCGCGGTCAAGTCCGGCGACTACATCGAATACAAGCTTTTCGCACAGCACGTCAACGAGCGTCCGGTGGCGACGATCCGCGACATGTTCAAGCTCAAGGCGACCGAGCCGATCCCGGTCGAGGAAGTCGAGTCGGCCGAGGCCATCCTCAAGCGCTTCGATTCCGCCGGCATGTCGCTGGGCGCCCTCTCGCCCGAAGCGCACGAGGCGCTGGCGATCGCGATGAACCGCCTCGGCGGTCGCAGCAACTCGGGCGAAGGCGGCGAGGATCCGGCGCGCTACGGCACCGAGAAGATGTCGAAGATCAAGCAGGTCGCGTCCGGCCGCTTCGGCGTCACGCCGCACTACCTGGTCAACGCCGAGGTGCTGCAGATCAAGGTCGCGCAGGGCGCCAAGCCCGGCGAAGGCGGCCAGCTGCCCGGCGACAAGGTCAACGACATGATCGCGCGGCTGCGCTACTCCAAGCCGGGCGTCGCACTGATCAGCCCGCCGCCGCACCATGACATCTACTCGATCGAGGATCTCGCGCAGCTGATCTTCGACCTCAAGCAGGTCAACCCGCAGGCACTGGTGTCGGTCAAGCTGGTGTCCGGCCCGGGCGTCGGCACCATCGCGGCCGGCGTCGCCAAGGCCTACGCCGACCTGATCACCATCTCCGGCTACGACGGCGGCACCGGCGCCTCGCCGCTGACCTCGGTCAAGTACGCCGGCACGCCGTGGGAGCTGGGCCTGTCGGAGACGCACCAGACGCTGCGCATGAACAACCTGCGCGACAAGGTGCGGGTGCAGACCGACGGCGGTCTCAAGACCGGCCTCGACGTCATCAAGGCGGCGATCCTCGGCGCCGAGTCCTTCGGCTTCGGTACCGCGCCGATGGTCGCGCTCGGCTGCAAGTACCTGCGCATCTGCCATCTGAACAACTGCGCCACCGGCGTGGCGACGCAGAACCAGGTGCTTCGCCTCGAGCACTTCATCGGTCTGCCGGAAATGGTGATGAACTACTTCCGCTTCGTCGCCGAGGAAACGCGCGAGTGGCTGGCGGCGCTGGGCGTGCGCTCGGTGGCCGAGCTGATCGGCCGCACCGACCTGCTCGAGATCGACGAGGCCGAGACCGCGAAGGCGCGCAACCTCGACCTGAAGCCGATCCTCGAATCGGCCGGCATGGTGCTGCCGAGCGCGCAGTACTGCATGTTCAACAACGAGCCCTTCGACAAGGGCGAGCTGGCGGAGGCGATGCTGCAGGACTGCCTGCCGGCGATCGAGCACAAGACCGGCGGCATCTTCCACTACACCGTGCAGAACCGGCACCGCTCGATCGGCGCCCGCCTGTCCGGCGAGATCGCGCGCCGCCACGGCAACCTGGGCATGTCCGACAAGCCGATCACGATCCGCCTGAAGGGCACGGCCGGGCAGTCCTTCGGTGTGTGGAACGCCGGCGGCCTGAACCTGGAACTGGAAGGCGACGCCAACGACTACGTCGGCAAGGGCATGGCCGGCGGCCGCATCGTCGTCAAGCCGCCCAAGGGCGTGCGCTACGAGACGCGCGAGGCCGCGATCATCGGCAACACCTGCCTGTATGGTGCGACCGGCGGCACCTTGTATGCGGCCGGCGTTGCCGGCGAGCGTTTCGCCGTGCGCAACTCCGGCGCGCATGCGGTCATCGAAGGCTGCGGCGATCACGGCTGCGAGTACATGACCGGTGGCGTGGTCGTCGTGCTCGGCCGCACCGGCGTGAACTTCGGTGCCGGCATGACCGGCGGCTTCGCCTACGTGCTCGACGAGAAGCGCAACTTCGTCGACCGCTACAACCATGAATTGATCGACATCCACCGCGTCGTGTCGGAATCGATGGAGGCGCACGAGAACTACCTGCGCAACCTCGTGGGCGACTACGCCAAGGTGACCGGCTCGAAGTGGGCGCAGGCGATCCTGTCGGACTGGGCCGATTACGTCGGCAAGTTCTGGCTGGTCAAGCCGCGCGCCGCCGAAATCGGCTCGCTGATCGATTCCGTGCGCGCCGCGGCCTGAGGACAAAGACATGGGTGCAAAGAACGTCAACCAGTTCCTCGACCTGCCGCGGCAGGACCCGGCGAAGACGCCGGTGGAAGTGCGTATCCACGACTTCCGCGAGATCTACGGCCAGTTCCAGCCGGAAGCGGCCAAGGCGCAGTCCGGCCGCTGCCTCGCCTGCGGCAATCCGTACTGCGAGTGGAAGTGCCCGGTGCACAACTTCATCCCGAACTGGCTCAAGCTCGTCGAGGAAGGCAACCTGTTCGCCGCCGCCGAGATGTCGCACGCGACCAACTCGCTGCCGGAGATCTGCGGTCGCGTCTGCCCGCAAGACCGTCTGTGCGAGGGCGACTGCACGCTCAACGACGGCTTCGGCGCCGTGACCATCGGCTCGGTCGAGAAGTACATCACCGACGAGGCGGTCAAGCAGGGCTGGCGCCCGGACATGTCCAAGGTCAAGTGGACACGCAAGAAGGTGGCGATCGTCGGCGCCGGCCCGGCAGGTCTGGGCTGCGCCGACATCCTCGCGCGCAACGGCGTCAAGCCGATCGTCTTCGACAAATACCAGGAGATCGGCGGCCTGCTGACCTACGGCATCCCGCCGTTCAAGCTGGAGAAGGACGTCGTCAAGACGCGGCGCAAGATCCTCGAGGGCATGGGCGTCGAGTTCCGGCTCGGCGTCGAGATCGGCAAGGACCTCGCGTTCGAGAAGCTGCTGAAGGACTACGACGCCGTGTTCCTCGGCATGGGCACGTACAACTACATGAAGGGCGGCTTCCCCGGTGAGGATCTGCCCGGCGTCTTCGAAGCGCTGCCGTTTCTTATCGCCAACGTCAACGGCATGCTCGGCGAGGCGCGCCCGGGCGACGCCGACTACAACGTCGAGGGCCAGCGCGTCGTGGTGCTCGGCGGCGGCGACACGGCGATGGACTGCAATCGCACCTCGATCCGTCAGGGCGCGGAAAGCGTCACCTGCGCCTACCGCCGCGACGAGGCCAACATGCCCGGTTCGCGCCGCGAAGTCGCCAACGCCAAGGAAGAGGGCGTCGAGTTCCTGTGGAACCGCCAGCCGGTCGAGATCGTCGGCAATAGCAAGGTCGAAGGCGTCAAGCTCGTCACCACGCAGCTCGGCAAGCCCGATGCGCGCGGCCGGCGCAAGCCGGAGGTGGTCGAGGGCTCCGAGGAGATCATCGAGGCCGACCGCGTCATCGTCGCCTTCGGCTTCCGGCCCAGCCCGGCGCCGTGGTTCGGCGACCACGGCCTCAAGCTGCACGAGGACGGCCGCATGAAGGTCAACGGCGAAGTGCTGGCCAAGCACAAGTTCCAGACCTCGAACCCGAAGATCTTCTCGGGCGGCGACATGGTCCGGGGTTCGGACCTCGTCGTCACTGCGGTGTTCGAAGGCCGCGAGGCGGCCGAGGGCATTCTCGACTACCTCGGCGTCTGAGCGCGCACGAACCCGGAACGACGATCCGTCGAACTGCAGCAGTCTTCGTCGCGAGCGGGCATCTTGCACGCTCGCGACGGTTGCTGCGCGCGCAAGCCCTTGTTCCTGCGTCCGGCAAGCCGCGGCACGCTTCCTGATCCACCGTCCTCGCAACCTTCACGCGAGGAACCGATCCCATGAACTGGAAAGTCCTGCTGCTCGGCGCCGTGATCGTCGTCGCCGGCCTGCTGCTGTTCGCCTATGTCGGCGACAACGACGAGTCCCTCGGCGACCGCGCGAGCGAAGCGGTCGAGGAAGTCGGCGACGAGATCGACGACAACACCTGACGGTACGCCGACGATTCGTCAAACCGGCCCGGATAGCTGAACGGATGCACCTGGCACTGGTCGAACAGGCACGCCCCGAAAGGAGTCGCCGTGCTTCGTCCACGTCTGCTGGCCGGCATCGTCCTCACCACCGCCGCCGGCAGCGCCGCTGCCGCCGAGGCGGCGCAACGCTTCGACAGCGAGCACGGTCCCGTCGTCGTCACGGAGGTCGCGAGCGGCCTGGAACACCCCTGGTCGCTCGCCTTCCTGCCGGACGGGCGCATGCTCGTGACCGAGCGCCCGGGGCGCATGCGCCTGATCGCGGCCGACGGCACCGTGTCGGCGCCGCTGGAGCAGGTCCCCGAGGTGCATGCACGCGGGCAGGGCGGCCTGCTCGACGTGGTGCTCGCGCCCGACTATGCCGACTCGCGACGTATCTACTTCAGCTACGCCGAGCCGCGCGGCGGGCGCAACGGCACCGCCGTCGCGCATGCCCGCCTGACCGACAAGGCCCTCGAAGACGTCACCGTCATTTTCCGGCAGCGCCCGGACTGGGAGGGACAGCACCACTACGGCTCGCGTCTGGTGTTCGATGACCGGCGGCGGCTGTACGTCACGCTCGGCGAGCGCAACACGGCCCGGGGCCCGGTAAAGGATCGCGAGGCGGCGCAGTCGCTGGAGAATCACTTCGGCAAGGTCGTCCGCATCCAGGCGGACGGTTCGGTTCCGCCCGACAACCCGTACGCGGATGGCGGCAAGGGCAGGCCCGAGATCTGGTCCTACGGCCACCGCAATCCGCAGGGTGCGGCGCTGCATCCCGATACCGGCATGCTGTGGCTGAACGAGCACGGCCCCATGGGCGGAGACGAGCTCAACATCGCGCGCGCCGGCGTGAACTACGGCTGGCCGGTGATCACCTACGGTCGGGACTACTCGGGAGCCCCGGTCGGCGACGGCATCACCGAAGCACCGGGCATGGCACAGCCGATCCACCACTGGGTGCCGTCGATCGCAACCAGCGGCATGGCGTTCTACACCGCGGAGCGCTTCGCCCCGTGGCGCGGCAACCTGTTCGTCGGCTCACTGAAGTTCGGTCAGCTCGTGCGGCTGGAGCTCGAGGGCGAGACGGTGGTGCACGAGGAGCGCCTGCTCGAAGGCCTCAACCGGCGCATCCGCGACGTACGCCTCGGTCCGGACGGCGCCCTGTACCTGCTCACCGACGAGGCCGACGGCCGCGTGCTGCGTATCGTTCTGCGTATCGTTCTGGCGAACACCAACTGAGGCCAGTGCCGCTCACGCGCGACTATCTGTATCTTTAGCGCCCCCTGCCGCCGTCCGAACCCCATGTCCGAGCTCCAGCTGTCACCGGCCGAAGCGCGCGTCGTCGCCGTGCTGGTCGAGAAGTCGATCACGACACCGCAGTACTACCCGATGACGGTCAACGGCATCATGCTGGCGGCCAACCAGAAGACCTCGCGCCATCCGGTGATGAGCCTGAGCGAAGGCGACGTCGGCAATGCGCTGAACAGCCTCGAGGAACGCAAGCTCGTTGTGCGGGACAGCTTCTCGGCGCGCGCGCAGAAATGGCGCCACCAGTTCCAGCACCAGATGATGCTCAAGCCCGAGACCCAGGCGGTGCTGGTCGCGCTGATGCTGCGCGGGGCGCAGACCCAGGCCGAGCTGCGTGCGCATGCCGAGGCGCTCAACGGGCCCACCGATCTCGATGGCGTGCAGGCGGCGCTCGCCGATCTCGCGGACCGGGCGCAGCCGCTGGTGACCGAGCTCGCCCGCGCACCCGGACAGTCGGCGACACGCTGGGCACACCTGCTGTGCGGCGCGCCGGCCGCCGATGCGGTGGCGCCGGCCAGTCCCCGCAGCGCCGCGGCCGCGAACGACGACATCGTCGCCCTGCGCGAGCGCGTGGCCGCGCTCGAAGCACGCATGGCCGGACTCGAGGCGCAGCTGGGCATCGGACCCTCCTCCGGCGACGCCGGCTGATCCCGCGCCGCTGATGGATCTCGACGCGCTGCGCGGACAGCTCGCCGCAGCGAAGGACACCCTGCTGCAGCGCGATGCCGCGCGTCTGGCCGCCCAGCTCGCACGTGCGAGGCCGCCGCGATTCGACGTCGCGCGCTTCGAACGCGACGTGCAGCAGGCGCAGCTGAAGGCCGAGAACCGGCAGCGCCTGCGCCCGTCGCGGATCGACTATCCGGCCGAGCTGCCGGTTTCGCAGGCGCGCGAGGAACTGCTCGAAGCGATCCGCACGCACCAGGTCGTCGTCGTCTGCGGCGAGACCGGCTCCGGCAAGACCACGCAGCTGCCCAAGCTCTGCCTGGAGCTCGGCCGCGGCACGCGCGGCCTGATCGGTCACACGCAGCCGCGACGGCTCGCCGCGCGCAGCGTGGCCCACCGCATCGCCTCGGAGCTGGACTCGCCGCTCGGCGGGCTGGTCGGCTACGAAACGCGTTTCGACCGCCGCGTGTCGGAACAGTCCCTGGTCAAGTTGATGACCGACGGCATCCTGCTCGCCGAGCTGGCGCGCGATCATCAGCTCAATGCCTACGACACGATCATCATCGACGAGGCGCACGAGCGCAGCCTCAACATCGATTTTTTGCTCGGCTGGCTCAAGCGCATCCTGCCGCAGCGCCCGGACCTGAAGCTCATCGTCACCTCGGCCACGCTCGACCCCGAGCGACTGTCGCGACACTTCAACGACGCGCCGATCCTGCAGGTTTCCGGGCGAACCTGGCCGGTCGAAATGCGCTACCGGCCGGCGGACGACGATGCCGATCTCGAAGGCGCGATCGCCGCGGCCGCCGAATCGCTGTGGCGCGGCTCGCCCCAGGGCGACATCCTGGTCTTCCTGCCGGGCGAGCGTGAAATCCGCGATGCCGCGCGCGTGCTCGAAGGACGATTCCCGCGTGCCGAGATCCTGCCGCTGTACTCGCGCCTCGCCGCGACCGCGCAGGACGAGGTCTTCGGTCGCAGCAGCAAGCCGCGCATCGTGCTCGCGACCAACGTTGCCGAGACCTCGCTGACGGTACCGGGCATCCGCTACGTGATCGACACCGGCATGGCGCGGCTCAACCGCTACGCGCCGCGCACCGGCGTGCAGCAACTGCAGATCGAGCCGGTGTCGCAGGCCGCCGCCAACCAGCGTGCCGGGCGCTGCGGTCGCCTCGGTCCGGGGATCTGCGTACGTCTGTACGCCGAGGACGATTTCGCCGCGCGGCCACCGTTCACCGACCCCGAGATCAAGCGCGCCAATCTCGCGGGCGTGATCCTGCAGATGGCGGCGCTGGGGCTCGGTCGCGTCGACGAGTTCCCGTGGGTCGATCCGCCGGAAGGCCGGCACGTCGCCGAGGCCTACCGCGTGCTGCAGACGCTCGGCGCCTTCGACGACGGCGGACGCCTGACCGCACTGGGCCGCGAGATCGCGCGCCTGCCGCTGGACCCGCGCGTCGCGCGCATTGCGCTCGCCGGCCGCGACAATGCCGCGCGCGAGGCGATCTTCGTGCTCGCAGCCGCGATGTCGGTGCAGGACCCGCACGAGGTACCGGCCGATGCCCAGGGCGCCGCACGCCAGAAGCATGCACAGTGGCGGCACAAGCGCTCCGACTTCCTGTCGCTGCTCCTGCTGTGGCAGCGCTGGCGCGAATGGAGCGCGGCGCACTCGAACCGCCAGCTGCGCAAGCTGTGCCGCGAACACTACGTCTCGTTCCTGCGCATGGAGGAATGGGAGGCCGTGCACCGGCAGATCGTCGACCTGTTGCGCAAGCCCGGCGACGCGCCGCGACGCGCGCCGGATGATGCTGCCGGCTGGACGGCCGAGTCGCTCGAGGCGCAGTACGCGCCCATTCATCAGGCGCTGCTCGCCGGACTGATCGACCACATCGGCCAGAAGCTGCCGGAGTCCGGCGACTACCAGGGCCCCAAGGGCCGGCGTTTCTTCGTGCACCCGGGCTCGGCGCTCGCGAAGAAGACCCCACCGTGGATCATGAGCGCGCAGCTCGCGCAGACCTCGCGCCTGTTCGCGCGCACCAATGCCGCGATCGAACCGGCGTGGCTGGAAAGCGTCGGCGGTCACTTGGTCCAGCGCCGGCTGCTGCATCCGACCTGGAACGTCGAGCGCGGCGAGGTGTCCGCCACCGAGCACCTGACCCTGCTCGGCCTGCCGCTGCTGACGCGACCGCGCCACTACGGCTCGACCCATCCGGCCGAGGCGCGCGAGATCTTCATCCGCGAAGCCCTGGTCGGCGGGCGCATGCAGCGCAAGCCGGCCTTTCTCGATCAGAACCTGCAGCTCGTCGATCAGATCCGCGACAAGGAAGCCCGCCTGCGCCGGCCGGACCTGCTCGCGGACGACGCGCAGCTGTTCGCGTTCTACGACGCACGCCTGCCGGCGGACATCTGCACCACCGCGGCGCTCAAGCGCCTGCTCAAGGACCCGCGTCAGCGCAGCGCGACCGCGCGCCTGGCGATGACCGAGACCGATGCCCTGCGGCCCGGGGCCTCGACGGCCATCGAGGATCAGTTTCCGGATCATCTCGACATCGGCGGTGTGCGCATCGGGCTGTCGTATCACCACGAGCCCGGTGCCGAGCACGACGGCGTCACCTTCCACATTCCGCTCGCCCAGGTCCATGCGCTGCAGGCGGCGGACTTCGACTGGCTGGTGCCGGGGCTGCTGGCGGCGAAACTCGAAGGCCTGATCCGTACGCTGCCCAACCGCCAGCGCCGCGCTTTCACCCCGGCCGCCGAGTTCGCGCAGGCCGCGGCGGCACGGCTCGAACCGCACGGCGGCGATCTGCTCGCGCGCCTGTGCGCGGCGCTGACCGCGATGACCGGCGCTGCTGTGGCGCCGGAGGATTTCGACCCCGCCCGGCTCGACGCCCACCTGCGCCCGCGCTTCCAGCTCGAGGACGCGCAGGGCACGATCCTGGGAACTGCGGACTCGCTGTACGGGCTGCAGCACCGCCACCGCGACGCCGCGCGCACCGCCCTGAACCGCGCGGCGGAAACCGATCCGGTGCTCGCGCGCTGGAGCCGTTGCGGGATCACCGACTGGGATTTCGACGATCTGCCGGAACAGGTGCAACTGGCCTCGGGCGCACAGGCGTGGCCGGGCCTGGCCGTCGACGGCCCGCGGATCGACCTGCGTCTGTTCGAGTCGCCGGACGCGGCGCAGCTTGCACATCGCAACGGTGTGCGTGCCTTGCTGCTCGCGCGCATGCCCGACCGTCTGCGTGATCTCGGCAAGAGTGTGCGCAGCAAGCTCGGCATGCTCGCGCCGGCGTTCGCGCTGGACATCGACGCAATCACGCAGCAGCTCGCCGCGCGCAGCGCCGAGTCCGTGCTGCTGCGCGACGGCGCGCCGCGCAGCCGTACGGCGTTCCAGGCCGCGCTCGAGAGTCGCGGCGCGTTCTCGATCGACGCGCAGCGACGGCTCGACGAGGTGCTCAACTGGCTGAACAAGGCGCGCGAGCTGCGCGCGCGCCTGCGCAGCCTCGGCGAACGCTGGCCGGCGTCGCTCGCCGATCTGCGCAGTCAGCTCGACAGCCTGTTCGCCGCCGGTTTCGTCGCCGCGATTCCGGATGCGCAGTGGCCGCGCGTCGCGCTGTACCTGCGCGCCATCGACGTGCGCCTGGAACGGCTACCCAACAAGCCGGCGCGCGACGACGACCTCACCCGCCAGCTCGCACCGTTGGCGGCCCGCCTGCCGGCGCCGTTCCATGCGGCCCGCTGGGCCCTGGAGGAATGGCGCATCGCCTTGTTTGCACAGGAGTTGCGGGCGCAGGGCGGACCGACGGCAAGCAAGGTCGACGACGCTTTGCGCCAGCCCTGAATGCGCCTTACCATGCGCATGCATATGCGCATGGAGCATGGCATGACGGCGTCGACAGCAAAGCAACGAGTGAACCTGACGGTGCGAGCCGACATGGTGCAGTACGCGCGTCAGGCCAAGCTGAATCTGTCGCAGGTTCTCGAAGAAACCCTGCTGCAGCGGCAACGCGAGGAGGCGGCGCGGCGCTGGCAGGAGGAGAACCGCGAGGCCATCGAGTACCACCGGCAACGCATCGCGCGCGACGGCATGTTGAACAAGGATCTGATCGCGTTCTGACGCGGATGGCTCAATACAAGGTCTATCGCAATCGGCGACCCAGTCGAGGCGAAATCCCGTTCCTGCTCGACGTGCAATCGAATCTGGTCACGACCTCCTCGCGTATTGTCGTGCCGTTGGTGCGCAGGAGCGGTTACGAGATGCTGTACTCGCGGCTGAACCTCGAACTGACGGTTGATGGTGCGGCGGTTGTGGCGTCCTTTTCGGACCTTGCTGCACTCGACGAGCGCGAGTTGCACGAAGTGGTTGCCGACTTGTCCGATCGGCGCGACGAAATCCTCGCGGCCGTCGACTTCCTGTTCACTGGATACTGAAACGCTTGAACACCATCCCTTCCGCCGACCGCCTCATCGTCGCCCTCGACGTTCCCAGCGCCGACGCCGCACGCGCGCAGGTGAACACGCTCGGCGACGCCGTGCGCTTCTACAAGATCGGCATGGAGCTGCTGATGGCGCCCGGCTTCTTCGAGCTGCTGGAATGGCTGAAGGCGCAGGACAGGAAGGTCTTCGTCGACCTCAAGTTCTTCGACATCCCGGAAACCGTCGCGCGCGCGGTGGCGAATCTCGCAGCGCGGGGTGCGGACTTCTGCACGATCCACGGCAACCAGTCGATCATGGAAGCCGCCGCCAAGGCGAAGTCCGGCGCGCTGAAGGTGCTCGCCGTCACCGCATTGACCAGTCTCGACCGGGGCGACCTGAACGATCTGGGCTTCGAGTGCGACGTGGCCGACCTCGTGCTGTCGCGTGCGCGCCGTGCGCTTGCGGCCGGCTGCGACGGCGTCGTCTCGTCGGGCCTCGAAGTCGAACGCCTGCGTCGCGAGGCGCCGCGCGAACTGATCTGCGTGACGCCGGGCATCCGGCCGGTGGAGAACCGCGTCGAAGCCGACCAGAAGCGCATCATGACGCCGTCGGCGGCGATCGCCGCGGGCGCCGACTACCTGGTGGTCGGCCGCCCGATCCGCGACGCGGCCGATCCACGCGCGATGGCACTGGCGATTCAGGCCGAGATTGCCACGGCCGTTCAGGCACGCGCTGGGAACACGCTCTAAGCTAGGCCGATGATCAACGAAACGAACTGCCCTGCTTGTTTGGAAAGTCGGCGCCATCGATGGCGCCGGCTTGCATAGGACGTACACGTGGACAACGATCGTTTCCTGCGTGCGCTCCGGCGCCAGCCCGTCGACCGCACCCCCTTGTGGATGATGCGCCAGGCCGGCCGCTACCTGCCGGAGTACAAGGCCACCCGCGCGCGCGCCGGTGACTTCATGAGCCTGTGCCGCAACCCGGAGCTGTGCTGCGAGGTCACGCTGCAACCGCTCGACCGCTTCGGTCTCGATGCCGCGATCCTGTTCTCCGACATCCTCACCGTGCCCGATGCGATGGGGCTGGGGCTGCGCTTCGTCGAAGGCGAAGGGCCGGTGTTCGATCGCCCGGTACGCGACGCGCATGCCATCGAGGCGCTCGGCGTGCCCGATCCGGAGACCGAGCTGCGCTACGTGATGGACGCGGTGCGCACGATCCGCAGCGCGCTCGGTTCGCGACTGCCGCTGATCGGCTTCGCCGGCAGCCCGTGGACGCTGGCCACCTACATGATCGAAGGTGCCGGCGGCTCGGACTTCCAAACGATCAAGCGCATGGCCTACGACGCGCCGGAGGCGCTAGACAGCCTGCTGGCCAAGCTCGCCGCCTCGGTGAGCCTCTACCTCGAGGCGCAGCAGCGCGCCGGCGCCGACGCGCTGATGATCTTCGACACCTGGGGTGGCGTGCTGTCGCCGGCCGACTACGTGCAGTTCTCGCTCGAACCGATGGCTCGCATCGTCGAACACCTCAAGCGCGTGGCCCCCGAGACGCCGGTGATCCTGTTCACCAAGAACGGCGGCCAGCACTTGGAGGCGATGGCCGAAACCGGCTGCGACGCGCTCGGCCTCGACTGGACGACCGACCTCGGCAGCGCGCGGTCACGCGTCGGTACCCGCGTCGCCCTGCAGGGCAACCTCGACCCGACCTGGCTGCTGGCGCAGCCCGCGCGCATCGAGGCCGCCGTCGCCCGCGTGCTCGACAGCTACGGCAAGGGCCCCGGCCACGTGTTCAACCTCGGCCACGGCATCCTGCAGCAGACGCCGCCCGAGCATGCCGCCGCGATGATCGAGGCGGTGCGCAACCTGAGCCCGGCGTTCCACGCCTAGCGCCTGCCCGGAGTACCGCGATGCTCTCGGTGATCTTCCCGCCCAGTGCCATCGGCGTTCTCACGGTGGTCGTGATGATCGGCTGGATGACCACCTGCTTTCTCCTGCTGTCGCCGGCCATCCTGCTCAAGCTGGTTCCCTACCGGCCGCTGCAACGCGCCTGCGCGCACTACTGCATCTGGATCGCCACCAACTGGGTGCGCAACAACAAGCTGCTGTTCCGCTTGCTGCATGCCGAGCAGTGGGAGGTGGACCTGCGCGCGCAGCTCGAGCCCGGCAGGAACTACCTGGTGATCAGCAATCACCAGTCCTGGGCGGACATCGTCGTGCTGTTCGACCTGCTGCACGCGCGTGCGCCGTTTCCCCGCTTCTTCCTGAAGTGGGAACTCATCTACGTGCCCGTCATCGGCCTCGCCTGCTGGGCGATGGATTTTCCTTTCATGCGCCGTCACGACCGTCGTGCGCTGCAGGCCCATCCGGAACTGCGTCACCAGGACCTCGAAACCACGCGCCGTGCCTGCGAGCTGTACAGGACCGAGCCGGTCACGGTGATCAACTTCCTCGAAGGCACGCGCTTCACCGAAACCAAGCGCGTCGCGCGCCAGTCGCCCTATCGCCATCTGCTGCGGCCCAAGGCCGGTGGCATGAGCTTCACGCTCAACGCGATGGGCGAGCAGTTTGCCGGCGTCATCGACGTGACCATCGCCTACCGGCCGACGACCAAGCCGCTGCTGTGGAGCTTCGCCTGCGGCGAACAGGACCAGCTCGCGATTCACGCCGACGTGCTGCCGATTCCGCCGGATCTGCTGCACGGCGATTACGAGAACGATGCCGAGTTCCGCCTGCGCTTCCAGACCTGGATCAACGGCGTCTGGACCCGCAAGGACGCGCGCCTCGACCGCATGAGCAATGCGCGACCGGCGCTGCAGGCGCAGCGACCGGCGCACCCTTGACCGCCGTTACCTGAGCTTGAACTGGACGGTGTAGCGCCCGGTCGTCTCGACCGGTTCGCCATCCGCCGTCGCCGGCTGGAAGCGGGCCTGCGATGCGGCTCTGAGCGCGGCAGCGTCGAACACGCCGGGCGGCGACGAATCGACGACCCGTGCGCCGATGACCTTGCCCGTGGGCCCGACAGTGAGCTCCAGTTCGACATAGCCCTGCTGCCCGCGCCGGATCGCGGCTTGCGGATACGTGGGCGCGACGCGTTTGATGGGCTTGAGCTCGGACAGCGTCTTCGGCGCCCGTGGAATCAGCCGATCACGCTCGTCGAGCAGGCCGGCCGCACGCGCCTGCTCCAGCATCGGCCGGTGCGCATCGACGCCCGACAGCGTTGCGAGATAGTCGTTGACGAGCGCCTGCAAGCCGGCGCTCGGCCCCGGTGTCTGCGCATAGCGCAGCACCCGCACCGCGCAGGACGCCGCCGGCTCGCCGGCGCAGTCGTGCGCGAGTGCCGCCCGCATCCATCCGATCCCTTCGGCGTCGTCGGCCGGCTCGGCCGCGTCGATCTGGATCAGTGCGGCGCCGGTGTCGTCCAGGTGCACATAGGCCTCGGCGAGCAGATAGCGGTAGGTATCGGGTACCGGACGGCATTGCTGCTCGACCACGGGCCGCAGTGCCTCGACCACCTCCGGCCAGCGCTGCGAATCGCGCGCGAGCTGGGCGAGAACGGCACGCATCTGATCGATGCGCGCGCCCTCCACATACTCGTTCCGCAACACCCGGTGCGCCTGCTCTGCCGCGGGCTCGGCACGGCCGTCGTCCATATAGCGCCATGCCCGTTCGAAGGCCAGTACGCCATCGAGATAGCTGCCTGTCGGCGCCGCTTCGGCCATCGTTTCGAGTTCGGCGATCGCCTCGACGGCCGGCCGCGCCCGCGTGGCGGCAATGCGCTGCTCGACCTCGGCTTCGAGCGCCTGCCCGCGCCCCGCCTGTGGCGGATTGCAGGTGTACGGCGGCAGCTCCCCGGCGTGCGCCAGGACACCGACCACGGCCGGTAACGCGAACACCCATCGCATCCGCTTCATGCCCCGCTCCCTTGGCTGCTCATGCTCGGCAGCTTCTGCGGACATCTTATCCTGAGGAATGCCCCGGGCGCCGCGCCCAGTACCGTGCCAACAGGCCACCGGTGATCAGGTGCCAGATGCCCCACCAGGCGACCACCAAGGCCATGCCGCCGAGGTTCTGGAAGTAGGTGAAGATCAGCGTCAACCCGAGCGCGGTGTTGTGGATGCCGGTCTCGAAGGTGATCGCACGGCGCTCGGCGGTCCCGGTGCGCAGCAGGGTCGCCACCGAGAAGCCGGTCGCCAGCGCCAGCGCGTTGTGGATCAGCACGAGCACGAAGATCCCGGTCAGCGCCTGCCAGAAGATGGCGTGGTTCGCCGCGACCGCGAGGACGACGAACGCGAAGAAGACGACGAGCCCGAAGCGCTTGAGCGGCTGCCGCAGCCGTGCTGCGAATGCCGGACGGCGCTCGGCCAGCATCATCCCGACGAACAGGGGAATCACCAGCGCGAGCACGATCGTGCCGACCAGTTCGCTGTACGGGACCGCGACATCGCGCATCGCGTCGCGTGTCACCGGATGCAGGCTGCCGAGCACGCCGAAGATCATCGGCGTGCTCGCCGGCGCGACCAGGCTCGAGATCGTCGTCATCGCCATCGACAGGCTGGTGCGTCCCCCGGCCCAGTGGGTCAACACGTTGGACATGTTGCCGCCGGGGCAAGCGGCGGTCAGCATCAGGCCGAGTGCGATGCTGGGGGCGGGCTTGGCAATACCGACCAGCAGCAGGGTCAGCAAGGGCAGTGCGACGAGCTGGGACGACAGCCCGATCAGCACCAGCCGCGGCTCGCGCAGCAGTTGACGAAAGTCGGACAGGCGCAGCTCCAGCGCGACGCCGAAGACGACGACCGCCAGGATCGCCTGCAGCACCAGCGCGGCATCGGGGCTGAAACTCAGTTGTATCTGGTCGATCTCGCTGGGCATCGGCTCACTCGAATAACAGTGCTGCACCGGCGAACAGCAGCAGCAGGTCCATCGCCAGGCGGAACTGGCGCTCGTCCACGCGATCGTGCAGGCGGCTGCCGATCCATAACCCGAGAAAGCTCACGGGCAACAGCCATGCCGCGGTCTGCGCCATCCCGGCGCTGAAGCGCCCGGTAGCCACGAACCACGCAGTCAGCCCGCTGTTGAGCGTGAGCCAGACGACGAGCATCGTCGCGCGCAGGCCGCTCTTGTTCAGCCCGCTGCCGGACATCGCCGCCGCCAGCAGCGGACCGCCTGAAGCGTAGAGGCCCTGCACGAAACCGGAACCGGCGATCATCGCCGTGCGCAACGGACCCGGCGCATGCCACGCGCGCGCCCGGCGCAGGCGCCAGAGATCGAGCACGGACAGCGCAACGATCAGGGCGCCGTAGAGCGGGCGCAGCATCGTGGCCTGCATCAGCAGCGGCGCGCACAGTGCCCCTGCAGCGGCGCCGACCACCATCAGCGGCAGGATTTCGCGGCGCAACAGCGGCCAGGCGATGACGCGACGCTGTTGCCAGACCAGCCAGGCCGAGAACGGGACGTTCAGCGCGACGATGATCGGCAGCAGCCACGGGATCGGCAGCCACAGTGCAGCGAGCGTCATGCAGACCACCGTGCTGCCGAAGCCGGCCAACGCCTGCGTCGTGCAGGCGAGCAGCACCACCAGCGCCAGGGCGAGCGACGACAGCGTCATGCCAGCGCGGCGATGTGGCGGTCGAGTTGCGCGAGATAGGTGTCCCGGTGGACGTAGTAGGCCATGCGATCGAGCTTCATGTAGCGGAAGCCGCCGGACAGGTCCACGTCCTGCGAGCGCGCGGCGTCGAAGGCTGCAAGGCGACGGTCTCCCGCCGTTCGCGCGCCGATCACGGCGGCCACCAGCTCGGCCTGGCGTGCGCGGCCTTCCCAGCCGATGCCCGTGGCTTCGACCATGCCCAGCACGAACAGATCGTCGATCCCCGGCGGGAAGATGTTGAGGAACAGTTGCGGGCAGCCGTCGCGCCAGTTCAGCAGGGCGCGGTCGAGGAACGGAAAGCTCAGCGCGAAGCCGGTCGCCAGCAGCACGAGGTCGTAGCCCGCGCGCTCGCCATCGGCGAACTCGACGTGCCCGCCATCGAAACGCTGCGGGGCGCGGCGCACGCGGATGTCGCCGTGGCCGACGTGGTAGAGCACCTGGCTGTTCACCACCGGATGCGACTCGTAGAGGCGATGATCGGGCCTCGGCAACCCCAGCCGGGTCGGGTCGCCGATCAGCAGCTTCAGCAGCCAGCCGTCGACCCGCTGCTTGAGCCAGGCCGGCAGTTTGAGCCGGCCGCCGATCGTGTCTGCCGGCTTGCCGGCAATGAACTTGGGGACGAAGTGCACGCCGCGGCGCACGCTCCAGTCGACGCTCGCTGCATGGTGCACGGCGTCCACGGCAATATCGCAGGCCGAGTTGCCGGCACCGACGATCAGCACCCGCTTGCCGCTGAACCGTTCGGGGTCCTTGTACTCGCCCGAGTGCAGCAGCTCGCCGGCGAAGGTTCCGGGAATCTCGGGACGGTAGGGCGTGCTGAAGGTGCCGACCGCGCTGACCAGATGCGTGAAGTCCTCGACGGTGCCGTCGCCGAGCCGCAGCCGCCAGCCGCCCTCGGGCCGCCGCTCCGCCGCCTGGACCTCGGTGCCGAAACGGTAGTGCCGGTACAGGTCGAAGCGTCGCGCGTAGTCCTGCAGGTACGGCAGCAGTCGGGCGTGAGCCGGGTAGTCCGGCATGTCCGCCGGCATCGGGAACTCCGCGTACTCGGTGCGCCGCGCCGACGAGATCAGGTGCGCGCTCGCATACATCGTGCTCCAGGGGTTGGCGATGTCCCAGAGGCCGCCCACGTCGGCATGGCGCTCGAAGCCGGTGAACGCCAGCCCGCGTTTCGAGAATGCGCGGGCGGCGGCCAGACCCGCCGGGCCGGCGCCGATCAGTGCAATCTTCATCTGCGATCCGCCGCGCGTGCGCGCTTCGCCGGCCGACTCATGAGCATGGGCTCCCCCGCGTTGTCGTCCCGCCGCGCCTCGGTCGGACGCGATCCGGTCGATACAATAGCAGCCCGGTTCATGCTGCCCGTCGGACCCCACCACCTCCCGATGCCCCCGCTTTCCGCCCCGCGGCCCTACCGCCTGCGCACGCTCGCGCACGCGCCGAACGAACTCGGCGAGACGGTCCTGGCCTGTGTCGTCCACGACGCGCGCATCACCGACGACGCAGACCCGCGCCTGATCCAGGTGCCGCTGCCGGTTCTGTCCGGGAACGCGGTCGAGCTATGGGAGACCGAGGGACCGGTGCAGATCGGCCGTGAGGCCGGCATCGGCTACGCCCAGGGCGAGGCCGTGCTGTTCGCGCAGCTGCGCGTTGGCGCCGAGGCCATGCGCGACCCGCGGGCCGCGACCGCGCGCGCCTACGCCGAGCTGCTCGCCTTTTTCGCGCGCCGGCCGGGCTGGCACTGGGTACGGAGCTGGAACTACATCGGCGACATCCATCGCCGCGACGGCAGCGGCGACGACGGCGAGCGCTACCGCCAGTTCGTCCTCGGCCGCCACGAGGTGCTGTCCGCGGAAGCCGGCTTCGAGGCGCGACTGCCGGCGGCCACCGCCATCGGCACCCGCGGCGAGGCGCTGCTGATCTACGTCCTCGGCACCCGTCAGCCCGGCGTGCAGATCGAGAATCCGCGCCAGGTCAGCGCATTCCGCTATCCGCGCCAGTACGGCCCGCGCAGCCCGAGCTTCTCGCGCGCGCGCCGGCTCGACTGGGCCGACGGCGCCGATCTGATCGTCTCCGGCACGGCCAGCGTCGTCGGCCACGAGACCGCGCACCCGGGGGACGCCGCCCGCCAGCTGCGCGAAACCCTGGAGAACCTTCAGCAGCTGCGCCGGGACGCCGGCGCGCACGACTGGCCGTCGGTCTGCACGAAGCTGTTCGTGCGCGATGCCGCAACACTCGCGCAGGCCCGACCACAGGCCGGATCGCTGCTCGGCGATGATCGGGCCTGCGTGCTCGAAGGGGAAATCTGCCGCACGGACCTCGCACTGGAAGTCGAGGTGCTGCTGCAATCAGCCTGAACGCACCCGGCTGACCGCATCCTGCCAGCCGGCATACAGCTCGTCGGCGCGGGTCTGCGGCATCGCCGGCGTGAAGCGCCGTTCGGCCTGCCACAGCTTGGCGATGTCGTCGAGCGAGTCGTAGACGCCGGCCTGCAGGCCGGCGACGAAGGCCGCGCCCAGCGCCGTCGTCTCGACGGTCTGCGGCCGCACCGTCGGAATCTGCAGGATGTCGGCGAGACACTGCGTGAGCCAGTCGTTGACCACCATGCCGCCATCGACGCGCAACTCGGTCGGGGCGCAGGCGTCCTGCTCCATCGCGCGCATCAGGTCGCGCGTCTGGTAGCCGACCGATTCCAGCGCCGCGCGGACGATGTGGGCAATGCCGGTATCGCGGGTCAGGCCGAACACGGCGCCGCGCGCTTCCGGGTCCCAGTACGGCGCGCCCAGTCCGGTGAACGCGGGGACCAGATAGACGCCCTGCGTATCCTCGATCGAGCGTGCCAGCCGCTCGGTCTCGCCGGCGGCCTTGATCAGATGCATGGCGTCGCGCAGCCACTGCACGGCGGCGCCGGCCACGAAGATGCTGCCTTCGAGCGCATACGTCGGCTTGCCGCCCAGCCGATAGGCCACGGTGCTCAGCAGCCGGTGCTTGGACAGCTTCAGCTCGTCGCCGGTGTTCAGCACCATGAAGCAGCCGGTGCCATAGGTCGACTTGATCATGCCCGGCGCAAAGCAGGCCTGGCCGATCGTCGCGGCCTGCTGGTCGCCGGCAACGCCGCCGATCGTGATCGCGCCGCCGAAGAGTTCGGGGACGGTCGAACCGAAGTCATCCGCGGTGTCGAGTACCTGCGGCAGCAACGCGCGCGGTACGCCGAAGAACTCGAGCAGCTCGTCGTCCCAGTCCTGGGTCCCGAGGTTGAACAACGCAGTCCGCGAGGCGTTGGTCGCATCGGTGACATGCACCTTGCCGCCGCTGAGCTGCCACAGCAGCCAGCTGTCGATCGTGCCGAAGGCGAGTTCGCCCTTTTCGGCACGCGCGCGCGCGCCTTCGACGTGGTCGAGGATCCAGCCGACCTTGGTTGCGGAAAAGTAGGGATCGAGCAGCAGGCCGCTGCGCTGCGCGAGCCAGTCGCTCCGGTCCTGGTGCTGCTGGCAGAAGGCACTGGTCCGCCGGTCCTGCCAGACGATGGCACGATGAATCGGCTTGCCGGTCGCGCGGTCCCAGATCACCGTGGTTTCGCGCTGGTTGGTGATGCCGATCGCAGCGATGTCGCCGGCCTTCAGCCCGGCCTGCTGCAACGCCTCGCGCACGCAGGCGACCGTGTCCTCCCAGATGCGTTCGGCGTCGTGCTCCACCCAGCCGGGCCTGGGGAAGTGCTGCGGCAGTTCGCGCTGTGCAACCGCCTGCTTCTCCCCGCCGCGCCCGAACACGATGGCGCGGGTGCTGGTCGTGCCCTGGTCGATCGCGAGCAGTGTGGTCATCTGAGCGTTCCTCCGGTTATGCGGCCCTTGGCATCTCCGCCGTGGTGCGCGCTGCGGTTCCAGGAGCCGTCTATTGATCCAGAACGTCGCCGCGTGAAACGATCGGCACCGCAATCCCGTCACGCCACGTTGCAAGGATGCGCGCAGCCCGTCAGAACCACCGCAGGACCCTGTGTCCGTCGCTACCGGGACGAAACATGATCGCCTTGCGAAGCCGCACACGAACCGCCGGCGCGCGTCGTAGCTGCGGTTGCCGGACCGTGCATCAATAGCACGTGGACAGCCATCAGTTCCAGCACGATCTGGGCGGAGGACACCGCACGCATGTCCATGCCTGGTTGCCGGCGTCGACGCCACGTGCGGCCGTGCAGATCGTGCATGGCATGGCCGAGCACGGCGCGCGGTATGCGCGGCTCGGCGCAGCGCTCGCCGCGCAGGGCTTCGCCGTCTACGCACCGGATCTGCCGGGACACGGTCGCAGCGTGCGCGAGGCCGCGGAACTGGGACACGTCGCCGATCGTGACGGCTGGCGCATGTCGCTGTCCGCCGTCAACGCCGTGCGGGGGGAGATCGAACGACGACATGCCGGACTGCCGATAGTCATGATCGGGCACAGTCGCGGCTCGTTCCTGTTGCAGCACTATCTGTTCGAGCACGGCAACGGCCTGGCCGGCGCGGTGTTCTCGGCGGGAACGGCGACGATGGGCCCGCTGCGCGCGGTGGGCCTGGCGCTGATGCGCACCGAGGCGCGCCTGCTGGGCGCCGACCACCGCAGCGCGCTGGCCGAGGCGCTGACGTTCAAGGATTTCAACCGCCGTTTCAGGCCCGCGCGGACGGACTTCGACTGGCTGTCGCGCGACACGGCCGAGGTCGATGCCTATGTCCGCGATCCGTTGTGCGGATTCCGCTGCTCGGCAGCGATGTGGATCGAGCTGCTGGAAGCCGGTGGCCGCCTGGCCGAGGCCTCGCGACTCGCGCGCATCCCGAAGTCGCTGCCGGTGCTGCTGCTCAACGGCGCCGCGGACCCCGCCTGCCGCTTCGCAGCGGGTGCGCAGGCACTGGCGACGCTGTACCGGCAAGCCGGCCTGACGGACGTCAGCCAGCACCTGTATGCCGACGGCCGCCACGAGCTGTTCAACGACGTCTGCCGCGATCAGGTCACCGACGACCTGATCGCCTGGCTGCGAGCCCGGATACCCGGCTGAACCTCTCCGGCCCTCAGGACCCGAGGCGCAGCGTCACCGCCGCATACAGCTGCCGGCCGCTGGCCTGCTGTGCGAAGTAGGTGCCGGGGAAAAAGGTCGCATCGGTCACCTGGTTGAGTACGCGCTTGTCGGTGAGGTTGTTGGCGCCGATCGTGACCGACCAGCGCTCCATCACGTCCGACAGCGTGAAGCGCGCCGAGTAGCGCGTGTACGCGTCGACGCGACTCGCGGGGTCGAGATCGGTGTCGGTGTACTGCTCGCCCTGGTAGAGCACGTCGCCGGCGAGCCGCCCGGTCAGCCCGAACACGGGGAAGGTGAGCATGGGCGTCAGCGTCGCGGTGGCCTTGGGCGCGAAGGCGATGGTGCGCCCGCCGAGATCCTGCTGGGCATCGAGCTGCAACTCCCCGGTCTGCGGGTTGCGCACCGGCGCCGGCGCGGCCGCATAGTCCTCGTACTTGGCATCGAGCAGGCCGACGGAACCCATGATCTGCAGCGGCGCGAACGGCGTCAGCCACAGGAAGTCGGCCTCGAGCCCGCGGGACTTCGCCGATGCGGCGTTGCTGACGTCGAAGAAGATGCCGTTGAAGGCGAGCACCTGCAGGTTGTCGAAGCGCGTCTCGTAGACCGTCGCGTTCACGCGCAGGCTGCGGTCGAGCAGGGTCGCCTTGATGCCGAGCTCGAAGGTCTCGGCGTTCTCCGGTTCGAACTCGAGGTCTTCGCCGGTGAACGACAGCGAGTTGTAGCCGCCGCTCTTGTAGCCCCGCGCATAGGAGGCGTAGAGGTTCACGCCGTTGTCGCCGAAGTACTGGATCACGAATTTCGGCGAGACGTCGGACTCGTCGCGTTCGAGACCGCGCTGCTCGTAGTTCTCGGCGCCGAGCAGCAGCGACATCACGCAGATCGGCAGGCCGAGCCGATCGAGCGTGCACTGGCGTGTGCCGAGCGAGTCGACGGTCTTTTCCTCGCGATTGATGCGGATGCCCGGCGTGATGGCCCAGCGCTCGGTGAGAAACCACGTCGCCTGGCCGAAGAAGGCCAGCGAGGAGACATCCTGCTCGTAGTCGAGCTGGTAGAAGTCCTCGCCGATCACCGGGCCGAGCAGGTTGCCGATCAGCGGGATGCCCGGCAGGCCGATGGGTCCGAACAGGTTGATGCCGCCGCCGCTGGCGAGCTGCAGGAAGTCGTCGGTCAGCAGGTACGCGCCGATGTCACTGCCCGCCATGATGCGCGCGAGCAGGGTGTAGCTGGACTCGTACCAGAACGCGCCGGCGACGAAATCGATCTCGCGGCCGAGACCGAACAGGCTGTCGGCGCGGGCGGCGAAGCGAAGCTCGGCGGAAATCTGCTCGTGGTCCTCGTGGTTGTCGAGCCGGGCGATGTCGGCGGGCGAGACGTCGAGCTCGTTGAGCTGGTCGATATGAAACGTCGATCCGGCCAGCACCAGTGTCAGGCTGCTGTCGTGCAGGCCGCCGGCCACGGTCCCGAGATCCCAGCGCGTGTTCAGCGCCACCGTCTCCGATCCCTTCTCGATGAAGCCCGGCGTGTCAGCCGACGTATTGAAGTCGTACGGATCGTCCTCGATGTCCGGGTCGTAGCTCTCCAGGAAGTTGCGCGTGTCGTCGTCGAGCTGCATCAGCTGGAACGGCCAGAACGCGGCCTCGGTATCGGAAATCTGCGCGGTCAGCTCGGAGGTCACGTTCGGCAGCGGGTACAGCAGCAGCTTCAGACGGCCGGCCTTCTGCGTCAGCTTCTCTTCCTCGCGATCAAGAAAGCCGTTGTACAGCTCGCCGTCCTCGCTGCGGTACAGGCCGGCGACACGCAGGCCGCCCCAGTCGCTGAACATGCCGCCCGCGCCGCCTTCGACGCGGTGCGCATTGTCGCTGCCGTAGCTGTAGCGTCCGTCCGCCTCGAAGAAGTTTCCGGGCCGCTTGCTGGTGACGTTGAACACGCCGGCGATGGTGTTCTTGCCGAACAGCGTGCCCTGCGGCCCACGCAGGACCTCGACGCGATCGACGTCGAACATCGACTCGGTGAAGTAGCCGGGGCGTCCGAAGTAGATCTCGTCCTGCACGAAGCCGACCGAGCTTTCGAAGCTCGGATTGAAGGCGTTGGTGCCGAAGCCGCGGATGAACAGCTGCGGCGAACCGAGATCGTCGGCATCGACGCGCACGTTCGGCACGTAGGCGGCGACCTCGGCGAGATCGACGGCATTGGTCATCTGGATGAAAGCGCCGTCGACCGCGGTCACCGAGATCGGCACGTCCTGCAGCGACTGCTCCTTCTTCTGCGCGGTGACGACGATCTCCTCGATCTGTGTCGCGCGCGGTGGCGGCGCGGCAGCCGGCTGCGCGACCGGGGTTTGCAGCGGTTCGACCGCGATCGTCGACAAGGCTTCGGGCGGCGGCGGCGCGGCGGTCTGCACGTCGGCGCGCGGCGCGACGGCTTCCCCGCGCGGTTCGGGTTCAGCGGCGGGCTCGTCGGCGAACAGCGCATCGAGAAAGTCGTCGTCCGCGCTCTGCGCGAAGGCGGCGCCCGCACTCGACAGGAACGCGGCTGCGGCAACGATCATCCAGTGTTTCATCTCAGCTCTCCGGGTCCAGCTCGCGGGGCCGGTATCCGGCCTGCGCTGCCAGTGCTAGCAAAAGGCGATCCGTTTCGGCGGCAAGCTCGGCGGCCACGCGCTTCGGTCGGGGCGAGGTGGCGATCGTGATCGCCGCCTGCAGGATGGCGCCGAGCAGCAGGGTGGCGAGCGCCGACAGCGACGCCGGCGCCAGCTCGCGCCGGTCGACGGCGTTCTGCAGCCCTTCGACGACGATCTGCCGGGCGATCGCCGTATCGGTTTCGCGCCAGGCCGCCCAGCCGAGCGCGGCCGGTGCGACGACGTAGACCATGCGCCCGTAGCGCGGCCGGGTGCACAGCTCGAAGCAGGTGCGTGCCCCGAGCTGCACCATACCGAGCGGCGTGTCCGCGGTCAGCGCGCGTGCACGCACGATCTCGCCCATCTCTCGGTCGATGGATTCGAACACTTCCCGGAAGATCCCGAGCTTGTCGGCGAAGTGGTGATAGAACGCGCCCTTGGTGACGGCCGCCGCGGCGACGATGCGATCGACACTGACGGCGTCGAAGCCGTGCGTCACGAACAGCTTTTCGGCCGCGCGCAGCAACCGCCGGCGCGTCATGTCGCCGCGCGGCTGGCGTCGTCGCTGTGCGGACGGGGCGGCTGGCTGATCCAATCTTCCCATTGACGCAAAACATACCCGGAGTATGTAATTTGGGACAGTAGGAAATTCAGCCGGTGTAAGCTGGCACGGACCTGAGCGGGGGACATCGAAGATGCGTATGCATTCGGCACTGTCGGCACTCGTGTGCGCGGGAACCGCGCTGCTGGCCGCCTGCGATTCCGCCCCGCCGCCACCGGCTGCACCGCCGGCGGCAACGGCCGCCGCGCCCGCGGACCCCGCGGTCGTGCGGCTCTATTCGCAGACCTGCCGGGGTTGCCACGACCCGATGGCACGCACCGGAGCACCCGCCACCGGCGACCGCGAAGCCTGGGCGCCACGCCTCGCGCAGGGCATGGACGTGCTGGTCGAGCACACCATCGGCGGCTATCGCGGCATGCCGCCGATGGGCGCATGCATGGACTGCGGCGAAGAGGATTTCGCCGCGCTGATCCGCTACATGTCCGGTCAGTAGGCGCACGATGAATCGCCGCGACTTCCTGATCAGCTCGCTCGCCGCAGCCGGCGGCGTCGGCCTCGCCGCCTGCGATGATCATGGCGCCTCGAACATGCCGAAGGCGCCGATGCCGACCACCGGGCCCGACGGCAGACGTCTGCTGCCCTGGCAGAACTGGTCGGGATACCAGCATGCGCTGCCGGCCGAACGGCTGGCGCCGCAGGACGAGGAGGAGCTTGCCGCGCTGCTGCAGCACTCGCCGGCACCGATCCGCCCGGTGGGCGCGGGGCACTCGTTCGCCGCACTGGTGCCGACACAGGGCTCGCTGCTGTCGCTGCGCAACTTCGGCGGCCTGAAGTCGCACGACGCCGCGAGCCTGACGGCGACGCTGGGCGCCGGCACGCGACTCGGCGACGTCGGCCCGATGCTCGACGACGTCGGCCAGGCCCTCGCGAACATGCCGGACATCGACTCGCAGACGATCGCCGGCGCGATCGCCACCGCCACGCACGGCACCGGCCGCGCACTCGGCGCGCTGCACAGCTACGTCACCGGCCTGCGGCTGGTCACGCCCCGCGGCGAGGTGATCGACTGCAGCGCCGAGCACAACCCGGAGGTGTTCGCCGCGGCACGTGTCTCGCTCGGCAGCCTCGGCGTGATCACCGAGGTGACGCTGCGCAACGTGCCGACGCACAAGCTCAAGCGCAGCGTTTGGCTCGAGCCTCTGGACCAGCTGCTCGAGCGCTTCGACGAGCTGGCGCGCCAGCATCACAGCTTCGAGATCTATTACCTGCCGTTCTGCAGCAGCGCGGTCGCGATCGCCATCGATCCGACCGACGAGCCGATCTCGCCGCGCGGCGAGGAGCAGGACAACGACGCCGTGATGCAGATGAAACAGGCGCGCGACTGGCTGAGCTGGTGGCCGGGGCTGCGCCGGCGCGTGCTCGACCTGGCGACGCAGGACTTCAAACCCGAAGAGGCGGTCGATCTGTGGTACCGCATCTTTCCGTCGAGTCGCGAGGTGCGGTTCAACGAGATGGAGTATCACTTCGACGCCGATGCGCTGCTTCCGGCGTTCAGGGAAGTGCGCAAACGCATCGAGGCGCAGCATCACGAGGAGTTCTTCCCGATCGAGCTGCGCGTCGTCCGCGGCGACGATGCCTGGCTGAGCCCGTTCCAGGGCCATGAGGTCTCGGGCTCGATCGCGGTTCACCGCTATCACGCCGAAGACCCGCTGCCTTACTTCGCCGACATCGAACCGATCTACCAGCCGTACGAGGGCCGCCCGCACTGGGGCAAGATGCACACGCTCACGCCGACACAGCTTGCGGGCCGCTATCCGCGCTGGGCGGACTTTCTCGCCGTGCGCGCGGCGCTCGATCCGGACGGGCGCATGCTCAATCCCTATCTGCGCACGCTCTTCGGCCTCGCATGAACCGCAGACGCCGCCTGCTGCTCGGGGCCGCCGTGGCCGCGCCGCTGGCTGCCGTCGTCGCCGCGAAGCCGCGCGCGCGCGCCGGTGCCCACGACGCCTACTTCCGCGCACTGCAGTCGGCGCTGGCCGAGGCCGGCCTGATGCGCCCGACGCTGGTCATCGACCGCGCCCGTCTGCAACACAACCTTGCACGCCTGCAGGCCAACCGTCCGCGCAACTTCGCCTACCGCATCGTCGCCAAGTCGCTGCCGAGCCTGCCGCTGATCGAGACCGTGCGCCGCGCGACCGGGACCGATCGCCTGATGGTCTTCCATCAGCCCTTCCTCAACCTCGTCGGCGAGCGCATGCCCGATGCGCGGGTGCTGCTCGGCAAGCCGATGCCGGCGGGCGCCGTGGCGCGCTTCTTCGCCCACCACCGCAATCCGGCCTTCGATCCCTTGGCGCGGATCGAGTGGCTGGTCGATACCCCCGTGCGCATCGCCGAGTCCGCGGAGCGGGCGCGCGCGCGCGCCGCCGAGGGCCTGGGGCCGATGCGGCTGAACTTCGAGATCGACGTGGGCCTGCACCGCGGCGGCCTGCGCGACGGCCGCGCCGTCGCCGAGGCGCTGCGCGCCGTGCAGGCGGAACCCTCGCTGCGCTTCTCCGGGCTGATGGGCTACGAGGCACATGCCTCGAAGATGCCGGGCCTGCTCGGCGGCCCGCGCGGCGCGCTCGACCGAGCGATGCAGGCGTATGCCGAAGCGCTGGGTGCCGTTCGCGAAACGCTCGGCGACACCTTCGACGCCAGCGCTCTGACGCTCAATGCCGGCGGCAGCTCGACCTACGCGATGTACGACGGCAGCGAGCCGTGCAACGAGCTGGCGATGGGCTCGGGCCTGGTGATGCCGACCGACTTCGACGTGCCGTCGCTGGCCGATCACCAGCCGGCGTCCTACATCGCGACCCCGGTGCTCAAGGCGCTCGACCGCACCGAGATCGCCGGCATCGAGTCGCTGACCGGCCTGTTCCGCGCCTGGGACCCGAACACCGCCCGCGCGTTCTTTCTTTACGGCGGCTACTGGCTGGCCGACCCGGTGTCGCCGCCGGGCCTGCAGCGCAACGCGATCTGGGGCCACTCGACCAACCAGGACCTCTACAACGGATCGGTCGACGTCGAACTCGCCGTCGGCGATCACGTCTTCCTGCGCCCGCATCAGAGCGAGTTCGTGTTCCTGCAGTTCGGCGACATCGCCGTCTACGACGACGGGCGCATCGTCGAGACCTGGCCGGTGTTCACGCAGGGCGCGTGACCGGCCGGCTGGCCGCTACACGACGCCGGCCTTGCGCAGCGCGTCGATGTCCGCACCCGCGAAGCCGAAATCGGCGAGCACTTCGTCCGTATGCTCGCCGCGCGCCGCCGGCGGCCGCTGCACCTCGCCGGGCGTGCGGCTGAAGCGCGGGGCCGGGGCCGGCTGCACCACACCGTCGATCTCGACGTAGGTCCCGCGCGCCTTGTTGTGCGGATGCTCGGGCGCTTCGTCCCAGTCGAGCACCGGCGCGAAACAGCAGTCGGTGCCTTCGAGCAGCGCACACCATTCGTCGCGTGTCTTCGTGCGGAACAGTGCCGCGATGCGCGGCTTGAGCGCGGTCCATTGCTTCGGGCTCAGATGCTGGCTCATGTCGATGCCGTCCAGTCCGACCTTTTCGCAGAACAGCTTGAAGAAGTGCGGCTCCAGCGCGCCGAGCGCGACGGCCTTGCCGTCGGCGCAGGTGTAGCAGTCGTAGAAATGCGTGCCGCCGTCGAGCAGGTTCGAGGCGCGGCGGTTGCTCCACAATCCGCCGGCCTTCATGCCGACGATGATCGCGCTCAGCAGCGCCGTGCCGTCCGTCATCGCGGCATCGACGACCTGGCCCTTGCCCGAGCGCTGCGCCTCGAGCAGCGCGCAGACCATGCCGAACGCCAGCAGCATGCCGCCGCCGCCGTAGTCGCCGATCATGTTCAGCGGCACCGGCGGCGGCTCGTCGGCGCGGCCGATCGCGTGCAGCACGCCGGTGATCGCGATGTAGTTCAGGTCATGCCCCGCGGCCTTGGCCAGCGGCCCGGTCTGGCCCCAGCCGGTCATGCGCCCGAAGACGAGTCGCGGATTGCGCGCGAGACAGACCTCGGGTCCCAGGCCCAGCCGCTCCATCACGCCCGGGCGAAATCCCTCGAGCAAGGCGTCGGCCTGCTCAAGGAGCTTGAGCAGCAGTTCGGTGCCGTCGGGATGCTTCAGGTCGACCGTGATCGAGCGGCGTCCGCGCGTCGTGACGTCGAAACGCGGATGCGCGAACCCGATCGGCGCCTGGGACGCCTTGGCCTCCACGCGGATCACCTCCGCACCCATGTCCGACAGCATCATCGCCGCGAACGGCCCGGGGCCGACGCCGGCCATCTCGATGATCTTCAGTCCCTGCAACGGTCCGGCCACGTCGGTTCGCCCCCTGTTCGATGTGTCGCCGGATTATGCCGGTCGCGCGAAATCCGCGACCGCGGACTCCGGAAGCTCAGCTTGCGCGCTGGGCCGGCGAGACGGTGATCACGGGGCCGGTCGGCAGGCCCGTCGGCGAGCCGCCGGCGGGTTCGCGGGAAACGGCCAGCGTCGGCTTCGCCGGCATCGTCAGGCCGCGCGGCATCGGCAGCTCGCCATCGCCGTCATCCGGCATCACGCCGAGCGAGCGCGGCTGGCCGTCGTCGCCAATCACCCACAGTTCGAGACTCTCGCGCGAGAAGTCGAGCGGGAACTTGCCAGCACCGGTGATGCGAATCAGCCGGCGCTCCGGCGACAGCGTCACCAGCCACTGTGCTTCGCTCTGGCCGGGGCGCAGCAGGGCGACGTAGGGCAGCGGCTGGATAACCGGAACCTCCACGCGCACGATCTGCGCCGGCGGCGGCGGCCGGTTGCGTTCGCGCGCGAGGCCGACTGCGAGCACCGCCGACGCGGCGGTCGCTGCCAGCGCCCACGCCTGCCACAGACGCAGACTGCGCGACGCGCCGCCCGCAGCGACCCGCAACGGCGTCACTTTCGACGCGTTGATCTGCTTCTCGATTGCCGCCCAGACGACGTCGCGCGGCGTCTGCGGCGTGAAGCCGTGCTGCAGCGGGGCCAGTCGGCGTTCCCACCAGCGCACTTCGTCGCGCAGGTCCGACCGTGCTGCGAGCAGCCGTTCGAAACGTCGGCGCGCACGCCCCGCCAAGGTACCGAGGACGTACTCGGCGGCCAGAGCCTGCTTCAGCCGTGGATGTTCGACTTTCATTCGCCCAGACACTCCCGCAGCCTTTGCAGGCCGCGACGCACCCAACTCTTGACCGTCCCCAGCGGCGCTTCGAGGCGGCGCGCCAGTTCCTGGTGTGTGTAGCCCTCGTAGTACGCGAGCAGCACGCTGCGCCGCTGTTCGTCCTGCAGGCCTTCCATGCATTCGGCGAGCCGGCCCATGCCTTCCTTCTCGACGGCACCCGCCTCGGGATCGATCCCGCTGCTTTCGTCGGCAAAGCTCATCGACGCATCCTCGCCATCCTCGGGCAGCTCGACCTCGGGCCGCTTCATGCGCAACAGATCGAGTGCGCGGTAGCGGGCGATCGTCATCAGCCACGTCAGCGGTGCGCCCTTTTCCGGCGAGTACGTGTCGGCTTTCTGCCAGATCTTCAGAAAGCAGTCCTGCAACGCCTCCTCGGCCCAGTCGCGACGCTTGAGGATACGCAGCAGCAGCCCGAACAGATGCGGGCCGCTCGCGTCGTAGAGGTGGCGGAACGCACGCTGGTCGCCGCCTGCGGTAGCGGAGAGCAGGCGCGCGAGCTGTTCGGGGTCAGCCATGCAAGGGGGACCTTTTCGGTCGCGGATCGGGGGCCAGTCTAGCCCGCCTCAGCCGCCGTCGCCGCGCTGCAGCGGCTGCGCGACCAGACGCAGCAGTCCGCCGGGGCGCGGAAACGCTTCGAGACCGATGCGCATGGAATCGTGAGCCTCCCGGGGCTGTGCGCGATAACTGCCGAACAGGTGGTCCCACCACGTCAGGTTGAACCCGAAATTGCTGTCCGTCTCGTCGCGATGGATCGAGTGATGCACCCGGTGCATGTCGGGCGTGACCACGACGCGGCGCAGCCACCGGTCGGTGCGCAGCGACAGATCCAGGTTGGCGTGGTTGAACATCGATGTCGCGTTGAGCAGCGCCTCGAAGCAGACCACCGCCCAGACCGGCGCGCCGAGCACGGCGACCGCTCCCATCTTCAGCCCCATCGACAGCAGGATCTCGAGCGGGTGAAAGCGCAGCGCGGTCGTCACGTCGAAACCCGGGTCACTGTGGTGCACGCGGTGCAGGCGCCACAGCGGCGGCAGCGCGTGCATCAGCCGGTGCTGTGCGTAGATCAGCAGGTCCAGCGCCAGCAGCGCGAACCCGAACTCGATCCAGGCCGGCCAGGCCAGCGCCTGCAGCAGGCCGACGCCATGGGCCTGGGCCCAGTACGCGACGCCGACCGCGCCGGCCCCCAGCAGCAGACGCAGCAGCAGCGTATCGACGACCACCAGGCCGATGTTCGCGGACCAGCGCTGGCGGCGAGATGGGGCCGTCGCCCGGCGCGGCCACGCCGCCTCGGCGGCGAGCAGCAGAACGCCGGTCCCTAGAAACGCGCCGAGCCGCACCAGGGTTTCCGCGTCAGTCATCGCAGGAGCCTGATGGTGGCACCGCTATAATCAAGGACTTCATCAGCGTCGAATCGGATTCTCACGGTGGCGATCGGTTCTTACCCCAGCACCCGGCTGCGCCGTACCCGGCAGGCGGCCTTCATCCGCGACATGGTGCGCGAAACGCGCCTGGTCCCTGCGCAACTGATCCAGCCGCTGTTCGTCGCCGAGAACGCGCTGCGCGGGCCGGTGGCGGCGATGCCGGGCGTCACGCGCCTCGACCTGGACGAGCTGGTGCGTGAATGCGAGGCACTGTACGCCCTTGGCATCCGTTCGGTTGCACTGTTTCCGGTGACGCCGGCGGAGCGCAAGACGCCGAACGGCGACGAGGCGCTGAACCCCGACAGCCTGATGTGCCGCGCGATCAAGGCGGTGAAGCAGGCGCTGCCGCAGATCGGCATCGTCGCCGATGTCGCGCTCGACCCCTATACCAGCCACGGGCAGGACGGCGTGCTCGACGAGGCCGGCCGTGTCGACAACGATGCGTCCTGCGAGATCCTGCGCCGGCAGGCGCTGCTGTACGCACGCTGCGGCGTCGACATCGTCGCGCCCAGCGACATGATGGACGGCCGCATCGGCCACATCCGCCAGGTACTGGAGCGCGACGGCTGCAAGGACACGCTGATCCTGTCCTACGCGGCCAAGTACGCCTCCAGCTTCTACGGCCCGTTCCGCGACGCGGTCGGCTCCGGCTCCAACCTCGGCAAGGGCGGCAAGGAGACCTACCAGATGGACCCGGCCAACACCGACGAGGCCCTACGCGAAGTGGCGCTCGACCTCGACGAAGGCGCGGACATCGTCATGGTCAAGCCGGGCCTGCCGTATCTCGACATCATCCGCCGGATCAAGGACGGCTTCGGCGTCCCGGTCGCGGCGTACCAGGTCAGCGGCGAATACAGCATGTTGAAGGCCGCAGCCGCGAACGGCTGGCTCGACGAGAAGAAGGCCGTGCTCGAAGCACTCGTCTGCCTGCGCCGGGCCGGCGCCGACATGATCCTGAGCTACCACGCGAAGGACGCCGCCGGCTGGCTCGGCGCCTGAGGCCGGCCGGCACCATGGACCGCTACGCCGTCATCGGCCAGCCCGTCGCGCACAGCCGTTCGCCGGCGATCCACGCGCAGTTCGCGCGGCAGACGGACCAGGCCCTGAGCTACGAGGCGATCGAGATCGCGCCCGATGCGCTGCCCGAGCGGCTGCAGGCGCTGCACACGGCGGGCTATCGCGGACTCAACGTGACGCTGCCGCACAAGGTCGCGGTCATGGCGCTGTGCAAGACCGTCTCCGGGCGGGCGCAGCGGGCCGGCGCGGTGAACACCCTGATCCGCACCGACCAGGGCTGGCACGGCGACAACACGGACGGCGAGGGCTTCATCCGTGATCTGCAGCGCCTGGGCTTCGGCGTTGCCGGGCGGCGCGTGCTCGTGCTCGGCGCCGGGGGCGCCGTGCGCGGCATTCTCGAGCCGCTGCTCGCCGCCGCACCGGCGGAACTGGTCGTCTCGAACCGCAACCCCTGGAAACCCGAGGCGCTGGCCGAAGCCTTCAAGCCGCTGGGGACGATCGTTCCGCGCACGCACCTGTCGCTCAAGGGCGATCGCTACGACCTGGTCGTCAATGCCACGGCGGCAGGGCACAGCGGGCGCATGGCGGCGCTGCCGGGCCCGCTGCTCGCCCGCGGCGGCGACTGCTACGACCTGTCCTACGGCACGGCGTTCGCACCGTTCAGGGCCTGGTCCGAAGCGCAGGGTGCGGCGCGCATCGCCGACGGCCTCGGCATGCTCGTCGGGCAGGCCGCGGCGGCCTTCGAGGCTTGGCGCGGCGTGGTGCCGGACCGGCTCGACGCCGTCATCGCGCGGCTGCGCGAGTAGGCGGCCGACGCTTGAGCGCTCCTTCCGCCTCGAATCAGCCGGACCTCGCGCTGCTCGGCAGACTCGCGCGGATCGAGCGGATCTGCGCGATCTCCGCCGCCGCGATCTCGGCGACCGTTCTGCTGCTGTGGCTGGTCCGTCCGCTGCTGCCGGCGCTCGACGCACCCGGCTGGCAGCAGATGAAGTTCAACACCGCGCTGGGCTGCGGCCTCATCGCCCTCGGCCTGCTGCTGCGCGTGCCCGGCGCGGCGCCGGCGCGGGTGCGCGCGACCCTGCTGCTGTCGGCGGTGGTACTCGCGCTGGCACTCGGCGCGCTGTTCCAGTACGCCACCGGCCTGTCGCTGTTCATCGACCAGCTCGTCGTGCGCGATCCGTCGCCGTCGCTGCCGGGGCGCATGTCACCGCAGACCGCCACGGTGCTGGCGCTCGCCGCGGCAGCAATGTTGCTGATGCGCCGGACGAGCGGTTTCGGCGCCCGCCTCGCGGACCTGCTGGTCGTCGCCCTCGTCGGCGTGGTGCTGATGCTGCTGTGCGGCTACCTGTTCAGGGCCTCCGGCCTGTACGGCATCTCCGGGGAGACGGTGACCTCGCCGCAGAGCCTGATCTGCTTTCTGCTGCTGGCCTTCACCATCGCGGCACGCCGCGCGCTCTACGGATTCACCTCGGTGCTGGTCGGCGTCGGCATCGGCAGCCACATCGCGCGCATCGTCCTGCCGGCCGCGCTCGTCCTGCCGTCGGTGCTGGCCTTGCTGCGGCTGTACGCCTCGGAGAGCGGCATCGCCGACCGCGCGACCTCCACCGCGGTCACCGTGGCCAGCCAGACGCTGATCGTGATGTGCCTGGTGATCTGGATGGCATGGCGCATCAACGCGCTCGAGTCGCGCCTGCGGCATGCCTCGCTGACGGACGAACTCACCGGCGCACACAACCGCCGCGGATTCATGCTCATCGCCGAACAGGCGCTGGCGCTCGCCAGGCGCAACGGTCAGTCGGCGCGCCTGTTCTTCTTCGATCTCGACGGTCTCAAGCGGATCAACGATTCCCTCGGCCATGACGCCGGCTCCGAGTTCATCCGCACGATGGCCGAACTGCTCAGACGCGGCTTTCGCGAAAGCGACGTGATCGGCAGGATCGGCGGCGACGAACTGGTGGCGCTGGCGATCGACGATAGCGGCGACCCCGGCCGGCGCCTCGCGGCCCTTCACGATGCCGCTGCGCAGCTCCAGGCGGAACGGCGGTCGGACTATCCGCTGGCGTTCAGCGCCGGCCACGCCCCCGTGGACCTGACGGCAAGCCGCCCGCTCGAAGCGGCGCTGCGCGTCGCCGACGAACGCATGTACGCGAACAAGCTGGAGCGTCGGGCGCAGCGCGCCTGACGGCAGGTCTCAGTCCGCCACGGCGTGCCGCGCGACGATGTCGGCCACGACCATGCTCACGCGCTTGCCCGTGGGAATGTGCAGGAACTCGTTCGGGCCGTGCGCGTTGGAGTGCGGGCCGAGCACACCGGTGACGAGGAACTGCGCCTGCGGGAACTTCTCCCCGAGCATGCCCATGAACGGAATCGTGCCGCCTTCGCCCATGTACACCGGCGGCGGGCCGAAGTAGGCGCGCGACGCGGCGTCGACGGCCTGTTCCAGCCACGGCGCGAGCTGCGGCGCATTCCAGCCGCTGCCCGACTTCTCGCCCTCGAAACGGACCTTCGCGCCGTAGGGCGCCTCGGCTTCGACGATGCGCCTGAGCGTTTTGGCGGCCTTCCTGCCGTCGAGCGTCGGCGGAATCCGCAGCGACAGCTTCACCGTCGTGAACGGGCGCAGCACGTTGCCGGCACTCGACAGGGCTGGCAGGCCGTCGACGCCGGTGACGGCGAGCTTGGGCCGCCAGGTGCGGTTGAGCACCAGTTCGGTCAGGTCATCGTCGGCCGGCCGCATGCCGTCGACGAAGGGAAACTTGCTGTACACCTCGTCGCCGAGCGCCTGCGCCGCCGCCCTGGCCTGCTCGATCCGCTGCGGCGGAATCTCGACGTGGAAATCGCGTGGACGGATCTCGCCACTGGTCTCGTCCTCGAGGCGCGAGAGAATCTGCCGCAGCACGCGGAAGCTCGACGGCACCACGCCGGACGCATCGCCGGAGTGCACGCCTTCGGTCAGCACATCGACGCGCAGGTTGCCGCCGACCAGACCGCGCAGGCTCGTCGTCAGCCACAGCTGGTCGTAGTTGCCGCAGCCGGAGTCGAGGCACACGACCAGCGAGGCCTTGCCCAGCCGCGGCGCGAGATGGTCGACGTAGTGCGGCAGATCGTAGCTGCCGGATTCCTCGCAGGCCTCAATCAGCACCACGCAACGCGACTGCGGCAATTTCTGTTCGCGCAGCGCGAGCAGCGCCGCGAGCGAACCGAAGATCGCGTAACCGTCGTCGGCACCGCCGCGCCCGTAGAGCCGGTCCTCCCTGAGCACCGGTGTCCACGGACCCAGGCCGTCGGCCCAGCCGTTCATTTCCGGCTGCTTGTCGAGATGGCCGTAGAGGATCACGACATCGTCGTCGCGGCCGCCGTGCGCCGCCGGGATGTCGATGAAGATCAGCGGCGTGCGCCCTTCGAGGCGGATCACTTCCAGCGTCGCGCCCGGCAGCGCGGCGAGCTTGCTCCGTGCCCAGTTCTCCATCAGGCGCACGGCGTCATCCATGTAGCCGTGCGCCTGCCACTGCGGATCGAACAGCGGCGACTTGTTCGGAATGCGGATGTACTCGGTGAGCTGCGGCACGATCTCGTCGTCCCACAGCGCGGCGATGCAACGCTGGATCTGCGAACGGTCCATGGCGGGCACTCAGCGGTCGCGCAGGCGCCTGAGCAGCGCGCCGAGGATGCGGGGGTAGTTGACCGGTGCCCAGCGCTGGATGCGGTCGAGCAGCTTGGCGTCGGCGCCGATCAGCACGCGCGGGCGCCGGCGCTCGATGCCGTCGATGATCACGCGCGCGGCCTCGTCGGCGGTCGTGCGCGCGATCTTGTCGAACTGCGCTGCCGCCTTTCCGGCGTCGGTGTTGCCCAGCGAGTCGACGTAGTGCCGCGCGTTGCGGGCGATGTTGGTGCGGATGCCGCCGGGGTGGACGCACACCGCCGACACGCCGCTGCCGTCGAGCTCCTGGCGCAGCGTCTCGGTGAAGCCGCGCACGGCGAACTTGGCGCTGTGATACGCACCCTGCGTCGGCACCGCGATGATGCCGAAGATGCTCGACAGGTTGACGATGACGCCGTCGTCCTGCGCACGCAGTGTCGGCAGGAAGGCCTTGGTGCCGTAGACCACACCCCAGAAATTGATGTTCATGAGCCATTCGAAGTCCTCGAAGCTCATGTTCTCGATGGTCTGGGCGAGGGCGACGCCGGCGTTGTTGATGATCACGTGGGCGCCGCCGCATTCGCGCTTGACCGCATCGGCAAAGGCGAAGACCGCATCGCGATCGGCGACATCGACCGTCTGCGTGTACGCCGGCGACGGCAGCATCGCCGCCGTCTCGGCCAGCGCGTCGGCCTTGATGTCGGACAGCGCCAGCCGGCAGCCCTTGCCGGCCAGTTGCAGCGCGAGTGCGCGGCCGATTCCCGAGCCCGCGCCGGTCACCACGGCCACCTTGTTGTCGAGTCTGTACATCGGCGATCCCTTCATGTGCGGCGCACATGATAGGCCGCGCACGCCTACGCCGGTGCGACAGGCCTCCTTCGCCGGTATCGCATCCCGGCGCAGGCGCCAGCCAGCAGCAGCGACAGCAGGGGCAGCGCACCGCCGCCACCACTGTCCTGCGCCGCTGCACCGGCCGCCGTCGCGGAACGCTGCACCGGGCCCGGGCCGTCGAACACGACCTTGTCCGGGTCCCAGGGGTCCAGGCCCCAGCCGCGCTCGAGCAGTTCGATCGTGCGTCCTTGCACCTCGATATAGGCGTACGAGACGTTGTCACCGTCGTTGGTCTCGAGCACCCGGTGCTCGGCGTCGACGATCGAACGCACGACGTAGCGCCCGTTCGGCTGACCGCCGAACTCCACGTACATGCCGGGCCGCTGCCAGCGGTAGACGTCGCCCCAGCCCACGGACAGGCCGAGCACGCCACCGACCGGCGAGAAGCAGTTGTCCAGCGGCGAGTCGCCGCCGGGCGTCTCGTAGCCCTGGCCGAAGTCCGCCCAGTCGCCGAACAGCTGGTCGGCCGGGCAGAAGCCGGACTTGGTGCCCAGACCCGCCGGCGTGAGGCCGCCGCCGTGCTCGGGATCGGTGACGGCATACAGCTCGAAGCTCAGCACGTAGTCGTCGTGGAAGTGGAAGTGCACCGGGTGGAAGGAGTAGGTGCCGGCCGGGATGAACTCGACCGAGCCGTCGCTGAAGTGCACGGCCTGCAGCTTGGGGCCGACGACGGTGCGCGCGAGCAGTTCCTCGAGATTGAGATAGGCGGTGCCGGCGAGCGCGTCCTCGAGCAGGCTGAAGCGCATGTCGTAGATGCCCGGGCCGAGGTTGATCGGTCCCGAGGTGAAGCGCAGGCAGTCGACGGCGCCGCCGCCGCCGAGCGATGGCGGTGCCATCTCGTCGGCCGTGCACGAAAGCGGGGCAATGCCGGCGACTTCCAGCGGCGGGTTGATCGTGTCCGGCGGGTACAGCCCGTTGAGCGGGTTCGCCGGCGCCACGAACGTGAACTCGTACGGCGGCACCGTGCGCAGGTTCGGCAGCAGCGCGCGGCGGGCGCCGCCGGTGAAGCGCTCCTCGGGCAGTTCCGATTCGAGCTTGGCGCGCAGGCGGAACGACGCCCGGGTCACCGCTTCCGGACGCACGCGCACGGTCCAGCGGCCGCCGGCCGGCGCGTCGACCAGCACCTCGGAATTGAACTGGTTGGCGTTGCTGTCCGATCCGGCGAGGACGCCCTGCGGGTCGAAGACCTCGACGACGAAGGTGTCGAGACGCTCCGGCGTATCGATGCCCACGCGCAGACGGCGGCCGCCGTCTGCGACCTCGACCGCAAACACCGGACACGGCGCGGTGAGATCACACAAGGCACCGTCCGGCACACGGCCGTCGAGCGTGCCGCCGTCCCAGAACCAGGCCTCGTCGACGGCAAGGATGCCGTCGGCGTGCGAGGTCTCGCGCACCGGAAAATCCGCCTTCGCCGACGCCGTCGCGTGATCGGCGTGCGCCCAGCCGCTGGACGCGAACGCCGCCGACAGCACCACCAACCCTGCCCGGATCGAGATCCGCATGTTCCTGCTCCCCGTGACCCCTGTTATGGGAGGGGACGGAGCAAGGAGCGTGCCGCTGGATCAGCCGCTGTCCTGCTGGCGCTGCTGCGCCTCCACTTCACGGGCGCCGGGCACCAAGATGCGCGACGCGACGATGCCCAGTTCGTAGAGCAGGTACACCGGCACGGCGAGCATGATCTGCGAGACGATGTCCGGCGGCGTGAAGATGGCGCCGACGACGAAGGCGCCGACCAGCACGTACTCGCGCATCTCGCCGAGCTTCGCCGGCGTGACGAAGCCGGTCTTGACCATCAGCACCAGCGCGACCGGCGTCTCGAACGCGAAGCCGAAGGCCAGGAACAGGGCCAGCACGAAGTCCAGGTACTTGGCGATGTCGGTCATCACCGCCACGCCCTCGGGCGCAATGCCGATGATGAACTTGAAGACCGTCGGCAGCACCAGGAAGTACGCGAACGCGATGCCCGCGTAGAACAGCAGCGTGCTCGACGCCAGCAGCGGCACGACCAGCCGGCGCTCGTTCTTGTACAGCCCCGGCGCGACGAAGGCCCAGACTTGGTAGAGCACCCACGGCATCGCGAGCACGAAAGCGACCAGCGCGGCGAGCTTGATCGGCGTGAAGAACGGCGACGCCACCTCGGTGGCGATCATCGACGTGCCTTCGGGAAGCATCCGCAGCAGCGGCTGCGCCAGCCATGCGTAGATGTCCTTGGCGAAGGCCATCAGCGGCAGGAACACCAGCAGCACGCCCCAGACGATCTTCAGGAGGCGGTCGCGCAGTTCCAGCAGATGCGCGATCAGCGGCTGTTCCTGCTGCCGGGGTTCGGGTTCGGCTTCGCTCATGCGCTCAGGGCTTGGGTGGCGTGTCCTTGCCCAGCTCGGAAACGGTCTTCTCGATCGCCGAGTTCAGCGAGCGGTTCTGTTCGCGCACGACGCGGTTGGCCTCGTCGAGCTGCTGCTTGAGTTCGGACAGCTTGGCCTCGCGATCGAGCTCGGCCGTGAGATTGCGCAGGTAGCCCCGCGCCTGCCCGGCCCAGCGGCCGACGGTCCGCGCGACCTTCGGCAGCTTCTCGGGACCGAGCACGATCAGCGCGATGACCATGCACAGCGCGATCTCGGTGAAACTGAAGTCGAACATGTCGCCGACGCCGCCTGCGGCTTTCAGACCTTGCTGTCTTCCTGCTTGGCGCCGGCAGTCTCGCGCTGCGCCGGCTGCGCGCTGGCGATCTGCGCCTTGTCCTTGTCCTCGTTGGCCTCGGCCTCGCCTTCGCGCATCGAACTCTTGAAGTTCTTGATCGCACCGCCCAGGTCGCCGCCGAGATTGCGCAGCTTCTTGGTGCCGAAGATCAGCAGCACGATGACCAGCACGATCAGCCAGTGACCAATACTCAGCGAACCCATCTCATCACCTCGTTAGCTAGGACGTCTGCGGCCGCGCCGCCTTTTCCGCATGCCCCGACGTACCGAAACGACGCGCCAGTTCGCCGGTCACGCGCTGCGGCTCGATGTCGCGGCTCGCCATCAGCACCAGCGTGTGGAACCACAGGTCCGCGAGTTCGCGCACCAGGGCCTCGTCGTCCGGATTCTTCGCCGCGATCAGGGTTTCAGCAGCTTCCTCGCCGACCTTCTTGAGGATCGCGTCCGGACCTTTGCGGTACAGACTGGCGACGTACGACACGCCCGGGTCCGCCGTCCTGCGGTCCTGGAGCACGCGATACAGCTCGCCGATCGTGTCGCCGGGGGTGGTCAAGCCTGACATCCGTTGATTGCGTCCGGAAGACAAGTGTACTCCGGCCGGACCGTGCGCTTCAGAGCCGGATCTGCACGCCCTTGTCCGCAAGATAGTGCTTGGCCTCGCTGACACTGTAGGTGCCGTGGTGGAAGATGCTCGCGGCCAGCACGGCATCGGCATGCCCGGCCACTAGACCGGCGTGCAGATGTTCCAGGGTGCCGACGCCGCCGGACGCGATCACCGGCACGCTGACCGCGGCCGAGATGGCGTCGAGCAGTTCGACGTCGTAGCCGGCCTTGGTGCCGTCGCGGTCCATGCTGGTGACCAGCAGCTCGCCGGCGCCGTGCTCGACCATCTTCACCGCCCATTCGATGGCGTCGAGCCCGGTGGCCTTGCGCCCGCCGTGCGTGAAGATCTCCCAGCGCGGCGGCTCGACACGGGCGGACTTGCGCGCCAGCGGCGGCTTCTTCGGCACGACGCGCTTGGCGTCGATCGCGACGACGATGCACTGCACGCCGTAGCGGCCGCCGGCCTCGGTGACGAAGCCCGGGTTCTCGACCGCCGCGGTGTTGATGCTGACCTTGTCCGCGCCGGCCGACAGCAGGCAGCGCACGTCGGCGCAGGTGCGCACACCGCCGCCGACGGTCAGCGGGATGTAGATCTCGCGTGCGACCTTCTCGACGGTCTGGAACAGGATGGGCCGCGCCTCGTGGCTGGCGGTGATGTCGAGGAACACCAGCTCGTCGGCGCCCTGCTGGTCGTACTTGCGTGCGACCTCGACCGGATCGCCGGCGTCCTGCACGTCCTCGAACTTGATGCCCTTGACCACGCGGCCGCGGTCGATGTCGAGGCAGGGGATGATGCGTTTGGCGAGCACTGTGAATACCTGAATCCGGGAACGGCGGTGTCGCCGTGAAGCGCGGCCTCAGCCGCGCGCGATCTTGATCGCTTCCTTGAAGTCGAGCGAACCCTGGTAGAGCGCGCGGCCGATGACGGCGCCGGCGACGCCATCGGGTTCGAGTTCCTTGAGCGTGCGGATGTCGTCGAGCGAACTCACACCGCCCGAGGCGAGCACCGGGGTCTTCAGCGCCCGCGCGAGATTGCGCGTGGAGTCGACGCTGAAGCCCTGCATCATCCCGTCCTTGGCGATGTCGGTGTAGATGATGGCCTCGACGCCGTCGCGCTCGCAGTGCAGCGCGGTCTCGATCACGTCATGTCCGGTGAGCTTGGCCCAGCCGTTGAGCGCGACGCGACCGTCCTTGGCATCGAGGCTGACGATGATGTGGCGCGGGAACTCGAGGCACAGGTCGTGCAGGAAGTGCGGTGCGTTCACGGCCTTGGTGCCGATGATCACGTACTGCACACCGGCATTGAGATAGCGCTGCACCGTCTCTTCGTCGCGGATGCCGCCGCCGACCTGCACCGGCACCTCGACCGCCGCGGCGATCTGCTCGACGACGCCGATGTTGATCGGCTGGCCCTTGACGGCACCGTCGAGGTCGACGATGTGGATGCGCTCGGCGCCTTCGTCGGCCCAGCGGCGGGCGACGGTGACCGGGTCGTCGGAGAAGACCGTGACGTCGTCCATGCGCCCCTGGCGCAGACGCACGCACTGGCCGCCTTTCAGATCGATAGCGGGAATCAACAGCATGAGGCTGAGGGAATTGTCAGGAGGGGAACGGTTCGATGCGGGATGCGGCCCGATTCAGATGGGTTGTGGCGCTTCGATGCCTGACTTGAACAGCACTCTGCCCAATTCGACCGGCGCTGGCAACTCTGCGGGATCAGCGGCCGCTCACGGACTCCATTGGGCGAAGTTGCCGAGCAGCGTCATGCCGGTGTTCTGCGACTTCTCCGGGTGAAACTGGAACGCGGCGATGTTGTCGCGTGCGATCGCCGCCGCGAAGGCATGTCCGTAGTCGGCCGTGCCGAGGACGTGTTCGGGATTGGCCGGCGCGGCGTGATAGCTGTGCACGAAGTAGAACCAGGCGTCGTCCGGCACGCCGTCCCACAGCGGGTGTGCACGGGTCTGCACGACGCGGTTCCAGCCCATGTGCGGAACCTTGAGGCGGTCGCCGTGCGCGTCCGGCGACGGATCGGGGAAACGCACGACCTTGCCGGGGAACAGGCCGAGTGCCGGCACGCCGCCGTTCTCGTCGCTCCATTCGAGCATCACCTGCATGCCCAGGCAGATGCCCAGCATCGGCTTGTCTCGCGCGGCCTCGACGACCATCTGGTTCAGCTCCAGCCGGCGCAGCTCGTTCATGCACTCGCGCACGCCGCCGACGCCGGGCAGCACCAGACGATCGCAGGCCATCAGTTCTTCCGGGTCATAGCTGATGACCACGCGGCTCGCGCTCGACACCCGCTCCAGGGCCTTGCCCAGCGAGTGCAGGTTGCCCATGCCGTAGTCGATGACGCCGATGGATGCTGCCATGATGAAGTCGCGTCGACACGCGTCGCGGCGTCACGCCGCGATCGCGGGTCCTGACGTTAGAGAGTGCCCTTGGTGGATGGCGTGACGTCGCCCAGCCGCGGATCGTGCGTGCAGGCCATGCGCAGCGCCCGGCCGAAGGCCTTGAACACGGTTTCGACGATGTGGTGCGCATTGCGGCCACGCAGATTGTCGATGTGCAGCGTCACCTTGGCGTGATTGACGAAGCCCTGGAAGAACTCGCGGAACAGGTCGACATCGAACTCGCCGATGCGCGCGCGCGGAAACTCGACGAAGTATTCGAGCCCCGGCCGGCCGGACAGATCGACGACGACGCGCGACAGGGCCTCGTCGAGCGGGACGTAGCTGTGTCCGTAGCGGACGATGCCCTTCTTGTCGCCGACCGCCTTGTCGAAGGCCTGGCCCAGCGTGATGCCGATGTCCTCGACGGTGTGGTGATCGTCGATCTCGCGGTCGCCCCTGGCCTCGATGTCGAGGTCGATCAGGCCGTGACGGGCCACCTGGTCCAGCATGTGGTCGAGAAACGGGATGCCGGTGGCGAAACGACCCTCGCCCGAACCGTCAAGGTTCAGGCTGACGCGGATCTGGGTTTCGCGGGTATCGCGTTGGACGCTGGCGTTGCGGGCGGCCATTTCGCCTTGGGGCTGGCGCAAAGGGCCGCCATGGTACTCCCGCCCCGCCCGGATTTGAACCATCCGTCGGGAACCCGGCGTTTCAGGCGCCGCGAGCCTGCTCGCGGCGGAAGCTGCAGCCCCGGGAGCAACCGCGCTGGCTGTGTCCCGAGCGAAATGGCCGCGCGTGCCGGGCCGGCTCGTCCGCCTCCGGCAGGTTGTCCTAGCGGGCCTCCAGCCAGAACGTCACCGGTCCGTCGTTGACCAGTTCGACCTGCATGTCGGCGCCGAAGACGCCGGTCCGGGTGCCGGGCCACTCGCGCTGCGCTGTCGTCGCGAGGTGATCAAACAGTGCGCGCGCGTGCCCGGGCGCCGCGGCCGTGGAGAATCCCGGCCGGCTGCCCTGCCGGGTGTCCGCGGCCAGCGTGAACTGCGGCACCAGAAGCAGCCCGCCGCCGGTATCGCGCAGCGACCGGTTCATGCGTCCGGCCTCGTCGGCGAACACCCGGTAGCCGAGCAGGCGTTCGACGAGGCGTTCGGCCTGCGCCGGACCGTCCTCGGGGCGCACCCCGACCAGCACCAGCAGTCCCGGCCCGATCTCGCCCCGGCAGGTCCCGTCGACGGTCACCGCCGCGCGGCGGACCCGTTGCAGCAATCCGATCATCAGGTTTCTTGAGTCATTTTCCTACAAGGGGACGGGGCGATCCGCGGACATCGCCACCGCGGGCCGTCCCGTCAAACTGGCCTCGCTTCGCCCGGCCTCCCCTGAATCGGCCGGACGGGGCAACATGGTTTTTTCCTCCTCCCTTCGAGCCCGGTTTCCCACCGGGCTTTTCTTTTTTGTGCGTCCTGCACCAACCGGGACGGCTCGCCGGAATAGGGGCTCAGCGGACCGTCCGCGGACCATTTCCCGATCCGGCCGCTGCGCCCGCCGGCGGGCAGAAATCCGGCAGCGCGTTCGAAAAGTCCGGACCGGCACGGCCCGGTCTTGCGCAGGATGCGCATAATGCCGCGCCATGCGCATCTTGTTCCAGGTTCTCGCCCGCTTGCCGCTGCCGCTGCTGCAGGGGCTGGGCAATCTGCTCGGCTGGCTGCTGTGGCTGCTGCCGAACAGCCGCCGGCGGGCCGCCTACGCCAACGTCGCGCTGTGCCAGCCCGGGCTCACGCCCGCACAGCGCCGGCGGCTGGTCCGGCGGTCGCTGTGCCATGAGATGAAGACGATTCTCGAGCTGGCGGTGATCTGGCTGGCCCCCGAACAGCGGGTGCTCGGCCTGATCCGCGAATGGCACGGCCGCGAGCACATCGACGCGGCGTTGGCGCAGAACAAGGGGTTGATCCTGCTGACGCTGCACCAGGGCAACTGGGAGTCGGTGGCGATTCCGTACTCGAAGATGCATCCGGCCACCGGCCTGTACAAGCGTCAGGGCGGCGTGCTCGACGAGATCGCGACCGCCGGGCGCTGCCGCTTCGGCGGCAACATGTACGCCGCCGACAGCGCCGTCGGCCGGCCGCTGCTGGAAGTGCTCAAGCGGCGCGAGACGATCTACTTCATGCCCGACCAGGACCCGCCGCCCGGCCGCGGCGTGTTCGCGCCGTTCTTCGGCCAGCCGGCGCATTCGCCGACGCTGGTCGCCAAGCTGGTCCGCAAGACCGGTGCGCCGGTGGTGTTCTTCTACGGCGAGCGCCTGAACTGGGGCCGCGGCTTCATCGCCCATTGCTTTCCGGCGCCAGCGGGCATCGACAGCGAGGACCTGGAAACGGCGGTGTCGGCGATGAATGCCGGCCTCGAACGCTGCGCGCGTGATTGCATCGAGCAGTACTGGTGGGGGTACAAGCGTTTCCGGCGGCGGCCCGAAGGCCAGCCCCGGCTGTATTGACCCTGCACAAGCCTTGAAGCGGCGCCGGCCGCCCCTACAATCGCGCGATCTCGGAACTCACCGGCGCGACGCCTGTCCGAGACAGCGCCGTTTTTCCACAACACAGACAAAGGGATATGGATAGCGAAGTCCTGATCGAGGCGCGTGGGCTCACGCGCCGGTACGGACCGACCGTGGCCGTGGAGACGCTGGATCTCACGCTGCGGAAGGGGGAGATTCTCGGCCTGCTCGGCCCCAATGGCGCCGGCAAGTCGACGACGATGAAGATGCTCACCGGCAATCTGGCGCCCAGCGACGGCGAGACCCGGATCAAGGGCGTGTCCTTGCGCGAGGAGCCCAAGGCCGCGAAACGGCATCTGGGCTACCTGCCCGAGCAGCCGCCGGTCTATCCGGAACTGACCGTCGACGAGTACCTGCGCTACTGCGCCGGCCTGCACGGCGTGGCCAAGGCCGACCGCGACGCCGCGGTGGATTCGGCCAAGCGCGACTGCGGGCTCGGCGACGTCGGTCACCGCCTCGTCGGCAATCTGTCGAAGGGCTATCAGCAGCGCGTCGGCATCGCGCAGGCCATCATCCACCGCCCGCCGGTGGTGATCCTCGACGAGCCCACGGTGGGCCTCGACCCGATCCAGATCCGCGAGATCCGCAAGCTGATCAAGGATCTGGGCGCCAATCACAGCGTCATCCTGTCGAGCCACATCCTGCCGGAGATCCAGGCCGTGTGTTCGCGGGTGATGATCATTGCCCGCGGCCGCGTGGTCTACAACGAATCGATCGATGCGACCCGCGGCAGCGGCGTCGGCGCGATCACGCTGGGCCTGCGCCGGCCGCCGGAGGTGTCCGCGCTGCAGGGCATCGTCGGCGTGCGCCGGGTCCGGGCCATCGAACCCGGACGCTTTCACATCGAACACGAGGACAAGGCCGATCCGCGCGAAGCGCTCGCCGAGGCCGCGGCGCGCGGCAACTGGGGGCTCTACGAGCTGAGCGCGCAGGCGCGCACGCTCGAGGAGATCTTCGTCGAACTCACGTCCGGCGACGAACAGCGGGCGGGCGACATCGAGAAGGAGGCCGCGTGATGACCAATGTCCTGAATATCGCGCGCTACGAGCTGCGCCGCATCTTCCTGTCGCCGCTGGCCTGGGCGGTGCTCGCCATCGTGCAGTTCATCATGGGCTTCGTCTTCATCAACCTGCTGGTCGAGTACGCCGCCAACGCCGGCATGGGCAGCGATCAGTTCGGCGTGTCGGACTACATCGGCGGCTCGCTGTACGGCTTCGCGACGATCCTGCTGCTGCTGGTGATGCCGCTGATGACGATGCGGCTGTTCGCCGAGGAGCGCAAATCCAACAGCCTGACGCTGCTGTTCTCGGCGCCGGTGTCGCTGACCGAGATCGTGCTCGGCAAGTTCGCCGGCCTGCTCGGCTTCATCGGCGTGGTGATCCTGCTGATGGCACTGATGCCGCTGGCGCTGAACTGGTCGACCGACCTCGACTGGGGACGCATCGTCGCCGGCCTGCTCGGCCTGTTCCTGCTGATGATGTCCTTCGGCGCCGCCGGCCTGTTCGTGTCCTCGTGCACGCGCGAGCCGACGATCGCCGCGGTCGGCAGCTTCGGCCTGCTGCTGGTGGTGTGGCTGCTGAACATCCTGGCGTACAACGATTCGATCCCGTTCAAGGAACTGTTCGGCTACCTCTCGCTGATCGACCACTACGAGAGCCTGCGTCGCGGCGTCTTCGATACTGCGGACGCGATCTACTACGTGCTGTTCTCCGCGCTGTTCCTGTCGCTGACGGTGCTGCGACTGGACATGGAACGCAACTGACCGGGGGACGGAACCAATGAACCAGAGCATCAACAAGAAAGGAACCCTGTTCCAGCAGCTCGGCAACGGCGTGCTCGTCGCCGCCGTCATCGTGCTGCTCGGCTTCGTCTCGGTGCGCTTCAAGACCGAGCTCGACTGGACCGCGAACAAGCGCAACACGCTGACCGACGCCAGCGTCCAGCTGCTCGACTCGCTCGCCGACCCGGTGACCTTCTACGTGTTCGCCCCCAGCGGCGCCGACACCCGGCGTGCGGTGGAGGAGGACCTGGGCAAGTACCTGCGCGAGAAGAAGGACATCCGCGTCCAGTACATCGACCCGAGCGTCTCGCCGCAGAAGGTGCGCGAGTTCAACATCAACTTCATCGGCGAGGTCGTCGTCGAATACCAGGGCCGCCGCGAGAACCTGCGAGCGACCACCGAGCAGAGCATCACCACCGCGCTGCAGCGGCTGTCGTACTCGGGCGAGCAGTTCGTGGTCTTCCTCGAGGGTCACGGCGAGCGCGCGATGGCGGGCGAGGGGCCGGACAGCTACGCGCGCTTCGCCCAGGCGCTGCGCGACAAGGGCCTCAAGGTCCAGGGCCTGAACCTGGTGCAGACGCCGGCGATCCCCGACAACACCAGCGTGCTGGTGATCGCGTCGCCGACGGCGAAACTGTTCGACGGCGAGATCGCGCTGATCCGCGAGTACGTGAACAACGGCGGCAACCTGCTGTGGCTGGCCGATCCGGACTTTCCGGTCGGCATCGAGCCGCTGGCGCAGGACCTCGGCATCGAGTGGCAGAACGGCTACGCGATCCTGCCGGAGTACCAGTTGCTCGGCACCGGCCACCCCGGCTTCTTCGCCGCGATCGGCTATCCGCCGAACGCGGTGACGCAGGGGCTCGATCTGGTGACGCTGTTCCCGTTCGTGCGCTCGATCGCCGGCCAGGGCGCCGAGGGTTGGACGCTGCAACCGATGCTGCAGACCTCGGACGCCGCCTGGCTCGAGACCGGCGACATCGAGGCCGGCACGGTGGCGCTCGACGACACCGACATCCCCGGACCCTTGAACATCGGCGTGACGCTGACGCGCTCGTACACACCGCCGGCCGCGGCCGAAGCTGACGATAGCGAAGGCACGGACGATGCAAACGATGGCGAGAACAAGCCGGCGGCCCGTCCGCAGCGCGTCGTGCTCGTCGGCGATGCCGACTTCCTCGCCGACGCCTACGTCGGCGAACTCGGCAACCAGCAGCTCGGCCTGAACATCGTGCAGTGGCTGGCGACGCGCGATGCGCAGCTCAACATCGACATCAAGGCCGCGCCGGACACGATGCTCTATCTGCCGGGCTGGGCCACGGTCACGATCTCGGCGATCTTCGTACTGCTGCTGCCGCTGACGCTCGTCGGCTTCGGCGTCGCACGCTGGGCCGTGCGCCGCCGCCGCTAAGGGGGACCGCGATGAAGCGCTCGCATCTCAACGTCGCGCTGGCCGTGGCCGTGGCCGGGCTCGGCGCGCTGCTGTGGTTCAGCCGCGAACAGGACGAGGTGTTTCCGCCGTTGACGCCGCTGGCGCAGGATGCAGTCAGCTCGATCACCGTCGCCCATCCGGACGCGCCCGTGATCCGGCTGCAGAAGCAGGACGGGCAGTGGCGGCTGGTCGAGCCGGTACAGGCACCCGCCGACGAGTTCGAGGTCGCCAGTCTCGTCAATCTGGCGAGCACGGACGTCAAGCGCAGCCTCGCCGCTGCCGAGGTGGACCTGGCCGAACTCAAGCTCGACCCGCCGCAGTACCGCATCACGCTCAACGACACCGAACTCGCTTTCGGCGACAGCGAACCGATCGAGCACCGGCGCTACGTGCGCACCGGCGACCAGGTCGCACTGGTGCTCGACCCGCCGAGCGCCGCACTCGACGCCGACTACAGCGACCTCGTGGCCAAGCCGCTGGTGCCGCCGGGCGCCGAGATCCGCCGCATCGAGCTGCCGGGACTGACGGTCGCGCGCGAGAACGATGCGTGGACCTCGCCGGAGCACCCCGACGCCGAGTCGGCGCGGGTCGAGCCGGTCGTCACCGCCTGGCGTGAGCTGCGGGCGATGTGGAACGCCGAGCGCCCGGACGATGCCGGCGACGCCGGCGATCCGGTGCGCATCGTCCTCGCCGACGGCGAGCTGAATCTGCGCATCGTCGAACGCGAGCCGCAGCTCAAGATCGACAATCCGGCCTATGGCGTGCGCTACACCGTGTCCAAGGCCGAACTCGACAGGCTGACGAAGTTGGCCGAGCCCGCGCCGACCCCGCCGTCCGAAGCGTCCGCGGACGAGCCGACGCCGTCCGAATAAGACTTGCAGGAGCGCGTTCGGGCGCGAGCCGTCCGTCGATCCGGGACGCATGGTCGCGCCTGAAGGCGCTCCTACAGGTGCATTGTTGGCGGCGGCGAACACGGCGCGACCATAATCCCCCATGCCCGAATTGCCCGAGGTCGAGACCGTCCGCCGCGGTCTGACGCCGTACCTGCAGCATCGTCGCATCGCCGCGGCGACGGTGCGCGAACCGCGCCTGCGCTGGCCGATCCTTGCGGAGCTGCCGGCCAAGCTCGCCGGGCGGCGCGTCGAGCGGATCGACCGGCGCGGCAAGTACCTCATCGTCGTGCTCGACAGCGGCGATCGCGTGATCCTGCATCTGGGCATGAGCGGGCGCATCCTCGTGCTCGAGCCGTCGGTGCCGCTGCGCAAGCACGATCACGTCGACTGGACGCTCGACAGCGGGCGGATCATGCGCTTCCACGATCCGCGCCGCTTCGGCGCGATGCTGTGGTGGCCCGCCGCCGAAACCGAACACCTGCTGCTGCGCGGCATGGGGCCCGAGCCGTTCTCCGATGCCTTCGACGGCGATTACCTGTTCCGGCTGTCGCGCGGCCGCAGTGCGGCGGTCAAGAGCTTCGTCATGGACGGCCGCATCGTCGTCGGGGCCGGCAACATCTACGCGACCGAGGCACTGTTCCGCGCCGGCATCCGCCCGACGCGCGCCGCGGGAAAACTCACGCGCGCGGACTGCGCGCGCCTTGCCGCACACATCCGCGAGGTGCTCGCGGAAGCAGTGGAGCTGGGCGGCACGACGCTGCGCGACTTTGCCGGCGCCGACGGCGCGTCCGGCTACTTCCAGCAGGCACTGTCCGTCTACGGACGCGACGGCGAGCCCTGCCGCGTCTGCGCCTCGCCGATCCGCCGCATCGTCATCGGCCAGCGTTCGTCGTTCTACTGCACACGCTGCCAGCGGTAGCGCCCGGGCGTCGTGACCCGGATTGCCGAAGGTCCTAAGCTGGCGGCATGAATCCGGATCGCCTCGACCGCTGGCTGGGTTTCGTCGCCGTCGCGCACGTGTTCGCCGGCCTGGCTCTGCCGTTCGTGCTGCTGCGGACGAACGGCCTCGATGCCTGGCTGCCGCTGGATGGTGGCGATACCCGCGTCGCCTTCGCGCTGTTCGGCCCCACCGTCGCGAGCTGGGGCCTGCTGATGTGGTTTCTCGTGCAGTACGGCCTGCGCCGTCAGCAGGCCTGGGCGGCTAACGCCCTGATCGCCGGCATCCTGGTCTGGGCGCCGCTCGATGCCGCGATCTGCCATGCCTGGGGCTGGACGCCCGCAGTCATCCTCGATGCCGTCGCCGCCATCGCGATCCTGGTGCCCGCGCTGTGGCGACGCGCGCAGATCGGGCGAGACGCCGCGTGAGCATGCGTCAGCCGAGCTGGTTCATCCCGCATGGCGGCGGACCGTGCTTCTTCATGGACTGGTCGCCGATCGGGCCGGCCGATACCTGGAAGGGCATGGAGGTCTTCCTGCGCAGCCTGCTCGACGGCGCGCCGCGGCCGCGTGCGGTGCTGGTGATCTCCGCACACTGGGAAGCGCCGGCCTTCACCGTCAATGCCGCGGCGCAAGCACCCTTGCTGTTCGACTACCACGGCTTTCCGCCGCACACCTACCGCCTGCAGTACCCGGCACCGGGCGATCCGGTGCTTGCGGCGCAGGTGGAAGAGCGGATTCGCGGTGCCGGACTGCCGTGCACCCGCATCGACGATCGCGGCCTGGATCACGGCGTCTTCGTGCCGATGCTGCTGATCGACCCGCCGGCGCAGCTCCCCGTCGTCCAGCTGTCGCTGCGCGAGGGCCTCGATCCGGCCGAGCATCTGTGCCTGGGCCGCGCGCTGGCGCCGCTGCGCGACGAGGGCGTGCTGATCCTCGGCAGCGGCATGAGCTTTCACGACGTGCGCGCGCTGATGCGCGGCGACAGCGCCCGGGATGCACAGGTGTTCGACGACTGGCTGACCGCCGCCGCCATCGATGCCCCCGAGCGCCGCGACGCCGCGCTGGTCGACTGGCTGCGCGCACCCGGCGCCCGCGCTGCCCATCCGCGCGAGGAACACCTGTTGCCGATGATGGTTGCGGCCGGGGCGGCCGGCGATGACGTCGGTGAGCGCGTCTACAGCGAGCCGATCATGGGCAACCGCGTGTCGGCGTACCGCTTCGGCTGAGCGGCACGCCGCCGGGTGTTGCCCCCGGCCGATCGACCCCGACATACTGCCCGGTATGTAATCGACCGGGGACCGCTTCATGACCGATCTGCTCGCGCAGCCCTTCCGGCTGCCCTGTGGCGCCACGCTGCCCAACCGCCTGTGCAAGGCGGCGATGACCGAAAGCATCGCCGATCCCTGGCTGCGCGCGACCGAGCGTCACAACACGCTGTACCGGCGCTGGAGCGAAGGCGGTGCCGGGCTGCTGATCACCGGCAACGTGCAGATCGACCGCCGCGTGCTCGAACGCCCGGGCAATGTCGCCATCGACGGCAACGGCGGCATCGAACGGCTCAAGGCGTGGGCGCAGGCCGGCACCGTCGGCGGCAATCACCTGTGGATGCAGATCTCGCATGCCGGGCGCCAGTCGCCGCGCTACATCGCCCGCGAGCCGATGGGGCCGTCGGCGGTGCAGCTCGACATGCTCGGCAACTACGCGAAGCCGCGCGAGTTGCGCGAGGACGAGATCCTCGACTTCATCCAGCGCTTCGCCCACGCCGCGCGGACCGCGCGCGAGACCGGCTTCACCGGCGTGCAGATCCACGCCGCGCACGGCTACCTGCTGAGTTCATTCCTGTCGCCCGTCACCAACGTGCGCAGCGATGCCTGGGGCGGCAGCATCGAGAACCGCGCGCGCTTCCTGGTCGAGACGGTGCGCGCGACCCGCGCCGCGGTGGGCGACGACTTCGCCGTCGGCATCAAGCTCAACTCCGACGACTTCCGCAAGGGCGGCTTCTCCAACGAGGACTGCCTGCGCGTCGTCGAGATGCTCAATGCGGAAAAGGTCGACCTGCTGGAGATTTCCGGCGGCACCTACGAGCAGCCGCGCCTGCTCGGCTTCTCCGGACGCGACGATTCGGCCGCCGAGCCGCAACGCCAGAGCACGAAGCAGCGCGAGGCCTACTTCCTCGACTACGCCGAGCGCATCCGCGCCGTCGCGCGCATGCCGCTGATGGTCACCGGCGGCTTTCGCACGCGGTCCGGCATGGAAGAGGCGCTGTCCGGTGGCCACTGCGACATCATCGGCCTCGGCCGGCCGTTGTGCACCGACACCGATTTCCCGAAGCGCCTGCTCGCCCGCGAAGTCGACGAGGCGCCGCGCTACGAGAAAACCCTCAAGCTCGGCAAGGCGCGCTGGCTGTCCGGCGCCAGCCCGCTGTTCTTCATCAAGCTGATCAACGTGCTCGGCCAGCAGGGCTGGTACTACCAGCAGCTCTTCCGTCTCGCCGACGGACTCGCGCCCGACCTGGACCGCGGCGTTGCCAGGTCCTTCTTCGCCTATCTCGCGGACGAACAGACCGTCGCGGCGCGCATGCGCAAGGCACGCCGTGCGCTCGATGCCGGGGCGACGCCGCCGGGCGAGTGAGGCCTACTGCGCCGGCAGGCTCAGCGTGATGCACAGCCCGCCGCCGTCGCGGTTGGCGAGCTGGATGCGGCCGCCGTGCGCTTCGACGATCTCGCGGGCGAGAGCCAGTCCCAAGCCAGTGCCGCTGCGCTTGGTGGAGTAGAACGGCAGCAGCGCATTGGCGAGCACGGTGTCGCTCATGCCGGTGCCGCGGTCGCGGATCTCGATGCGCCACTGCGCGGCCACGCGCCGCACCTCCAGCTCCACCGCGTCGGCGGGACTGCCGGCTTCGTGCGCGTTCTTCAGCAGGTTGATCAGGACCTGCTCGACCTGCACCGGGTCGACACGCACCGAGTCCTCCGGTGCCTCGCCGGCGAGGCGGAACGGCACCTGCTGCGCGAGCGCACCGATCAGCTCGGTCCAGGCGACGGTTTCGAGCCGCGGTGCCGGCAGGCGCGCGAACTGGGCATAGCCTTCGATGAACTGGTGCAGGTGCCGGGCACGCGTGCCGATGGTGGCGAAGACCTCGGGCAGGCGTTCGGTCTGGCCGCGTCTGGCCAGCTCGCTGCCGGAGTGCGCCATCGACGAGATCGGCGCCAGCGAGTTGTTGAGTTCGTGGCTCATCACGCGGATGACCTTCTTCCACGTGGCGACTTCCTGCCGCGAGAGTTCGCGGGTCATGCGCCGGAACAGGTAGAGGCGGTGCCCACGACCCTGCAGCCGGAACCCGCGCTGCGACAGGTGGAAGGTCTCCTCGCCGTCCGGAAAGCCGACGCTGAACAGCGCGTCGCCGCCGCCCGCGAGCGCCTCGCGCATCGCCGGCGGACCTGCATCGACGATGTCGTCGAAACGCGTGCCGGCAAGGCTGCGGTTCTCGTTGAACAGCTGGCGCGCCGCGAGGTTGGCGTAGGCGACGTGGCCGCCGTCGTCGACCAGGACCAGCGCCACCGGCGTGTTCTGCACGACGGTGTCGAGCAGCAGCTCGCGCTGCACCAGGTGCTGGCGCTGTTCGCGCAGCGTGCGCGCCAGCTCGCCGTGCTGACGCGACAGCTCGCCGATGACGTCGCGACGCGCACTGGCGATCGACAGGCTGAAGTCACCGTCGCGAAAGCTGGCCACCGCGCCCTGCAGCGCCCGCAGCAGGCGCTCGAGCGGCTCGACCTGGCGGCGGGCGATGACGAGCGCGCCGATCAGCGACACGCCGCCGGCGGCGAGCACGGCGAGCAGCGGCGCGTCCAGCGCTCGCAGCACGCCGATGCCGACCGCGGATGCGCACACGGCGAGCAGGGCGCTCAGCAGGGCGAAGCGGGCATCAAGCGAGAGACCGCGCATCGCGCGAGTTTAGGCAGGCGCGCCTTCCGGCGCGACCGGGTGGGACGTCAGCACAGCGTCGCGCCCGAAGGCACGCCGGCACGCGGCATGGGCCATCAGGGCGCGTCGGCCGCGAAGCCGTAGCGCTCCATGCGCCGGTACAGCGCCTGCCGCGACAGGCCGAGCGCCTGCGCGCTGCGGCTGATGTTGCCGCCGGTGGCCTTGAGGGTCGCGGCGATGGTGTCGCGATCCGGCTCGTCGCTGCTGCGCGGTGCCGGACTGCGCTGCGGCAGGTTGAGATCGGCGGCGCGGATGACGCCGCCGCTGCACAGCAGGCGCGCACGTTCCAGCGCATTGCGCAGCTCGCGCACATTGCCCGGCCAGTCGTGGTCGACCAGGGCCTCGCGCGCATCGTCGGCGAGCTGCACGTCCTGCCCGAGGAAGAATTCCGCCATCGGCAGGATGTCGTCGCTGCGCTCGGCCAGCGGCGGCAAGGCGATCTCGATCAGGTTGAGGCGGTAGTAGAGATCCTGGCGGAAGCTGCCGTCGGCGATCATCGCCGGCAGGTCGGAGTTCGTCGCCGACAGCACGCGGACCTTGACCTGGCGCGTGCGCGACGAACCCAGGCGTTCGAACTGGCCGGTCTCGAGCACGCGCAGCAGCTTGATCTGGCCGGACAGCGGCAGGTTGCCGATCTCGTCGAGGAACAGCGTGCCGCCGTCGGCCGAGTCGAAGCGCCCTTCGCGCGCGCGGTTGGCGCCGGTGTAGGCGCCGGCCTCGGCGCCGAACAGCTCGGCCTCGATCAGCTCGGACGGCAGCGCGCCGCAGTTCACCGCGATGAACGGCCCGTCGCGGACCGCCGAGTTCGCATGCACGATCTGCGCGATGCGTTCCTTGCCGGCGCCGTTGGGGCCGGTGATCAGTACCGGCACCTCGGAGCGCGCGACCTTGCACGCCAGCTCGACGACGCGCTCCATCGCTTCCGAGCCATAGACCAGACCGCGCAGGTCGTAGCGCCGCGCCAGGTCCTCGCGGCGGCGGCGGCGCTCGCGCTGCAGCCGCGACATCGCGCGGCTGGTCTCCGACAGCTCCAGCAGGTTCTCGACCGTCGTCAGCAGCTTGTGGTCGTCCCAGGGCTTGGCGAGGTAGTCGGCCGCGCCGGCCTTGACCAGCTCGACCGCGGTTTCCAGGTGCGTCCACGCCGTCAGCAGCATGACCGGCATGTCCGGATGGCGCTCGCGGATCGCGCGGAACAGCGCCACGCCTTCCTCGCCGGAGGTGGTGTCGGCGCTGAAGTTCATGTCGGCGATGACCAGGTCCACGCGCTCCACCGCCAGCAGCGCAAGACACTCGTCGGGCATCGACGCGGTGCGCGTGCGGATGTCGCGCAGCGACAGCAGCAGGCTCAGCGCCTCGCGCACCGCGGCGTTGTCGTCGACGATCAGGACCGTGCGCATGGCATTTCGCGTTCGCATCCGCAGTGGATGCGCGGGCGCCCGAAAAGGTTGCGTCGCAGGGTGCAGGGCATGCGGCCGATCATACCGTGCGGGTGGCGGTCGCCGGCGGCACCGAGGCGGCGCGCAGCGCCGGCGCCAGCACCGCGACCTGCCCGAGCAGCCACAGCGTCAGCGCGCCCACCGGCAGGTACAGCCACGGCAGGCGCGGCAGTTCGTACTGCTGCATCAGCCAGCCGCTGATCGCATAGGCCGCGAGCATGCCCAGCACGATGCCGGCCGTGACGATGAGGAAGTTCTCGGTCTGGAAGTAGTAGAGGATCTGGCGGCGCGTCGCGCCGAGCGCCCGCCGGATGCCGATCTGGCGCCGCCGGCGCTGCACCCAGAAGCTGGCCAGACCGACGATGCCCAGCGCGGTGACGATCAGCAGGGCGACGACCACGGCGACCAGCAGCCCGGCCATCACGCGATCCTCCTCGAAATAGCTGCTGCGCAGGTCCTCGATGGTCGTGGCCGACAGCACAATGCGGTTGGGCGAGATTTCGCGCAGCTTCGCGCGCGCGGCCTCGATCACCGCGGCGCGGTCCTGCGGCGCGGTGCGCAGCAGGTAGAAGCCGTAGCCGCCGCCCATGCGGATCGGCAGGATCATCGACTGCCCGGTGAAGTCCGGGTCCTCGCTGATGTTGGGCCGGATCAGGCGCTCGACGACACCAACCACGCGCGCCGGCGTTTCCGACGGGTAGAACTCCTTGCCCAGCGCATCGGCGTCGCCGAACAGCGTCCGCGCCAGGGCCTTTGTGATGATGGCGACGCGCGGCCCTTCCTCGCCGGCGAACAGCCCCTCGAAAGTGACGATCTCGTCGTGCGTGAAGTTGCGGCCGGCGACCAGGCGCAGGCCCAGCGTGTCCAGCAGGCGTTCGTCGCCGTAGTAGGCACCGACGTCGGCGACGCTCTGCTGATCGTCGCGCGCCATGCGCACGCTGGTATTCCAGGACGAGCGGAAGAACGGCACCTGGTTGACCAGCGCCGCCTGGCGCACGCCGGGCAGGGCCTCGAGCGCGCGCAGGTCCTCCTGCATGCGCAGGCCCGGATTCTCGGCGTTGCCGAGTCCGGCCGTGGCGACGCGGATCAGCTCGTTCTCCGCGATGCCGCTGTCGATGCGGCTCGCTTCCATGCGGTGCGCGATCAGGAACAGCGCGTTGCACACGATCGCGCAGCACAGCGCGATCTCGATCGCGATCAGCGCAGCCGCGGTCTTCTGGCGCTTGAGCGCGGCGAGGATGGGCAGGATGTCCATGTCGGGTTCTCCCTCAGTCGCTCTTGAGTTGCAGGGCCGGCGGTACGTCGCAGGCGTGCCAGGCCGGCAGCAGTCCGGCGACGAGGCTGGACAGCAGGGCCAGCAGCACCGTGGTGCCGAGCATCGTCGGATCCAGATGCGCGAGGCTGGCGTAGTCGCCCGGCTGCTGGCGCACCGCCCACAGACCGAGCAGCGCGAAGCCGACGCCCAGCAGGGCGCCGACGATGCCGACTGCGCCGGCCTCGACGAGAAACTGCGAGAACACCTGCCGGCGCGAGGCGCCGATCGCGCGGCGCACGCCGATCTCGCCGGCGCGGCGCAGGAACTTGGCCAGCATCAGCCCGACGGTATTGATCAGGCAGACCGCGAGAAAGCCGAAAGCGAGCCACACCTGCAGGCGCACGTCGCTGGGCACCACGCGCTTGAATTCCAGCCATTCCGCCAGCGCGTACAGGCGCACGTTGGTCGGGCGTTCGAAGCGGCCGAGCGCACGCTGCTCGTCAGAGTAGTTGGCGAGAAAGGCCTCGTACTCGGCGCGCTGCGCCGGCGAGTCCAGCTCGATCCACAGCTGCATCCACGCGCAGTTCGGCGAACGCACCGGGTCGGTCGCGTCGTCCCAGCAGTTCATCGTGCCGCGACGGCCGAACTCCAGGTCGAGCCCGGTATCGATGGGCACGAAGATCTCGTCGGTCTCGCTGTAGTTGCCGACGATCAGATCGTAGAAATGCGGCGTCGGCCGCCAGTGGTCGAGCACGCCGACGACGCGAAAGTCGTTGCCGCGCAGGCGCAGCGTGCGGCCGACGGAGTCGTCGGCGCCGCCGAAGAGCTTGTCGTTGAGCGACTGCGAAATGACGATGACGCGCGCACGCGCCTCGTCGTCGTCCGCCGACCAGCCGCTGCCCTGCGCGAACGGCGTCTCGAACATCGGGAAGAAGTCGGCGCTGGTGAAGCGCACGTCGGCCATGAACGGCTCGACGGTCGAATCCGGCGGCTGCACGACCACCGCGCCGCCGGTACTCACCGCCTGGTACTTCGCACGGCCGGCCCGCAGCAGGTTCATCGCGTCCGGGTAGGTCATGTGCTCGGACGGCGGATCGCCGGCACGGTAGTCGTCCATGCTGCGCGGTTCGATCAGCGGCAGGAAGATGCGCGCGCTCTTCTCCGGCAGCGGATCGCCGGAGAGCACGCGCAGGACCGTCAGCGTCGTGATGCTGGCACCGATGCCCAGACCGATCGCCAGCACCATCAGCGCGGTGAGCGCCGGGCTGCGGCGGAGGCTGCGGGCGGCCAGCCAGGCGTAGTAGCGGAACATGACGGCCTCCTCAGGCGCTCAGGCGCGAGACGTTCATGTGCAGGCGCGGCGCCTCGCCGACGTCGACGATCTGGCCGTCGATGACGTGCACGTTGCGTTGTGCGCGCGCCGCGAGTTCCGGGTCGTGCGTGACCATGACGATGGTCGCGCCGTCGCGGTGGATGTCCTCGAGCAGTTGCATCACCGCCCGCGCCATCTGCGTGTCGAGGTTGCCGGTCGGCTCGTCGGCCAGCAGCAGCTTCGGCGAACCGGCGAGCGCCCGCGCGATGGCGACGCGCTGCTGCTGGCCGCCGGACAGCTGGCCGGGATATTTCTTCGCCTGCTCCGGGATGCGCACGCGCTCCAGATACTTCATCGCGGCGGCCTCGGCCTCGGCCTTCGGCTGCTTCAGCACCCAGATCGGGCCCAGCGTCAGGTTCTCCAGCACGGTCAGGTGCGGGAACAGGTTGAAATGCTGGAACACCATGCCGACCTCGCGGCGGATGGCATCGATGTTCTTCAGGTCGTTGGTCAGCTCGGTGCCGTCAACGATGATATGGCCCTTCTGGTGCTCCTCCAGCCGGTTGATGCAGCGGATCATCGTGGACTTGCCCGAGCCCGACGGCCCGCAGATCACGATGCGCTCGCCGCGGGCGACGGTCAGGTTGATGTTGCGCAGCACGTGGAACTCGCCATACCACTTGTTGACGCCCTGCAGATCGATGATGGGTTGAGCCATGATGACGTTCCTTCAGCGCTTGTGCCCGGTGGCCAGACGGTCTTCCAGGGCCTTGCTGTATTTCGACATGGAGAAGCAGAAGATGAAGTAGATCGCCGACACGAAGATGTAGGCCTCGATCGAGAAGCCGCGCCAGGCCGGATCGGTCAGCGATACCTTGGTCGACTGCATCAGGTCGTAGATGCCGATGATCACCACCAGCGAGGTATCCTTGAACACCGCGATGAACAGGCTGACCATTGGCGGAATCACCACCTTCAGCGCCTGCGGCAGGATGATGAAGCCCATCTTCTGCGCGTAGTTGAGGCCGAGCGAGTCGGCGCCCTCATACTGGCCCTTGGGGATCGCCTGCAGGCCGCCGCGCACCACCTCGGCGATATAGGCGGCGGCGAACAGGATGATGGCGATCTGGGCGCGCAGCAGCTTGTCGATGCTGAAGCCCTCCGGCAGGAACAGCGGCAGCATGACGGAGGACATGAACAGCATCGAGATCAGCGGCACGCCGCGGATCAGCTCGATGTAGAGCACGCACAGCGTCTTGATCGCCGGCATCTTCGAGCGCCGCCCCAGCGCCAGCACCAGGCCGAAGGGAAAGGCCACGGCGATGCCGAAGGTGGCAAGGATCAGGGTCAGCGGCAGGCCGCCCCACAGGGTGTCCTCGACATAGCGCAGGCCGAGAATGCCGCCCCACATCAGCACGGCGACGGCCACCAGCCCGGCCACCCAGAGCAGGATCAGCCGAGGCTTCCACATGGCCGGCAGGCAGCTGGCGACGATCATGCCGATCAGGATCAGCGCAGCGACCAACGGCCGCCACTGTTCGTCAAAGGGATACAGGCCGAACAGGATCAGGCGGTATTTCTGGGCGATGAAGGCCCAGCAGGCACCGGCGCCGGCACGACATTCGGCCGAGGTCTCGGCCGTGAAATTGGCGCGGATCAACGCCCATTCCACCAGCGGCGGCAGCACCATCAGCAGCAGCCAGACCGACAGCATGGTCAGGATGGCATTCAGCGGCGACGAGAACAGCCGTTCGCGCAGCCAGGCGAGCGGGCCGGATTGCGGGTTCGGCGGCGGCAGGGCTTCGGTCACGCTTGCCATGTTACCGCTCCACCAGCGCAATATGCTTGTTGTACCAGTTCATGAACACCGAGATCGACAGGCTGATGCTGAGATACACCGCCATGATGATCATGATGCCCTCGATCGCCTGGCCGGTCTGGTTCAGGGTGGTGTTGGCGATCGAGACGATGTCCGGATAGCCGATCGCCACCGCCAGCGACGAATTCTTGGTCAGGTTCAGATACTGGCTGGTCATGGGCGGGATGATGACCCGCAGCGACTGCGGCAGCACCACCAGCCGCAAGGTCCGGGTCCGGCTGAGGCCGAGTGCCCCGGCCGCCTCCCACTGGCCGTAATTGACCGCCTGGATGCCGGCACGCACCACCTCGGCGACGAAGCCGGCGGTGTAGATCACCAGGCCGGCCAGCAGCGCGGCGAATTCCGGCGTCAGTGTCGCGCCGCCGCTGAAGTTGAAGCCGCGCAGCACCGGCATGTCGAGCTCCATCGGCGCCCCGCCGACCAGCCAGCCGAGAACCGGCATGCCGATGATCAGGCCAAGCCCGGTCCACCAGACCGGGAAAGGCTGGCCGGTGGCGTCCTGGCGCTTTTTCGCCCAGTGCGACACCGCCACGGCGAGTGCGATGGCAACCAGGAAGCCCAGCGCCGCCAGGTCGAAAGCGACATGGTCTGTGGGCGCCGGAAACTTGATGCCGCGGTTGGAAATGAAGACGCCGAGTCCGGCATCGATGGCCTGACGCGGTCCCGGCAGGGTTTCGGTGATCACCGCATACCAGAAGAACAGCTGCAGCAGCAGCGGCACATTGCGCACCACCTCGACATAGACGGTGGCCAGCCTGGCGATCAGCCAGTTCTTCGACAGCCGTGCGATGCCGACGATGGTGCCGATGATGGTGGCGAGGATGATGCCGACCGCGGCGATGCGCAGGGTGTTCAGCAGGCCGACCAGCACGGCGCGGCCATAGGTGTTCTCCGGTCCGAACGCGATCGGGCTCTCGCCGATGGCGAAACCCGCCTCGCGCTCCATGAAACCGAAGCCGGACGCGATGTTGCGGACGGAAAGATTGTGCAGCGTGTTGCTGATCAGGAACCAGCCAACCAGCGCGACCAGCCCCAGTGCAACCACCTGGTAGACGACAGACCGGACATCCGGGTCGTTCCAGCTCAGACGACGCGCCGGAGCGTCGCCGCCCTTCAAGGACTCCGCCATGTGCCCCCCATGGCTGAAATTTTCAACGAAAGTACGGGAAATGCCCGCGTGGGAAGCGCAGCCCGGCGACGCCCTGTTCCGCCGCCGGGCTGCATCATTCCGACCGCGTTACCGGACCGGCCAGGCGTACATCAGGCCGCCGTTGGTCCACAGCGCGTTCTGCCCGCGGGCCAGCTTCAGCGGGGTCTTCACGCCGACATTGGCTTCGAAGATCTCGCCGTAATTGCCGACCTGCTTGACGATGCTGTAGGCCCACTTCTCGTCGACGCCGAGATTCTTGCCCATGCCCGGGGTGACGCCCAGCAGGCGCTTTACGTTCGGGTTGTCGCTCTTCAGCATCTCGTCGACATTCTTCGAGGTGACGCCGAGTTCCTCGGCCTCGACCATGCCCAGCAGCGCCCAGCGCACCAGCACCAGCCACTGGTCATCGCCCTGGCGGACCATCGGGCCGAGCGGCTCCTTGGAGATGATTTCCGGCAGGATGATGTGGTCGTCCGGATTCTGCAGCTGGGTCGCGCGGGTCGCCGCGAGACCCGAGGCATCCGTGGTGTAGACGTCGCAGCGGCCGGCCGCATAGGCGGCAACCACCTCGTCCAGCTTCTCGATCACCACCGGCTTGAACTCCATCTTCTGGGCGCGGAAATAGTCGGCCAGATTGAGTTCGGTGGTGGTGCCCGGCTGCACGCAGACGGTGGCGCCGTTCAGTTCCTTGGCGCTCTTCACGCCCAGCGACTTCTTCACCATGAAGCCCTGGCCGTCATAGTAGTTCACACCGGCGCCGATCAGGCCCAGCGAGGCATCGCGGGTCAGCGTCTGGGTGGTGTTGCGCACCAGCACGTCGATCTCGCCCGACTGCAGGGCGGTGAAGCGCTGCTGGGCGGTCAGCGGCGTGTACTTGACCTTGGTCGCATCGCCGAACATGGCCGCAGCCACCGCGCGGCAGACATCGACATCCAGGCCTTTCCACTCGCCCTTCGAATCCGGCGCGGCAAAGCCACCGAGACCGGTGTTGACACCGCACTGGACAAAGCCCTTCGCCTTCACCGCATCGAAGGTGGCGCCCGCCTGGGCCCCCTGCGCGGCAAACACGAACACTGCCGCAGCAGCGGCCGCCTGAAGAAGTTTCATTGGTTACCCTTCCCTGTTTCTAGACTGGACTGCATTTTCGCAGCGCCGACGTAAAATTATCACACCGCTGCGAAAACGGGCAAGGCAGCGCCGGTGAGCCATAATACGACGGCATATCGCGCTGCCTTGCCGAGAGTCACAGCTATCAAGAATCGGGCCAACGGATAGCGCAGCGCACCCGCAGCGAAGGTCAGCGGGTCGCCGACGACAGGAATCCAGCTAAAAAGCAGCACCGCCGCGCCCCAGCGGTCGAAGCGGGCGCCGGCTTTTTGCAGTTGCACATCACTGACCGGAAACCAGCGCCTGTGCTTAAACCGCAGGCAGTAGGCGCCCAGAAACCAGTTGATCAGTGCACCGCCTACATTTCCTGCCGTCGCCGCCAGGAACAACATCGTAACCGGCGCAAGGTCGAGGCCGCGGGCCGCGGCCAGAGCCGCCTCAGAAGACAGCGGCACCAGCGTCGCGGCCAGCAGCGACCACAGGAACAGGCCGGCAAGGCCGAAATCCTGCAGCCACCCGGCCAGCAACGACGGCTCCGGCATCGAATCAGGCGGCGATGCTGTCGTCCGCCTCGCCCAGATCCCAGAACAGGCCGGCCATCATCGCCAGGCCCTGCCGCATCACCGGCAGCAGCACATGCTCGTTCGGGGCATGCTGCGAACAGGCCGCATAGGAATGCGGCACCCAGACGGTGGGCAGGCCCAGCGTATCGGCGAACACGTCGTTGGGCAGCGAGCCGCCGAGATTGGGCAGCAGCGCCGGCTTCATGCCCAGCGTCTTCTCGACCGAGCCGAGCGCGAAATGCACATAGGGATGGTCTGGATCCAGCCTGGTTGCACGGAAGTAAGCGGCACGCGCCAGCGTAACCTCGACCTGCGGAAACCCGTGGCGGTCGAGATGGCGGCGCAGGGCCGGCAGGAACTGGTCGGAATCGACCCCGACCACGAAACGGATCTGGCAATGCGCGGTGGCCCTGCCGGGAATCGCGTTCACCGGCGCTTCCGGGTTGCCGGTCCTGAAAGCCAGCACGTCGAAACTGCACCAGCCATAGACGCGTTCCGCCGGCGACAGGCCGGGCTCGCCCCACCAGGCATCCACCGCAGGGCCGTCCTCGCCGCCACCGACCGTGCAGTCGGCCAGCGCACGGCGCACACCGGCCGGCAGTTCCTTCGGCACCCATTCCGGAATCCGTATCTGGCCGGTCGGGCCGGCGATGCTGGCAATGGCGTGGGCGAGGATGATGCCCGGATCGGCCAGCAGGCCGCCCCAGTTGCCGGAATGATGCGCGCCGGAGCGAAGGTCGACGCTGAGATCGAAATTCATGGCGCCACGCGAGCCGCAGTAGAGCGTCGGCCGCTCCGGCGACAGCCGTGGCCCGTCGGAGGCCAGGAACAGGTTGGCGCCCCAGGCCTCGCGCTGTGTCTTGCAGAAGGCGTCGAGGCCGGGCGATCCGACCTCCTCGCCGGTCTCGATCAGCAGCACCACGTTGAAGCCGAGCCTGCCGCCCCGCGCCTTCAGCACGGCGGCCAGCGCGGCGATGTTGACGGTGTGCTGGCCCTTGTTGTCGGCCGTGCCGCGGCCATACAGCTTCTCGCCTTCCTGCACCAGTGCCCATGGGCCGATGCCGCTGCGCCACTGGGCATCCTGGCCGCGGATCACGTCGCCATGGCCATAGGAAAACACCGTCTTCACCGCGCCGGGCTCGCGGCGCACGGCGACCAGGAAGGGTCCGCCATTGGCGGCCGGATTCGGATGCACCGTGCAGGTGAAGCCCAGCGGCTCCAGCGCCGCGCGCATCTCGCTGTCGACATAGCGGCCGAGGTCGGCGGCGCGATCCGGATTCTGGCTTTCGGTGGGGATCGCCACGCGGCGGGCGAGATCGGCGGCAAAGCCGCCCTGGTCAAGATAATCGGTGGCGGCTTCGATGGCGGCGGCACGGGTCACGGGAAAACCTCGACTGGAAACGGGACCCCGATTTAAGCCGCCTGTCGGCCTCCCGCCAAGGCCTGCAGGCTGTCTTCGATGAAATGGACCAAGGTTGCCTTGATCTCGGCATGGCTGCCGCCTTCCCCGAATACCGCATGTTCGATCTCGCCCAGCGGGGGGAAGCCGTCCCCCGGGCCCAGCCGGCGCAGGTCCGGCGTGATCGTGCTGCCACTGGTCACCATGATGCCGAGACCCGCGCGGGCCGCCGCCAGCACGCTCATGCCGCTTTCGCTGGTGTAGACCACCCGCCAGGAGCGTCCGATCCGTTTCAGTGCCGCAAAGCCGCGGGCGCGGAAAACGCAGGGCGGCGGCATCGTGCACAGCGGCAGAGGCGCGGCATCTTCGAGCGGCAGGTCGGGCGCGCAAACCCAGTCCATGCTTTCGCGCCAGATCACCCGTCCGCGCGTCTCGCCATCGTCGCGCTTGGCGATCACCAGGTCGAGCTGGCCGGCATCCAGCGCCTCGGTCAGGCTGCTGCTCATGCCGACCTTCACGTCGATATGCACCCGCGGATAGATGCGGGCAAACCGCGCCAGCACCCCCGGCAGATGGCGCGGCACGAAATACTCCACGACGCCGAGACGGATTTCACCGCTGGCCTCGGGCTCGGTGAAACGGCGCACCGCCTCGTCGTTCAGCTCCAGCAGCCGGCGGGCATAACCCAGCAGCATCTCGCCGTCCCGGGTCAGATGCAGCGAGCGGCTGGTGCGCTCGAAAACCCGGCGCCCCAGCATCTCCTCCAGCTTCTTGATCCTGATCGAGATGGCCGCCTGGGTCCGGCCGAGCCGCTCCCCGGCCGCGGTGAAGCCGCCGGCCTCGGCGACGGCCACAAAGGAACGCAGGGAGTCGAGGTCGAAATCGGGATAGCGCATGGATCAATAAGTAAAACGCATGCCAGAAATAGCAACTATTAATTTCTTATATCAATCACCGGGCCCCAGATTGCCCGGGCAACCCCATGCCTGCCCCTGGAGACCAGATCATGAAAGCTGTCGGTTACCGCAAACCCCTGCCGATCACCGAACCCGAAGCCCTGACCGACCTGACCCTCGACAAGCCGCAGCCGGCCGGCCGCGACCTGCTGGTCAAAGTAATGGCCGTCGCCGTCAATCCGGTCGACACCAAGGTCCGCCGCAACATGGCCCCCGCAACGGATGCCCCCCGCATCCTCGGCTTCGATGCCGCCGGGATCGTCGAGGCCACAGGCCCCGACGCCTCCCTGTTCAGGCCCGGCGATGCCGTCTTCTATGCCGGTGATATCACCCGGCCCGGCACCAATGCCGAATACCACCTGGTGGACGAGCGCATCGTCGGCGCCAAACCGCAGAGCCTGGATTTCCCGGCCGCCGCCGCCCTGCCGCTGACCGCGATCACCGCCTGGGAAATGCTGTTCGACCGCTTCGGCCTGAAACGCGGCGACAGTCGCGGCAGCATCCTGATCGTCGGCGGCGCCGGTGGCGTCGGTTCGATTGCCATCCAGCTCGCCCGGCAGCTGACCGGCCTGACGGTGCTGGCCACCGCCTCGCGGGCCGAGACCCGGGACTGGGTGACACAGCTCGGCGCCCATCACGTGCTCGACCACAGTCAGCCGATGCCGCCCCAGCTGCAGGCACTGGGCATCGACGGGGTCGACTATCTCTTCTCGACCACCGAGACCGCCCGCCATCTGGCCACCTATGCCGAGATCATCGCTCCGCAGGGGCGCATCGGCGTGATCGACGATCCGGACAGCCTCGATATCCTGCCGTTCAAGCGCAAGGCGGTTTCGGTGCACTGGGAGTTCATGTTTGCACGGCCGATGTTCCGGACTGCCGACATGCAGGCCCAGCATGATCTGCTGAACGAGGTGGCCCGCCTGGTCGACAGCGGCACGTTGCGCACCACGCTGGCGGAGGTGCTCGGGCCCATCACTGCGAAAAACCTGCGCCAGGCGCATGCCGCCATCGAAAGCGGACGCACCCGTGGCAAACTTGTGCTGGCCGGCTTCTGAGCCGCCGGCGCGGGGCCCGGGCCTTCTCAGAAGGCCCGGGCTTTGCAATAGTCGGGCCCCAGACCGGAGTCCGACATGAAAGACGAAACCAAGCTCGCCACCCTGGGCCGCGATCCCGAAGGCCACCACGGCGCGGTCAACATCCCCGTCTACCGTGCCTCGACCATCCTGCAGCCGAACCTGAAGGCCCTGAAGGAAACCTATGCCGCGCGCGAACGCGACGAGCAGGTCACCTCCTATGGCCGCATCGGCACACCCCTGACCTATGCCTTCGAGAACACCGTGGCCGAGCTGGAAGGCGGCTACCGCGCGATCAGTTTTCCTTCCGGTGCGGCGGCCTGTTCCGGCGCGATCCTCAGCGTGGTCAAGACCGGCGACCATATCCTGGTGACCGACAGCGTCTACGGCCCGACCCGGCATTTCTGCGACACCCTGCTGAAGCGGATGGGCGTTGAGACCGAATATTTCAGCCCCACCCTCAATGCCGGCATCCGCGAGAAGCTGCGGCCGAATACCACGCTGGTCTTCCTGGAATCGCCGGGCTCGCTGACCTTCGAGGTGCAGGACGTACCGGCGATCTGCGAGATCGCGCACCAGCACGGCGCCAAGGTGGCGATCGACAACACCTGGGGCACACCGCTCTATTTCAAGAGCTTCAGCCACGGCGTCGACCTGTCCGTGCATGCCGCCACCAAGTATATCGTCGGCCATTCCGACGCCATGCTGGGCCTTGTCGTGGCGACAAAGGAAAGCTGGCCGGCGCTGCGCGACAGCACCCGCGCATTGGGCACGGCGGCCGGCCCCGACGAGGTCTATCTCGGCCTGCGCGGCCTGCGCACCATGGCGGTGCGGCTGCCGCGCCACATGGAAAGCGCCCTGGCCGTGGCCGACTGGCTGCGCGGCCGGCCGGAAGTGACCGCCGTGCGCCACCCCGGCCTGCCGCAGGATCCCGGCCATGCCCTGTGGAAACGCGACTTCCTTGGTGCCTGCGGCCTGTTCGCCTTCGAACTGGACCGCAAATACGGCGAAGAGGCCGTGGCCGCCTTCGTCGACCATCTCGACCTGTTCGGCATCGGTTATTCCTGGGGCGGCTTCGAAAGCCTGGTCACCGTGGCGATGCCGCACCGTATCCGCAGCGCCGAGCCCTGGCGCGACCATGGCCCACTGATCCGCCTGCATATCGGCCTGGAAGCGGTCGAGGATCTGCAGGCCGACCTGACCGCCGGCTTCACGCGCCTCAACAAGGCGCAGGGCTGACGGCTGCGTGACGGCTGCCGTCCGACTGCTGGGCGACGGCGACCACCCGGCCCTGGATGCCTTCCTGCGGCGTCATGCCCCGCGGGCGATGTTCCTGCGCTCGAATCTGGCACAGAGCGGCCTCGTCGATGGCGTGCATCCCTATCAGGGCCGCTATGCCGCCCTGTTCCGGGACGGGGCCATTGATGGCGTCGCCGCGCATTACTGGAACGGCCTGGTGATCCTTCTGGCCGGCGGGCATGCCGGTGCCCTGGCGCCTGTCGCTGCCGCCGGCCGCCATGTCGCCGGCCTGATCGGTCTGCCCGAAGAGGTGGCCGCAGCCCGCACCGCCCTGCAGGCGCAGGCGCGGCCTGTCCGGGTCGACAGCCGTGAAGGCCTGTTCCGTCTCGATCTCGCCCGGCTGCGGCTGCCGGCACCGCTGCAGGACGGCCGCCTGCACTGCCGCCCGGCGGCCGTACCCGACCTGACGCTGCTGGCCGGCTGGCGCTTCGATTTCGACGTCGCCATGAATGGCGCTGCCGAAACCGCCGCCGCCCGTGCCGATGCACAGGAGGCAGTGGAGCGCTGGGTCGCCGAAGGCAGCCAGTTCGTGCTCTGCGACGGCAACCGGCCGGTGGCCGGATGCTGCTTCAATGCCCGCCTGCCCGACATGGTGCAGATCGGCAATGTCTGGACGCCGCCGGAACTGCGCGGGCGCGGCCATGCCCGCGCCGTGGTGGCCGGAGCCCTGCAGCATGCGCAGCGGCTTGGCGCAACGGAAGCCATCCTGTTCACCGGCGACGACAATCTCGCGGCGCAGCGGGCTTACGTTGCGTTAGGCTTCCAGCGCATCGGCGACTATGCCATTTTGCTGTTCGCCGACTAGGGAGGCTGACCATGTCCGAGATCGTCGTCCAGACCAGCGATGGTGTGCTGTCCATCACCATCAACCGGCCCGACAAGAAGAACGCGCTGACCGCCGCCATGTATGGCGCGATGGCCGATGCGCTGGACGCCGGCGAGGCCGATGCCGCCGTGCGCGCCATCGTGATCGCCGGCGCACCCGGCGCTTTCACGGCTGGCAACGACCTGCAGGATTTCCTCAACAACCCGCCCCAGGGCGACAATTCGCCGGTCTTCCGCTTCCTGCGTGGCATCAGCACGGCCTCGAAACCGCTGGTGGCCGCGGTCACCGGCGTGGCGGTCGGGGTCGGCTCGACCATGCTGCTGCACTGCGATCTCGTCTATGCCGCGGAGAGCGCGAAATTCTCTTTCCCCTTCGTCAATCTGGCGCTGGTGCCGGAAGCCGCCTCGTCGCTGCTGCTGCCGCGCATGGTCGGCTATCACAAGGCGGCCGAGATGATCCTGCTGGGCGAGCCCTTCGATGCCGCCGCCGCACTGGCCTGCGGCATCGCCAATGCCGTCTGCCCGGACGACAGGGTGGTCGAGACGGCGATGGCCACCGCCCGCAAGCTGGCCGCCAAGCCGCCAACCTCGCTGCGGCTCAGCAAGCAACTGATGAAACAGGCGCAAAACGACGTTGCCGGGCAGATGGCCGCCGAGGGCGTGCATTTCAAGGCGCAGCTCACCTCTGCCGAGGCCCGCGAGGCGATGACCGCCTTCTTCGAAAAGCGGCCGCCGAAATTCGGCTAGACGGACGCCGGCAGAGCCCGGCGGCAATCCGGAGCCTTCAGGCCTTCCGGCAATCCCGGCACAGGCCGACCACCTCGATGGTCTGGCGTTCGACCAAGAATCCCAGCCCGCGGGCATCTTCCTGGATCCGGGCGCTGAGCTGCGGGTCGTTGATCTCGGCGGCAGTGCCGCAGGTCTTGCAGATGAAGATTTCCTGCTGCACGGCATGGCCGGGTTCGGCACAGCCAATGAAGGCATTCAGGCTCTCGACCCGGTGCACCAGCCCCTGCTCGACCAGGAAATCCAGCGCGCGGTAGACGGTGGGCGGCGCCACCTTCTGGCCGCCGCTGCCCATCTGCGCCAGCAGGTCGTAGGCGCCGGCCGGACGGTGGCTCTGCCAGACCAGTTCCAGCACGCGGCGGCGGATCGGCGTCAGCTTGGCCCCGGTGCCCGCGCAATGGGCCTCGGCCCGGCTCAGCGCATCGGCGATGCAGGCATCATGATCATGGCCGCGACCATGGGCATGGACATGGGCCTGCACGGGCGGGTGGGCGTGGGCGGAGCTGGCCATCGGCTGGGTTCCGGGGCGGCGGGGTTGCTGTCAGGTCCGACTATACGGCCCCGGCCCCGCCGGGCCAACCCGCAGTCCTCCCCGCAATCCTGCCCGGCTCAGCCGGCGAGGAAGCCGGCCACCAGCGCGATCTGCTCGGGATTGTCCAGCGCCGGAGCATGTCCGATGCCGGGAATGTCGATCCGGATGGCGCGGGGACCGCGCCGGGTCATCTCGGCAGCGGTCTCCGTGGCCAGCAGATCGGATTCCGCACCGCGGATCAGCAGGGTCTTCGCCGCGATCTGATCATACAGCGGCCAGGCATCGCCCGCGTTGCCGGCCGCCGCCTGCCGCGCCAGCACGGTGGCAACGGCCGGATCGGTATGGGGGGTGAAACGGCCATCCGGCAGGCGACGCAGCGAGGTTTCCGCCAGCCGGCGCCAGCCGGCATCGTCGGCGATGCCGAAGGAGGCATAGATGGTGCGGAAATACTGCTCGGCTTCGGGCAGGGTGGCAAAGGCCGGCGGGTTGCCGGCATATTGCAGGATGCGCTGCACAGCGCCCGGCGCGATGGCGGGGCCAACATCGTTCAGCACCAGATGGCTGATCCGCCCTTTCAGCGCGGTGGCTGCCGCCACCATGCCGATCAGGCCGCCCATCGAGGTACCGACCCAGCGCAGCGTCTGCAGTCCGAGCTGGTCCGCCAGCTCGACCGCCTGCCGTGCATAGAAGGGCACGGTGTATTCCTCGTCCGGCTTCGGACTCCATTCGCTGAGGCCGCGGCCGATGGTGTCCGGCACCAGCAGGCGGTAACGCCCGGCGAGTGCCGCCGCCAGCCGGTCGAAATCATGGGCGTTCCGGTTGAGCCCATGCCACAGGATCACGGCCGGTGCGTCCGCCCGCCCCCAGTCCAGCAGGTGAACATTGCGGCCGGCCAGGGTCAGATAGATCGAGGCCGGCGTCATGGACGCAGCTGCCGCAGCTTGCCGACGATGCCGGCCGGGAAGAAATAGACGCTGAGCACGAACAGGATGCCGAGCCAGAGCAGCCAGCGGTCGGCCTGGAACAGCAATGGCAGCACCGGAATGCCGGCGGCGGCGAGCGCATCGCTCAGTTCGCCCATCAGCACCTGCAGGTAATTCTGCGCAAGGATGAAGATGGTGGCACCCAGCACCGCGCCATACAGCGTGCCCATGCCGCCGATCACCACCATCAGCAGGATGTCGATCATGATGGCGAAGCTGAGCGTGGTGTCCGGTCCGGTATAGCGCAGCCACAGGGCCATCAGAACGCCGGCCAGGGTGGCCATGCCGGCCGAGAGGCAGTTGGCGATCGAGCGGTACAGGACCACGCGGTAGCCAAGGGCCTCGGCGCGGAAATCATTCTCGCGGATCGCCTGCAGCACCCGGCCGAAAGGCGAGTTGACCACCCGCAGCGCCAGCAGGAACAGCACCAGGGCGGCGAAGAAGATCAGGTAATAGCTGAGGATCTTGCCGTTGATGGTGACATCAAGGATTTTCTCGTCGAACAGCCGGAAGCTCGGCCGCAGCAGTTCCGGAATCCGGTAGCTGCGGCCATCCTCGCCGCCGGTCAGGTCGCTGAGCTGCGAGGCGAGAATGGCGAAGGCTGAAGCGACCGCCAGCGTGATCATGGCGAAGAAGATCGCCCGCACCCGCAGGCTGAACAGGCCGATCACCAGCGCCAGCAGCATCGACAGCACCAGTGCCACGGCGATGCCGCCGCCCAGCGCCGCCCAGCCGGGGTTGAAGCTGTACATGGCGATCGCCACGCCATAGCCGCCAATGCCGAAAAACATCGTGTGGGCGAACGAGACGATGCCCGTATAGCCGAGCAGCAGGTCGTAGCTGGCCACCAGGATGATGAAGACGCAGATCTTCGCCGCCACGTTCAGCGGCTGGCTGCCCGGAAACAGGAAGGGCGCGAAGGCAAGGCTGACCAGGATGACGGCCAGCGCGATGGCCAGCGGCTTCGAGCGCGGGTAATCGCCGGACAGCAGGGAATGCATGAGGTTCTTCGGCAGCATGATGACGCCCCCTTACCGCTTGGCCACGGGATACAGGCCCTGCGGCCGCCACAGCAGGATCAGCACCATCAGCAGGATGCCGGAGAACAGCGACAGCTTCGGCGCCAGAAAGCCGGTGTAATTGGCAACCAGCGCCACCAGGATGGCCCCGATGAAACAGCCGCCGACCGAGCCCAGTCCGCCGATGATGATGACGATGAAGATCAGCACGTTGACCTCCATGCCCATGCCGGCAGTCAGTGTCTGGCGGTAGAAGGCCCAGAGCACGCCGCCAAGGCCCGCCAGCGCCGACCCGGCAATGAAGACGCCAACGAACAGCCGGCGGATGCGGTAGCCGAGCGATTCGACCATCTCGGCATTCTCGACGCCGGCCCGGATCAGCAGGCCGATACGGGTGCGGTTCAGCACCAGAAACATCGCCCCGAACACCACCAGCCCCAGCACCACGGCGATCACGCGGTAGCGTTCCATGGCAGCATCGCCGATCACGATGGCGCCGCGCAGTCCCTCGGGCAGTCGCAGCGGGATCGGGCTGGCGCCCCAGATCACGTGGATCATCTGTTCGGCGACGATCATGCCGCCCATGGTGATCAGGATCTGCTTGAGATGCTGGCCGTAGACCGGCCGGATCACCACCCGCTCGAAGGCATATCCCAGCGCCCCGGTGACCAGCATGGCCACCGCGATGCAGGCCAGCAGCACGCCGACATTCAGCCAGATATTCTCCGATGCCACCCAGCCGGCCAGCGGCCCCAGCACCATCAGGCTGACATAGGCGCCAAACGAGATGAACACGCCATGGCCGAAATTGAGCACGTCCATCAGGCCGAAGACCAGCGTGAGGCCGGATGCCATCAGGAAGATCATCATGCCCATGGCGAGGGCGGCCACGGTCAGTGTCACCCAGGTCGAGAAACTGCCGACCAGCGGCAGGGCGGCAACGGCCAGGATCGGCACCAGCAGGGCCGGCAGCCAGTCGGTCTTCACTTTCGGCAGGGTCGCGGTATCGGCGGTGGCGGCGGCGTCGGTCATTGATGGGCATCCATGCTGAGGCCCAGCAGCTTCTGCTGCAGGCCCTGGTCTTCGGCCAGTTCGGCCATGGCGCCGTGATGCACGATGCGGCCATCGTCCATCACGACGACGCTGTCGCCCAGCAGTTTCGCGGCCATGAAATTCTGCTCGACCAGCAGGATGGTGGCGCCGGTCGATTTCAGCTCCCGGAAAGCTTCCACCATGTTCATGATGATGGCCGGTGCGAGTCCCTTGGTCGGCTCGTCGATCAGCAGCAGTTCGCGCGGCTCGACGATGGCGCGGGCGATGGCCAGCATCTGCTTCTGCCCGCCCGACAGCACACCGGCCGCCAGCGTCCAGAATTTCTCCAGTGCCGGGAACAGGCCGAAGATCCACTGCAGCCGCTTCGGATCGATCTCGCCGCTGCGGGCTGCCAGGATCATGTTCTCGCGCACTGTCAGGTCGGCGAAGATGCCCATATTCTCGGGCACATAGGCAATGCCGGCCTGGGCGATGTCCGGCGTCGGCAGCGCCGTGATGTCGCGGCCGGCGAACTCCACCTGCCCTTTCGAGGCCTGCCACAGGCCCATGATGGTGCGCAGGGTGGTGGTCTTGCCGGCGCCGTTGCGCCCCAGCAGCATGGTCAGCTGGCCGCGCGGCACGGCGAAATCGACGCCATGCAGGATGTGATAGCGGCCGATATGGGTGTGCACGCCCTGCAGCTTCAGCAATGCATCGCTCATCGCGCGCCCTCCCCGGCCATTTCCGGCGACAGGCCGAGATAGGCTTCCTGCACCACCGGCGAGGCGATCACCGCCGCCGGTTCGCCATCGGCCACCAGGCTGCCGTTATGCAAAACGATGATCCGGTCGGCAAGGCTGCGCACCACATCCATCTTGTGCTCGACCAGCAGGACGGTCTTGTCTCCCTGCGCCTTGATGCCGTGGATCAGTTCCAGAATCGTCGGCACCTCGTCGACCGACATGCCGGCGGTCGGCTCGTCGAACATGAAGATGTCGGGTTCCAGCGCCAGCAGCAGGGCGACTTCCAGCTTGCGCTGGTCGCCATGGGGCAGCGCACCGGCGAGCGCATTGCGCTTGTCGAGCAGCCTGACCGAGTCGAGCAGGCTGTCGGCCCTGTCGATCAGGTCACCGCGATGGCTCCACAGCTGCAGCAGCTGCAGCCCGGCCCCGGCGCGGCTCTGCACGGCGAGGCGCACATTCTCCATCACGGTCAGGTTCGGAAACAGGTTGGTCAGCTGGAAGGCGCGACCCATGCCCTGCTTGGTGCGGGCCGAGGCACTCAGTCCGGTGACGTCGTGTCCGCGCAGCAGCACCCGCCCGGCCGTCGCCTTCAGCTGCCCGGAGATCAGGTTGAAATAGGTGGTCTTGCCGGCACCGTTCGGGCCGACGATGGCGGTCAGCGTACCGGGATGGAAGGCACAGCTGACGGCGTTGACCGCAACATGACCGCCGAAGCGGATCGTCAGGTCGCGGGTTTCGAGCGCGGGCGTGGCGGACATCGGCTTTCTGTCTGGCAGGAAAAGGCCGGGGCGGCGCAGTTGCCGCCCCGGCCCGGGAACAAGGATCAGCGCTTGTTGCGGATCGGCAGCGGCATGGCCGATTCCGGGATCGTCTCGACCAGTTCGAGCAGATCAACGTCGCTCTTGCCGTCCTTCTTGACCCGGAAATGGTACATCTGCTGCATCGCCTGGTGGTCGTCCTTGCGGAAGATCATGGTGCCCTTCGGGGTGTCGAAGGCCATGCCCTCCATGGCGGCGATCAGCTTGTCGGTATTGGACCCGCCCGCCCGCTTGATCGCGGTCAGCGCCGCCGAGGCGGCAGCCATGCCGCCGGCGGTGAAGAAGTCCGGCGGGGAGTTGAAGCGCTTGGTATGCTCCTTGACCAGCCAGTCATTCATCGGGTTCTTCGGGAAGTCGTAGTAATAATAGATGGCGCCTTCCATGCCCGGATAGGGCTTGTACAGCTTCATCGCCGGCAGGATGTTGCCGCCCGGCGCGATCTCGATGCCGTAGCGTTCCGGCTTGAGGTCGGCAATCTTCGGCAGCGGATGCGGACCCGCCCAGATGATCGCGATGATCTTGCGGCCCTTCTTGTCCTTCAGCGCGTCGAACATGCGCTGCGCCGAGGCGGTGAAGTCGGTGGTCTGGGTCGGGGCGTATTCCTCGAAATCCACCTTCACATTCGGCCGCAGTGTGGCCAGTGCGTCCTTCAGTGCCTTCACGCCGTCGCGGCCGAAGGCGTAATCCTGCGCCAGGGTGGCGATATGCACCTCGCCGTCCTTCGGGAAGGACGCGGCGCCGGCATAGGCATCCTGGGTCGAGTTGCGCGAGGTACGGAACACATACTTGTTCCACTTCTCGCCGGTGATGGCGTCGGCCACGGCCGGCTCGACGATCAGGATCTTCTTGTATTCCTCGGCCACCGGCAGCATCGCCAGCGCCACACCCGACGAGGTGGTGCCGACCGCGAGGTCGACCTCGTCATCGCCATAGGCCTGTTCCAGCAGCGACTTGCCGAGATCGGGCTTCAGCTGGTCGTCCTTGACGATCACCTGGATCTTGCGACCCTGCCAGGTCATCGTGCCCTTGGTCATGTATTCCAGGCCCATCATGAAGCCGGTTTCGGTCTGCTTGGCATAAGCCTCCAGCGGACCGGTCTTGCCGGCAATCAGGGCGATCTTCAGGTCGGCGGCCTGCGCCGTCATGGCGCCGCCGGCGATCAGTGCGACGGCCAGCGCCGCCGTCTTGGTGATGCGCTGCATATGTCCTCTCCCTTGCGTCAATGCGGACGGATGAAGGCCGGGCTGACCCGGCCGGAATCGGCGACGGAGATGCGATTGCAGGCATGCGAGATGCACGTCATCGGCCTCCTCCCTCTCTGGCCCGGGTTGTTCCGGTGCCGCTGCCGGGCCGCCGCCCACGATGGCCGGCCCAGAAACATGACAGTTGATTCATGTTTAGGATATTCGTAGCTTTGACCGCAGGACCAGTCAAGACGCTTTCTTGCCCGTCATCGCTTGACAATGGCAGGCCGGATTGCGAGTTCTAATTATGACAATTGATTCATGTTGCACATGAACCCGAGGAAACGCACCCTGCCGCTGCCGAAAACCGGCCGCGGTGAACTGACCCGCCGCAAGATTCTCGACGCCGCCAAGCGCGAGATCGGCCGCCGCGGCTTTGCCGAGGCGTCGGTCAGCACCATCACGGCCGAGGCCGGGGTCGCTCAGGGCACGTTCTATATCTATTTCCGCAGCAAGGAAGACGTGATGCGCGAGCTGGTCCTGCATATGGGCCGGATGCTGCGCCACCACCTGACCGAGGCAACCGCAGCGGCGGCAGACCGCATCGATGCCGAACGGCTCGGCCTGCGCGCCTTCCTCGATTTCGTGCGCCGCAATCCCGACCTCTACAAGGTGGTCGAGGAATCGCAGTTCGTCGACGAGAAGGTCTACCGGCAGTATTACACCGAATTCGCCAAGTCCTACCGCATCGCCCTTTCGGCAGCGGAAAAACGCGGCGAGATTGCTGCCGGGCGAAACGGCAGCACCACGGAGGTACGCGCCTGGATGCTGATGGGCATCGCCGTCTTCCTCGGCCAGCGCTATGGCCTCTGGGACCCGAAAACCCCGCTCGAGCCCATCGTCGACGCCGCCATGGGCCTGATCGCCGACGGCCTGCTTCCCGCCGCCCCCGCCAGAAACCGATGAGCGGGCCGCTCGCCCTGCTGGAGCTGGATGGTCCGGTGGCGCGGCTGCGCCTGAACCGGCCCGAGCGGCATAACAGCCTCGTGCCCGGCCTGACCGACGCAGTGCTGAGAGAGCTTGATCTCGCGGCCGCCCAGCCTGGCCTGCGCGTGCTGGTGCTGGAAGCGGCCGGCCGCAGCTTTTCCACCGGCGGCGATGTCGGCGGCTTCTTCGAACAGCCGCGCGACCGCCGCACCGCCTATGCGGATATCCTGGTCGGCGGCCTGAACCGGGTCATCCTCGCCCTGCTCGACCTGCCGGTGCCGGTGATCGGTCGCATCCAGGGCCCGGTCACCGGCGGCTCACTTGGCCTGCTGCTGGCCTGCGACCTCGCCGCAGTCACGCCGGCGGTCTTCCTGCAGCCGTACTATACCGAAGTCGGCTTCAGCCCCGATGGCGGCTGGACGGCAATGCTGCCTGACCGCATCGGCACCGCGAAAGCCCGCGAAATCCAGCTGCTGAACCGTCGCGTGGCAGCCGACGAAATGCTGGCGCTTGGCCTTGCCACCGTACTGGTGCCGGCCGATACCCTCGACACTTGCATCGCCGGCTGGTGCGAGGCGATTGCCGCCGGGCAGCCCGGCAGCGTAGCCGCCACCCGGCGCTTGCTGTTGATGCCGGAGCGGCGCGCCGCCATCGCCGCCGGACTGGAAGCTGAGAAGCAAACCTTTCTGGCGCAGATCGCCACCGACGAGGCCGATCGCGGCATGGCGCGGTTTCTTGGCCGCGCCCCATAACCGGAAAAGACCGGAGGATATCCATGCGCATCGTTTTCGACATCGCAGCCCGCCGCGCCGAACTGACGCCCGGCCGGCCGGCCTTCATCGATGTCGCCAGCGGCCATGTCACCAGCTATGCCGCCCTGCATGACCGCGCCGGCCGCTTTGCCGCCTGGCTCGACCGGCAGGGCATCGGCGATGGCGACCGGGTGGCGATCCTGTGCTTCAACCACGTGCCGTTTTTCGAAATCCTGTTCGCCTGCGGCCGCATCGGCGCCATTCTTGTGCCGCTGAACTGGCGCCAGCCGGCCGCGGAACTGCTGCCGGTCCTGCAGAATTGCGGTGCGAAACTGCTGGTCCATGATGCGGAGAATGCCGCCGTGGCGCAGGAACTGGCACAGGCGGCGGGCACATCCCTGCTCTCCTTCGCCGGTTACGAGGAGGCCGTGACAGCCACGGCTTTCCAGGCCTTCGAGACGGCGTGGCCGACCGACCGTGTCTGGTACATGCTGTATACCTCCGGCACCACCGGCCAGCCCAAGGCGGTGATCCAGACGCCGGGCATGGCCTGTGCCAATGCCATCAATATCGGCCAGGCGATCGATCTCGTTTCCACCGACAGCACGATCAACTTCCTGCCGCTGTTCCATACCGCCGGCATCAATCTCTATACCCTGCCCATGCTGATGCATGGCGGCTGCATACGGATTCTGCGCAAATTCGAACCCGATCCGGTGATGGCGATGATTGCCGCCGGTGACTGCACGGCGTTTTTCGGTGTGCCCGCGATCTACCAGGCACTCAGCCTGCATCCCGGCTTTGCCGCCGCCGACCTCTCCCGCGTGCGCAGCTGGGGCTGCGGCGGCGCACCGCTGCCGGCCAGCATGATCGCCCTGTTTGCCCGGCGCGGTGTGCGGGTCTGCAATGGCATGGGCATGACCGAGACCGGCCCGACCGTCTTCCTGATGGATTCGGCCCATGCCGAGGCGAAGATCGGTTCGGTCGGCAAGCCGCAGATTCTGGCCGAGGTGCGCATCGCAGACGAGGACGACCGCCCGCTGCTGGACGGCGAGGCCGGCGAACTGCAGATTCGCGGCCCCGGCGTGACCCCCGGCTACTGGAACAACGACAGCGCCACGCAGGCTGCCTTCACCAGGGATGGCTGGCTGAAAAGCGGCGACGTCGCCCGCCGGGATGAAGACGGCTACTACTATATCGTCGACCGCATCAAGGACATGTACATCTCCGGCGGCGAGAACGTCTACCCGGCGGAAGTCGAGATCGTCATCTACCGCTTCCCCGGCGTGCTGGAATGCGCTGTGCTGGGTGTGCCCGATGAAAAATGGGGCGAGGTCGGCATCGCCCATGTGATGCCGCGTCCGGGCGAAGCTGTCGATGCCGAGGCCCTGCGCGCCTTCTGCCGGCAGAACCTGGCCGCCTACAAGGTGCCGAAGTATATCGAGATCGTCGAAGACTTCCCGCGCACCGCCGCCGGCAAAATCCAGAAACACGTGCTGCGTCGCAGCCACAAAACCGCCTGACCGGAGGGCCGCATGACCAGCCTGAGCATAGACCGCAGCCTGAGCCAGGCCGACTTCGACCTGTTTGCCGGTGTCAGCGGCGACAACAACCCGATCCATGTCGACCCGGATTTCTCGGCCCGTACCCGCTTCGGCCGTACCGTCAGCCACGGCATGCTGCTGTATACGGTGCTCTGGGGCATGATCCAGAAACTTTATCCTGGCGCCGTGCAGGCCGGACAGACCCTGATGTTCCCCAATCCCGCCTATGCCGGCGAGCCTTTGCGCTTCGAGGTGCTGCAGACCGCAGCCGACGGCGGCAGCCGCACCCTGTCGACCCGCGTCACCCGCATCACCGACGGCGCCGTCGCCCTCGACGGCGAAGCCCGCATCCACATCGCCTGAGGCCCAGCCATGCCGCAAGCCAGCCTGCAGACCGGCACCCGCGCCACCGTCACCCGCAGTTTCACCACGGGCGACATCCGCCATTTCCACAGCCTGGCCGGCAGCATCGCAGCCGATGGCGACGACCGGGTGCCGGAACCGCTGATCGGCGCCCTCTTCTCGTATCTGTTGGGGGTCGAACTGCCCGGCTTCGGCACCAATTACCTGAAACAGGAGATGCAGTTCGCGGCGCCGGCCCGGGTCGGCCAGGCACTGACCGCCACGGTCGAGATCACCCGGCTGCGGCCGGACAAGCATCTGGCCGACCTTGCCACCACCTGCACCGATGCGGCCGGCACCGTGATCTGCCACGGCCGCGCCCTGGTGCTGGTGAAGGATGTCGGAGCCTGAGGTTGCCCCGATGCATGTGACCGAGGCCGGCCGCGGCCGGCCCCTGATTTTCCTGCACGGATGGTCCTGCCATGGCGGTTTCTTCGCGCCGCAGGCCGCAGGCTTGCGCGACCGCTTCCACCTGCTGTTTCCCGATCTGCCCGGGCACCGGAATTCGCCGGCCCGCACCGGCGATCTCTCGATCGGCTTCATGGCCGATGCCCTGCACCGGGTGATCGCCGAACGCGGCCTGCAGAATGCCGTGCTGGTCGGCTGGTCGATGGGGGCGCTGGTGGCCTTCGACTATATTGCCCGTCACGGCAGTGCCGCGCTGGGCGGGCTGGTGATTGCCGACATGACCCCGAAGATCACCAACGATACCGGCTGGTCGCTCGGCATCCGCGGTGGCTTCGACATGGCGCAGAGCATGGCAGCCGTGCTGGCGATGCAGGCCGACTGGCCGGCCTATGCCGGTGCCTTCGTGCCGCGCATCTTCGCGCGGTCCGGCTGCCATGACCCGGCCCTGCAGGACTGGGCAGCCGCGCAGATTCTCTATAACGACCCGGGGGCAATGGCGGCGCTCTGGGCCTCGATGGCGGCCTGTGATTACCGCCCGCTGATGCCGCGTCTCGACATGCCGGTCCTGATCCTGCATGGCGGCGAAAGCCAGCTCTACGATCCTGCGGTCAGCCTGTGGCTGGAAGCCGGGATTCCGGCCGCACGCCGACACTGCCTGGCGGCCGCCGGCCATGCACCGCATCTGGAGATGCCGGCGGCCTTCAATGCCGCCCTGTCGGATTTCGTCAGCTGATGACGGGGCCCTGACGCACATCGAGGCGGACGATCGCCTGTTCCAGCACGTCGCGGTCGGTCAGGTAATAGGTCTTGTCGCGCCGGGTCATCTGCCCGCCATGCAGCAGGTTGGCCAGCACGCGGGCCACCGTCTCGCGGGTGGTGGCTGCACGGCGGGCGATCTCGTGCTGCTTGGGCATCGGATAGATCATCCAGCCGCCGGAACTGACCGGGTCGGGACGGGCCAGCTTGAGCAGCTCGCGATAAACGCGCTGGATTGCCCCCAGCGTGGCCAGGTCCATGATGCGTTCGTTGCTGGCGCGGATGATCCCGGCCAGCCGCCGCATCACCTTCAGCGCCACGGCGGGCTCGCGTGCCAGCAGGGCCTCGAAGGCCTTGGGCGGCAGGGCGGCAAGCCGGCAGGTTCCCTGCGCGACAACGCTGGCGGAGCGGCGCTCGCCGTCGATGGCCGACAGTTCGCCGAAATAGCCGCCGGCCGGCACCACTGCATAGGAAATCTCGCGGCCATTACCGGAGTAATTGACCACCTCGACATTGCCGTCGACGACAAAATAGACATCGCGGCTGTCGCTGTTGCGGTCGAGAATCTGCTCACCATTGGCAAAGCGGCGCCACTGGCAGGCGCGCTCCACCTCCGCCCGCGCCGCCGGGCTCAGATCCGACAGCAGCCCGATCCGCTCGAGCGTGTCGGGGCCCTGCAATGCGCCGGCCGCCTTGGCCCGGCCGCCGCCGGCAGCCGCTTTTCCGGATTGCTCCGCCATCTGAATCCCCGCCAGCCTGCCGCCCGCCTAGCGGGCCGCAGCCCGCCCCAGCATGGCAAACAGGTTGAGTAACATCTGCTTCCGGTCGAGATTGACCGATTCCCCGCGGTCGAGCAAGCGACCGACCTGCTCCCAGTCCTCGGCCCAGCGGTCCGGCGTCTGCCAGCCGGCCAGCCGCCGGGCCAGCGCGGTCTCGCCGGGGAAGATTTCGGCCCAGCCCGGACCGCCGATCCGGTCGCCGGCCGCCGCCCGCACCAGCCGGGCCAGCCACCAGCGGAACAGTTCGCCCATCACCTGGAAACCGGCGCCGCTGCGGTCGCGGCCCAGGGCGTCACCGAAGGCATGCAGCTTTGCAATATCCGGCTTCGGCAGCTGGCCGATCATCTCCAGCAGGCCATGCAGCAGCTTCAGCCCCCCCTGCCCGGCCAGCAGCACGGCACGGCCCGGCGCCCCTTCCGCCAGCACGGCAAGGCCGCGCCGCTCGGCGGCATCGAGATCGGGCAGCAGCCGGTCGAGTGCCGGTACCAGCGCGGCATCCTCCAGCGGCTTCAGCGCCAGCCGCCGGCAGCGGGAGCGGATGGTCGGCAGCAGGCCGCCCGGCGCATGGCTGACCAGTAGCAGCACGGCATTCGGCGGCGGTTCTTCGAGAATCTTCAGCAGCGCGTTGGCGGCATTGGTGTTCATGTCGTCGGCGGCATCGACGATGCAGACGCGGTAGCCGCCCTCGGCCGCCGTCTTGCCGAAACGGTCGATCACCGCGCGCACATCCTGCACCACGATATCGCCGCGCCAGCGGTCGCCTTTCTCGTCAAAACTGCGCTCGACGGTGATCAGGTCGGCATGGCCGGCGCTGGCAATGCGGCTGAATACCGGGTGGTCCTCGGGGATGGCCAGCGTGTCGGGCAAAACCGGCGCATCGCCGAACAGGTTCGGGCCCTCGTCGCGGCTGCCGGCCGGCCCATTGGCCAGCAGGAAACGGGCGAACCGGAAAGCCAGGGTGGACTTGCCCACGCCGCGCGGGCCGGTGATCAGCCAGGCATGCGGCAGCCGGCCCGAAGCCCAGGCTTCCAGCAGCGTCGCCTCCGCCTCGTCATGGCCGTGGAGCACCGGCGTGTGACGCGGCCCCCAGCTGGCCGCCTGCTGCGGATCGTATCCGCTCATCGGCCATTGCCCGCGACGGCGGCACCGAAATGGCCGGCCACCGCGTCCCAGATCCGGACCGCCACCGCGTCGGCGTCGCCGGTTGCATCGATCAGGCGGCACCGCTGCGGTTCGGCCGCCGCGATTTCGTGAAAGGCCTGACGCAGGGTCTCGTGAAAGGCGCTGCCCATCCGTTCATAACGATCCTCGGCGGCAGCAGCCGACGCTGTCGCGGCCTGGCGGCCTTTGGCCCGCTGCAGGCCGAGTTCCACCGGCAGGTCGAGGATGACAGTCAGGTCCGGCGCGAAATCGCCCAGCACCAGCCTGTGCAAGGCGCGCACGGCATCGCGTCCGACGCTGCCGGCACAACCCTGATAGGCCATGGTGGAATCCGCAAAACGGTCGGAGATTACCCAGGCCCCGCGGGCCAGGGCCGGTTTCACCGTCTTTTCGACATGCTCGCGACGCGCCGCGTAATGCAGCAGGGTTTCCGTCATCGCATCCCAGCGGCCGGGCTCGCCGGTCACCAGAAGGCGGCGGATTTCCTCGCCACCCGGGGTACCACCCGGCTCCCGTGTGGTAACGACATCAAGGCCAGCGGCAGCCAGCCGTTCCGCCAGCCTGCCGATCTGGGTGGACTTGCCGGCGCCCTCGCCGCCTTCCAGCGTGACGAAGCGGCCCCGCGGTGCGGTCACTGCTTGCCCGCGCCCCACAGCAGATAGCTGATCGCCGCGCCGATGCGCCCGGTGAAGCCCAGCTGCTGCACGTCCGCGCCGGCGGTCAGCGGCAGTTCGGCCAGGATGCGGTCCTCGCTGGTGACCTTCAGGGTCGCCACCGGCGTGCCTTTGGCAATCGGCGCCGGGATCGGGTTGTCGTAGCTCACGACGACTTTGACGCTGCCCTTGTTCATGCGCGGCACGGTCATCATCAGGTCGCGGTCGATCATCAGCGGCAGCCTGGCCAGCGAGCCGAGCCAGACATCGGCCTCGTCCACCTTGGCGCCGGCACTGAACAGGCGGATATTGTCGAACTGGCTGAAGGCCAGCTCCAGCAGCCGTTCGGATTCGCGGGACCGCTCGTTCATGCTTTTCAGGCCGTTGATCACCAGGATCAGCCGGCGGTTGCCACGCTTTGCCGAGGCGGTCAGGCCGTAGCCGGCCTCTTCGGTATGGCCGGTCTTCAGGCCATCGGCACCGATATCCTTGTACAGCAGTGGATTGCGGTTGCCCTGGGTGATCGGCTTCTTGCTGGTGACATCAATGCCGTAGGTGAATTCCTTTTCGGCAAAGAGACTGTAATACTGCGGAAAATCGCCGATCAGGTGGCGGGCGAGCCGCGCCAGGTCGCGCGCGGTGGTCAGATGCTGCGGATCGGGCCAGCCGGACGCATTCCGGAAAGTGCTGTGGGTCAGCCCGATCCGCCTGCCCTCGGCATTCAGCAGTTCGGCGAAAGCTTCCTCGCTGCCGGCGATACCCTCGGCCAGCACGATGCAGGCATCGTTGCCCGACTGCACGATCACGCCGCGCAGCAGGTCAGCAACCTTCACGCGGTCGCCCACATGTACGAACATCTTCGAGCCCTGCATGCGCCAGGCCTTCTCGCTGACCGGGAAGGCGTCGTCCATATGCAGCTTGCCTTCGGCCAGCATCCTGAAGACCACATAGACGGTCATCAGCTTGGACATCGACGAGGGATGCATCAGGTCGTCGGCGTTCTTTTCGTAGATCACCGCGCCGGTATCGTGATCCATCACGATCATCTGGCGGCCGGCGGTTTCCACCTGCCCCAGCTGGGCCCGGGCCGGAGCCGCCACGACGACAAACGACAGCAGCGCGGCAACAGCCGCAACCGCCATCCTACTCCACAACAATACGCGCATCGGTCATTCCACTGTTGAGCACCTGCTGCAGGGCCTGGTCGGCTCCCGCCACCTGGTTATACGGGCCCAGGCGCACCCGGAAAAATTCCTGCCGGTTGACGAAGGTCGAACTGACGCCCACCGGGCCGATCAGCGACAGCCGCGCCGCCAGCTTGTGGGCATTCTCGTGCAGCGAGAAGGCGCCGACCTGAACGAAAATCTGGCCGCCTCGGGCCGGGCCGACATCGACCGTCTGGTGCGCGAGATCGGTTTCCGTTGCGGTTGCGACCGGCGCGCCGCCACCGGCGCGGTTCTGCGCCGCCAGGATCTGCGTCGCCGAAGGCGGCGGTTCGGCCGGCTTCGCCACGCTGGTGGTCTTGCCCTTGGCACCTGGCGGCGGCGGCAGCGCCTCGGCAGAGACCTCGGCGCGCGGTGCTGCGGCCGGATTTTCGTGGCTGGCGCCATTGGCTGCCGCCAGCATCCGGCCGCCATCGCCGTCCAGCGGCGCCGGGCCGATATACTGCACGCGCACCTTGGCGGTGCCCTGCCGCTCATAGCCCAGCAGCTGCGCCGAGCGCCGCGACAGGTCGATGATGCGGCCATTGGCATAGGGCCCGCGATCATTGACGCGGACGACAATCGAGCGGCCGTTCTCGAGATTGGTGACCCGGACCAGCGACGGCATCGGCAGGGTCGGATGCGCCGCCGTCACTTCGTTCATGTCGAAGGTTTCGCCATTCGCGGTGGTCTTGGCGTGGAACTGCTCGCCATACCACGAACCGATGCCGGTCTCATCGTACCCCGGGTCTTCCTTCGGGTAATACCACACGCCATTGATCTGGTAGGGATTACCCACCTTGTAGATGCCGCCCCGTGCGCCGCCCTGGGCCGGAGGGCCGTCGTTACGCAATACCGACTTGGCTGTGTGGTTGACCAGCGCGGTTTCGGCGCAGCCGCCAAGGCCGGTCACGACCAGCAGCAGCACGGCCAGCAGCCGGCCACGACGAGACATGACGGATCGGGCTCCCCCCTGATCCCCCCATGAACAACTAGGGATGGCGTGTCGATGGCTCGGCATGGCTATATTTTGTTCATATTAACCATCTCCCAGCCGATCGGCAAGGAGACTGACCGTCAGGGCATAATGGTGCGCGCAATTGTAGCGGAGAATGGCGCGGTAATTGCCGTAAACCAGGAAAGCTGGCCCGCCGGCCCCGTCGGGCTGCACCAGGGCTCCGGTGATCTGCACCTTGGGCAGTTCGCCGCCATCGGTGCGCCGGACTCCGAGCTTCTCCCATTCGGCCAGCGGCAGGTCGCGGGTCATCTGGTCGATGGCGCGGCAGCCGGATTTCCCTTCGCGGGCAAAATCGCCCAGGCGGGCCTGCAGCCCGGGCGGGATTTTCACCTCCCGCCCCCAGGTCTGGGCCGTGGTCCAGCCATGCTTGGCCAGGTAATTGGCGATCGAGGCGAAGACATCGGCCCGGTTGCCCCAGATGTCGCGCCGGCCGTCGCCGTCGAAATCCTCGGCATAGGCCAGGTAGCTGGACGGCATGAACTGAGGCTGTCCCATCGCGCCGGCCCAGGACCCCTTCATGCTGGGGTAATCGATATAGCCGCGGTCCAGCATGGTGAGGGCGGCAAACAGTTCGTTGCGGAAATAGCTCGAGCGGCGGCGGTCATAGGCCAGCGTGGCCAGCGAATGGAACAACGGCACATCCGCCTTGACCGCGCCGTAGCGGGTTTCAATGCCCCAGATGGCAAGGATGAAGCGTGGCTGCACGCCGTACCGGCCGGCCACCTGCCGCAGCAGGGTCTGGTCTTCATCGCGCAGCTTCTGTCCGCGCGCCACATTGGCCGGCGTGATCACCCGGTCGCGATAGGTGGCGAAATCGAGCTTGAACTCGGCCTGGCTGCGATCGCGCTGGATGATCCGCATCACCGGCTCGACACCGGCCAGCGCCGTGTCGACGACACTGCCCTTGATGCCCTTCTGCAGGGCCTCGCTGCGCACGCCGGCGAGGAATTCGTCAAAGGCCTTGCGGTCGAACGAGACCGTCTCGGCCGCGGGCGCGCTCACGGCTGCCGGGGCGACGGCCGTCTGGGCCGTGCTGCCGGCGGGCTCTGCCGCAGATGATGCCGCCGGCGCCGGGGTCGACCCCGGCGCACTGGCCGGCTGTCCCGATGGGCGGGCGCCGCAGGCAGCCACCACGCCAAGCACCAGAGCAATGCATCCGAACCGCATGCCACCCATATCCGTTCTCCGACTCCGTCGCTGCTGTCTGTCAGCGGTGTTACCCCAGCCCCGCCGCCATGGCCAAGCCTTCGCCTGTGACAATTCCGCCGCCCCAGCCATCAGCCGGCGGGCGCCAGGCTGCGCGGCGGCAGCAGGTCCTGGGTGCGTCCCATCAGCCAGTATCCGGCCAGTCCCGCCCATTCCCGGACAATCCAGTTCAGACCGGCCAGCGTCCCCAGGGGCCGGAACCCGAATCCGGCCGGGTATCCGGTTTGGTAGTCCACCGGATAGGGCAGCACGGTCCAGCCGACTGACAGGAAGCAGTTCACCGCTCGCGGCATGTGGCTGGCCGAGGTGACCAGCAGCCAGGTTTCGCCGGGCTGCGGCTGCATCATGTCCCGGCCGTAAACCGCATTCTCGATCGTGTTGCGCGAGCGATCCTCGAAACGGATGCGGCTGATATCGAATCCCATTGCCAGCAGGGCCTCGCGTGCCACGGTCGCCTCGGTCGGATCGGTCTCCCGCTGACGCAACCCGCCGCCGCCGAACAGCAGCCGTGCCTGCGGATAGCGGCGTGCCAAGGCCACAAAGTGGATCAGCCGGTCGCCGTCACTGGTCTGGAACTGCTGCCGGGCATTGCTGATGGAAGGCTGTTCCGTACCGGCCAGTACGATGATGCCATCGACCTGCGCCGGCAGTTCCGGCACCGGGTAATATTCTTCCAGCGGCCTGATCGCCCAGTCCGCAACCGGCAGAATACCGAGGATGCCGATCACCGCCAGCACGGCCATACCCAGCCGCCGACCCCAGCGGCGGGTGACCGACCACCAGGACAGCAGCAAGGCCGCCACCAGCAGGCCGAACAGGATGCTGCCGGGGTTGAACAGCGACCACAGGATTTTTCCGAGCAGAACCGACATGACCCCTGCTTGCAGGCTGTACGCACAGAACAACGTGCCCGGGGATGACAATGCCGGCACAAATGGTAAATTTCCGTTAACGATTTATCTCCTGCTGCGGCATAGTGTCGGTATATCCATCGCCGAAATTGCCGACCAGGACCCGATGAATTCTGTTGCCATGCCTTCCCTTACCGCCCGCCTCGCCGCACTGATCGCCGCACGACCGGTCACGGCGGAAGACCGCCGGCTTGCCGCCCTGTTCACGCTGGATGCCATGGCCAATGCCCTCGCCGGCCGGAAGACCGCACCGGGCCGCATCCTGCTCGACTGGGCCGCGGCGGAACCCCTGACCACCGGGCGCGAGGCTCTGCTGCTGGGCGGCCTGACCCATATCCTCGAGGTCGATGACCTGCACCGGGCGTCCGTCGTCCATCCGGGCTGTGTGGTGGTTCCCGCCGCCTATGCGGTCGCCCGCCGGCGGGATACCGGCGGCCACGCCTTCCTCGATGCCGTGCTGCGCGGCTTCGAGGCCTGCTGTCGCGTCGGCATGGCCGTCGGTCCGGCCCATTACCGCATCTGGCATAACACCGCCACCTGCGGCCCCTTCGGTTCAGCCTATGCCGTGGGGGACCTGCTCGGCCTGTCGCCCGCCGCCATGACCGATGCGCTGGGCAATGCCGGCACGCAGTCCTCGGGACTCTGGCAGTTCCTCGAAACCGGTGCGATGAGCAAGCATCTGCATGCCGGCCGCGCCGCCGAGGCGGGTTTGCTGGCCGCCGATCTCGCAGCCCGCGGCTTCAGCGGTCCGCCGCAGATTCTCGAAGGCGAGAAAGGCTTCTTCCGCGCCACCTGCACCGATGCCGAACCGGCAAGGCTGCTGGCCGATCCGGAAGCGCCCTGGCAGCTGCGCCTGACCTCGATCAAGCCATGGCCCTGCTGTCGCCACACCCATCCGACCATCGACGCCGGACTGGAGCTTGCCGGACGGATCGGCAACCGCAGCATCGAGCATGTCCGGGTGACGACCTACCAGGCCGCCCTCGACGTCTGCGACCGTGCCGCACCGCTCAGTGAATACGAGGCGAAATTCTCCCTGCAGCATACTGCTGCCGCGGCGCTCGCAGAGGGCCGCGTCGACTTCACCAGTTTCGACGAACCGGCCCGCCAGCGCCTTGCCGGCCTCGCAGCCCGGGTCGAGATCGCGGCCGGGGCTCCCTTCGCCGGCCGCTATCCGCAGGCCTGGGGCGCCGAGATCGCCGTGCGTCTTGGCGACGGCACGGCACTCAGCGCCACCCGCGAGCATGCTTTTGGCGATCCGGAGAACCCGCTGGACGAAACCGCGATGCGCGCCAAGGCACGCATGCTGCTCGAATTCGGCGGCATCGCGACGCCCGACCGCTTCATCGATGCGGTACTCGCCATGGCCGAGGGCGGCGCATTGCCGGCCCTGCCCGAGGCAACAGCATGACGCCGGCGCGCCGCACGGTCATCCTGGCGCTGCTGCTGCACGCCGCGCTGCCGGCTGCCGCCCTGGCGCAGCAGCAACCGCCACCGGCGGCCGCTGCCCGCAAGGATGCCTGCTTCAGGCCAAAGGAGGTCGAGGCGGAGGCCCAGGTACGCACCGGCATCCAGTTGCGGGAAATCCTGCGCCGCTGCGCAGAAATCTATCCCGACGGCCAGAAGGCCCTGCAGGACTGGTATGCCTTCGACAACGAAAATGCCGAGCAGCTGCGCGCGGCGGTCGATCAGCGCCGTCAGGCCCTGAATCGCATCTACCCGACGCGGACGCGGGTGACCCAGTGGGAAACCGATTCCGCCGTCGCCACGATGAAATCCGTTCAGGTCAATGACGGCGTCTGCCAGTCGACCTACGATGTCATCGACCGGCTGAAGAAGGAAAAATGGAAGGCCTTCGTCTATTACTCCGGCCTGCAGCAGAAACTGCTGGCCTATGAAATTCCGATCTGCCGGTAGCTGTGAAGCTGGAGGCCGCATGCACATGCCGCAGGAGCAGACCGCATGAAAAGCGACCCTGGCAAGATCCGCATCCTGCTGGTCGAGGATCATGTGCCGACAGCCGCCATGCTGACCGCCATGCTCAGCGGCCTCGGGTATGAAAAGATCAAGCACGCCACAAGCACCGAGCGTGCAATCGACAAGCTGCGCCAGCGCCCGTTCGACCTGCTGCTCTGCGATTACCGGCTTGGCATCATCAACGGCCTCACGCTGGTCCGCATGATCCGGAAACCCGGCGGCATCGCCAGCCCCAACCTGCCGATCATCATGGTGACCGCCCATGCCGAACCGGAACTGGTGGCCGAGGCCCGGGCAGCCGGCGTCAATGCCGTCCTCGTCAAGCCGGTACAGCCTGAGAAGCTGATGCAATCCATCAACGAGGTCTTCGTGCGGCCGCCGACCTTCGCCAAGGCCGCCAACTACGCGGGACCGGATCGCCGCCGCCGGCAGGAAGACATCCACCCGGGCCGCCGCCAGGAAGACCGGGAGGGCAAACCGATACCCAGAAGCAAGTGGATCGTCCCGCCGAAAACCTGACGAAACCAGCCCACGAGGAAGATGCCATGATCCGCTTTCCTGCCGTTGCGTTTCTCGTCTCCCTTGCCTTCTGCCTCGCACTGCCGCCATCTGCAGCCATGGCAGCCTGCCTCGGCGCCGTTTCCGGCGGCCCGCGTCCGCCGGGCCTGCAGCAGGCCGCCTTCCGCCCCGCCGCCATACCGCCGGCCGCCGCGCGGCCTGTCGCCGCTCCGGCCGGCAACGTGCGGATCACCTTCATCGGCCACGCCACCTTCCTGCTCGAAACCCCGCGCGGCGTGACGGCGGCAACCGACTACAATGATTACCTGCGGCCGCCGCTGACTCCCGATGTCGCCACCATGAATCACGCCCACGGCACGCATTACACTGATGCCCCGGACCCCGGCATCCGCCATGTTCTGCGCGGCTGGACCTTCCAGGGAAAGCCGGCGCGGCACAATCTGCAGGTTGGCGACCTGCGCGTGCGCAACGTGCCGACCAACATTCGCGGCTATGGCAGTGAAACCGAATATGACGGCAACTCGATCTTCGTCTTCGATGCCGCCGACCTCTGCATCGCCCATCTCGGCCACCTGCATCACAAACTGACGCCGGGACACCTGGCGGATCTCGGGCGGATCGACGTGCTGTTCGTCCCGGTCGATGGCGGCTTCACCCTGAATATCGTGGAGATGCGCGAGGTGATCGGGCAGATCTCGGCGCCGCTGGTGATCCCGATGCATTATTTCAGCGAGTCGACGCTGGAGCGCTTCCTGTCCCGCCTGCGTGACAGCCACGACATCCGCCTGAACGACACCAGCAGTATCCTGGTCTCCCGCGGCACCCTGCCGAAAAAGCCGGCCGTCATAGTGCTGCCCGGACCGCATTGAAGGGCGCTTTGTGACGGCAGTCACAGGCAGGGGTGATCCGCTGACAGAGGCCCTGCGTATCAGGACCGTCAGCCAGTCAATCCTGCCGGCAATGGTGTGTGCAATGTTCCAAGCCCCCGCCCATCTCCAGCTTCCACAGAGCCTGCGTACCGCCCGGCTGTCTGTCGGTCAGAATACCGACCTGCCGATCGCGGCAATTGACCGCTATCCACTGCTCGCCGCGGTGCTTTCGCACTGGGACCGGGCACGACAGCAGACCGGCAGGCTTCCGGCACGCCTCGACCCGTTGCTGCTGCCACGGGAAATCCTCCCCTATGTCATGCTGCTTGATCTTGAAATGGCAGACTGCCGGCCATTGCTGCGTATTCGGCTTGCCGGGACCGAGGTCTGCGCCAAGCATGGCCGCGAGATGAAGGGGCTGACCACAGACGACTTCTTCCATGACGCCGATGCCGCAGCCGTCGTGCAGGCGGCCATGAACGTGGCGGCCAGCGGCCAGCCTTCGCTGGCCAGCCGGAGTTACGTTTCGATCGATGACCGGATGTGGTCCTATGTCCGCCTGATCCTGCCGCTCAGCCGCAACGGCCGCGACGTTGACAGTTTCTTCAAAGTTGCCGACCCGGCCAGCATGCGCGGCCTGACCGCACCAACCGTACTGCCCGCTGCGGGTTGACGGGGCCCGGCCGGCCGCCGTATCACCGCAGGCGCGCGGGATGGGTGGCCGAGTGGTTTAAGGCAGCGGTCTTGAAAGCAGGAGCAAGACCAATAAAAACAATGCGGCGTCCAACTTTTGTAGGGCATATTTAGCCTCAAGCTCGATGCCGAGTTGGACGTCAATCCAGGCTGAGATTATGCGACAATCATCAGCAGAACACTTCCTGCCTTCGGAAATCTTAGAGAGAGCCTCGGTTCGAGGCGGTGAGTATGCGTGGGGAGTTGATGACATCCCCTCGGTTATTCAGGCCGCCCGCGATGCCAACCTGCTTAATATCGGAGGGCAGCTTCAATTTCGCCTACCTGATGGAGAGACATGCGAATGCTATTGGGTAGAGGTCGATACATCTAAATCGGTACCTCAAAAGCTGCCGTGGCAGGAACGGGTTCGATTGAGTTACGAAACTGCGTTGGCCGACTATCAGCGTCTGCGCTCTTCGACCAACTTCCTGAACGAAGGCAAACATGCATTCCCGTTACTCTACGAAGAGCTAGACGCTGAAGGTCGCCATCCCTCCGAGTTCATATGCTTTGTTTGGTACGTTCAAAAAGAGCCAAACAAACTGTCGGAGATATGGACGAATATTCAAAATTCGTGGCCGATTAAGTTCCTATTCGCGGCAAAGGATTGACCCGCGGAATCGTGCACAATAAAGAAAAGTTGGACGTATTTAGCCTAAAGCGTCCAACTTGACGGATCAGCCTCCCGGCAATATCTGTTATACATCAATGGCTTGGATGGGTGGCCGAGTGGTTTAAGGCAGCGGTCTTGAAAACCGCCGTACCGGCAACGGTACCGTGAGTTCGAATCTCACCCCATCCGCCAGCCCCCCCTGTAGGCGGCCAGCGGCGCCCCGGCCCTCAGTCCGCTGCCTCTGCCGTCTGGCCGGTACCGACACAGTTGCGGCCCGCCTGCTTGGCGCGATAGAGCGCGGCATCGGCATCGCCGACCAGATCGTCGACGCCCTGCCCCGGCAGCAGGCGCGCCACGCCGAGGCTGACGGTCACCGGGATGGCGCGGCCATTGTAATCGAAAGCGGCCTGTTCGACCGTCTGGCGGATGGTTTCGGCGATCCGGGCGGCGTTGTGCAGGTCGCAGTTGCGCAGCATCACCAGAAACTCCTCGCCACCCCAGCGGCAGATCGTGTCGGACGACCGCAGGCTGGCCCGCATCGCGTTGGCAACCCCGCACAGGATGCGATCACCCGCCAGGTGGCCGTGGCTGTCGTTGATATCCTTGAAACGGTCGATATCGAGCATCACCGCGGACAGCGGCTGGCGCAGTCTGCCGGCATCCCGCACCGCCTGATCGGACAGGATGTCATAGGCATGCCGCGTCGCAGCCCCGGTCAGCTTGTCGGTTGTGGCCATTGCCTCCAGCCGCCGCTGGAACCGGGTGACCGTCAGCCACAGCGCCAGCAGGACGATGCCGGTGATCACCGCACAGATCAGCAGGTTGACATACAGCGCATTGCGGATGCCTGCCATCACGCCGGTCTCGTCCTTCTCGACCAGCAGATACCAGTTCAGCTCCGGGATGAACCGGACATTCAGAAGGTACTCGCGCCCCGCATGCTGGACTTCAACGGTACGGCTGCCGGTCTGGGTCCATTGCTGCAACTGCCGCGCCGGCAGGCCGCGGTCATCGATCCGCTCCTCGGATATCCCGCGGTCGCCTTTCAGCACGATGCGCCCCACGGCATCGGCAAAGTAGATCGTGCGGCCGAAGCGGTTCTGGTATTCGTCGATCAGATGGCGGACTGCGTTGACGGTCAGACCGATCCCGGTCACACCAATGAAATTGCCGTTGGAATCCCTGACCCGGTAATTGATGAAAATCGTCATCACGTCCTGGTTGGCCAGATCCGGATCGACGTTGATCTCATAGGGCTGCATCAGCTTGCGGACGCGGAAATACCATTCGTCCCGCCATTCATCCTCGCGCACGGTCTTCAGGATGCCATCGGCATGGTAATAGATGCGCGTCTTTTCCGAGACGAAGAAACTGGTGACGGCCTTATAGCGCTCACGGATGTCATGCAGGTACTCGATCATCCGGTCAGGATCGTTCTCGCCCGCCAGTACCCAGTTGCGCACGAAAGTGTCGGTCGACATCACCGAGGAGATCAGCACCGGGCGGATCAGGTCCTTCTGGATTTCCGAGTAGATGTTGTCCGAAGTCAGCGGCAGTTCGTTGACCACGATGGCATTGCGCAGCGACTGTCGCGAGACATAGTAGCTGGCAAGCGATGTCGCCAGAAAACCGAACACCAGCAATGCGCTGACAACGGCGATCAGAATCCGCCTGTCATAGACCACACGCAGCATTGCCCCTCGCAACCACGACATAAGATGCTGCCGGCATGATACTCGCCGGCCGAGCATGTCGTACAGAGGCGCCGCCGGATTTTCCGCTCCCGGAGCATCGCTGCCGGGCTGTTGCGCTGGGTCAAGGCGGCAGCCGCAAAGTGCGGGCAGACTCCTGCCGTATTTTCCGCCAGAACCGGAGCCCGCCATGACATACAGGACCATTCGCCTCGAGATTGCCCGCAACCCCGATTTCCCCCGGGGCAGCAGCGAGCACGGATACGAACTGCATGCGCCCCTGACCGCCGACGGGCATCTCGATGCGGAAGCCTGGCGCTCCGCCAGGCTGACTGCAACGGTGCGGCGTTTCTGGCACGGCCAGCCCGACCGTACGGGCGAACTGATCCACACCCGGCAGGGCTGGGCCTTTTCCTACGAACCCGGCGAAGCGGATGACGAAAGGCTGTTCCGGCTGGACCGGCACCTGTTCCGGCCGGGCGAATATGTCACTGTCACCGAGCCATCCGGCGACAGCCACACTTTCCGTGTGACCAGCATCCGCTAGGCCGGCATCCGCTTTAACCGGTGTTTGCCTCTGCGCCGGAGGCACAAAAAAATCGGGAGCCCCGGAGGGCCGCCCGATTTGTCCGGTCATACCGCCGCGGCGAGGCCTGCGGGGATGACGGTAGATGATGCGCCGGCGGGTCACTGCATCCCGCTTTGCGGACGGCGATCATCTTGGTCATTACAACCAGTACTCTAAATAAGGTGTTAAGCGGCCGATTCAACCGGCTGACGCCAAACAATCGCAAAAGTCACGAAAATGCCTTATTCCGCTGCCGGTTAGCCCTATTCGGCTGCCCGCGACAGCCCCGGCAGTCCGGCGGCACGCAGCCCGCCGGCCATCACCGGCAGGCCCGCCGCCAGTGCGCCGCCGCTGAACACGGCCCGGTGATTTTTCCGGTCCGCCGCCATGGCGATCGTCTCGGCCGGGTTGCCTTCGACCAGCAGCAGATCGGCCTGCGCCCCCGCCTTCACCACGCCCATCTGCGGCAGATCGAGCAGCTCGGCGGCCAGGCTGGTGCCGGACCGCAGCGCGTCCAGCGGCGTCATGCCGCCATCGACCATGTATTGCAGTTCCAGCGCATTCTCGCCATGCAGGTTGAACGGCGTGCCGGCATCGGTGCCCAGCGCGATCTTGCCGCCGGCCTCGTAAAACCGCTTGAAACTGGCCTTGTGGATCTCGAACACACGCTCGGCCTTCTCCACCGCCCAGGCCGGGATGCCCTTGTCACGGTTGGCCACGATGTTGCGTACCGCCGCCAGGGTCGGCACCAGGAAGGTGCCGCGCTCCAGCATGGCGCGCATGCAGTCGTCATCCATGAAAATGCCATGCTCGATCGAACTGACGCCGCCGAGCACCGCATTCATGATGCCCTCGGCACCCTGGGCATGGCTGGCGCTGCGCTTGCGGAAGCGCCGGGCTTCGGACAGCCCGGCCGCCATTTCCTCGCGGGTGTAATGGGCATCCTCGGGATCGACGCCCGGCGTCATCACTCCGCCGGTCGCCATGATCTTGATCACGTCGGCGCCGGCATGGATCTGCTCGCGCACCGCACGCACCACATCCTCGACCCCGTCTGCAACCCGGCCGGTACGATTGCCATGGCCGCCGGTCATGCAGATGATGCGGCCGGAGGCGCGGATCACCGGGCCTGGAAAACTGCCCTGCCGGATCGCGTCGCGCACACTGATGTCGATGTAGTTCTTGCCGCCGCAATCGCGCACGGCAACGATGCCGGCCTTCAGGGTTTCCTGGGCGCGCTGCAGCGATTTCAGGGCCACCTGCGCATCGCTCAGCTTGTCCATCGCAGTGCCCGGATCGCCCTCGCCGCCCATGGTCAGGTGAACATGGCAGTCCATCAGGCCCGGCATCAGGGTGCCGCCGGTGGTATCCACCGTCTCGCCGGCAAAACCGGCGAATTCACCGGCCGGCGCCACCGACGCGACCCGGCCATCCTCGACGAGCACGCCATGCCCGGTGACCGGCGCCGACACACCGTCAAAAACCAAACCACCGATGAAAAGCTTGCGCATGACCATATCCTGACTGCAGCTGGAAGGGGGAGCCGCAGCTTCCCCTTTCACTTTCAGACGGTCAATAGGCTATCCGCATGCGGACCAATGCTGCGCCGCCCACCGGATTGGTCCGGTCTATCCCTTATGGTCGTGGCTGTAGCTGATGGCCCAGAAATCGTAGACCACAGCGAAGCCGGCCAGCGACAGCCCGAAAGCTAGCAGGCCACCATCCCTGGCGCCTGCCGCCAGCACCAGACCAACCAAACCGAGCACGGTGACCAGTGCCGCGATCAGCCACACGCCGACCATGTCCTCAAGACCCTTCATGACCTGTTTCCTTTCCTTGCCTGGCCGGCGCGCGCCTCCGCATCGGCATCATCGAAGAGAACCCGCTGCGCGGCGCCATCAAGATCCTCGAACTGGCCCGAGCGTAGTGCCCAGAGAAATCCCAGCATGCCGATCAGGCCGAGGCCGAGTGCCGCCGGGATGAGATAGAGCAGGATATCCATCAGACGCCTCCGTCTGTCCGGCTGCCGCCCCAGCCCAGTCGCAACGCATTCAGCACCACAACCAGCGAAGAGGCCGACATCGCCACCGCCGCGATCAGCGGCGTAACCTGCCCAGCCACGGCCAGCGGCACCGCCAGCAGGTTATACAGCAGGGCGAAACCGAGATTCTGCCGCACCAGACGCCGGTTGCCGCGGGCGACCCGCAGGAATTCCGGCACCGCCGCCAGCCGCCCGCCCTGGAACACGGCATCGGCGGCATTCTGCGCGATGTCGAGCCCGGATGACGGCGACAGCGAGGCATCGGCCGCCGCCAGCGCCACGGCATCGTTCAGGCCGTCGCCGGCCATCAGCACACACCGGCCTTCCTGCTTCAGACCGGCGATCACCGCCGCCTTGCGCACCGGACCGGCCTGGGCCTCCCATTCGGTTATGCCGAGGCTCTCCGCCGCCGCGGCCACCGCGCCCGGTCGGTCACCGGACAGCAGCAGCAGGCGGTAACCCTGTCGCCGCAGCAACGCAACGGTGTCGACGGCATCGGCACGCAAGCCGTCGCGGAAGCGCAGCCGCAGCGGCCGCCGGTCGGGCACCGCCAGCCACAATTCGCTGCAATCATCGCTCGGTCCCGCCGCCACGCCGGCAAACCGCGCATGCCCCAGACGTACCTCGCCCTCCGGGGTCGCCAGCCGCAGGCCGCTGCCGGCAATCTCCTCCGCCGCCCCGGCCGGTGCGGCGGCGGGACATGCGGCCGCCAGCGCCTGGCAGAGCGGATGCCGGCTGCGCAGCGCCAGCCCGGCCGCCAGCCGCAGCAGGGCGGGATCGTGACCGTCATCCAGCAGACGCGGTGCCCCCAGGGTCAGCGTGCCGGTCTTGTCGAACACGATGGTGTCCACGCCGGCGGCACGTTCCAGCGCGGCGGCCGATTTCAGCAGGATGCCGCGCCGCATCAGTCGGCTGGCCGCCACCACCTGCACCACCGGCACCGCCAGCGCCAGCGCACAGGGGCAGGTGATGATCAGCACCGCGGCGGCAATCAGGATGGCATCATGGCCGCTGGCATGACCGATGAAGAACCAGCCGAGCCCGCTCAGCAGCGCGGCCAGATGCACCACCGGCGCATACCAGCGCGCCACCCGGTCGGCCAGCCGCACATAGGCATTGCGCCCCTGCTCGGCCGCCTCCATCAGGCGGGCGATTTCGCCCAGCAGGGTGCCGCGGCCCGCTGCCGTCGTTGTAACGGTCAGCGGCGCGTCCAGGTTGACCATGCCGGCAAAGACCTGGCTGCCGGCCTGCACGGCCTGCGGCAGGGTCTCGCCGCTGATCAGGCTGGCATCGACAGCCGAGCGGCCTGCACGGATCACGCCATCGACGGCAATCCGTTCGCCCGCAGCCACCGTTACCAGATCGCCGGGCCGGACCCGGTGGGCCGGACGCTGCTGCACCCGGCCAGCGGCCAGCACGCTGACCGGCCGCAGCGCAAAAGCCAGCAGGCGCTGGGCCGAACGGCGGGCGAAGCCGCGCGAGCGCAGATCGAGATAGCGGCCGATCAGCAGGAAGAACAGCAGCATCACCGCAGCATCGAAATAGGCATGCGGGCCCGAGCGCAGCAGTTCCGACAGGCTGACACCGGTGGCCAGAAGCACGCCGACGGAGATCGGCACATCCATATTGGTCCGGCCCTGTCGCAGCACGGCCCAGGCCGAACGGAAGAATGGCCGCCCGGCATAGGCCACGGCAGGCAGCGCGATCAGGGCCGAGATGCCATGGAACAGGTCGCGGGTTGCCGGTCCCATCGAACCCGCGGTACCGGACCATACCGAAACCGACAGCAGCATGATGTTGGCGGCTGCGAAGCCGGCCACGGCCATGGCGCGCAGCAGCTGCTTTTCCTCGGCCTGCCCGGCCTGCTCGATGCTGTCGGCGGTATAAGGCAGGCAGCGGTAGCCCAGCCGCTGCACGATCCCGGCCAGGTCATTGACCCGCGCTGCCGCCCCCTGCCATTCCAGCACCAGTCGCCGCGTGGTGGCCGACAGCCGGGCCAGGCGGATATCGGGCTGCGCCCGCAGCGCCTGTTCAACCAGCCACAGGCAGGCCGCGCAATGCAGTCCCTCGACCAGGAATTCGGCGTGACAGCGACCGTCCGGCCGTGTTTCGACGAATTCGCTCCAGTCGGCCGCGTCGCCGCCATCGGCACGGGCCGGTTCAGCCAGTTCCGTCCGCAGATCGTAGTAACGGCCCAGGCCAAGATCGCGGATCAGGCCATAGGCCCCGGCACAACCGCGACAGCAGAACCGGCCCCCGCCGGCCGCAACCACCGCATCGCCGAGTGGCGTGCCGCAATGGTCGCAGACCGTTACGGCCGATGCCGTCGGTCCTGCCGGGGCAAGCTGCCGCAGGGTTGCCGTCATGGCTGGACCAGACGCTCGGCCAGCAGGAAGCGCGCACCGGACCGGCTGGCACTGGCATGCAGGTCCCACGCCCCCGCCTTTGGCAGCGCCACGAAACTGCGGTAGCGGCCGCCGCCGATGGCGATGAAGGCAACCGGCACAGCCGGCAGATTCTCGACCGGGCGCCGGAATTCGCCGGCGACCGACAGGCCGTCCAGCGGCGCGCCATCGCGGTCGGCCCAGCGCAGCTCCACCACCGCACCGCCATCCTGCGGCGTCAGCGCGGCGCTGACCGTCCAGCCCAGCCTGCGCTGCTCGTCGATCTGGGCGGCGGCGGCATTGTATTCGATGCCCTTCTTGTAGGGCTGTTCGACCACCAGTCCGCTGAAAGTGCGCACGGCCTGCACGATCAGCACCGCATTCACCGCGATGATGATCGCGAAGCCGCCCACGAACAGCCAGGGAATCCAGTGCCCCCGGCCCTGCGGCTTGCCCGTGATGACTGTGTCCATGGTGTCGCCCTCCCTCAGTTGGGCCCGTTGAAGGTTGCGGTGTAGTCCGCCAGCCGGCGCCCGTTCGCATCGGACAGGCGGAAGTCGAATACGGTGGCACTGCCATGCACGGCATGGCGCGGCACCTTGACGAAGATCCGGTATTCCCCGACATCATCGGCCACCGCCTCGATCGGCAGGCTGGTGGCATCGTTATCCGCCTCACCGGCGCGAAACAGCGTGGCACTGGGCAGGCCGTCGATGGTCAGGCGCAGCTCGCCTTCGAATCGCGTCTTGTTGAGCACCTTGACCGTATAGCCGTTGCGCAGGCTGCCGTCGGACAGCGTCACATACAGCGGCGCACGGTCATGCAGCACGTTCAGACTCCATTCCGTGCGGGTGACCAGCGCCACCAGCATCACTGCCGCCACCAGCACCAGCAGGGCCGTGTAGATCAGGGTGCGCGGCCGCACCAGCTTGAGAAAACCCGGCTGCCTCTGGGCACGACGCTCCAGATTGGCGATCGACACGAAATCGATCAGGCGGGGCGGCCGGCCGACCTTGCCCATGATCTCGTCGCAGGCATCGATACACAGGCCACAGCCGATGCATTCCAGCTGCAGGCCGTCGCGGATGTCGATGCCGGTCGGGCAGACATTGACGCAGGCCCGGCAATCCACGCAGTCGCCGCGGCCTTCCCAGCTCTCGCCGGCCTTGTGCTTGCCGCGGGTTTCTCCGCGCCAGCCCTGATAGGTGACGGCCAGGGAATGCTCGTCGAGCATCGCGGCCTGGAACCGTGGCCACGGGCACATATAGGTACAGACCTGCTCGCGCGCCCAGCCGGCCAGCAGATAGGTGGTGCCGGCAAACAGGCCGAAGAAGAAGTAGGTGCCGCTGCCGGCCTCGCCGGTGAAGATTTCCCGGGTCACGGTGGGTGCGTCCTGGAAATACATGATCCAGGCGCCGCCGGTGGCTGCCGCAATCAGCAGCCAGACCCCATGCTTAACCAATTTGCGCAACGCCTTGTTCAGGCCGAGGCGCTGCTGGTCCAGCTTCATGCGGGCATTGCGGTCGCCCTCGATCCAGCGTTCCACCAGCATGAAAAGGTCGGTCCACACGGTCTGCGGACAGGCATACCCGCACCAGATGCGACCGAACAGCGACGTGGCAAGGAACAGTGCCACCGCGCCGAGGATCAGCAGGCCGGTGATGTAGTAGACTTCCTGCGGCCAGATTTCGAGATTGAAGAAATAGCCGCGCCGCCCTTCCATATCGAGCAGCAATGCCTGGTCAGGTACGCCGGGCCCACGATCCCAGCGGATCCAGGGAGCGATGTAGTAGACGCCCAGGCAGGCGATCAGCACCGCCCATTTGATATTGCGGAAACGGCCGCTGACGGAACGGGGATAGACCTTGATGTGATCGGCATATAGCGACGGGGCAAACAGACCGAGCATCGCCTCGGCGCGACTCCTGGTCTCGCGATCCGGTGCCATCTGGTTCATGTCAGTCAATCCACCCTCTCATCATCGTCCCGTTGCGCCGCGCCCGTCTTTCTTTCCTCCCGCTATTTTCTCCGGATACGTTTCCGGATTTTACGCCCGGCCGGCGGCGAAGAGGGTGCGGCACCTGCGCACTGCGACCTTTCGCCACCACCCGGCAGCCCGTTCCGCCCTTACTGTTCGCCCCCGCCCAGGGCGTGGACATACAGTGCCAGCATCTTGATGGTGGCGTCGTCGAGGCGGCCGCTCCAGTTCGGCATCACGCCGTTCCGCGAATAGGCAATGGTCTGCACGACCGCCGCCCTGTCGCCGCCATAGAGCCAGATCCTGTCAGCCAGATCCGGCGCGCCCAGCTCGCGATTGCCCCGCCCCTGCTCGCCATGGCAGACGGCACAGTTTTCGGCGTACAGCGCGGCACCGCCGGCATCGGGCTTGTCGAGCCCGGACAGCGACCGCACATGCCGGGCCACCGCCTCGACCTGCGGCAGGGTCAGGATGCCATCCGCCAGAAAGCGCGGCATCTGCGACTGCCGGGTCTCATCATCTTGGGCACGGATGCCATGCCGCAGGGTATATTCGATCTCCGTCAGCCGGCCGCCCCACAGCCAGTCGTCATCGGCGAGGTTCGGATAGCCCCTGGCGCCGGTACCGCCGGACTGATGACAGGGCGCGCAGTTCTCGGCGAACAGAACGCGGCCGCCGGCCAGCGCGAAGCGGTCAAGCTCCGGGTCGCCCTTCACCGCCTCGATGTCGAGCCTGGCGATCTGGTCGCGGAATTTCGCCTGGGCATTGCTGGCCCGCTCCAGCCGCTGCGCCACCTCGTCGCGCTGGCTGTAGCCGAGCAGGCCGCCGAAATAGCTGCGGAAGCCCGGTACCGACGGATACAGGACCACCCAGACCGCCGAGAACAGCACGGTGGCATAAAGCACATAGAGCCACCATTTCGGCAGTGGATTGTTCAGTTCCCGAAGGCCGTCCCATTCATGGCCGGTGGTCTCTGCCCCGGTGACTGCATCTTTCTCGATCTTGGTGGGCATCTCGGCTTACTCCCTGTCAGCGCCATCGCGCAGCGGAATCTGCGCCTGCGCATCCCATTGCTTGCGACGGCCCGGCCACATCACCCAGGCGATGATCCCGACGAACAGCAGGAAGAACCACAGCGTCCACAGGGATTTCAGATACGGATAGAGCTCCTGGATCATGGCGACCTCCTATTGCCGCAGGCTGCCGGGCTGCACCTTGTCGAATTCGACAAGGGTGCCAAGCATCTGCAGATAGGCGACCAGGGCATCCATCTCGGTGATGCGCCCGGGCTGGCCGTCCATGTCGCCCATGCGGGCCTTCGGATAACGGCCGGCGACTCCGTCGGTATCGGCATCGGGTGTTGCCTGCGCCTCGAGATCGGCCTTCGCTTCCTTGATCATCTCGTCGGTATAGGGCACGCCGGTGACGCGCAGGGCCTTCAGATGGTCGCCGATATCGGCATAGGCCAGCGGTTTGCCGGCAAGAAAGGCATAGGGCGGCATGATCGATTCCGGCACCACGGCGCGCGGATCCTTCAGGTGCTCGACATGCCATTCATTGGAATACTTGCCGCCGACGCGGGCGAGATCCGGTCCGGTGCGCTTGGAACCCCACTGGAACGGATGGTCGTACATGCTTTCCGCCGCCAGGCTGTAATGGCCGTAGCGTTCGACCTCGTCGCGCAGTGGCCGGATCTGCTGGCTGTGGCAGAGATAGCAGCCTTCGCGGATATAGATGTTGCGGCCGGCCAGTTCGAGCGGCGAATACGGGCGGACGCCCTGCACCCGCTCGATGGTGCTTTCGATGGTGAACAGCGGCACGATTTCGACCAGGCCACCAATGGCGACGGTGATCAGCGACAGCACCACGAGGAGAACCGAGTTCTTCTCAATGATTTCGTGACGATAGGCCATGATTTCGCTCCTCGCTTACTCGGCAGCCGCGGTCTGCATGCCGCTGCGCACGAAGGGCGTCTCGTCGCGGATATCGCCGCGGGCCGTTCGCCACAGGTTGTAGACCATGATCAGGGCGCCGGCGAGGAAACACAGTCCGCCGATGGCACGGATCACATAGAATGGGTGCATCGCCATCACGGTTTCCACGAAGGAGTATTGCAGGAAGCCCTGGGCATCGTAGGCCCGCCACATCAGGCCCTGCATGATGCCTGAAACCCACATCGCGGTGATGTAGAGCAGGATGCCGATGGTGGCGATCCAGTAATGGTAGGAGACCAGCCGGATCGAATAGAGCCGCTCGCGCTTCCACAGCACCGGCATCAGGTAATACAGCGCACCGAAGGTGATGAAGGCATTCCACCCCAGCGCACCGGAATGCACATGGCCGATGGTCCAGTCGGTATAATGGCTGAGCGCGTTGACCTGCCGGATCGACATCACCGGACCCTCGAAAGTCGACATGCCATAGAAGGCGACGGCGGTGACCGAGAAGCGCAGCGCGGGATCGGTGCGCAGCTTGTCCCAGGCACCCGACAGGGTCATCAGGCCGTTGATCATGCCGCCCCAGGACGGCATCCACAGCATGACCGAAAAGACCATGCCGAGCGTCGAGGCCCAGTCCGGCAGTGCCGTGTAGTGCAGGTGGTGCGGGCCGGCCCAGATATAAAGGAAGATCAGCGACCAGAAATGCACGATCGACAGCCGGTAGGAATAGACCGGCCGGTTCGCCTGCTTCGGGATGAAGTAGTACATCATCGCCAGGAAGCCAGCGGTCAGGAAGAAGCCGACCGCGTTATGGCCGTACCACCACTGGATCAGCGCATCCTGAACACCGGAAAACAGCGCGTAACTCTTGGCGCCGAAAACGGAAACCGGGATCGCCAGGTTGTTGACGATGTGCAGCATGGCGATGGTGACGATGAAGGCGACGAAGAACCAGTTCGCCACATAGATATGCGGCTCCTCCCGCTTCATCAGCGTGCCAACGAAAACCACGAGGTAGACGACCCAGACCAGGGTGAGCCACAGATCGGCATACCATTCCGGTTCGGCATATTCCTTGCTCTGGGTGATGCCGGTCAGATAGCCGAACGCCGCCAGCAGGATGAACAGCTGATAACCGAAGAACAGGAACCATGCCGCCGCCGGGCCGCCGAACAGCCGGGCCCGGCAGGTGCGCTGGACGATGTAGAGCGAGGTGCCCAGCAGGGCATTGCCGCCGAAGGCGAAGATCGCCGCCGAGGTATGCAGAGGACGCAGGCGGCCGAAGGTCGTCCACTCCAGGTCCAGATTGAGCAGCGGGAAGGCCAGCTGCAGCGCGATATAGACCCCGGCAGCAAAGGCGGCCACGCCCCAGAAGACGGTGGCGATGACGAAGGCGCGGACGGCATCCTCGACATAGGCGGTGTCCGTATCCCTGGACAGGGCGGCGGCGATGGCGGTCATGCAATCCTCGCTGGTCAGCAGGCAAGCGGGGGCCCCGGCTCGCCGAATCTATCGGGTCTGTTGTCCCGCAGCGGGCCGTTTCCGGCATTGACCCAGATCAATGGGTTTTGCTCCCTCCTGCGACATAGTGGCCATCCACAACAGAGGCCCCAGGCCCGGTTGCAGGAGGACGCCATGGCAGATGTCTCAGGAGCCGCTTCCCAGTCGCACGGCCACCAGGTGCGGAAGATCCGCGACGACCGGCCCTGGCACTGGCTGGCACTCGGCTGGCAGGACATGACGCGTGCACCGCAGGTCAGCTTCGCCTTCGGCATCTGCCTGGCTCTGGCCAGCTGGGCCCTCGCCTACGGCCTCTGGTTTGCCGAATTCGGCTATCTGGTGCTGCCGATGGCCGCCGGATTTTTCCTGATCGCCCCGCTGATCGCGGTCGGCCTCTACGATACCAGCCGGCGGCTGCAGCAGGGCCGGCCGGTCGATCTCGGGCTCGCGCTGATGGCCTGGCGGCGGCCGCTGCAGGTGGCCAGCTTTGGGATGGTGCTGCTGCTGCTGCATTTCGCCTGGGTCCGGGTCGCCCTGCTGTGGTTCGCCCTCTATTTCAGCGATGGAACGCCACCGCTCGACGCCCTGCCCTTCTTCATGCTCGAGGCTGCCAACCTGCCCTTCCTGGTGATCGGCGGACTGATCGGCAGCGGCTTTGCGCTGGTTGCCTTCTCCATCTCCGCCATCGCGCTGCCGATGCTGCTGGACCGCGAGGTCGATGTCTTCACCGCCATGATCACCAGCGTGCGGACTGTGCAGGCCAATCCGCGGGCAATGGCACTGTGGGCCGGACTGATCGTCATGCTGACGGCAATCGGCCTGGTCACCTTCTTCGTCGGGCTGGTGGTGATGTTCCCGCTGGTCGCCCATGCGACCTGGCATGCCTACAGGGAACTGGTGGCCTGACTCAGGATCCGAGCCAGCGCAGTGCCATGGCCCCGGCCAGCACGGCATTGAGCAGCAGCACCGGCACCATCCAGTAGCGCAACGCGGCACGAAAGCGCTGACCGGCCATCCCGCCCAGCAGTCCGACCACCACCAGCGCCGGCACCGTGCCCATGGCGAAGGCGGCCATCCCGGCCGCCCCCATCCAGGCCCGGCCGCTGGCCCCCGCTGCCAGCAGCGCGGTGTACAGCAGTCCGCAAGGCAGGAAGCCGAGCGCCAGCCCGAGCATATAGCCGCCGAAACCGGCCGGCCGTGCGAAAAGCGGTGCCAGCCATCGCTGCCAGACGCCACCGGCGCCACCGCTCACCGCCGGGCCGGCAACGGCCAGCCCCGGAAACATCCGCTGCAGGGCCAGGACAAGAAACAGCAGCGCCGCCGCCGATAACGCGGCGGCCGGCAGCCAGCCGCTGCCGGCCAGCGGCGAGAGGCCGCCGAGCAGGCCTGCCGCCGCGGCACCGAGGGCCGTGTAGGTGGTGCCCCGGCCAAGATGGTAGGGCAGCAGAGCCACGCCCTGCAGACGTGCCAGCGTGCCGGCATGATCGAGCGGCAGCACCGACAGCCGCTGGCCGGCCTGGGCCAGCACGAAAGGCCCGCACATGCCGGCGCAATGCACGGCACCGCCGACGAGGCCCAGCAGGAACAATCCGCCGGGCAATCCCAGAGACAGCACCACACCTGCCACTTCGCCCTGGGCCAGCGTGGCACAGGCATTGAGGAAGGCATGCCAGTCGAACATGTCGGCACTCTAACATCATGGCACCATTCCCGCTTGATTTCGATCAATGCCACATGGTGCAGCCACACCTACCGTTGCCGGATGGATCGGGAGTCCGGAATGGGGCAGCGCATACCGACAGAAGGCAGTCCTGCCGCCGCATCGCCGGCGCTGCTGCGAATCTGCACGGTGCTTGCCCAGCAGGATGATGCCGCATCGCCATTCGACATGCTCGAAGGCCAGCGCATGATCCTGCTGAGCGTCTGCGCATTGCTCGACACGCTGCCCGATGCCGGTCCGCAGCTGCAGCAGCCGCTGGCTGCCGCCATTGCCGGCTACCTGCGCAGCGATTTTCCGGCGATGATCGCCGAGGAGGAGGAAGGCCTGCTGCCGCGCCTGCGCGAGCGGCTGCTGCTGGGCGACGATCTCGACCAGGTGCTGCGCCAGCTGGAAGAAGAGCACCGCCGCGACCGGCGCCAGGCCGCCCTGCTGGCCGCCGAATGCGACTCCCTGGCCGATGGCCTGATGCCGGACGAGGTGCCGGCCCTGTTTGCCGCGCTGCATGCCTTTGCGGAACAGCAGCGGCGGCACCTTGCCTGGGAAGCCGCGACCCTGCTGCCGCTGGCCCGGAACCGGCTGACCCCGGCGGACCTGTCCGGCTGGGCCCGGGCCATGCGGGCCAGGCGGCTCCTGCAGCAGTAACGCCGGAACCAGGCGCCCGCTGCACCGCAGCAATCATTTGCGAATACAAGAAATGCTGTTTCCGCCTTGGCCTCAGCCATCTGCTGCGTTCATAGTCGACGCTGGTCTGAGGGGGATGCCAGAATGACAGGCCCCAATATCGGTCTGGTTCTCGATCCGGATTTGAACCGGCTGACACCGGGGGCACAGGATTTGCTGCGCCACTGGCAGGCAGGCCGCGCGCCGAACAGCGATGCAGCCCTGCCGCTGCGCGCGGCCTTCGACCCGCTGATCCTGCGCCGCTTTCTCGGCAACCTGCTGATCGTCGATATCGAACGCACCCGCCCCGGGGTTCCGGCACAGACCGGAGACAGCCGGTTCCGCTACCGCCTGATCGGCACGGATGTGGTCGAGCTGAGCGGTCGCGACATGACCGGCCGCTATTTCGAAGATGTCTATGACCCGGTGGCACTGGCGGAAATGCGCTACTGTTTCGGCTGGGTCGCCGACAGCCGGCGTCCGGCCCGCGTCTTCGGCACCTTCCGCCACGCCCACCGCGCCTTCATGACCTTTGATGCGCTGTTCCTGCCGGTCGCCACCGAAGAGGCAGCCGGAGATGCCGCCCAGATCATTGGCTATGTCGAGCCGACCCGTTCCTGAACGTCCGCGCTGCCGGCCAGCCCAAACACTTCCTGCGGTTCAGCCAGTCCGCGCAGGACATGCGGTCCCAGCGACTGCAGCCGGCGGGCAGCCCCGCCGGCCGAAAGGGCGAAGCTGCGCGAGGCGACCAGGTTGCGGCCCAGCGCCGTGCAGAGATTTTCGAGGCGCGCGGCCTCGTTCACGGCGGGGCCGATCAGGGTGAAATCCAGCCGGGCGCTGGTGCCGACATTGCCGTACATCACGGCGCCGCGATGCAGCGCAATGTCGAGATCAAGCGCCGGTTCGCCAGCCGCACGGCGGCGTTCGTTCAGGACCGCCACAGCCGCCAGCGCCTGTTCGGCCGCCGTCAGGGCCGCCGCGCAGAGCGGCGCCGGATCCTGCCCGTCGGCCAGCTGGAAACTGGCCAGCAGGCCATCGCCAAGGAATTTCAGGATCTGCCCGCCCTGCATCTCGATCGCCGGGCCGAGGCAGTCGAAATAGGCATTCAGCATCGCGACCAGCGGCTCGATGGCAAGGCGGTCGGCCACTGCGGTAAAGCCACGCAGATCGGCATACAGCACCACCGCGTCGATTTTCTGCGCCATGCCGCGGCGGATTTCACCCGACAGGACATGGCTGGCAGCGTCGCCGCCGATATAGGAGGCGGTCACATCGCGGGCCAGCCGTGCCAGCGCGCCCGCCTTGATGGCCAGCGCCAGATGCGGCAGCACCTGTTTCAGCCGCGCCAGGCGATCCGGCGTGAAGCCATCCGGATGAGCGGTCAGGAACGAACTGACCATGCCCATGCCCGGATTGCGGAACTCCTCGGCTGCGTTGCTCAGGTCCCAGCCGAAGCCGAAAGCCAGGGCCTGCCAGTCGGTATAGCCCTCTTCGGCGAATTCCCGCAGCACCGGAAAATCGAACACCGCCCCGGGCCCGGTCAGCTGCCGCCGCAGGTCGAACACCCCGTTCATCAGCATGTGGCGGAACGGACTTTCCTGCCACGGCTGCGGCACCTCCGGTGTCTCGCGATGGGGCATTGCCTCGTTGTCCACGAGGCCTTGCCCGGCAATCCATGTGTAACTGAGTGCACGGACCAGGGGATGCAGCGTCGCGATGGCGACGTAGATGCGGCGCAGCGGCACCCCTTCCGCCAGCAGTCGCTCGGCCACGCCTTCAACCAGGTGTTCGGCCGGCAATCCGGCCAGGCCGGCCTCGGCCAGCCAGTCCTCGAGGCGCAGGCCGGCAGCGGGCGACAGCCCGGCGGCGGATGAATCGGCAAGTTCCATACCTGCAGCCTACACCACCGGCGATGCGGTGTCCCCGGCCGGCGGCCGCTCCGGCCGCAGCGGCTGCAGCAGCATGCGGTCCAGCCGCAGGTCGCCCGCATCGCGAAAATCCGCCAGGCCGATGGTCATGCCGAGATGGCCGTCGCGCGGCTGCGACACATAGGTACCGAACAGCCGGTCCCACCAGGGCAGGTTGAAGCCGAAATTGCTGTCGGTTTCCGCCCTGTGCCAGGAATGGTGCACCCGGTGCATGTCCGGCGTGACCACCAGAAGCCGCAGCCAGCGATCCAGTCCGGCCGGCAGGGCGAGGTTGGCGTGGTTGAACATCGCCGTGGCGTTGAGGATCACCTCGAACAGCAGCACGGCCGGGGCCGGAATGCCCAGTGCCAGCACGGCTGCAATCTTGATCGCCACCGACAGCAGGATTTCCAGCGGGTGGAAGCGGGCCCCCGTGGTGACATCGATATCGAGATCGGCATGATGCATCCGGTGCAACCGCCACAGCAGCGGCAGCCGGTGAAAGGCGACATGCTGGCCGTAGATCAGCAGGTCCAGGATCAGCAGCCCGGCCATAATGGCCAGCCAGCCCGGCACCGCCAGCAGATGGAACAGGCCACTGCCCGTCTGCTCTGCCCACACGGCACTGCCCACCACGGCGCCCGGCGCCAGCAGCCGGACCAGGATGGCGTTGAGGGCGGCAATGCCGAGATTGCCCGGCCAGCGACGGCGCCGGCCGGTGCCGAGCCGCCGTCGCGGCCACAGCATTTCCCCCAGCATCAGCAGGGCAAGCAGACCGAAATAGACCGACAGCCGGACGACCGGCTCATGCGACAGAATCCATGCCATGACCGGCACTGTAGCGCCCCGTCCCCGCACGGCAAGACACGTTGGCGTCAGGCCCTGGCCCGGTGCGTCAGGCCGTGCCGCGCTCCGGCGGCGGTCCGGCATCGTCGGCCCCGCCTCCGGTGCCGGCGGCTTCCACCGGTTCGACACGGGGATCGATGTCGGACCAGCGCGGCGCCAGCGCGGGCATCGGCACGAAATCCGTCTTGTCCTCGGCCGGCGGCGCCGCGCGCTGCCGCATGCGGTAGAGGGTGAACAGCGTCATGATCACATGGGTCAGCGCGGTGAAGGCAAACAGGCCCGCCGCACCGCCCGCCTCCATCGCCACCGCGGCCAGCAGCGGACCGATCACCGAGGCAATGCCATTGGTCATCAGCAGACCGCCAGCAACGGCGACGAAATCGGCGTCGCGGGCCACGTCGTTGGCATGCGCGACGCTCAGCGCATAGATCGGGAAGGAAAACATGCCGAACAGAAAACCGGCGACAATGACCATATCGGGCATGAACAGGCCGGCCAGCACCACGGCGATGCCCGAAGCGGCAGCGGCAGCGCTGCTGATGGCGATCATCAGCCGCCGGTCGATCCGGTCGGACAGACGGCCGAACGGCCACTGCGAGACGGCGCCGCCGATCACCGTGGCGCTCATGAACAATGCCACGTCGCTGACCCCGAGGCCCGATTGCAGCACGAAGGCCGGGCCCAGCGCCCAGAAGGCGCCATTGGCCACGCCGACCACGACGCAGCCGGCCACGCCAACGGGCGAGAGGCGGAACAGCCGGGCGAAGGACAGTCGCACAGAGCTGATCTGCGGCGGCTGCGGCGAACGGCTCAGCGCCACCGGCACGGCCGCCACCGAGACCAGGATCGAGGCGATGGCGTAAAGCGGGAAATGCGCCGGATCATCGGCCAGGATCAGCAGCTGTCCCAGCGTGATCACGGAAAAATTGACCGTGGTATAAGTGGTGAAGACAAGACCGCGGTTTTCGCTGGTGGCCCGCTCGTTCAGCCAGCTCTCGATGATCAGATACAGGCTGGCCAGGCAGATGCCGGTCACGCCGCGCAGCAGCCACCAGAATCCGGGCACCACCAGCAGGGCATGCACCAGCGGCACCGCCGAGGCGATCGCCACCATTGCCGTGAACAGACGGATATGACCAACGCGCTCGATCAGCCGCGGCGTGACCAGAACGCCGAAGGCAAAGCCGACATAATAGGCCGCGCCCAGCACACCGATCGACAGCGGCGAAAAGCTCTCCATGCTGGCGCGCACCGGCAGCAGCGTGCCCTGCAGGCCGTTTCCGGCCAGCAGCAGCGCCACACTCAGCAGCAGGGCGCCGACCGGCGCAAGCGAAGCCATCAATGCAAATCCTTCACCAAATCTGTCGCAATGCATGCCCGCACCGGCATGCGCGATACGCGTTCACGAAGCGCCGTCATTTCGCGGCATGCGAGAAACCGCTGCCCCCCGCACTCATCACCATCCGGATCATGGCCGCCGCCGCATCTGCAGAATCAATCACAGGAATATGTCGAAGATCAGGCCGCACCGCAGCATGCATACTGCAACAACAACACAGGCTGCCGAAAGAACAAATATGCATTTTCCCTGATTCCACGCGGCTTTCTGCTGTATCCCGTGCACGTTACCCTATTAAAGGTTGACATCTCTGCTATCGATCTAAATACTTCGCCAGCAAACAGACATACTCATCTTGTGCGAATGACGCAGATTAACTTCTGCGGATTCATGCGCATTTTTGTTGTCTTGATTTCTGCTTTGCAGATTCGCTCCGGCTGCGCACGAGACCTTCCGCTCGTGTGGTGCCGACAAGAAACCACAACGAATCCGGAGGCGCCACATGTCGCTCGATCATAAAACCCGCACCCATCCCGCCGTCAGAGACCTGGCTGAAAAGACCCGCCGCGGCGAAATCGGCCGGCGCGACTTCCTGCGCACGGCTGCCCTGCTCGGCGTCTCGGCCGCCACCGCCCATTCCATGATCGGCATTGCGCTGAACCCGGGTGACGCGATGGCCGCCGAGACGCCGAAATTCGGCGGCAACCTGCGGGTTTCCATGAATGTCATGGAGATCACCGATCCGGCGATTTTCGACTGGTCGCAGAAGGGCAATCTCGCCCGCCATGTGATCGAGCCGCTGGTGCAGGTCGACAAGGACAATATCGCCCGTCCGTATCTGGCCGAGAAATGGGAAGCATCCGACGACCTCAAGACCTGGACCTTCCATCTGCGCAAGGGCGTGAAATGGTCGAACGGCGACGATTTCGGCGCCGATGACGTGATCGCCACCTTCCGGCGCTGGCTCGACCCGAAAACCGGCTCGTCCAACATCGGCCGCTTTGCCTCGATGACCACCACGGTGGATACCGGCAAGAAGGACAAGGACGGCAAGCCGGTCAAGCAGACCTCGATGACCGAAGGCGCGCTGGAAAAGATCGACGACCACACCGTCCGCTTCCACCTCAACACTGCCGATCTCGCCCTGCCCGAGAGCATGGCCGACTACCCGGCCCTGATCACCCACCGCAATTTCGGCAAGGACGGCGCCAATTTCATCAAGAACCCGGTCGGTACCGGGCCGTTCGAGCTAGCCGAATTCAAGGTCGGCGAGCGCGCCGTCCTGAAAAAGCGCAAGGATGTCAAATACTGGGGTGGCGACGTCTATCTCGACCAGATCACCTATATCGACCATGGCGACGATCCGGCAGCGCAGCTGGCCGCCTTTGCCTCCGGGCAGGTTGACACCAATTACGAAAGCAGCGTCGAGCAGGTTCCAGCCTACAAGGCCCTGCCTGGCATCGACGTGCTCGAGGCTGTTACTGCCCAGACCGGCGTTGCCCGCTTCAAGGTCAACGAGAAGCCGTTCGACAACGTCAAGGTCCGCCAGGCCATCCAGGCCTGCATCGACCATGACCGCCTGCTGAAGATCGTCTACAGCGGCTATGGCGCCCCGGCCGAGGATCACCATGTGGCACCGATCCATCCGGAATACTTCAAGCTGCCGAAGCCGAAGCAGGACCATGCCAAGGCCAAGAAGCTGCTGGCCGAAGCCGGCCATGGCGACGGCCTGAAGATCCGCATCGACTGCGTGGCCAACCCCACCTGGGAGCAGAATGCCTGCAAGGCGATCGCCGAGATGCTGCGCCCGGCCGGCATCACGCTGGAGATCAACATCATGCCCGGCGGAACTTACTGGGACCGCTGGACCACCACGCCGTTCGGCTTCACCGCCTGGACCCACCGCCCGCTCGGTGTACAGGTGCTCAACCTCGCCTATCGCAGCGGCGTGCCGTGGAACGAGACGTCCTATTCCAACCCGGAATTCGACAAGCTGCTGGACCAGGCCGGCACCAAGCTCGACCCCAATGAGCGCCGCAAGGACATGGAGAAGCTGGAGAAGATTCTCCAGGACGATGCCGTGTTCGTGCAGTCGCTGTGGCGTTCGGTCTTCGTCGCCAAGAGCAAGCGGGTCCGCGGCCTGTATGCCCAGGTGGCGCTTGAGCATCACTACAACAAGGTCTGGCTCGCCTGATCCGGCTGCTGCGGGGCGATGACCGTCGCCCCGCAGCCCGGTTCGCGCCCTGCAACCGAACAGGAATCGCACAAGCGTGCTGAAATTCATCATCCGACGACTGGCGATCACCGCCCTGACCATGCTGGCGGTTTCGCTGCTTGTCTTCCTCCTGCTCGAGCTCAATCCGGGCTCGGTCGCCGTCAAGGTGCTCGGTCCCTACAGCAGCGAGGAGCAGCGCCAGCTCTGGATGGCGGCCAACGGCTATCTCGATCCGCTGTGGCAGCGGTATCTCACCTGGCTGGTGAATGTCGCCACCGGCGATTTCGGCGAGAGCATCCGCTTCAAGGTGCCGGTCGGCGAGGTTCTGTGGCCACGGCTGTGGAACACGGCGATCCTTGCCTTCTGGACTTTCGCCGTGCTGATCCCGATGTCGCTGCTGCTCGGCGTGCTGGCCGGCATGCGCGAGGGCTCGGCGCTGGATCGCGGCATCTCGATCGCCAGCATCATCACCACCTCGATCCCGGAATTCGCCAGTGCCGTCTTCCTCGCTGCGATCTTCGTCTTCGGTCTCGGCGTGCTGCCCGGTACATCGGCGATGTCCGGCGGCTTCGATCCTGCCCAGCTGGTGCTGCCGGTGATGGTGCTGGTGCTCTACGACATCGGCTATGTCACCCGCATGACCCGCGCCTCTATGGCCGAGGTGATGACCGCACCCTATATCCGCACTGCGTTTCTCAAGGGCCTGCCCTTCCATCGCGTGATCCTGCGGCACGGCCTGCGCAATGCCCTGATCCCTCCCTTCACTGTGATCATGCTGCAGGTCAACTGGCTGCTGTCAGGCGTGGTCGTGGTCGAGTTCTTCTTCGCCTACAAGGGATTCGGCGCCCTGCTGCTGGAGGCGTCGCTGAATCAGGACATCTACCTGATCCAGGGCTGCGCCATGGTTGCCGTGCTGGTGGCGGTAACGACCCAGACGCTGGCCGATATCGGCTACACCTATCTCAACCCGCGCATCCGGTTGCAGTGAGGGCCGGACCATGAGCACCAGCGACCAGACCGCCCGCCCCCTCCTCCCGGCACCCGCCATGCGGCTGCTGCGCATGATCGGCCTGCTGCGCGAAAGCCCGGTGGCGATGATCGGCGTCGGCATCATCCTGTTCTGGATTGTCGTCGCCCTGCTGGCGCCGCTGCTGGCCCCCTTCGATCCGAATGCCACCCTGCAGCCCTTCGCCAAGCCCGGCACCGCCTTTGCCGCCGGCGACGGCACCTTCTGGCTCGGGTCCGACCATCTCGGCCGCGATATCCTCTCGCGCATCATCTGGGGATCGCGCACCGTGCTGTTCTACGGTTTCGTCGCCACCGCCTGTGCCTACGGACTCGGCATCGTGATGGGGCTGGCGGCTGGCTTCTACCGGGGCTGGATCGACGAAGTGCTGTCGCGCATCGGCGACATCATCCTCTCCTTCCCCATTCTGGTGCTCTATGTGGTGATCATCGCCACCATCGGTGCCTCCGGAATCAACATCGTTCTGGCCGTCACCTTCGCCTCGGCCCCCGGCATCATGCGCATCGTGCGCGGCCTAGTGCTGGAGATCCGCGAGCGCGATTATGTGGCGGCGGCCAAGATGCGCGGCGAAAGCGCCTGGTACATCATGTTCGTCGAAATCCTGCCCAATGCCCGCGGTCCGCTGATCGTCGATGCCTGCCTGCGCATGGGCTACGTGACCATCACCATCGGCGTGCTCGGGTTCCTCGGTCTCGGCCTGCCACCGCCGGACCCGGACTGGGGCGGCATGATCAACGAGGCGCGCTCGATGGCGCTGGCTTTTCCGCATATGACAGTGCTGCCCTGTATCGCGATCTCATCGCTGGTGCTCGGCCTCAACCTGCTGGCCGACGGCCTGAGGGAGGTATCGCTGCGTGACTGACCGGACCAGCCCCGCCCCTGTCGTCTCGGCCGTCTCGCGGCAGCCGGTTCTCGACCTGCAGAATCTGCGCATTTCGTACTTCACCCGCTCGGGCGAGATCAATGTGGTGCCGGATCTCGATCTGAAGCTCTATCCCGGCGAAGCCATCGGCCTCGTCGGCGAAAGCGGCTGCGGAAAATCGACCATCGGCTACGCCATCATGCGCTATCTCGGCAATGCCGGGCGCATCATGAACGGCAAGGTGATCTTCGAAGGCCGCGACCTCTACGCGCTGGATGACGAGGAACTGCGCCGGCTGCGCGGCAACCGCATGGCCATGGTCTACCAGGACCCGATGTCGAGCCTGAACCCGACCATGACCATCGGCGAGCAGCTGATGGAGGTGCCCATCTATCACGACGGCGCCAGACGCGCGGAAGCCCATGACCGCGCACTGGCCATGCTGGAAGAGGTCAACCTGCCCGATCCGGCCGCGATCATGGAGCGCTATCCGCACCAGCTGTCGGGCGGACAGCAGCAGCGCGTGGTGATCGCCATGGCGCTGATGGCAGAGCCTGCCCTGCTGATCATGGACGAGCCGACCACCGGCCTTGATGTGACCGTCGAGGCGGCCGTGCTCGACCTGATCGCCACCCTGCGCAGGAAGCACAAGACCTCAATCGTTTTCATCAGCCACAATCTGGGTACCGTGGTGCGCATCTGCGACCGCATCGGCGTGCTGTATGCAGGCGAACTGGTCGAGGAAGGACCGATCAAGGAGGTCTTCAACGACCCCCGGCATCCCTATACCCGCGGCCTGCTGAGCTGCCTGCCCAGCCTGGATGCCGACAAGCATTCCGCACCGCTGGTGCCAATCCGCGGCACCGTGACGGTGCCGCGCAACCGCCCGCCGGGCTGCATCTTCGCGCCACGCTGCGAGTTCCGACAGACGGGCCCCTGCACCAGCGACACAATCCGCATGGGTTTTGCCCCGCAATCCGAGCGCCACCGGGTGCGCTGTATCCGCCAGCAGGAACTGCCCGCCGTGCTGGCGCCAGTCGCCGGCACCGAGACTGACGGCCAGCAGGGCACCGTCGCCGAACCGCTGCTCGAAATCGACAACCTGCGCAAATATTACGAGCAGGCCGGTGGCATGGGGTTCATCGGCAGCGAGACCACCGAGGTCAAGGCCATTGACGGCATCAGCCTGCGGGCCCGCCGCGGCGAGACACTCGCCATCGTCGGCGAAAGCGGCTGCGGCAAGTCGACACTGGCCAAGGTACTGACCGGGCTGGAGACGGCCACCGGCGGCAAGGTGACGCTGGACGAAATCGACCTTACCGACATGGGCGTCGACAAGCGGCCCGACGACGTGATCCGCCGGCTGCAGATGGTGTTCCAGAATCCGGATTCGACCCTCAACCCCAGCCACACAGTCGGCTACACGCTGGAACGGCCACTGCGCCAGTTCGCCAATCTTGACGGCGAGAAGCTGAAGGCGAAAGTTCTGTCGCTGCTGAAGGCGGTGAACCTGCCGGCCGAATTCGCCCGCCGCAAGCCGCGCCAGCTGTCCGGCGGCCAGAAACAGCGTGTCGCCATCGCCCGCGCGCTGGCCGGCAGCCCGGAGGTGATCATTGCCGACGAACCGGTCTCGGCACTTGATGTCTCGGTGCAGGCGGCGATCATCAACCTGCTGGCCGACCTGCAGACCGAACGGCAGACCACCCTTCTGTTCATCAGCCACGACCTCTCGGTGGTGCGCTACCTCGCCGACCGCGTGGCCGTGATGTATCTCGGCAAGATCATGGAATACGGCCGGGTCGAGGATGTCTTCGCCCCGCCCTATCACCCCTATACCGAAGCCCTGCTGTCGGCGGTGCCGGTGGCCGATCCGAACGTGAAATCCAAGCGGATCGTGCTGGAAGGCAAGCCGCCCAGCGTGCTGGAACGGCCCGCCGGCTGCCCCTTTGCCACCCGCTGCCACCGCAAGATCGGCGATATCTGCGATGAGCAGCCGCCGCCCGAACAGCGCTTCGGGCCCGGCCACCGCATCGCCTGCCACCTGCCGCGCGCGGAACTGGCCGGCATGGATCCCGTGATCAACACCGGCGCAGCGGCGGAGTAAACCCCGGCAGAAATCCGGCGGCCGGCCTTACCGGTCGCTGTGGTGCGCCTTGGCCTTGATGCCGGCGGCGCGGATGTCACTCAGCGAAGCACGCGGGGTCAGGGCTTCCGGATCGAGTTTCACCTCGATGATCGCCGGCTTGCCGCTGGCCTGGGCGCGGCGGAAGGCTTCGGCGAAGTCTTCCGTGCGTTCCACCGTTTCACCATGGCCGCCGAAGGCCCGCGCATAGGCGGCGAAATCCGGATTGACCAGGGTGGTGCCGCTGACCCGTTCGGGGTATTCGCGCTCCTGGTGCATGCGGATGGTGCCGTACATGCCGTTGTTGACCACCACGACGATGATGCCGGCGCCATACTGGACGGCGGTGGCGAATTCCTGCCCGGTCATCAGGAAGCAGCCGTCGCCGGCAAAGGCCACGACGGTGCGGTCGGGGTTGAGCAGCTTGGCGGCCACCGCCGCCGGCACGCCATATCCCATCGAACCCGAGGTCGGTGCCAGCTGGCTGCTATGCCGGCGGTAGCGGTGGAAACGGTGCACCCAGGTGGCATAGTTGCCGGCCCCGTTGGTGAACACGGCATCGGCCGGCAGGTTGGCGTCCAGCCACTGGATGATCGCACCCATCTGCACCGGACCCGGTGAGATGCCGGGCTGCTGCCAGGCTTCGTATTCGGCCCGCGCCTGCTTCACGGCCGCCGCCCGGCCGGCCACCTTCCCCTTCACCGGCCCCATGGCGGCGAGTGCCGCGGCAAAGGCGGCATTGGAGGCATTGATGGCGAGGTCGGCGGAATAGACCCGGTTCAGTTCCTCGGCACCGGCATGCACATGCACGATCGCCTGCCCCGGCACCGGGATGTCGATCATGGTATAACCGCCGGTAGCCATCTCGCCGAGCTTGGAGCCCATCACCAGCAGCAGGTCGGCCTCCTTCAGGCGCTGCTGCAGCTTCGGATTGATGCCAATGCCGACATCGCCGACATAGCCCGCCCAGTCATTGTCGAGATAATCCTGGCGGCGGAACACCGCGGCGACCGGAACCGCCGAGGCCTCCGCCCAGGCCTGCACCTGGCCACGCACCGCCTCGCTCCAGCCGCTGCCGCCGACGATCATCAGCGGGCATTCCGATGCCTCCAGCATCGTCTTCAGCTGCGCCATCTGCGCCGGACCGGGATGCGCCTCGGCCGGCTGGATCGGGCGGCCATCGGCGCATTCGACCACATCGGTCAGCATGTCTTCCGGCAGCGCCAGCACCACCGGCCCCCGCCGGCCCGACATGGCGACCGAAAAGGCGCGCGCCATGAATTCGGGGATGCGGGCGGCATCGTCGATCTGCGCCACCCATTTCGCCATCTGGCCGAACATGCGGCGATAGTCGACTTCCTGAAAAGCCTCGCGTTCCATCATGTCGCGGCCGACCTGGCCGATCAGCAGGATCATCGGCGTCGAATCCTGGTAAGCGACATGCACGCCGGCCGAAGCATTGGTGGCGCCGGGGCCGCGGGTGACCATGCAGATGCCGGGCCGGCCGGTGGTCTTGCCATAGGCATCGGCCATCATCGCGGCGCCACCCTCCTGCCGGCAGATGACAAACCGCATGGCGTTGCTGTGATCGTGCAGGGCGTCGAGCACCGCCAGGAAACTCTCGCCCGGGACGCCATACATGGTGTCGACGCCATGCAGCTTCAGCTGCTCGACCAAAATCTGGCCGCCACTCCGTTTCATCACGAAGTCGCTCCGTATCTGTCAGCGCTTGATCGGCGCGAACGGCGCCGGCGTCATCAGTCGGGTCTCCTGGGAGGCAAGATTGCCGGCCTCAGCGCTTTTCTGAATGAAAAGCTGCCAGTCCGGATCTGCCTGCATGGCAGCCCGCTTCTTCTCGCGGTCGCCGGCATTCTCATAGGCCCAGATGTGCGTATAGGTGTTCAGCGGCCCCGTTTCCGTCACCAGGAAGGCGAAGGGCTCGCCTAGATGGCGCTTCTGCGGGGTCAGGCCATACTGCTCGTAAAGGTCTAGCTGCGGCTTCAGCCGGCCGGGCCGGCAGGTATAGGTGCGGACATCGAGCAGCATAGCGGTTTCCTCCGGTTATCGCCCCCGGGTCGCTGCCCGGGGCTCTTCCGTATACGATCTTGGCGTCGCCGGGGCAATCCACAGGGCCGCCCGGGAACCCCGCTTCAGCCGCCCGGACAGTCAGTCATGCACACCCAGAAGGCCGCTGATATGACGCACATGCTCCATGAAGGCCGGAGTGGTTCGCATGCTGGTATCCCGCGGCCGTGGCAGGTCGATGCGGATATCCTCCAGGATGGTGCCGGGCCGGCCGCTCATCACCAGAACGCGGTCGGCCAGGAACACCGCCTCGGCAACGCTGTGGGTGATCAGCAGGGTTGCCTTGCGGGTCTCGCTCCAGATGCGCATCAGTTCGACATTCATCTGGTCGCGGGTCAGCGCATCGAGCGCACCGAACGGCTCGTCCATCAGCAGGAAGGGCGGGTCGTAGATCAGCGCCCGGCACAGCGCCACGCGCTGCTGCATGCCGCCCGACAGCTGCCGCGGCCAGGCATCGGCGAAAGCCTCCAGTCCAGCCAATTTCAGCAGGGCCTGCGCCTTGCCGGCATAATCCTTCCGGCGCAGGCCCAGCGCGTCGATCGGAAACATCACGTTGTCGATCACCGTGCGCCACTTCATCAGCACCGGCGCCTGGAACACCATGCCGATATCCGGGGTCGGCTCCGTCACGATCTCGCCGAAGCGCCGCACCATGCCGTCGCTCGGCGGCTCGATGCCGGAAATGATCTTCAGCAGGGTTGACTTGCCGCAGCCGCTGGGCCCGACGATGCAGACGAACTCATGCCGTCCGACCGTAAGGCTGACATCCCGCAGTGCAACAGTGCCACCCGATCGCGAGGCATAGCGCTTGCCAAGCCCCGCGATCTCAATGGCCGGAACCAGACTCTCCGGTTGCGTCATCATGCCGCCTTGGGTTTGCGGCCGGCGGTGACGAAGTCGTTGCTGTACATGTCGGCCGGCGACACCGAACCGGCGAGGTTGAAGTAGCTCTTCATGATCTCGATGGTGCGCGCCATCTTCTCCCTGGACATCGGGCCGATGCCGTGTTCGGCAACTTCGGGCACCAGCAGATGTTCGATGGCGACGTCGAGGCCGGCCCGGGCCAGTTCGCCATCCGACTGCGGATTGTGCTTCAGGAACATCTTCACGGCTTCGTCGCGGTTCTCGATGGCGAAGATCATCGATTCGACCATGGCGTCGTTGAAATCCCGGGCCAGCTTCGGATCATCCTTCAGCACATCGTCGCGGGTCAGGATGCCATTGCTGTAGACATCGACGCCGAACTCCGAGAACAGCACCTGCGAGGCCTGCTTGCCCATCTTGGCGGCGGCAGCCTCGTAGACCGGCATGTTGACGGCATAGTCGCAGGTGGCATCGACCTGGCCCGCGAAAAGCAGCGGCCGCTTGTTGGCGGTCTCGACGGTGACGAATTCGATCTTGCGGAAGTCGATGCCGTTGATGGCGGCGACGGCGCCCAGCGCGGTGCGCACCGAATCGCCGGCATTGGCGGCAATCTTCAATCCTTCGAGGTCTTTCGGGGTCCTGATCGGCGGCTCGCGCAGGCTGGCCACTGTCATCATGTTCTTGTAGTGCACCATCGCGGTCAGCTTGATCGGCATGCCGCGACCGCGCGCCAGTACGGCGGTGCCGGCATCGACAAAGCCGAATTCGGCTCCCTTGGCCGCCACTTTCTGGGCCACATCGGCCGAGCCCTTGCCGGCGTTGAAGGTGACATCCAGGCCACGCTTGGCGAAATAGCCGTTTTCCAGCGCCGGGTAGAACAGCGCATGCTTGGAATAGGGCTTCACGTCGAACAGGAAGGTGACGGCCTTCCGGTCCTGGGCACGGGCACCGGCGCCGATCATCGGCAGGGCGACACCGGCGGCGAAGCTGCCGGCGGCAAGACGGCCGAAGCCGCGGCGGGAAATCTTGCGGGTATCAGTCATGACGTCTCTCCATAGATGTGTGGCTGGCTGGGGCTGGCGGCGACGGCGTTCTGTTATTGGGTTTGATGCCCTGGTTTTCAGTGTCCCTGGCCGAGGACCGGATCTTCCGCCCAGGGCACCGCGCGCAGCTCGATCAGGCGGATCAGCCCGAACAGCGCGAAGGACATCAGGGACAGCAGGAAGATGGCGGCGAAGGCCATGGCGGTGTTGAACTCGGCATTGGCGATGATCAGGGCATGGCCGAGGCCGGCCTCGCTGGACACGAACTCGGCCACCACGGCGCCGATCACCGACAGGGTCATTGCCACCTTCATGCCCGAGAAGACCGACGGCGCCGCATGCGGCAGGCCGATCATCCAGAATTCCTTCAGCCGCGGCGTGCGCAGCACGCGGGACAGCATGATCAGGTCGCGGTCGACCGAGGTCAGGCCCAGCACGGCATTGACCACGACGGGAAAGAAGGCGACCGAGGCGATCACCACGACCTGGAAGGTGAGGCCGAAGCCGAGAAAGATGATCAGCACCGGTGCCAGCGCCACTTTCGGCACACCCTGCAGCAGCAGGATCAGCGGGTAGATGGTCATGCGGAACAGCCGCGAATAGGCGGTGATGGTACCGATCACGATGCCGAGCAGGGTGGCTAGCACGAAGCCCATCAGGGTCGAACGCAGGGTCACGGCGAACTGCTCGACATAGAATGGCCACTGGCTGGCGATTTCCTGCAGCACCGCCCAGGGGGCCGGCACGATGTAGCTGGGGATATCGAAGACGACGGCGGCAGCCTGCCAGAGCAGCAGCAGCGCCAGCAGGGTCAGCAGGCCGGACATGGCGGCGGAGGAACGTGACATCATCAGGCGGGGACTCCGGTCTTGGCATGCCGGGCGGCGAACCCACCGATAACGGCATTGAACTGGTCCGGCTTTTCCAGATAGACGGCATGGCCGGCACCGGGGATTTCGTGCACCGGCGCTTCGGGTCGCAGGACGGCGACGCTGCGATTACGTTCCGGCGGCGTGATGACGTCGGCGCTGCCAAACACGATCTGCAGCGGCAGGCCCGCTGGCAGCCGCGCCACGTCCGTCAGCACATCTCCCTGCGACAGCATGCGCACCGCGCGTGGGTAGCCGTCAGGGCGCACCGCCGCCATGGTGTCGATCACCCGGCGGATCATCGTCTCGTCGGCATCGGGCCCCAGCAGACGCGGTCCGCGTTTCTCGGCCATGCCGCGCGCACCGAGCTGATCGAGATCGCCCAGGCGCTGGGCCACCAGCGTCTCGCGCTCGCTGTCCGGCAGATAGCCCTGCCCTACCGCGATGCTGGCCAGGGCCAGCGACAGCACGCGCTGCGGCCACAGCGCCGCGAACCGCGCTGCCATCAGCGCGCCCAGCGAATGGCCGACCAGATGGCAGGCCGGAATCTCCAGCGCGTCGAGAAAGGCGGCCAGCGCATCGGCATAGATGCCGGCATCGGGGGCCTCTGCGGCCGGCGCGGCGCTGCCGCCATAGCCCGGCGCATCCCAGGCGATCACCCGGAACCGGCCGGACAGGCCATCCAGCTGGTCGGCAAAGGACTGTCCGGCCGAACCGATGCCATGCAGGAAGACCAGCGGCGCGCCGCTGCCGGCCTCATGATAGGTGATCGTGCCGGCCGCGGTGCGGACCTCGCGCGCCCCCGTCATGCCGCGGCGAAGGCCACGGTTTCCGGGGCCGGGCTGCCGACCACCATGGTGAAGCGGGCATCGCCGGCGCCGTCATTGCGGAAGTAATGCGCCCGCCCGGCCGGATTGAAGACCAGGTCGCGGGCGCCGAGCCGCTGTTCGACCACCTTGCCATCCTCTTCCCAGCCCACGGTGACGACGCCGTCGAGCACGAAATAGACATCCTCGACATCACGGCTGTAGGCCTTGATGCCGGCGCCTTTCGGCAGGTGGATCATCTCCATGCGGTAATGCTGCGGCGGCGCGCCGTTCTCGCCGATATAGGTCATGCTGGCAAAGCCGGCATCGTTCCAGACCGGGATGCGGTCGCGGTAGCGGACCAGGTGCTGGGCCAGTTCGCGCTGGCGGAAATCGGCACTGGACGGATCGAAGGCATAGATCTTGTCGGGGCTGCCGGCACCGAAGCGCTTTGCCGCCTCGATGCCCTTGTCGCGCGGATGACAGACATAGACCGGCGGTTCCGGCTTGCCGCTGCCGACCGTGATCTGCATCAGCACCGGTTCGACGCCATCGTTGCGGAAGCCGTGCGGCCGGCCCAGCTTGTTCAGCACCAGGTCGCCAGGCGCCAGCCTGGCCTCGATCACCTCGTCGCCCCAGACCCAGCCGACGGTCAGCACGCCCTGCAGGATCAGGAAATGCTCGACCACCTCGTGCGAATGCGAGGCGGCGAATTTGCCCGGCGGCTGGTGCACCATGCTGAAGGTGAACCGGCCGGCCGGCAGGGTGGCCGGATCGTTGGCCTTGGGCGAGCCGCCGCCGCCGACATAGCGCATCTGGGCGCGGGCGAGTTCGGGAAAGTCACGGCTGGCCGGGAAGGCATCCCAGTCGAAGGTCTTCTCGGTATACCGGCCGGTCAGCGCCTTCATCGCCTGCCCGAGGCCGGACGCTGCCGGCTGCATCTGCGCGAGTGCCATCGCCCTGCTCCCTCTCTGCGCGGCCGCCGGACGGCCCGGACGGCCGTCAAACTGGCGACTCACTACAATGAACGGGACCATGAAAGATCAATGACGTTGCAACCTCAATCAAAATGGACTTAACTTCGAGTTAAGTCCTGCCGTTGAAATGCCTTGATAATCCAATGCCGCTTGAATCCGTCACCGCCCGCCATTTCGAGATCTTCCTGACCATGGCGCTCAGCCGCAACATGGCGGAAGCCGCTGACGCGCTTGGCATTTCCCAGGCCGCCGTGAGCAAGAGCCTGAAGGTGCTGGAGCATGAAACCGGGTTGTCGCTGTTCCGGCTGGCCAATGGGCGCCTGACCCCGACCGCCGAGGCCGAGCGCCTGCTGCCCTTCGCCCAGCGGGCGCTGGACCATCTCGACCGCGCCCGCCGGGCGGCACTGGAATTGCGCGGCGGCGATGTCGGCCAGATCGTCGTCGGCGTCGCTGGCCCGGCCCTGGTCTCGATCATCCCGCCGGCCATCGAGCGCTTCCGCCGCGACTGGCCGGCGACCCGCATCGAGATCCAGATCGACAGCACCCTCAGCCTGCTCGACAAGGTGGCCGGCAACGAGGTCGATATCGGCGTCGGCACCCCCCCGGTGCAGGAGATCGATGCCCGCGTGGTGCAGCTCTGCACCGTGCGCGACATCTGCGAGACGACCCTGGTGGCCGTGCTGCCGAAGGAACACCGGCTGGCGGCACGCACCGTCATCCGCCCTGCCGACCTTGCCGGCGAGACCCTGATCGGCCTGCCCGACAGTTCCGCCACCACCCATCTGATCGCCGCGATGTTCCAACAGGCCCGCGTTGTGCAAGCGCCGCAGATCGTCGCCGCCAATGCCGTCGGAGTCTGCAGCCTGGTGCAGCAGAAGCTGGGGGTCGGGCTGATGAACCCCCTGATGCTGACGCAGGGCATCTTCCCGGGCGTGGTGGCCCGTCCGTTCCGGCCGCGCATCGTGCTGCGCACCTGCATCTACTATTCGCGCCTGCATCCGCCGGCGCCGCCGGTGGCCGCCTTCATCGACTGCATCGGCCGCGCCGCCCGCGCCGTTTCCGCACAGGCCCGCAGCTAGCGCCCGGAAGCTGCGGCGCCGGCCCTTGCACGGCCACCACCTCCTGCCTTAAATCGGCCGGTCAGGGAGGGTTCCGGAATGCAGATCGCGGCACGCATGGCGCGGCTGGGCAGCGAAAGCGCCTTCGAGGTGCTGGCCCGCGCCAAGGCCCTCGAGGCACAGGGCAGATCGGTCATCAATCTCGGGATCGGCCAGCCCGACTTCCCCACCCCGCCCCATGTGGTCGAGGCCGCCGTGAAGGCCCTGCGCGACGGCCATCACGGTTACACCCCGGCCAACGGCATCCAGCCCTTGCGCGAGGCGGTCTGCGCCGAGATCGCGGCCCGCTACGGGCAGACGGTCTCGCCCGAGCGCATCGTCGTCGTGCCCGGCGGCAAGGTAACCATGGCCACCGCCATCGAGATGTTCGGCGAGCCCGGCGCCGAGATCATGTATCCCGATCCCGGCTTCCCGATCTACGAAAGCCTGGTCAACTACACCGGGGCGAAGGCCTGCGGCTATCCGCTGCTGGAAAAGGACGGCTTCGCCTTCCGCGCCGACGACCTGCTGGGCCGGATCACGCCCGCCACCCGGCTGCTGATCGTCAATTCGCCGGCCAATCCCACCGGCGGCGTCGCCCCGGCCGCCGAAGTGAAAAAGCTGGTCGACGGCCTTCAGCGTTTTCCCCATGTCGCCATCATGGCCGACGAGATCTATTCGCGGCTGGTGCTGGACGGCGACGGCAGCTATGCCAGCTTCATCCCCTATCTCGACCAGCTGGCCGATCGCCTGATCATCCTGGAAGGCTGGTCGAAGACCTATGCCATGACCGGCTGGCGGCTCGGCTGGGGCCTGTGGCCGGCGGCCCTGGCCGAACTGGCCACCAAGCTCGCCATCAACACCCATTCCTGCGTCAATGCCGCAACCCAGTATGCCGGCATCGCCGCCCTGCAGGGGCCGCAGGATGCGGTCGAGGACATGCGCCTGGCCTTCCGCCGCCGCCGCGACCTCTGCGTCGCCGGGCTGAACCGGATCGCCGGAATCAGCTGCATCCGCCCCGAAGGCGCCTTCTATGCCTTCCCCAACATCACCGCCACCGGACTGACGGCCCGCCAGATGCAGGACGGCCTGCTGGAGCAGGCCGGGGTGGCCACCATCGCCGGCACCAGCTTCGGCCGCCATGGCGAAGGCTACCTGCGGCTCAGCTTTGCGGCGTCAGATGAGGCAATTTCTGAGGCGCTGCAGAGGATTGCGGGCTTTCTGGTAGAGGGAGCGCAGAAACATTAGGCATTTTTCTGCCTATTATTTGACCTTTCTGCTTACTTATGGGTCAAATGAGGGGCGAAAGATACCCACAGGACCCCTGCCCAGGCGGGAATCCAGCGGGTTAAGGCCTGGTTAAGTCTGGCATGGCCCGTGCATAACCGAGGCAGACTTGCAATCCGGGCAATCCCTTACCGACCAAAGCGTTGTAGGACCCATGAAAAAAATCGAAGCCATCATCAAACCGTTCAAGCTGGACGAAGTGAAGGAAGCGCTGCACGAGATCGGCCTGCAGGGCCTGACCGTGACCGAAGCCAAGGGCTTCGGTCGCCAGAAGGGCCATACCGAGCTGTATCGCGGGGCCGAATATGTCGTCGATTTCCTGCCGAAGGTGAAGATCGAGGTCGTGCTGGACGACGGCATGGTCGAGAAGGCCGTCGAGGCGATCACCCAGGCGGCCCGCACCGGGCGCATCGGCGACGGCAAGATCTTCATCTCGACCGTCGAAGAGGTCATCCGCATCCGGACCGGCGAAAAGGGTTCGGAAGCGGTCTGACGGCGGGCAGAGTCTCCCCCGCCATCCACGACTCTCCGTGAGTATCTCCAACCAGGGAAGAAGCAGCAGGAAAAACAGCCATGGCTGATGCAAAAACCGTAGTTAAGAAGCTGAAGGAAGCCGAGACCAAGTATGTCGACTTCCGCTTTACCGATCCGCGCGGCAAGTGGCAGCACGTCGCTTTCGACATCGGCATGTGCGACGAGGATGCCCTGAAGGAAGGCATCATGTTCGACGGTTCGTCGATCGCCGGCTGGAAGGCGATCAACGAGTCCGACATGCTGCTGATGCCGGACCTCGACAGCCTGACCTTCGACCCGTTCGCCGCGCAGACCACCGCCGTGCTGTTCTGCGACGTGCTGAACCCCGGCGAGGGCACCCCCTACAACCGCTGCCCGCGCGGCATCGCCAAGGCGGCGCAGAACTACATCAAGTCGGCCAAGGTCGCCGATACCGCCTTCTTCGGCCCCGAGGCCGAGTTCTTCGTGTTCGACGACGTCCGCTTCAAGACCTCGATGAACGAGACCTACGTCTACATGGACGACATCGAAGGCGCGTACAATTCGGGCAAGGTCTACGAAGGCGGCAATATGGGCCACCGCGCCCCGATCAAGGGCGGATATTTCCCGGTTGCCCCGCTCGACCAGGGCGGCGACCTGCGCTCGGAAATGCTGTCGACCATCGCCTCGATGGGCGTTTCGGTCGAGAAGCACCATCACGAGGTGGCGAACAGCCAGCACGAGCTGGGCATCAAGTTCGACACCCTGCTGAAATGCGCTGACGGCATGCAGATCTACAAGTACTGCGTGCACAACGTCGCCCATGCCTGGGGCAAGACCGCGACCTTCATGCCGAAACCGGTCAAGGGCGACAACGGCTCGGGCATGCATGTCCACCAGTCGCTGTGGAAGGGTGGCAAGCCGCTGTTCGCCGGCAACAAGTATGCCGGCCTCAGCGATCTGGCCCTGTACTACATCGGCGGCATCATCAAGCATGCCAAGGCGCTGAACGCCTTCACCAACCCGCTGACCAACAGCTACAAGCGCCTGATCCCCGGCTTCGAGGCTCCGGTGCTGCTGGCCTATTCGTCGCGCAACCGCTCGGCTTCCTGCCGCATCCCGTTCGGTGCCGGCGAGAAGGCGAAGCGCGTCGAGATCCGCTTCCCGGATCCGGGTGCCAATCCGTATCTGGCCTATGCCGCGATGCTGATGGCCGGCCTCGATGGCATCAAGAACAAGATCCATCCGGGCGACCCGATGGACAAGAACCTCTACGACCTGCCGCCCGAGGAACTGAAGAACGTTCCGCAGGTCTGCGGCAGCCTCCGCGAGGCGCTTGAGAGCCTGGATGCCGATCGCGACTTCCTGAAGGCCGGCGGCGTGTTCACCGACGACTTCATCGATGCCTACATGGAGCTGAAGTGGGAAGAGGTGTATGCCTTCGAGCATACCCCGCACCCGATCGAGTTCTCCCTGTATTATTCGGTCTAAGGACTTCCCTGGACGCACGGCCTCGGCCGCGCATCCAACGGGCCCCGCCGGTTTCCTGCCGGCGGGGCCTTTTCTTTATTGCCGCCGCCGGGACCTGCCCGCCATGGCTGTCAAGACCAAAGCGGGTCTTGATTCCGCCCCCGGCCGCGACCACACTCCGCCGCCATGAGCACCCCCTCCCCATCGGCCGTGACCCTGCCGCGCGGCTCGTCTCCGGTCAGCCTGGCGCCGATCCTGTTCTTCGTCGGCGCGGTCAGCTGCTGTTTCGGCATCGCCATGCTGGCGCCGGTGCTGATCGACCTCGCCGACGGGCACGAGGATTACCTGATCTTCCTGGTCTGCGCCGGCGGCACCCTGTTCGTCGGCGCCGGCATCGCCATCGCCACCTATGACCGCAGCCAGCAGATCAACCTGAATGAAACGCTGCTGCTGCTGCCGCTGACCTGGATCACCGCCAGCGTGGTGGCCGCCCTGCCCTTCATGCTGTCCGACCTGCAGCTGCCGCTGGCCGATGCCCTGTTCGAATCGGTCTCCGGCCTGACCAATACCGGCTCGACGGTGGTGAAGGGCCTCGACGGCCTGCCGCGCGGCCTGCTGCTGTGGCGCTTCCTGCTGCAGTGGATCGGCGGCTTCGGCGTGGTCACCATTGCGGTGCTGGCGCTGCCGTTCCTGCGCATCGGCGGCCTGCAGCTGTTCAGCCTCGACCTGTCACCCAACTCGACCAAGTTCGTGCCGCGCATCACCGAGGTGGTGACCCAGATCGGCGTCATCTACATCGCGCTCACCGTCATCTGCGCCGCCTGCTACTGGCTAGCCGGGATGACGCCCTTCGATGCCATCGGCCATGCCATGACCACGCTCGCCACCGGCGGCTATTCCAGCCACGATGCCAGCCTCGGCTTTTTCCAGAGCGCCGCCATCGAATGGATCGCGGTGGTGTTCATGATCATGGGCGCGATGCCCTTCGGCCTCTATATCGCCACCATCTACGGCCGCACCGATGCGCTGCTGCGCGACGACCAGGTGCGGCTGTTCCTCGGCATCATCCTCGGCGCCGTTCTGCTGGTCGCCCTGTGGCGGATGATCGAGCATGGCGCGAGCCCCGGAACCGCGATCCGCGAGGCCGCCTTCGCCACGGTCTCGACCATCACCACCACCGGCTTCACCGCCTACGATTTTTCGGCCTGGGGCGGCTTTGCCGAGGCGGTGATGCTGCTGCTGATGCTGATCGGCGGCTGCAGCGGTTCCACGGTGGGCGGAATCAAGGTGTTCCGCATCCTCGCCATGCTGAAGCAGCTGCGCGCCCAGCTGCACCGGCAGATCTATCCGCACGGCACCTTCCGCGTCACCTTCAACGGGGAGAACATCCCCGAGGTGATCCGCGTTGCCATCGCCAGCTATGTGTTTATCTACCTGCTGCTGCTGACCGCGCTGACCCTGGCCATCGCCTTTTCCGGCCTCGATTTCCGCGAGAGCCTGGGCGCCGCCGCCACGGCGCTGGGCAATAACGGCCCCGGCCTCGGACCCAATAGCGGCCCCTGCTGCACCTTCGCCGAGGTGCCGACCCCGGTGAAATGGCTGATGTCCTTCGGCATGCTGGCCGGCCGCCTCGAAATCCTCGTCCTGCTGATCCCGTTCAGCCGCGCCTTCTGGCGCAACTGACCCGCCCCGGAGGTTCCGTCATGGCCCATGTCTTCACCCCGACCGCCGGCACCGCCACGGCGGCGCCGCGCGACCTGCCGAACCGGCCGGCACTGGACAGCGATATCGTGCGCGAGGCGCGGCTGGATCTCGCCGCCTGCTTCCGCACGGCGGCGCGGCTGGGCCTGCACGAGGGCATCTGCAACCATTTCTCGGCCATGCTGCCGGGCTATGACGACCTGTTCCTGGTCAACCCCTACGGTCTCGCCTTTGGCGAAGTCACGGCCTCCAGCCTGCTGGTCTGCGATTTCGACGGCAATGTGGTGGCCGGCAGCGGCGCCCCGGAGGCCACCGCCTTCTACATCCACGCCCGGCTGCATCTGCGGCTGCCGCGCGCCCGCGTCGCCCTGCATACCCACATGCCTTACGCCACCGCACTGAGCATGACCGCGGGCGACCCGCTGGTCTATGCCGGGCAGACGGCCCTGAAATTCCGCGGCCGTGTCGCCGTCGACCCGGACTATAACGGGCTCGCACTCGACACCGGCGAGGGTGACCGTATCGCCGCCGCCATCGGCGATGCCGATATCGTGTTCATGAAGCATCACGGCGTCATGGTGCTGGGCGGCAGCATCGCCGAAGCCTGGGATGACCTCTACTACCTGGAGCGCGCCTGCCAGGTGCAGTGCATCGCCGAGAGCACCGGCCGCAAGATCCTGCCGGTGCCGAGCGCGGTTGCCGAACAGACGGCGCGGCAGATGCGCGCGGGCGACGATGCCTCGGCGCGCAGTCATCTCGCCAGCCTCCGCCGCCGCCTCGACCGCGAGGAGCCGGATTATCGCCTGTAGCCTGCCGCAGGTGTGACCGGGGGGCGCAAGAATATTGGCGTATGCGTGTACGCCACCGGCCACCCCATGCTCATCTATTCTGCTAGGAATCCTGTTCGGCACCGGCTAGAGAATCTCTCGTCGCCGATGCGATGCATGAGATAACAGCCCGACAGGACAGCAGATGACGATCATCAGACACGCCGGCCTTCCTGTCCTTGCCTGCCTGCTTCTCATCATCGGCTTCATGCCTCCGGCGGCGGCGCAGGGCCGGTTCCTGGTACGGCCCGACCACAATCCCTATGTCATCCCCGTCATCGTGAGGGGCACGACCGCCGGCGCGAGCGTCAAGAAATTCACGGTGGCCATCCGCTACGTCCTGAATCGCCAGGCGATGTGCACCGGTGTTCTGGTCGCCCAGAACTGGGTGCTGACGGCAGACCATTGCGTGGAACGCGTGGACAAGATTCCGCGGACAAGCATGTATGTTGCGTTCAATGCCGTATACAGCGCCGCAGACAGGTACACCATCAGCAAATACGTGCCCTTCACCAGCCACGATGTCGCGATGATCAAGCTGGATCGCGATGCCGCAGCCCCGGCGGCCCCGATTGCCATCGACTCCGGCCCGATTTTCAATGACAAGGATGCCCAGGGCGCCGGCTGGGGACTGACCCTGCGGGATGGCAGCGCCGAATTCCTGTCCAAGCAGCTCCTGATGATCGATACGCCGCTGCGCAACGAAATCCAGGGCGGCTTGTGCTACGATGACGAATTCCTGTGCGGTTATTTTACCAATCAAAGCGCCGGCCCGACTTCGGCGGACAGCGGCGGGCCGCTCTTTTACAACGATGCCGGCGATGTCAAACGCCTGGTGGGCATCTTCAACAAGTTCGAGCAATACCAGCACCCGCTGACCGGCGCGCCGCTGCTGATCATGAAATACACCCGCGCCTCGGTCTTCGGCGACTGGGTCCGGCAGACCATCAACGCAAACTGAGCTTGCGCGGGGCCGATATTCCGGTACCGACTCCGCGCCGCTTGCTGCCCGTTACAGCAGGCCGGTCGGCACGAAGCGCCAGCGCTGGTTGTCGCCCTTGTTCCAGTGGAAGGTGACGACCGAATTCCCCTGGTTGGTGCCGCTGCGGTAGACGTCGAGGACGTAGGAATGATCGTGGTTGTTGATGGCGCAGAAACCGTCGCCCACGTCGTCGGTGGTGACCACATATTCCAGGGCGGTGCTGGCCTGCGCCCCCACCGTCGGCAGCAGCTGGGTTCTCACCTGGCCGTCATTGCCGAAATGAATGCAATTCCGTGTGGCCATATGCTGCAGATAAAAGCCCTGCGTGGATCCTGCAATGCTCTGCACCACCCATGTCGTGGCATCGCTGGTATTGTCGAAATTCTTGATGACGCAGTTGTTCGAACTGTCGAGCGCCAGGCACATCCCCGGATTGAGTTTGGTGAAGATCACATAAGACCCGTCGTTCATGCACGTCCCCTCTGCAAGCCATCGTGGCAGCAGGGACGATAGATGGCGGCACGGACAAAGCAACGAAATAGTGCCGGCGCACCGGCAGGCACCATGAAAGATTACAAGAGCATTCGGTTGCGTCTGAGCAACCGGTTATGCGTGCATCTTCGATTGCTCGTGGTCATGGAATGTTTGATGCCGCCAATGCGTGGCGCGCCTGCCGGCCGGTCTCACCCCTATGCTGCGGCCGGCTTCAGTGTCGCCGCCAGCACCATCGCGACCAGTGCCGCGACACCGCAGCTGAGGAACACCGCCGGATAACCGAAGCCGGCAGCGATGAGGCCCATAACCGGACCGGCAACACCGAGCGAGAGGTCGAAGAAGGCGTTGTAGCCGCCGACCGCGATGCCGCGGCTCTGTGGCGCCACCCGGCGGATCGCCTCGACACCCATGGACGGGTAGACCAGCGAGAAACCAAGTCCAGTAACGGTGGCGCCGATGAGGGCCATCAGCGGCGAGCCGGCCGAGAACATCAGTCCCTGCCCCGCCGCCTGCACCGCCAGCGAGACGAGGCCGACCCTGGCGCCGCCGAGGCGGTCGGGCAGGCCGGCGAAGAACAGCCGCACCAGGATATAACCGCCGGCGAAGCCGCTGAGCGCGAAGCCGGCACCGGACCAGCCATGGGCGGCGTAGTAGAGTGTGACGAAGGCGGCCAATGCACCGAACGACATGGCAGCAAGGCCGAGCGCCATGCCCGGCTGCCAGATCAGGCCGAGCACGCGCCAGAACGGCACGCGCGGACCGCCGGCCATCGGCGCGATGCCGCGGCGGAACACCACGATGGCCAGCGCCGGCAGCGGCACACCGGCGGCCACGGCGGCGGCGATGACGAAACCGAACCGATCCAGCAGCCACAGGCCGGCCGGTGCGCCCAGCCCCAGGGCGGCGAAAATGGCGATGCCCTGCCAGGCCATCACCCGGCCGGTATTCTGCACGCCCACGGTGGCAATCGCCCAGGTCATGGCGCCGGTCAGGAACAGGCTTTCGGCAATGCCGAGCAGCAGCCGGCCGGCCAGCAGGATGGCGAGGCTGCCGGTCGCATCCACCGGCAGCAGCGCCGCAGCGACATTCATCAGCCCGGCCAGCACGGCCGCCGGCAGGCCGAGCAGCACGGCCGTCTTCACGCCGCGCCGGTCGCAGGTCAGTCCGGCATACTGCCGGGTCAGCACGGTGGCGATGGACTGGATGCCGATCACCCAGCCGACCACGACAGTGCCGAAGCCCAGCGCACCATGCACCTGCGCCGGCAGCACCGGCAGCGGAATGCCGATGGACAGCATGCCGCAGAAAACGATGGCGACGAACGGCAGCAGGCGCCGCAGCACGGCGCGGGGATCGGTGGGATATGCGGCAGCGGCGGAAGGCGAAGTGGAAACGGTCATCACGGCACCCGGATGCTTGCCGCGCCGCAGCAGCCGGCCACGAGAAGGCCAGGCCCGCAGCGAGGCAGGACGGTGCGTTGGCTGACGTTAACGCTTACGGCCGCACGGCAGGACGCCGCGGGCATCTGCTGCCGGAATAGCCGGCGGCACGGCCGCCTGTCAACCTTGCGGTCGCCCAACCCTGCAGGCTGTGACCGCCGTCGCAGCCCGGCGCGGCGCCTGTCCTATGGTGATACACGGACAGGATACAGGACAGGCGATGACCAAACCGCTGCATCACGGACCCGATGGCCGCTTCCGCAACCCGCCCGGCAGCCCGGTGCAGCAGGCGCGGCTGCGCCACATGCTGCCCTTCCTGTGGCGGATGAGCCGGCGGCGCGGCCACGAGACGGTGCCGCCCGACGGCCATGTGCTGCCGCGGCAGGATGTGCTCGACGGCCTCGCCCGCCATGCCAACCAGGATCGCCTGACCTGGCTCGGCCATGTCGCCTTCCTGATGCGCATCGGCGGCGCGACCATCCTGACCGATCCCTATCTGTCGGCGAATGCCGGGCCCGGCCGCCTCGGGCCGCGCCGCTACGTGCCGCCGGCACTGGCGGTGCACGAACTGCCGCCGGTCGACCTGCTGCTGGTCAGCCACAATCACTACGACCATCTCGATGCCCGCACCATCGCGGCGCTGCCGGGCAAGGAACGCATGCAGGTGGTGGTGCCGCTCGGCCTCGGCGCCTTCTTCCGCCGCTTCGGCTATGCCCGCGTGGCCGAACTGGACTGGTATGACAGCCTCGACCATGACGGCGTGACGGTGACGGCGACGCCGGCGGTGCATTTCTCGCGGCGTGGTCTGCGCGACACCAATCGCAGCCTGTGGGCCGGTTTCGCGGTCACCGCGAAACATGACAGGCGGCGGCTGTTCTTCTCCGGTGACACCGCCCATGGCCCGGTCTTCCGCGAGATCGGCGCCCGCATCGGCCCGGTCGACCTGGCGCTGGTCGGTATCGGCGCCTACGCGCCGCGCATCATCATGCAGGCCAGCCATGCCACGCCCGAAGAGGCCGTGGCCATCGCCCGCGATATCGGCGCGAAAGCCCTGCTGGGCATGCACTGGGGCACCGTGATGCTGGCCGACGAGCCGCAATTCGAGGCGCCGGAACGGATGCGCCGCGCCGCACTGGCCGCCGGTTACGCGGCCGATGACGCCATCATCATGAAAATCGGCGAAACCCGCGCCTTCTGATCGGGTATGCCGGGCCAGAAGCGCCCAGGCAGACGTACCCGCCTCTAGAACCGCATCGCCAGCGCCAGCCGCGCCAGCGTCTCGTACAGGCTTGGCATCTCGGCCAGCGCGGTGTCGTAACTCAGCGTGTAGGACGCCACCACCCGCATCGCCCGCACCGGCAGGCCGGGCGGCGACCAGCCGGCCTGCAGCCCGAAGCTGTTGCGGTAATCTTGCTGCGGCGGGCCGTCCATCTCGCGCGTGTTGCTGCGGGTGAAACTGAAGTCGTTGCGCAGGGTGAGATCGAGGGTCTCGTCCAGCGGCAGGGTGGCAAACAGGCCGGGGCCGTAGACCAGCCGCTCCTCGTAGAAGCTCTGTTCGCTGCGGCTGCGCCCCGACAGGCCGAAGCGCCAGCCATCCGCCCGGCCCCAGGCCAGCGCCAGCCGGTGGCGCAGGGCGCGGGAATTCTGCAGCGGGTCGCCGGCATGGATGAAGGCGTCGTAGCCCGATGCCAGCGTCAGCAGCAGATCGCGGCCAAGTCCGGAAGACAGGCTGCTGTCGATGCCGATCCGCGTCTCGCCGCCGGCACCGTCGCTCCAGTTCGTCGCCACCGCCGGTTCCAGCGCGAAGGTGATGCCGTCCTCGGCATAGATCACGCTGAGCCCGCTGTTGGCGCCGCTGGTGCGGCTGAGCGCGGCATCGCCGGCAACGCCTTCGCTGACCGTGCTGCGGGTGCTGATGCTCAGATTCTCGATGAAGGGCACATCATACGCGGCGCGCAGGAAGCCAGCCTCGGTACTACCGCCATGTTCGCGGGCGCCGCTCTGCATGAGGCTGAACCGGCCGCCGGCCAGATCGCCGACCAGAGGGGGACCGGCAGCACCCGGTGCGGCCGGATTGCCGTACAGCCAGGCCACCGGCTCCGCACCGGCGGCATGGCCTGCAGCCTCCGGTTCCAGCAGCAGGGCCATGGCGCCGAAATCCAGCAGGCCGTCGCCGCCGAAGGGCAGGAAATCGGCATAGGCATCCGGCAGCGGGGCCGCGGCCGGCGCGGCCGGCGCGGACAGCGCGGTGCGGCACCAGGCCGGATCGGCCGGCCCGGCGAACAGCGGACAGGGCGCCAGCAGCGCCGGCTGTGACGCCGGGCGCGACGTGATGATGGTGAAGGTGGAATACGGGTCCGCCCGGGCCGGCAGCGCGGCGAGTGCAGCCAGCAGCCAGGCGCCGGCCAGAGCCCGCAGCCCTGTGCCCGCAGCGTCTGCTGCCGTCCTTCCCGCAAATTGCATCATTCCCGCACTCCGCCTGCCGGTCGTTGCCCGCAGCCGAGACTTGAGGGAAATGGTGAATGGCTGCTTACCCGTCACAAAGAGATCACAACAACAAGGCAGGAATGTGGCGGAAAGCGATAAAAATGGCAGTTTTCCGATATTTCTGCAGCCTAGGGTGGCGCATCCGTCCCGGGCCAGCGGGCCGTCATCACCTGCCAGCGGAAGCGGATCGCCAGCAGCCGGATCACGAAACACAGCAGGCCGCCGGCAGCCACGCCCCAGACCGGCGCCAGGCCCAGCGCATCCGCCACCACCACCACGACGGCCCCGGCCAACGCGGCCACCGCGTAGACCTCGGCTTTCAGCACCTGCGGCACCTGCGCCAGCAGGATGTCGCGCAGCATGCCGCCGCCGATACCGCTCATGATGCCCAGCATCACGGCGGCCAGCGGGTTGATGTCGTAGAACAGCGCCTTCTGGGTGCCGATCACGGCGAACAGGGCCAGGCCGGCGGCATCGAAAACCTGCACCGGGTGATGCAGCCGGCGCATCAGCGGAAAGCAGAAGAACACCAGCAGCCCGGCGGCGCCGGCCAGCACCGGATAGGCCCAGTCGCGGAAGGCCGCCGGCGGCAATGCGCCGATCAGCAGGTCGCGCAGGATGCCCCCGGCCGAGGCGGCAGCGAAGCTGAGCACCAGCACGCCGAACAGATCCAGCCGCCGCCGCACCCCGGCGGTGGCGCCCGACAGCGCGAAGACGAAGGTGCCGGCATAATCGAGAAGGGTGAGCAGCATCGGGGCGCCTCCATGATCCGGTCGCGGCCGACAGCATCGGCATCGCGGGATGGCGCGCCATTGTCGCGCAGGCGCCGTGCCGCCGTAAACCGCCGTTTCCCCGGGCGACCCTTCGCCAGCACGGGCCCGATTGACCTTGCTGCCCGCCGCACCGGGGCAGATGATGGCGTCTGGCGCCTGCCGCGCCGGGAAAGGGCCGCATCCCATGGCCAACCGCAGCACCGAAACCACGCTCGTCTTCACCCGCTCGTTCAGCCTGCAGGCCCTCGATGCGCCGCTGCCGGCGGGCCACTATCGCGTGGTCACCGAGGAGGAGATGATCGAGGGCCTGTCCTTCCCGGCCTGGCACCGCACCGCGACGCTGCTGCTGCTGCCGGCACTGGGGCCGCACTGGTCGGTGCGGCAGATGGTGCCGGTCGATCCCGACGAGCTCGATGCTGCGCAGGCGACCAACCGCGGCGCCGGCATGCCGGCCTGAGATGCTGCTCGTCATCCGCCACCGCACCCGCTATCTCTACAGCCAGCCGGTGACGCTGGGGTCGCACCGCCTGATGCTGCGGCCGCGCGAAGGCACCGGCCTGCGCCTGCTGTCCTTTGCGGCGACAACTGCGCCGGCCAGCCTGGTGCACTGGAGCGAGGATGTCTGGAGCAATGCGGTGGCCACCGCCACGCCGCTCTGGACCGCTGATCACTTCATCATCGACAGCCATGCCCGCGTCGAGACGCTGGCCGCGCCGCCGCCCGTGCTGCCGGCCCACGCGCGACAGTATCCGTTCCGCTATGACGATGCCGAATGGGCGGCGCTCGGCGCGCTGGCGCAGCCGGCCTATACCGACCCCGAGGGCCGCCTGCGCGGCTGGGCCCAGGCCTTTGTCGCCGGCCATGGCACCGACACGCTGGCCCTGCTCGGCGACCTCAATGCCGGCATCGCCGGCTGGATCGCCTATCAGAGCCGCGACGCCCATGGCACCCAGACGCCGCTGGAAACATTGCAGCGCGGCTGGGGCTCCTGCCGCGACCTCGCGCTGCTGCTGGCTGAAGCGGTGCGCTGGCTCGGCTTCGGTGCGCGGCTGGTCTCGGGCTATGTCTACGAACCCGGTGCCGATCATGGCGATGCCGGCGCCAGCCCCGATCCCGTCGGCGGTTCGACCCATGCCTGGGTGGACATCTTCCTGCCCGGTGCCGGCTGGCGCGCCTTCGATCCCACCAACCGCTGCCCCGGCGGCGAAAAGCTGGTGCCAGTGGCAGTGGCGCGCAACATCATCGACCTGCCGCCGGTGCGGGGCGATTTCACCGGCCCGCCGGCCGCCTATCTCGGCATGGATGTCGGCGTATCGGTGACAGCGCCGGCGCTGCAGGGGCAGAGGCAGCTGGGCGGGTGAGGCTCGGCCGGTCCGTCAGGTCACCAGGAATACTCCATCGCCGAAGACGCAAAATTGGCAATAACGGCGCTATTAAAAATATGCCGCAGACCTCCTTTCTCACTTTAGTAATACAAATCTGAATTTCGGTTGATGGTGCTCTGAGCGTGGCATGACGGAAAAAATTCAGCCGTCGGCCAGTCTCACGCCGGCCGAAACTCTGTCGCGCGTCCGCTGTGCGACAGCACCTGCCGCATCTGTGCCAGCCCCCAGCGCTCCCGTTCCGCTTTCGGCGACCGCGCGAGCGCATGCACTTTCTCGCGCACGCGGCCGCCGATGCGGTCGACGAGATCGAACCGGCGCTCCGGCGGTTCGCCCTGGGCCCACAGTGGCCCGTGCCGGCGCCAGCGCGCCTGGGTGCGCGGCCAGTCCGGCAGCATGACGAAGAAGCTGCCGATGCCGAGATAGTCTTCCAGGGTCACCACCTTGTGGGTCAGATGGCCAGGCAGGAACAGGGTCTGGCCGGCCTCGACGGTGAACCAGCGCGCGCCGGGCACGGCAAGGAAGCCGTCCATGCCGAAAGCGGCGCGGTCGCGCCTGGTGCCGCTGCGCTCGACATCCTCAAGGCCGTGGCGCAGCCCGGCAAAGGTATCCCAGGCCAGCCACAGCTTGCGGCCGGTGAAGCAGTGGTTGCTGCCGTCCGGGTCGTCGGTATGGGAATCGGTGAAGGTGCCGGCCGAACTGACCACCATGGTCAGCATTTCCTGCAGGCCGATCTCGCCGCGGCATTCGGCCAGCAGGTTGAAATCCGACAGCGTCGAGCAGTCGATGCGGCGCATCACGCCGCTGCCGCGCACATGCAGGTCGGTGACCGAGACCCGCGCCCGGCCGCCGCGCCAGCGCCGCAGCAGTTCGGTCACCGTCACCAGCCGGGGCGTGCCGGCGGGGCCGCAGCGGATATGGACCCTGTGATCCGGCGGAAAGCCGGTCTCCAGCGCGCACAGGACCGCCGGGCCCGGCCCCAGCCGGCCGGCGCCGCGCACCGGCACCGGAAAGTCGGCGAACAGCACGGGCTGCCCCGCCGCCATCGCCGCAAACAGCCGCGGACGGCTGTAGGGCTCGGGCTTCAGCTGCCGCCGCACCAGCGCCGCGGCCTGGCCGGGGCGCAGTTTCAGGCTGGGATCGATCTGCCGCGCTTCGCGCCAGAGCGCCTCGATCTGCTGCGGGGTCATGGCTCCTCCCTGCCGGCCGGGATGGGACGATGGTTGTGATCCTATACGGAAAATCCCGTTTTGGTGACATGAGAATGAAAAACACAGGCATGGATTGCGGTCCGGTCGCTTGTGCGACATCTTTGTTTATGATATGTTCCTGATTGCCTACTGCTGTTGTCCATCGTGAATCTGCCCGGTGACCCCGCCTGCCGCCTTCTGGCGGCACACCGCCCCGACGGCCCCTGCCCGACGAAACCGGCAGCGGAGCGGCCGGAACCGGCATCCCGCTGGCCGGCATTGGCAGCGAACCGGCCGCAACTGGCATCGAATGGGCTGGAATTGGCGCGAATTGGCATGGAATTGGCGCGAATGGACTGCAATTGGCTCGCAACTGGCCGTCCATGGCGGCCCACTGGCTTGGAATATCAATGATTTGCGGTCCGGCTGGGCGGGCTTCAGCCCTCTTTCGCCACCCGCAGGAACACCTCGCCCACCAGCAGATGGGTGATGCTGCCGCGGCCATCGTCCAGCGGCAGGATCAGTCGGTCGTATTGCAGGATCTTCGGGCCGTCCCAGCGGGTGACGCTGACATGGAAGGGCCGGCCCTCGGCCAGCGCCAGGCCGAAATGCTGGCGGATCACCGGCCGGGTCTCGCGGATGCGGCCGTCCGGGCCCGGCTGCAGGCCGGCGCCGCCGATGGCCGCCGTGCGGCGGTAGCCCGCACCGATCGCCTGGTAGGGAAAGCTGCGGTCGGCATCGACCTCCACCACCGCGAGGTCGGCCAGGCCGGGCAGCGTCTCCGCCGGCGGCAGGGCCGTGTAGGCGGCCAGCGGCGCGTCGCCGCGAATCTCGTCATAGACCGCCTTCAGGGCGATCAGCGCCGGCGCGACGATCTCGTCGGCCGCCCAGTGGCGGTCATCGCCGGCCATCGCCGTCAGCCTGCCGGGCGGCTGTCGGCAGGCCGGCTGTCAGCAGGCACGGGCCGCGGCCGGCCATGCTCGTCGATGGCGACGTAGGTATAGACGCCCTCGGTGACCTTGATCTCGGTGGGATCGAGCCGGCGGGCGACGATGGTCTCCAGCTGCACCGCCATGGAGGTGCGGCCGACCCGCAGCACGCGGCCATAGATCGACACGATGTCGCCGACCTTGATCGGCTGGTGGAAGGTCATCGCATCCACCGCCACGGTGACCACGCGGCCCTGCGCGCGGCGGGCGGCAACGATGCCGCCGGCAATGTCCATCTGGCTGAGCACCCAGCCGCCGAAGATGTCGCCGTTGCCGTTCATGTCGGCCGGCATCGGGGCGGTGCGGATCAGCGGCTCGCCGCGGGCGGAGGCGGATTCGGTCATGGCAAGGTCCTGTCGTGACACCAGATGTTGGTTGTAGCCGAGCCGGACGCCACAGTATACTGTGGCCGCCCCCGGTTCACCCGTTAATCCGATTCTGTGAGTATTATGAACGACTTGTTCCAGAGCGGCAGCCGTGCCGGCGCCGATTACACCGCCAAGGATATCGAGGTTCTCGAGGGCCTTGAACCCGTCCGCCGCCGCCCGGGCATGTATATCGGCGGCACCGACGAACGTGCCCTGCACCACCTGTTTGCCGAGGTGCTGGACAACAGCATGGACGAGGCCGTCGCCGGCCATGCCGACCGCATCGAGGTCGAGCTGCTGGCCGATGGCGCGCTGCGGGTGATGGATAACGGCCGCGGCATCCCGGTCGACCCGCATCCGAAATTCAGGACCAAGTCGGCGCTGGAGGTGATCCTCACCACCCTGCATTCCGGCGGCAAGTTCTCGTCCAAGGTCTATTCCACCGCCGGCGGCCTGCATGGCGTCGGCGTCTCGGTGGTCAATGCACTGTCCGACCGGCTGACCGTCGAGGTGGCGCGCGACCGCGTGCTGTGGCGGCAGGATTATTCCCGCGGCGCCCCGCAGGGCAAGCTGGAAAAGGTCGGCAGCGTGCCCAACCGCCGCGGCACCACGGTGATCTTCCATCCCGACGAGCAGATCTTCGGCAAGGGTGCGCATTTCCGCGCCGCCCGGCTGTTCAAGATGGCGCGCTCGAAGGCCTATCTCTATCCGGGCGTGAAGATCCTCTGGACCTGCGCCGCCGAGCGCATCCCCACCGGCGACGACACCCCGCAGGAAGCCGTGCTGCATTTCCCCGGCGGCCTGCAGGATTATCTCAGCGCCCAGCTGGAGGGCCGCGCCACCGTCACGCCGGTTCCCTTCGCCGGCCGCGCCGCGCTCGGCGGCGAACGCGGCCAGGTCGAATGGGCGATCCACTGGCCGCAGGAAATCGACGAAGGCTGGCTGAACTCCTACTGCAACACGGTGCCGACGCCGGAAGGCGGCACCCACGAGGCCGGCTTCCGCACAGCCCTGCTGCGCGGCTTCAAGGATTACGCCGAACTCGCCAGCATCAAGAAGGCGTCGCAGATCACCGCCGACGACATCGTCGGCGGCGGCGCGGCGATGCTGTCGGTCTTCATCAAGGAACCGCAGTTCCAGGGCCAGACCAAGGACAAGCTGGTCACCGTGGAAGCCCAGAAGCTGGTCGAACAGGCGGTCAAGGATCATGTCGACCACTGGCTGGCCGGGGCGCCGCAGCAGGCCAATGCCCTGCTCGCCCATATCATCGAACGCGCCGAGGACCGCCTGCGCCGCCGCGCCGAGAAGGAGGTCGGCCGCAAGTCGGCGACCCGCAAGCTGCGCCTGCCCGGCAAGCTGGCCGACTGCGCCGACGAGGCTGCCAACGGTTCGGAAATCTTCATCGTCGAGGGCGACAGCGCCGGCGGCTCGGCCAAGCAGGCGCGCGACCGCCGCATCCAGGCCGTGCTGCCCCTGCGCGGCAAGATTCTCAACGTCGCCTCGGCCGGCTCGGGCAAGCTTGCCGCCAACCAGGAACTGACCGACCTGGTGCAGGCACTGGGCTGCGGCATCGGCGGCAAGTACCGCGACGAGGACCTGCGCTACGACAAGGTCATCATCATGACCGATGCCGATGTCGACGGCGCCCATATCGCCTCGCTGCTGATGACCTTCTTCTTCCGCGAGATGCCGAAGCTGATCGAGCATGGCCACCTGTATCTGGCGCAGCCGCCGCTTTACCGGATCAGTGCCGGCGGCAAGACCGTCTATGCCATGGACGATGCCGACAAGGACCGCCTGATTGCCGAGATGTTCAAGGGGCGCAAGGTGGAGATCAGCCGCTTCAAGGGCCTCGGCGAGATGCCGCCGGCGCAGCTGAAGGAAACCACCATGAACCCGAAGAACCGCACCCTGCTGCGGGTGCAGGTACCGGTCGACGAGGTGCGCGAGGCCGACGACCTGGTCGAGCGGCTGATGGGACGCAAGGCCGAGCTGCGCTTCCAGTTCATCCAGGAGCGCGCCGCCTTCGCCACGGATATCGACGTCTGACCATGCGCCGCCGGGGGTATCAGCGATGATCATGGCCGGCCTTGACACTCTGCCGCTGGTCGCGCTGGTCGCCATCTCGATTGCCGTCTGCGACCTGCTGATCATGATGGGCATCAGCATGATGTATCCGCGCGAGTCCGGTCCGGCCTGGTGGTCGATGGGCTACATGCTGTTCGCGATCAGCACGCTGCTCACCACCCTGCGCAGCCCGCAGACCGAGCCGCTGGTTGCGGTGATCACCGGCGCCGGCTTCGTGCTGATGTATGCCGTGCTGTGGATCGGCTATGCCCGCTTCCTGCAGCTGCCGCTGCCCTATCTGCCGGTTATGGCCACCCTGCTCGGCTTTTTCGCCGGCTTCGCCTATTTCCTGTTCGCGCAGCCGGATGTGATGATGCGGGCCGGCCTTATAGGCATCGGCATGGCGCTGATGGCCGGCGGCGCCTGCTATACCCTGCTGCGACACATGCAGCCGGCCCTGCTGCAGAGCCAGGCCTTCGCCGCGATCCTGCTGGGCATCGCCGCCATCCTCTATCTGCTGCGCAGCCTGACCGGATTTTTCGGGCTGATCGGCAAGGTCGATCTGGCCGGCGGACCGCTGGGCAGCGGCATCCTGCTGATCCCCGGCCTCGGCTCCCTGCTGCTGGCGGTGGCCACCGGCATGATGCTGGCCCAGCGCCAGCAGCAGCGCCTCGGCTACGAGGCCCGCACCGACGAACTGACCGGGCTGATCAGCCGGCATCTGCTCGACGAGATCGGCATGAAGGAAATCTCGCGCGCCCGGCGGCATGGCTATCCGCTCTGCGTGATGATCCTCGACATCGACTATTTCCATGCCGTCAACCGGCAATACGGCTACCGCTACGGCGATACCGTGCTGCAGCAGCTGGCCGTGCTGACCTCGCGCAGCCTGCGCCGCGAGGATTTCGTCGCCCGCCTCGACGGCGCCAGTTTCTGCATCCTGCTGCCCAGCACGCGGCTGGCCGGTGCGGAGGCCCAGGCGGAACGGCTGCGCGGCCAGATCGCCGCATCGGGCCACAGCCTCGGCCGGATGGATATCCGGCTGACGGCCAGCGTCGGCATCGCCACGCTGGGCCTGCATGGCGACGACTGGCCAACCCTGGTCCAGCGCGCCCGCGATGCGCTGTTCCGGGCCAAGACCGAAGGGCGCAACCGGATCGAGACCGCGCCGCTGATGGCGGCGCTGCGCGGCTGACCGTCAGCGGGCCAGCCACCTCCGCAGGGCAGCGGCCACCGCATCGGGGGTTTCCATCGGCGGCAGGTGCCCGGCATCCTCGATCACCGTCAGCTCGGCACCGGGAATCATCGCCGCCATTTCCTCATGCACCTCGACCGGCGTCAGCGCATCGACGCGGCCGCACAGCACCAGCACCGGCAGCCGGTAGCCCGGCAGGAAGGGCCGGCTGTCCGGCCGGCCCATGATCGCGGTCTGCTGCTTCAGATAGCCGTCGCGGCCGATTTCCTCGGCCATCGCCATCAGCCGGTCCACCAGTGCCCGGTTCTGCTGGTTCTGCGGATGCAGCAGGAATGGCAGCAGCTGCGGCGTGATGCCCTTGAAGCGGCCGGTCTGCGCCAGCTGCAGGAAGCTGCGGCGGGTTTTCGTCTGTTCCGGCGTATCCGGCCGCGCCGAGGTATCCAGCAGGGCCAGCCGGGTCACCCGCTCCGGCGCCTGCCGCATGATCTCGTGGCAGATATAGCCACCCATCGACAGGCCGCAGAGCGCGAACTGCTCCGGCGCCTCGGCCAGAACGGCCCGGGCCATATCGGCAATGCTGTCCTGGTTGTACTGGCCCGACGGCACGATGCACTGGGCCTCGCCCGACAGGCGGGCGACCTGTTCGCGCCAGAAATCATCGGTCAGCAGCAGACCGGGCACGAGGACCAGCGGCTGGCGCATGGCAGTTTCCTTTTCCTTACTTGATCAGACGGGAGATGGCCCTGAATTCCGGATGCGCGGCAGTGCCCAGCCACTCGAACAGGCACATCTCGGTGGTTGCCAGCGTGATCCCGGCGGCGGCCATACGCCGGCCTGCCACCGCAACGCTGTCGGCATGCCGGGAGGAAACGGCATCGGCAACCACCGCCACCCGGTAATGCGCCGCCGCCAGCTGCAGGGCGGTCTGCAGCACGCAGACATGTGCCTCGATTCCGGCAATCACCACCTGCGGCCTTCCGCAATCGGCGATGCGGGCCCGGATCACGGGGTCGGCATAGCCGGAAAAATCCTTCTTCGCGAGGGCCGGCGCCTCACCGGCAGCGGCGCGGACCGCCGGCACCGTGGCGCCCAGCCCCTCGGGATACTGCTCGGTCAGCAGGACCGGCACCGCCAGCGCCCCGGCCGCCTGCAGCAGGCGGACCGTGTTGCCGACCACGCGGTCGCCATCCTTCATCACAGGCAGCAGGCGCGCCTGGATATCGACAATCAGCAGCAGGGAATCGGCAGCAGACAGCAGCATGGGGAACTCCGCCCCCGAGACTAGTGCATGCCTGCCGCTGCGGCAAATGGCCGCCGGGCGGCTCAGTGACTGAACAGGACCGGGATGCGGGCGCCGTCGAGCACGCTTTCGGTGGCACCGCCGAAAACCCGCTCCCGCCAGCGCATGTAGCCATAGGCGCCCATCACAATCAGGTCCGCCCCCAGCCGGGCCGCCTGTTCAAGCAGGATGGCACCGGCATCGCGGTCGGATTCCGGCGACACCACCAGATCCACCGTCACGTCATGACGCGCCAGATGACGCGCCAGATCCGCCCCCGGCGTGCCGTCCATGCGCCCCTCATCGACGCACAGCACGGTCACCTTGTCCGCCTGGCACAGCAGCGGCAGGGCATCGTGCACGGCCCGCGCCGCCTCCTTCTTGCCGTTCCACCCGATCAGGACATGGCTGCATCGCGGTTCCGGCGCCAGGTCGCGCGGCAGGCGGATCACCGGCCGGCCCAGGCTGAACATCAGGTCCTGTGACAGATGCTCGGCATCGTATTCCGGGCCAACCAGCGGATCGATGCTGGTGGCGCCGGGCTGCCCCAGCACGACGAGATCGGCAGTGCGGCCATGCAGCTGCACGGCTTCCAGCGCACCGGCATCCGCCTCCAGCCACTCGCCGGCGATGCCGTGACGAGCCAGGTTCTCCTCAAACAGCCGTCGGCCCGTGGCCGCCGCCAGATCGACGGTGGCGCGATGCTCGGCGATCTTGGCCGCCGGAATGTAATGATAAGCCAGCGCCATGCGCGGCCGCGTGAACAGGCCGGTCAGATGCGCACCGCAATGTGCCGCCAGCGCGGCTGCATAGCCCACCCGGTCGGCAACACAATCGTCGTCCCCGCAGGTCAGGTGCAGCAGCAGATCGCGAAAGCCCATGATGAACACTACCCCTCAGTTGCTGAGCAGGACCGGGCAGGTCATGCTGCCCAGGACCGTTTCGGTGACGCCGCCGAACACCATTTCGCGCAGGCGGGCATGGCCATAGGCACCCATGACCAGCAGGTCGGCACTGCGATCCGCCACCGCCGACAGCAGCGCCTCGCCGGCATCGATATCCTCGGCCACCGTATGCGCCACCTCGACCGTCACGCCGTGGCGGGCCAGATGCCGGGCCAGTTCGGCACCCGGCGTGCCGCGCGACCTGTCGGGGTTGATGCCGAACACGGTCACCTGCTTCGCCGCTGCCAGGAAGGGCATCGCATCATGCACGGCGCGGGTCGCCTCCTTGCTGCCGTTCCAGGCCACCATGACGCGCTGGCCGATCGCCGGATATTTGCCGACATAGGGCACGGCCAGGATCGGCCGCCCGGCACGCAGGGCCAGTTCATGGGGCAGGACGCCAATCCCGGCCGGCACCGCCAGCGGATCCTTCGGATCGGGATCGGGCTGCCCCAGCACCAGCAGGTCGAAGGCGCGGCCGTGATGCTCGACGGCATCCACCGGCAGGCGGTCGCTTTCGATCCAGTCGCAGGTCACACTCTGGCGCGCGGCGGCTTCCTCGAAGGCCGCCCGGGCTGTCTTGGCTTTCTTGCGCGCCTCTTCCATCTGCTGCTGGAACAGTTCAGCCGGCACATACTCGCCCATGTAATACAGCTGCTGCGGTGGCGGCAGGGTGTACAGCGCCGTCAGATGCGCATCCCAGCGCCGCGCCATTTGCAGTGCAGCATCGGTTCGCGCCGCGTTGCGGGGGTCTTCGGTGAGGTGAACGAGAATGTCGCGATAGGTCATAGCCGTTTCTCATGCCTTTCCGGTCGACGAAAACACCCGACTGGAACATCGGATGATGGCATGAATATGTTGACCATGCCGCCGAAGACGGCATTGACCTGCATCAAGACCCGGAACGGTACACGGATCGGATCCGGCAGGATCAGTTGCTGAGCAGCACCGGCAGATCGAGATTGCCCAGCACCGTTTCGGTGACGCCGCCAAACACCATCTCGCGCAGGCGGGAATGGCCGAAAGCCCCCATCACCAGCAGCTCGGCATCGCGCGCCTTTGCTTCCGCCAGCAGGGCCATGCCGACCTTCTGGCCATTGCCTTCGACGATTGCCGCCTGCAGCCGCACGCCGTGGCGCTCCAGCAGTTCGGCGATCTCGGCCTGCGGTGTCCGCCCCTTCTTCTCGGGCGCGATGGTCACCAGATGCACGGTCTCTGCCGCGCGCAGCAGCGGCAGCGCATCATGCACGGCCCGCGCCGCCTCGCGCTTGCCGTTCCAGCCGACCAGGACACTGCGCGCCGTGTCGCCGACCGGGCCGCCATGCGGCACGGCCAGCACCGGCCGGCCGGCCTGCAGGGCCAGTTCCTGCGGCAGCACGTCGGTACCATAGGGGATTGCCGCCGGATCGGCCGGGCTGGGGTCCGGCTGGCCGACGATCACCACATCGCTGGCACGGGCGAGGACGCGCAGGGCCTCCACCGGTGCCAGGTCGCTCGACAGCCAGCGATGCTCCACCGCTGCGCCCGCGCAGGTGGCAAGAAAAGCCTCGCGCGCCGTCACCGAGGCTTTCTGCGCCTCATCCATCTGCTTCTGGATCAGTTCGGTGGGGATGTATTCGCCCATGTAATAGGGCACGTTCGGCGGCGGCACCGTGTAGAGCCCGCTGAGCCGCGCGTTGAACCGGCGGGCCAGTCCGATGGCATAGCGAATCCGCTCGGCGTTGCGCGGATCCAGTGTCAGATGCACCATGATATCGCGGTAACTCATCGCCTGGCCTCCTCCGGTTCCGCGCCTGCCTTTTATCCCCCGGGCATGACGCTGCAGTTATCGGCAATCGTTATGGGCGTATGAATTGTGCGCAGAGTCATCCGGCTGCGACCGCAGCCGGATAATCCTGTTCATATCAATGTAGGCATGCTTGGGGCCCGATACAAGCGCAAGCCGGGCCCTGCGGCGGCCGCCTGCCGCGGCCGCCGGGCCGGATTCAAGCGGCGGCCTGCGGCTTCCAGGGCGGCAGCCGGCCTTCCTCGACCGCATGACAGGCCACCGAGCCCCCGGCAAAAGGCTGCGCCGCCGGCACTTCGGTGCGACAGCGCTCGCTGGCCAGCGGACAGCGCGGATGGAAGCTGCAGCCCGGCGGCGGGTTCAGCGGGCTGGGCACCTCGCCGGCCACCGGCGTGCGGGCGCGGCCGGTCATGTCGAGATCCGGGATCGCATCCAGCAGCATGCGCGTGTAGGGATGCTTCGGATCGCTGAACAGGGTCTCCGTATCCGCCCATTCGACCAGCCGGCCGAGATACATCACGCCGACCTTGTCGGAGACGTGATAGACGACGGCGAGGTTGTGGCTGATGAACAGATAGGTCAGGCCGAGATTGCGCTGCAGATCCTTCATCAGGTTGAGGATCTGTGCCTGCACCGAGACATCGAGGGCCGAGGTCGGCTCGTCGCAGACCAGGAATTCCGGCTGGCCGGCCAGGGCACGGGCAATCGAGACCCGCTGTCGCTGGCCACCCGAGAATTCATGCGGATACTTCTTCGCGTCGGCTGGCGACAGGCCGACCTGGGTCAGCAATTCACCGACCCGCTTCTCGACCGCCGCATTGTCCTTCAGCAGGCCGCCGAAACGGATCGGTTCGGCGATGATCTTGCCGACCCGCCAGCGCGGATTGAGCGAGGCATAGGGATCCTGGAAGATCATCTGCATGCGGGCCTGGATATCCCGGTGCCGGCGCCGTTCGGCTGCGGCACCGATCTCGTGGCCCTCGAAATTCACCGAACCCTCGCTCGGCTCGTAGAGGCCGACGATCAGGCGCGCCACCGTGGACTTGCCGCAGCCGGATTCGCCAACCAGGCTGAAGGTCTCACCCGGATTGATGCTGAAGCTGACACCATCGACAGCCCGCACCAGGCTGCGCGGCTTGCTCTCCAGCACGCGGTTCAGCCATGGCGCCGAAACGTCGAAAACACGCTTCAGACCGCTGACCGTCAGCATCGGCATTCCCGTCTTCTTCCCGCCCTCAGACATGGGCGCCCTCCTTCACCAGCCAGCAGGCCACTTCGCTGCTGCCAGCGGGCATCGGCTCCGGCCGCTCGACGCGGCAGCGGTCGAAGACTTTCGGGCAGCGCGGATTGAAGGCACATCCCTGCGGAATGGCGTTCAGCCGCGGCATCGAGCCGTCGATCTGCGTCAGCCGTTCATGCTTGTGGGTCATCGACGGGATCGCCCCCATCAGACCCGAGGTATAGGGGTGATGCGGCGTCTTGATCACATCCTGCACCGGGCCGATCTCGGCGATACGGCCGGCATACATCACCGCCACCCGGTCGGCGGTTTCGGCGATCACGCCCATGTCGTGGGTCACCAGCATCACCGCCGTGCCGTGCTCGCGGCACAGGCGCTTCAGCAGGGTGATGATCTGTGCCTGGATCGACACGTCGAGCGCCGTGGTCGGCTCGTCGGCGATGATCAGTTTCGGCTCCGCCGCCAGCGCCAGGGCGATAACGACGCGCTGCCGCATGCCGCCCGAGAACTGGTGCGGGTAATGGTCCACCCGCTCTTCCGGCGAGGGAATGCCGACATCGGCCAGCAGCTGCACGGCGCGCCTGCGGGCATCGGCATGGCTCATCGGCAGATGGGTCAGGATGGTTTCGATCAGCTGGTCGCCAACCCGGTAGAGCGGGTTCAGGCTGGTCAGCGGGTCCTGGAAGATGGCGCCGATCTGCCGGCCGCGTATGCGGCGCATCTCGCTGTAGGGCAGATTGTCGATACGCCGGCCTTCCAGCAGGATTTCGCCGGCGGCAATGCGGCCGGGCGGTTCCAGCAGGCCGATGATCGCAGCGCCGGTCATCGACTTGCCGGCGCCGGACTCGCCAACCACGCCGAGCACTTCGCCGGCAGCGATCTCAAGCGAGACATCGTCGACGGCCACCAGGGTACCGCGCCGGGTCGGGAACTCGACGCGCAGGTTGCGGACTTCGAGAAGCTTGGGGCTGCCCATCATATCACCGCAGTCTGGGATTAAGGGCGTCGCGCAACCAGTCGCCCAGCAGGTTGACCGACAGCACGAGGATGGCCAGCGCCGCACCGGGGAAAATGGTGATCCACCATTCACCCGACAGCAGATACTGCTGGCCGGTATTGATCAGGGTACCCAGCGACGGCTGGGTCGGCGGCAGGCCGACGCCGAGGAAGCTGAGCGTTGCCTCGGTGATCACGGCCAGCGCCAGGTTGATGGTGGCGATCACCAGCACCGGCCCCATCACGTTGGGCAGCACATGGCGGATCGCGATCAGCGGTCCGGGCAGGCCGATCACGCGGGCCGCCTGCACGTATTCCTTGTTCTTCTCCACCAGCACCGAGCCGCGCACGGTGCGCGCATACTGCACCCAGTAGCTGAGGCCGATCGAGACGACCAGCACGGTGATCGCCGCCTCGCTGTGCTTGTCGGCCCCCAGCAGGCCGCGGGTGACGCCATCGACCAGCATGGCGATCAGGATGGCCGGAAATGACAGCTGGACATCGGCGACGCGCATGATGAAGGCATCAACCGCCCCGCCCATATAGCCGGCGACCAGACCCAGCGTGATCCCCAGCACCATGGCAAAGATCACGGCAAGGAAGCCGACGCTGAGCGAGGTGCGCGAGCCGTACATGATGGTCGACAGGATGTCGCGGCCCTGGTCGTCGGTGCCCAGCAGGAAGTTGGCCTCGCCGCCGTCCACCCAGACCGGCGGCTTGAAGCCATCGGCGAGATTGAGCGAAGCCAGATCGAAGGGATTATGCGGGGCAATCAGCGGCGCGCCATAGGCGGCGACGAAGAACACCACGGTGATCAGGGCTGACAGCATCACCAGCTTCGAGCGGGTGAAGCTCCACCAGATGTCGCTGTCGGCGGCACGCCGCCAGGTTTCGGCAAGACGGGACATCATTTCGCCCCCCCGGCCCGGGCACCCTGGGCGCGCAGCCGCGGATCGACCACGAAATACAGCATATCGACAATCAGGTTGATCACCACGAAAACGAGCCCGATCATCACCAGATAGGTCGACATCACCGGGATGTCGGCATACAGCACCGACTGCAGGAACAGCAGGCCGACGCCGGGCCACGAGAACACCGTCTCGGTGATGATGGCGAAGGCAATGATGGCACCAAGCTGGAGGCCGGTGATGGTGATCACTGGCACCATGGTGTTCTTCAGGGCATGACCGAAATGCACCGCGCGGTTCGACAGGCCGCGGGCGCGGGCGAACTTGATGTAGTCGGTGCGCAGCACCTCCAGCATCTCGGCACGCACTAGGCGCATGATCAGGGTCAGCTGGAACAGCCCGAGCGTGATTGCCGGCAGGATGATCGCCTTCAGTCCGTCCAGGGTCAGCAGGCCGGTCGACCAGAAGCCGAGCCTGATCACCTCGCCGCGCCCGAAGGATGGCAGCCAGCCGAGGAGCACGGCGAAGATGTATATGAGCAGGATGCCGATCAGGAAGGTCGGCAGCGACACGCCGATCAGCGACACCGTCATCATCAGGCGGCTGATCCAGCTGTTTGGATACAGGCCGGCAAACACGCCCATGGGTATGCCGGCGAACAGCGCGAACAGCGCAGCAACGAAACTGAGCTCGAGTGTGGCGGGCAGGCGCTCGGCGATCATGCCGCCCACCGGCTGGGTGGTGCGGTAGCTGAGGCCGAAATTGCCCTGCACGGCATTGCCGACGAAGCGGGCGAAGCGAACCGGCATCGGATCGTCGAGCCCGAGATCCTTGCGAAGCTGGATGCGCTGTTCGGCGGGCAGATCCTGGCCGGCGATGATGGCGACGGGATCGCCGACGAAGTTGAACATCGCAAAGGCGATGAAGGCGACCGCCAGCATCACGAGGGCGGCCTGGACGAGGCGGCGAACGATAAAAGCAATCATGGGGCTGGTCCGGAACGGGTGCGGCCCGGGCCGAAGCCCGGGCCGTCCCTTATCGCAGGATAGGCGTTACTTGATCTTGACGTAACGCAGCGGGAAGTAGTTATCCGCCGGCTGGAACAGGTCGACGCTGTCCTTCGCCGCCCAGACCAGAACCTGCTGGTGCAGCGGGATATAGGCGTAATCGTCGAGATAGATCTTGGTGGCTTCCTTGATCATCGCGTTACGCTTCGGAACGTCGGTCTCCTGCCCGATCTTGTCGGCCAGCTCGTCGAACTTCGCGTTCGAATAGCCGCCGGCATTGAACAGACCCTTCTTGGTGGCCGCACTCGGCGACTGGATCAGCGACTCGAAGACGTTGTGCACGTCATAGGTCGCGCCCGGCGACCAGCCCAGCATGTAGAAGCTGGTATTCGGCGACTTCTCGATATCCGACGCGGTGCGCAGGATCTTCGCGAAGTACTTCGAGCGGGTCTGCGCCAGCAGGTCGACCTTGATGCCGATCTTGGCCAGCATCGACACGGCGGCCTGGCAGATCGCCGCGTCCTTGACGTAGCGGTCGTTCGGGCAGTCCATGCCGGTCTCGAAGCCGTTCGGATAACCGGCTTCCGCCAGCAGCTTCTTCGACAGTTCGGGATCGTATTTCGGACGCACGTCCATCGACTTGTCGTAGCCGCCGAGACCCTCGCCGATCATCAGCGCGGTCGGACGCGACTGGCCGCGCATGACGGTGCGCTTGATCGCCTCGACGTCGATGGCCCGGTAGAAGGCCTCGCGCACGCGCTTGTCCTTGAACGGGTTCTTGCCCTTGATGTTCGATTCCGGCAGCTCGTCGACCTGCTGGTTGAAGCCGAGGAACACCACGCGGGTTTCCGGACCTTCCAGCACGCGGCGACCCGAGGTCTTGGCGATACGGTCGGTGTCCTGCGGCGGCACGGTGTAGACCATGTCGATCTCGCCGGACAGCAGGGCGGCGACGCGGGTGGCATCGTTGGCGATGCGCTGGAACACAACCTCGGTCAGGTTATGCTCGGGCTTGTCCCACCAGGTCGGGTTCGGCGCCAGAACGGTCTTCACGTCCGGCTCGCGGGTCTTGACCACGAACGGGCCGGTGCCGTTGGCATTGCGGGTCGCGAAGTTCTCTTCGTTCTTGGTCATGTCGGCCGAGAACTGCGCGTTGTTCTTCTCGGCCCAGACCTTCGACATGATGCCGATCTGCACCAGCTTGTCGATCAGCAGCGGGTCCGGATACTTCATGTCGAATTCGACAACGAAGTCGCTGACCTTGCGGACTTCCTTCACCGACACCAGGTTGCCGGCAACGTTGGAGCCCTTGCCGTTGGCGCGGTTGACCGAGAACACGACGTCATCGGCGTTGAACGGCGTGCCGTCGCTGAACTTGACGCCCTGGCGCAGGGTGACGCGCCACAGGGTCGGGTTGGCCTGCTCCCACTTGGTCGCCAGCGCCGGTTCAAGCTTCAGCTCGCGGTTGCGCCGTGCCAGCGGCTCATAGATGTTGGCCATGAAGCTGAGCAGGAAGGTCTCGTTGCGGGCATACGGATCCATCGAACTGACGTCGCCGTCATTCGCCCACGTGAACGTCTTGGCCGAAACCGGATGCGCGCCGAGCAGCGCCACCGTGGCAGCCGCGGCGATCAGGGTCGCCTTCAAAAACTTGCCTCTTTGCATCGTCCCCTTTTCCTTCTCCCAAACGATGAAGCGGTTCCGGTTTCCGGGTATCCGCCGATGCTGCCGGCCCTGCGGGCCCGCAACGTTGCCGGATCATAGGCTTAGCCACCGGGCCTCGTCTACACCTGACGCAAAAATCATCGTGACCAGAAACTGCGCTTTGCCTGCCTATTGCGGCGGCAGAGCGCCTCCGGCCGGCGGCCGGACCAATCGGCGCCGCCGGACCAATAGCGGCGCCGCGGTTCGCTGTCTTGGAGATTATTGAACGGCTATTGCAGCCGGCGGGCGAAGGAGACCACGTCGCGCCCCTGCAGGATGCGGCGAGCCGGCATGATCAGCGTGCAGCCTTCTTCCGGCGTGCGGATTTCCTCGTCGCCGTCATTGGCGATCAGGGTGTTGCCCGGCAGGTCCTCGAAGCCCACGAAAGACTGCGTGAACCGGAACCGGTCGGTTTTCGCCACCAGCACATCGGTCACCTCGTAGCGCAGCGGCCGGCCCTGCACAGGCGGATGCTGCGCTGCAAGCGCTGCCGGGATCATGCCGAAGAAGTCGAGGAACCGCATGGTGACGCCGATGGCGATGGCGCCGCTGGTGGCGGCGAAATGCTGCCCGCATTCCACAACCAGCGCCACCGGGGTGGCGCGCGGATCGCTGAAGGCGCCGTACTGGATCAGCGGCCGGCCCGGATGCTTCACGCCCGGCAGCAGCACATGATGCAGCGGCGAATGCAGGTGCCGGGCCAGTGGCGCCATCTTGTCCACCGGCTCATGGATCAGCATTGCCGGCACGGCATAGGAGGTCGAATGGATGTCCAGCAGGGCATCGGCCTCGGCATAGATATGCCGCAGCGCCCGGGCGCGCTGCACATCGACCGTTGCGTCCGGTCCTTCCAGGGTATCGGCATCCCACACGCGGTTGAAATCGCGCTCGACGAAACGCGATTCAAACGGCTTCGCCGCATCGAAGCGGTGATAGGCCTCGACATTGGCGAAGACGAGCGTCAGCCGGCCGCGCAGCGGCCGGATGCCCTGCTCCAGCAGATGGGTCACCGCGATCATGCCGCAGAATTCGTTGCCGTGGGTCAGCGCGTTGACGATCACATGCGGGCCCGGCCGTCCGGAATCGAAGGTGTGCACGTAGTCGACCCCGCGGTTGCCCTGCCGCCAGGCGGACAGGTCCTTGGGGGTCAGTTCGATCGGCGGCAGGCCGGCATGCTGGTCGGTCATTGTCACAGGCTCCATGTCCAGATCACGCTGCCGATGCCGTACAGGCCGAAGCCGAGCATCAGCAGCCCGGACGCGCCGTTGATCCAGCGCAGTCCGCCATTGCCGAGACGGGTGCGGAAGGCGCCGGCCAGGCCGGCCAGCGACAGCCACCAGACCGACGACCCCGCAAACACCCCCAGCACCAGCCAGGCCGCCATCTCGTCCGACAGGCCGAAGGCACCGATGCCGAAGAAGGCGAAGATGCCGAGGAAGGCGACGATGGTGATCGGGTTGGTCACGGTCAGGAAAAAGGTCGAGATGAAATGTCCCGGCAGGCTTTCGTGGCGCAGGGCCGGCATCGCCGCCGCAGCGGGCGGGCGCAGCGCCACAGCCAGCATGCGCCAGGCCATGAACAGCAGGAACAGCCCGCCACCCAGCCGGAACAGCAGCTCGTGGGCTTCCAGCCAGCGCGAGATCAGACTGAGGCCGAAAGCGGCGATGCAGCCGTAGAAGGCATCGGCGAAGGCCGCGCCGAGACCGGAGGTCAGGCCGCTGAGCCGGCCCTCGTGCAGGGTGCGCTGGACGCAGAGGATGCCCACCGGACCGACCGGCGCGGCAATGACAAAGCCCGCCAGAGCGCCCTTGATCAGCATCAGCAGGCTGTCCACCGCTTCGTAACTCCGCATCATCCAGTTGACGGACAGGGCTGTATCATGGGCTTCCGGGCAGGTAAACCGGCGGGCCGGATCATAGCGGCTCCATGGTTTTCATATTTTCTGGCTCTTACGTGGGGTTGGAATTGTCCCTATCCGGATGGGACCAGGAGGTCCCATGTCCCAGTCTTCCGTGTCCCGGTCTTCCGCAAAAGCGGCCCCGGCCAGTCCGTCCCCGACAAAGCCCCCCAGCCCGCGCAGCCGGGTCAGGCGCGTAGCCGACCGCGGCCATTATGACGCAGCCACCCTGCATGCCATCCTCGACGCGGCCCATGTCTGCCATGTCGGCTTCGTGCAGGACGGCCAGCCGGTGGTGATTCCCACCGCCTGCTGGCGCGAGGGCGACCATCTCTACATCCATGGCTCGACCAAGAGCCGCATGGCCATGGCGCTGGCGGAAGGCATCCCGGCCTGCGTCACCGTCACCCTGCTCGACGGCCTCGTGCTGGCCCGGTCGGCCTTCCACCATTCGATGAACTACCGCTCGGTGGTGGCCTTCGGCCGCTTCGAGAAGCTGGACGATGCCGCGAAGCTGGCGGCGCTGGAGGCCTTTACCGAGCATCTGGCACCCGGCCGCTGGGCCGAGATCCGTGGCCCCAACCGGCAGGAGTTCAAGGCCACCATGGTGCTGCGCCTGCCGCTGACCGAGGCTTCGGCAAAAATCCGCCGGGGCCCGCCAAAGGACGATGCCGAGGATATGGCTCTCCCGGTCTGGGCCGGGGTGCTGCCTTTCGCGGCCGGGTTCGGCCGGCCGGAGCCCGATCCCCTGCTGGCACCGGACACCCCGCTGCCTTCCTATCTCAAAACCGCCAGCAGGCGCTGAACCGCACCGGCGATCCGCTCCTCCGGATCACCGGCAAAGCCGACCAGCAGCCCGCTGGACGGCGTGGCGAGGGCATAGCGCGACAGCGGCATCACACCCAGCCCGGCGGCCTGCGCCGCCGCCGCGGCGGCACGGTCGTCGCGACGATCGGCGAAATCGGCCACCACATGCAGCCCGGCTTCGGAAGGCCGCAGCCGCAGCAGGCCGCCATCCTCCCGCCCCAGGGCATCCAGCAGGGCCGCGCGGCGCCGGCGGTACAGCATGCGCATGCGCCGCACATGCTGGGCCAGGTGCCCCTCGGTGATGAAGGCGGCCAGTACCGCCTGCGACATCTGCGGCGCGAACCCGTCGGCCGCCCGCTTCAGCGCCAGGAAGCCGCCGACCAGATCCGGCGGCAGCACGACATAGCCCAGCCGCAACCCGGGAAACAGCACCTTGCTGAAGGTGCCGGCATAGATCACGCGGTCGCCCGCCCCCAGCCCCTGCAGCGCCTGCAGGGGCGGGCCGGCATAGCGGTATTCGCAGTCGTAATCGTCCTCGATCAGATAGATGTCGCGGGTGGCCGCCAGCTGCAGCAGGGCCAGCCGGCGGGCCAGCGGCAGGGTCATGCCGAGCGGGAACTGGTGCGATGGCGTCAGCAGGGTCAGCCGGGGTGCCGGATCGAGGCTCGCCAGGGCTGCCGGATCCAGCCCCTGCCCGTCGACCGGCAGCGGCAGCAGCCGGGCACCAAGGCCACCGAAAACCGCATGGGCACCGGGATAGCCGGGATCCTCCAGCGCGACCGCATCGCCCGGCCGCAGCAGCAGCCGGCCGGCCAGGTCCAGGGCCTGCTGCGCCCCCGAGACTATGACGATGCGGCCGGGCTCGCAGGCCACACCCCGGGTCGCCGCCAGATAGCCGGCCAGGGCCGCGCGCAGGGCAGGCAGTCCGGCCGGATCGCCGCTGCCCAGCAGGCCGCGACCCTGCCGGCGCAGCACCTGCCCGGTCAGCCGCCGCCACAGTTCCAGCGGCACCTCGTCCAGTGCCGGCATGCCCGGTGTCAGCGGCAGGGGGGCGACAGCCTGTTCCCGTTTTACGGGTGGCGTGGCCGGCCGGCGGGATGCCCCGGCAGGACGGGGCGGCATGGTCCCGGGGATACCTTCGGGCGGCAGGTCGGCGGCCACAAACAGCCCGGCCCCCGGCCGCGCCTCCAGATAGCCTTCGGCAACCAGCCGGTCGCAGGCCGTCACCACCGTGTTGCGCCCGAGGCCGAGATCGGCGGCCAGGCTGCGGCTGGAGGGCAGCCGCTCGCCCGGCGCCAGCTCGCCGGCCAGGACAGCCTGGCGGATCGCCCCGTATAGCTGCGCCTGCAATCCCCCGCCGCCGGTGCCGCGGTCCGGACGGAACCACGCCACGAAGCGGCCTGCCGCACGCCTGGCCATCACATCCTCGAATTTAGATTATAGACTATCATTATTTTATTGAAATAAATGATAAATAATAAATCTTACATGGACACAACAGCATGCTCATGGGTGATAGGCGGGTACACCGAACAGACTGGCATGGGCCCACAGGATCACAGCATAAAGTGCTGCTGCAGCAAGGATATTCAGCCAACCGATATCCGCCCATGAAACCCGGACCCGGCCGGCCGCCGCCGCGGCAAAGGGGATGATCGAGGTTTTATTGGCAAACCTTTGCCACTGCTCGCCAAATACGGCTGCCCGCTTGCGGTCGATCGAGCGCATGCCGTTCAGGGCCGTCACCAGGATCGCCCCGGCAAGCAGCAGGGTCGCCGCATCCCCATTGGCGATCATGTGGGCGCCGGCCCAGAGGCTGAAGGCCCACAGCATGGGATGACGGGTGATCCGGGTCATGCCGCTGACCGGCAGCTCCCCTTTCAGGATCATGTCCGGTCCGGCCATGGTCGGGTTGCCCGGCCGCAGGCTGCCGACCAGCAGCAGCAGGGCCACCGGCATCACCACCACCGGCACCGCCGTGACCCAGCCGGCCGAGGGCCAGAATTCGATATAGGGGGCCTGTCCGTAGCCCCAGATCAGAGCCGCCAGGCTGGCAGCACTGAGAACGGAAAACAACCCCCGGTAGGCGGACAGACCCAGCCGGCCGACCAGTGCCGGCCGCAGCGGACCGGCCACGATCACATGCAGCAGTATCCAGGCCAGGGCGGCCAGTACCAGCATTGTCATTCCTCTCTGCCCTCCTTGTGCATGGCTGCCGCCAGCGCCTGCAGCTGCTGCAGGGCCTGGCGGCGTGCCGCCGGATCGAGGCGGCTTTCGACATATTGCCGGTTGCCGGCGGCCGCCGGAAAGCCGGCCTGTTCGGCCAGCCGCAGATAGGCCCAGGCCAGCGCCGGATCGGCCGCCACCCCGTCGCCGCGGAACAGCAGGTCGCCCAGCACGAACAGGGCTTCCGGCCAGCCCTGCCCGGCGGACCGGCGCAGCCAGCCGAGCGCCGCCACCGGGTCGGGCGGACTGCCATCGCCGTTGAACAGCATGCGGGCCGCCTCGAACTGTGCCGCGGCATTGCCACGCCCGGCGGCCGTCCGGTACCAGTGCAGGGCCTGCTGCGGATCGGCCGCGACACCGCCGGCGCCGGCTTCCAGATAGGCTGCGTATTTGTAGGCCCCGGCGCCATGGCCGCCCTCGGCTGCCTGCCGGAACAGGGAACGGGCCCGCGCCAGATCGAGCGGGGTGCCCTTCCAGCCCTGCTCGTACCACAGACCGAGCCGGAACTGCGCCCCGGCGAAGCCCCGGTCCGCCGAGGCCGTCAGCAGCCGGCGGGCCTGCTCCGGATCGGCCGGACGACCCTCGCCCATGGCCAGATGCATGGTGTAGTTGTTGGTAGCCGGACCATGCTGCTGGGCAACGGCCTTTTCCCACCAGTCCATCGCTGCCGCCGGATCGGCGGCCCCGCCGCCCATGCCATTGAACAGGGCCAGCGCCAGATAATTCTGCGCGTCGGCAATCCCTGCCGCAGCCGCCAGCCTGAGATGCGGCAATGCCGCCGCCGGATCGGCGCCGCCGCCCTGCCCCAGCAGCAGCATGCGGCCATACAGCGCCGCCGCCTCGGGATGCGCGGCAGCGGCGGCCAGGGCCGCCAGCCGGCGGGCTGCGGCCGGGTCGGCATCGCCCAGCTCGCCGGTCTCGTGCAGCAGGGCCAGATTGTAGAAGCCACCGGGATCGCCCAGCTCGCCGGCCCGGGCGAACAATGCGGCAGCGCGGCGGCTGTCCTGCCGGGTGCCGATGCCCTGCTGGTACAGCAGACCCAGTTCGTTGACGCCCTCGGCCAGCCCGGCATCGGCCGCCGCCTGCGCCAGTGCGAGGGCGCGGACCGGGTCGGCCGGCACGCCCTGTGCGAAGGCATAGAGATGAGCCAGATAGGCCTGCGCCAGCGGGTGACCGGCAGCGGCGGCCTCGTTCATCAGCCGCAATCCGCGCGGGGAATCCGTGGTGAAGACGCGGCCTTCATGCAGCAGCCGGCCGAGCCGGTAGCGGGCATTGACCGCACCGGCCTTCGCCGCCTGTTCCAGCAGGGCGCGGGCGGCGGCGGCATCCGGCGGCTGGCGGTCCAGCAGCAGTTCCGCGACATTGGCCAGCGCGGTCGGTTCGCCCAGTTGGCCGGCCCGGCGCAGCAGCGGTTCGGCCCCGGCCGGGTCATGAGGCCCGCCCTGCCCGGTCATCATCAGGAAACCCAGACCGGCCATGGCACGCGGATGCCCCTGCGCGGCGGCGCGGCCGAACCAGTCCCGGGCAGCGGCCAGGTCGCGCGGCAGCCCGATCCCGAGCTGGCTGGCCAGTCCCATGCGGAACTGGGCCTCGCGATCGCCGGCTTCAGCCTGTCGCCGCACCGTATCCGGATCGGGCAGCGGTGCCGCCGTCGACGGCAGCGGGGCGGAAAAGCGGTCGGCCGGCACGGCATGCACGGCGGCGACCGGCCACGCAGCCAGGGCGACGGCAAGACCCGCCGCCAGCAGCGGCCGGGGAAAACAGGATGAACGGGACATGGCTACCGCGACAATTCGAACAAGGCCCGGCCGCCAGGTGTCAGCTTGCAGACCAGCCAGTCGGGCTTGATGGGATTTTCGAACCAGGGCTCGGCCCAGCCGGCCCGCACGCATGACAGGATGGTCTGGGGACTGATCTGCTGGCCGTGCTCGTCGAACAGGGGCAGCTTGCCGCCGGGCTGGCGCAGGCCCCGCCGGAGATAGCGCAGCTGCGCCGCTGTCGGCTTGTGGCCATGTCGATCCGCAAAGCCCTGCGCCATCCATTCCTCCTGCATGGGCCAGCATAGAAAAGCCGCCCGCGGGCAGCAATCGCCGGCATGCAGATGGCGGTCACACGGCCGTGCATATCCGGTGCTCCGGGTCCGGGATTTGCGAACCCCTCGCAGATCGGTTAAGCAGGGGCCCTGCCCCGCTGCAAACCCGCTGCCGCAAACCTGCTTCAGGCGCCCGTGACCGATTTTGCCGCCCCGTCTCCGCCATCGCCGCCGGCCGCCCCCGCGGCACGGTCAGGGCCGGTGCGCATCCGCCACCGGATGCTGTGGACCGGGTTTGCCATCCTGCTCTCCCTGGCCATCGCCGCGCCGGTTGTCGCCATCCTGGTCAACCTGACCCAGCCGGCCGCCGATGTCTGGCACCACCTGATTACCACCGTGCTGCCGGAGATGCTGGCCAACACCGCGCTGCTGATGCTCGGCGTCGGTCTCGGCGCCGTGGTGATCGGCACCGGCTGCGCCTGGCTGGTGACGATGACCGAGTTTCCCGGCCGCCGCTGGCTGTCCTGGGCCCTGTTCCTGCCGCTGGCCATGCCCAGCTACGTGACGGCTTTCGTCTATGGCGACCTGCTGCAGTATTCCGGCCCGATCCAGAGCGGGCTGCGCGGCCTGTTCGGCTGGGAACGCGGGGAATACTGGTTTCCCGACCTGCTGTCGCTGGGCGGCGCCATCTTCCTGCTGACCTTCGCCTTCTATCCCTATGTCTTCATGCTGGCCCGCGCCGCCTTCATCGACCAGTCGGTCTGCGTGCTTGAGGTCGGCCGCACGCTGGGCCTCGGCCCCTGGACGCGGTTCCGCCGCATCGCGCTGCCGCTGGCCCGGCCGATGATCGCCGGCGGCCTGGCGCTGGTGCTGATGGAAACCCTGGCCGAGTTCGGCGCCGTCAACTGGTTCGGGGTGCCCACCTTCACCACGGCGATCTACCGCACCTGGTTCGGCATGGGCGATGCCATCGCCGCCGCCCAGCTCGCCGCGGTGCTGCTGATCTTCGTGCTGGCCGCCATCATGCTGGAGCGGGCCAGCCGGCAGGCCCGCCGCTTCCACCACACTTCGGCACGCCAGCGCCCCCTGCCGGTGCGTCCGCTGCCCCCGCTGGCCGCCGCGCTGGCGATGCTGGCCTGCGGCGGCACCGTGCTGGCCGGCTTCGTGGCGCCCTGCGGCTGGCTGCTCTGGCTGGCCATCCGCGAAGGCGATCCGTCCAGCCTGGGGCGGCTGGCCGGCTTCACTGCCAACAGCTTCTGGCTGGCCAGCGGCGCGGCCCTGCTGCTGGTCGCCATCGCCGTGGCACTCGCCTATGCCCAGCGGCTGGCGCAGCATCGCGGCATGAACTGGCTGATCCAGCTTTCGACCATGGGCTATGCCGTACCCGGATCGGTGATCGCCATCGGTGTGCTGCTGCCGCTGACCTATTTCGACCATGCGATCGACGGCTGGCTGAAGGGCTTCGGCATCAATGCCGGCCTGCTGCTGAGCGGCAGCGTCATCGCCCTGTTCTATGCCTATCTGGTGCGTTTTCTGGCGGTCGCCTTCAATGCCGTGGATGGCGGCCTGCACCGGATCCGCCCCAGCATCGACCACGCCGCCCGCGTGCTGGGCGCAACTCCGCTCGGCGTGGTCCGGCGCGTGCATGTGCCGATGCTGCGCGGCAGCCTGCTGACCGCGGCAATGCTGGTCTTCGTTGATGTGCTGAAGGAACTGCCGGCCACCCTGATCGTCCGCCCATTCGATTTCGACACGCTGGCAGTGCGTGTCTACCAGCTGGCCAGCGACGAGCGGCTGGCAGAGGCCTCGACCGGGTCGGTGATCATTGTGGCGATCAGCCTGATTCCCGTAATCTGGCTGCACCGGGCCGTGATACGGTCGCGACCGGGCGAGTCGGGCTGACAGGAACCGCGTGATGACTGATGTTCTGAGGGAAACGATGCTGCGGCAGGCCGGCGTCGGCAAGGATCCGATGGTGCTGGCCGAATCCCTGCTGGCCCAGGGTCAGGCCGAATCTGCCCGTCAGGTGCTTGAAACCCTGCTGAAACAGTCGCCGAACCGGCCCGATGCGTGGTTCGCGCTCGGGGTCGCGCACACTGCGGCCAATGAACTGAAAGAGGCAGCGAAAGCCTTTCGCCGGGCCATCCAGCTGCAGCCCGGACATCCACCCGGCTATGTGCATCTGGGCAACACCTATCTGCGGCTCGGTCGCGCCGGCCAGGCGCTGGAAACCTATGACGAGGGGCTGAAACACCGGCCGCAGGATCCGCTGCTGCATTTCAATCGCGGTATCGCCCTGCGCCAGACCGGCGACATCGACGGTGCCATCGCTGAATACAAGACCGCCATTGCCCAGCACCCACCCTATTTCCAGGCTTATTTCAGCCTCGGCAACGCCCATCGCGACCAGGGTGACAAGGCCGCCGCAGAAGCCGCCTACCGCAAGGCGGTCGAGATCGAGCCGCGCTTTGCCGACGGCCATGCCAATCTGGCCGGCCTGCTGGCCGAGCGCGAGGATTACCCGGCCGCCATCGACTCCTGCCGGTCGGTGCTGGCACTGGTGCCGGGGCATATCCACGCCCTGCGCAACCTGTCGCTCTGCCTGTATCGTACCGGCCACCATGGCGAAAGCGCCGAGATCGCCATGCTCGGCCTGAAAGTGGCGCCGGACGAGACGATGCTGCACTACACCGTCGGCGAGGCATTGTACGGCCTGGTGCGCGACGGCCAGGCCGAACGCGCCCGCACGCTGGCAGAGACCTGGCGGCAGGCCCATTCCGGCAATGCCATCGCCCAGCATATGGCGGCGGCGATCCTGGATGAGCCGGCACCGGCCCGCGCCGGCGACGATTATGTGCGCGAGACCTTCGACCGCTTTGCCAGCGATTTCGAACAGGTGCTCGGAGGGCTCGGCTACCGGGTGCCGGAGCGGCTCTGCGCGGCCGCACATGCGGCTCTCGGCGAGCGTGCCGCCAACCTGACCATCCTCGATGCCGGCTGCGGCACCGGGCTCTGCGCACCCCATCTGAAACCGCTGGCCCGCCGCCTGGTCGGCGTCGATCTCAGCGGCGGCATGCTTGAGAAGGCACGGGCGCGCGGCCTGTATGACAGCCTGCACGAGGCCGAGCTCGGCGCCTTTCTGGCCGCCGACCGCGACCGGTACGACCTTGCCATCGCCGCCGATGTCTTCTGCTATTTCGGCGAACTCGGCAGCAGCTTCCGTGCGCTGGCCGGCCGGATGGTGCATGGCGGCCTGCTCGGCTTCACCGTCGAGGCGATGCAGGGCCCGACCCCGGCCGCCGGCTACCGTCTCGGCCCCACCGGCCGCTACCAGCATGATGCCGATTATGTGCGCCGGGAATTGCAGGCGGCCGGCTACGAGACCGTGCGCTGGGACGATACCGAAGGCCGGGTGGAAATGGGCCAGCCGGTGCCCTGCTTCATGATTCTCGCCCGCCGCACCTGAACCGCCGGCCGGCGGCAAGAAAAAAGGCGGGGCATGGCCCCGCCTTTTCCGTTTGCGGCATCGCCGCCGGCATTACTTCCAGCCGGCGCGGTCCATCAGCTTCAGGGCCGCCTCGTTGTTCTTGCCGAACACTGCGGCATTCAGCGTGTCTTCCTTGAAATCGCTCCAGGACGCGATCACGGGATGCAGCGGCACCCCGGCCACGGCCGGGAACTCGTAATTGCCCCTGGCGAAGTATTCCTGCGCTTCCTTGGTGGCGAGATACTCGAGGAACTTGATCGCATTGGCCTTGTTCGGGGCATACTTCGCCACGCCGGCACCGCTGACATTCACATGGGTGCCGCGATCCTTCTGGTTCGGGAAGATCACCGCGAGATTGGCAACCACCGCATTGTCCTCGGGCTTCTTCGAACCGAGCAGGCGGGCAAAGTAATAGGTGTTCGACAGCGCCACATCGCCCTCGCCGGCCGCCACCGCCTTGATCTGGTCGGTGTCGCCGCCCTTCGGGGCACGGGCGAAATTGGCCACCACGGCCCTGGCCCAGGCCTCGGTCTTCGCCTCGCCATCGGCAGCGATCATCGAGCCGATCAGCGACTGGTTATAGACGTTGGTCGAGGACCGGATCAGAACGCGGCCCTTCCATTTCGGATCGGCCAGGTCCTCATAACGGCTGATCTCGCCGGTCTTCACCTTGTCCTTGTTGACCACGAGGATGCGGGCGCGCTTGGAAAAGCCGAACCAGTGGCCATCCGGCTCGCGCAGATGGGCCGGGATCGCCTTCTCCAGCACCGACGAGCGGACCGGCTGCAGCAGGTCCATCGACTGGGCACGGTAGAGACGGCCGGCATCCACCGTGATCAGCACATCGGCCGGGCTCTTGTCGCCTTCGGCCTTCATGCGCTGCAGCAGCTGGTCCTCGGTGGCTTCCAGCCGGTTGATGCGGATGCCGGTCTGTTTGGTGAAAGTCTCGTAAAGGGCCTCGTCGGTATCGTAGTGGCGCGACGAGTAGAGGTTGACCACCTCCTCGGCCGCGGCGAGGCCCGGCAGCGTGACAGCCAGGCTGCCGGCAGCCAGCCCCAGCATGAAGACCCGCCGGGCAGTGGCGGCATTCAGGCAGACGAGACGCATGTTTCTCTCCATAGATGATGGCCGTACCCGCATATGCGAGTGACTTGCAGTCGCGGAATGTAGCATCCCTGTCGCCTCAGGCAAGGGCCCTCCGCGCTCTTGCCGCGTGACCGCAAAAGCCGAATACCTGTAAGATAAATCAGGGGAATGCGCCGGCGGCCGCGACAAACCGTCCCCATACGGAAGATATCACATGCTGCAAACCGAGCCGGGATTCCTCGCTATACCGCTGGTCGAGAGTTACCGGCCGGAACTGGTCCTGCTGAGCCTGGCGGTGATTTTCTTTGCCGGCTTTACCTCGCTCAGCCTCGCCGACCGCATGCTGGCCAGCTTCGGCCGGATCCGCACAGGCTGGCTGCTGGGGGCGGCCATCGCGCTCGGCGGCGGCATCTGGAGCATGCATTTCGTCGCCATGCTGGCCTTCCAGCTGCCGATGCCCATCAACTATGCCCCGGGCCTGACTGTCATCTCCCTGCTGGTGGCAATCGTCTTCGTCACCGTCGGCCTGCTGATCGTCAGCTGGCGCCCTGACAGCCGGATTGCCCTGGCTGCTGCCGGCATCCTTACCGGCCTCGGGGTCAGCGCCATGCATTATACCGGCATGGCGGCGATGCGGATGGGCGCCCTGATTATCTGGTACCAGCCGCTGGTGCTGCTGTCCGTGCTGATCGGTGTTGTCGCCGCCACCGCGGCATTGTGGCTGTCGCTGCAATCGAAAACACTGGTCTTCAAGCTGGTGGCTGCCGCGGCAATGACCATCGCCGTGGCCGGCATGCATTATACCGGCATGGCCGCCGCCAGTTACGTTCCGGCCCATGGCGCGCTGTCTACCGGGACCGACCTGCAGCCTGGCGTGCTGGCCGTGGCCGTGGCCGCAGCCTCGTTCATCATCCTGTTTCTGGCCCTGCTGGCCGCGATGGTCGACCAGACCCTGGCCAACCGCGCACGCGCCGAGGCGGAGCGGCTGCGCGACCTGAACGAAAAACTCGAGGGCATGGTCGGCACGCGCACGGTCGAACTGCTGAAAGCCAAGCAGCGGGCGGAGCGTGCCAGCAATGCAAAGACCGACTTCCTTGCCAGCATCAGCCACGAATTACGCACACCGCTGAATGCCGTGATCGGCTACAGCGAAATCCTGATCGAGGAAGCCGAGGAAAACGGCCTGACCGGCAGCCTGGAGGATATCGAGAAGATCCGTACCGCCGGCCGGCATATCCTGGCCCTGGTCAACGACATCCTCGATCTCAGCAAGATCGAGGCCGGCAAGATGGAAGTATACATCGAGCGTGTTGCGCTGAAGGACATCCTCGATGATGCCGTCACGGTCTGCCGCCGGATGCTGGACGAGAATGGCAACCGCTGCATCGTCGAACATGCCGTGGCGATCGACCGTGTCGATACCGACGTGACCAAGCTGCGGCAGGCCCTGATCAACCTGCTGGGCAATGCCGCCAAATTCACCCGCAATGGCACGGTTACCCTCGCCACCCGCCTTGCCGAACGCGATGGCGCCGACTGGATCGAGATTACCGTACACGACACCGGCATCGGCATCGCACCGGAGCACCAGGAGGGGGTTTTCGACGAGTTTCAGCGCGGTGACAGCAACGTGGCCCGCCATCACGGCGGCACCGGCCTCGGCCTGGCGCTGAGCCGCAGGCTGATCCGGCTGCTGGGCGGCGACATCACGCTGGCCTCACAGCCCGGGACCGGATCGGTCTTCACCATCGCCGTGCCGGCCCGCGGCCGGCTGGCGGAAGCGGCGGACTGAACCGATGCCGAAACTGATGATTGTCGAGGACAATCCCGAAAACCTGGACATGCTGAGCCGGCGGCTGGCCAAGCGCGGCTTTGCGTTGTGCCATGCCGTCACCGGCGAAGCGGCGCTGGACCTTGCGCCGCGCGAACGCCCCGATCTGATCCTGATGGATATCGGCCTTGGCGCCGGCATCGACGGGCTGGAAACGACGCGGCGCCTGAAGGCGCTGCCCGAACTGGCCGCCGTGCCTGTGATCGCCCTGACCGCCCATGCGCTGGCGGCCGATCGCGAGGAAAGCCTTGCCGCCGGCTGCGCCGATTACGACACCAAGCCGGTAGACCTGCCGCGTCTGCTGGCAAAGATCGAGGCGCAGCTGCGCGGAGTGGCCGGCTAGTCGGCTGCGGCCGGCAGGCTGCTGCCGGGCCGTGCAGCGGTAAGGATATCGCGCAGCGTCGCCAGCGACACCGGCTTCTGCAGGATGCCGGCAATGTTCAGACCCCTGCTGCGTCCGATCTCGACCGCTGCCCGCGCAAAAGCCGGGCTGTGACCGGTCATGATATAGACTGCCGCCCGGCTGCCGCTGCCGGCCAGCCAGCGGATCAGTTCGATGCCGTCTTCCTGCGGCATGACGATGTCGAGGCAGATCAGGTCGGGCTGGAAGGTCGCGCAGAGGTCACGGAAACCATCAGGACTGTCGGTCAGCCGGACCATGTAGCCGGCTTTCTCGGCAACCCGCTGCACCAGCGCGCCGAAGTCGCGATGGTCGTCGATCACCAGGATGCGTGGCGGCACCGATGCTGTTCGGGAAGGCATGCTCATGGTGGCACTGTACACGCGCCGTCCACCGGTGCAATTGAAATAGCAGCGACTCCGAACAACCACGGAGAAAGCCAGCAGCCCGTCACCGGAATGTAACATGCCCCGTTCTGCCGGTCAGACATACGCGGCTTCCGCAAGCGCGGTTGGAGCAATGCGGCTCAGCGATACAGCTTTGCCGCGAATCCCGCCAGGGCATCCAGCGTGGCGCCCGGCTGGTCCCGATGCGGGCTGTGCCCGCAGTCTGGCAGCATCAGGACACCGGCCCCTGCCGGTACCCGCCGGGCGATGCTCTCGACCTGGGCCGCCGTCCCGTATTCATCCCCCTCGCCCTGGATCACGAGAACCGGCACATCAATGCGGTCGACATAACCCTCGATATTCCACTTCATGAAGTCGGGATTCAGCCAGGAATCGCACCAGCCGTGGAAGGCACAGTCGATGTTGCTGCCGTGATATTTCTCCAGCCGGCTGCGCAGGTCGCCTTCGGCATAGGCGCGGCCGGCCGCACGGATCGCGGTGACCGAGACTTCCTCGCAGAAAACATGCGGCGCAAGAGCGGCCACGCCGAGCAGCCCGTCGCGTTCGGGGACCGCCTCCCTGGCGGCGCCGGCATAGATCAGCGCGATGGACGCGCCATCGGAATGGCCAACCAGGATATGCCGGCCGATACCCAGTGCCGCGATCAGCGCCGGCAATGCCCGCTCGCCTTCCTCATGCATGTAGGTCAGCGGCCGCGGCAGAGCGCAGGGCGCCGAACCGCCATAGCCGACCCGGCTGTAGACCAGCACCGGCAGGCCGGTCGCCTCCGCCAGACGGTCGGGGAAATCCTTCCACAGCGCGACAGAGCCCAGACCTTCATGCAGCAGCACGATCACCGGCAGCGCCGCGTCGCGCAGCCGCGGCCCGGCCCAGCGGTATTCCACCCGCCCGCCGGGCAGGTCGGTATGATGCAGCGCCGCCTCTCCGGCATTGCCGCCCATCAGGCAAGATCCCGCAGCTTGAAACGCTGGATCTTGCCGGTGGCGGTCTTCGGCAGTTCGTCAACAAACTCGACCCAGCGCGGATACTTGTAGGGCGCCAGCCGTTCCTTGACGAAAGCCTTCAGTTCCTCGGCCAGCGCATCGGTGGTCCCAACGCCGTCCTTCAGGACCACATAGGCCTTCGGCTTGATCAGGTCGTCGGTATCGGTATGCGCAACCACCGCCGTCTCCAGGACCTGCGGATGCGCCGCCAGTGCCGATTCCACCTCGAAGGGCGACACCCAGATGCCGCTGACCTTCAGCATGTCGTCAGACCGGCCCGCATAGATGTAATAGCCATCCCTGGTCTGCAGATATTTGTCGCCGGTGCGGGTCCACGGTCCCTGGAAGGTGGCGAGGCTCTTGGTGCGGTTGTTCCAGTAGGCCATGGCGCTGGACGGCCCGCTGACCAGCAGCTCGCCGATGCCGCCCTGCTCCACTGCATTGCCCTGCTCGTCGACGATACGCAGGTCATAGCCTGGCACGGCCTCGCCGGTGGTGCCGTAACGCACGTTGCCCGGCCGGTTGGACAGGAAGATGTGCAGCATCTCGGTCGAGCCGATGCCGTCGAGGATGTCGACGCCGAACAGCTTGTGCCAGCGCTTGCCGATTTCCTCGGGCAGGGCCTCGCCGGCCGAAACGCAGCGGCGCAGCTTCGCCGAGCCGCTCTCTTTCGTGATGCCGCTGTCGGCGAGGATGCCGGCATACAGCGTCGGCACGCCATAGAAGATCGAGCACTGGTGGTCTTTCAGCCGCTTCATCACTGCGGCCGGGGTCGGCCGCTCGGCCATCAGCACGGCTGTGGCGCCGGCATGCAGCGGGAAGGTCATGGCATTGCCCATGCCATAGGCGAAGAACAGCTTGGCAGCCGAGAAGACCACATCGTCCTCGCGGATGCCCAGCACCTCCTCGCCATACAGCACGGCGGTGTGGATCATGTCGCCCTGCAGGTGCATGGCGCCCTTCGGCGAGCCGGTCGAGCCCGAGGAATACAGCCAGAAGGCAACGTCGTCCGGCGTGGTCGCCAGCGTGTCCAGTTTGTCGGATTGCTGAGCCAGCAGGTCGGCCAGCGGGGTCACCGTCGGTGGCACCTGGCCGGAAATCAGCACCTGCCTGAGGAACGGCTGGTCCGAGATGACCGGGCGGAACTTTTCCACGAGCGCATCCGACACCACCAGCACGGCGGCGCGGCTGTCACGCAGCAGGAAATCATAGTCCTTCGTGGTCAGCAGCGTGTTCACCGGCACCGGCACGGCGCCGATCTTCATGGCACCGAAGAACATCGCCGGAAAGTCGATGCCGTCCAGCAGCGCCAGCATGACGCGCTGCTCGGGCTGCACACCCTGCCCCTTCAGCAGGTTGCCGGCGCGGTTAACCCGCGCGGCAAGATCGGCATAGCTGTACTGCCCCTTGTCGTCGATGACGGCGATCTTGTCGCCGCGGCCCTCGGCGAGATGGCGGTCGATGAAATGGCTGGCGGCATTGTATTGCCGCGGCAGCTCCAGAAAGCGGGGCATGATCGGTTTCCTCCGGGGTGTTTCTTATGGTTGCGCCGGCCCGGGAAACCGGGCCGGCGGGGCAGGCAAAAAGGCGCAGAAGGCTGGGCTCAGGCGGCCTTGGCCAGCGGCACGACCTGCTCGACCCAGTCCAGCGCCCAGGTCACGCCGTCTTCCTCCGGCAGCGACCCGCTCGAGGCGTTGTGCTGCATGCGGTCGCCGACGATGGTGGCATTCAGGGCCTGCAGGCCCTTCTCGAACTGTTCGCCGCCGTGATTGAAGGTGTCCTGGTAGGTGCTGTCGCCCAGACCGATGATGCCGACCAGCTTGCCGGTCAGGTCCGGCTTCACGGCTTCCAGATCGGCAAGGAAATCGCGGGCATTGTCCGGCACATCGCCCTGGCCGTAGGTCGAGGTGCAGATCAGGAAGGCCCCGGGCCGCTCGAACACATCGGCCTTCAGATTGTCCATCAGCAGCACCTCGACCGCATGCCCCTTGCCTTCCAGGGCCTTCTGGATATCGCCGGCGACAAGCTCGGCGGTCCCGGTCATGGTGCCGACCAAAATGGAAATCTGCATGGCTGCCCTCCTCAACGCGCTGCCAGTGAATACCGTGCTATGGATAGCGAGCCCGAACTATAACGCATGCGGCGCTGGCGCTCCATAGAAAATTGCACTATAATGCATAATATGAGCGAGAGCCGCGACAAGGCCAGTCCCGACGATACCGCATTCCTGCAGATAGTGGGCGAGCGCGTTCGCAACGCCCGTGCCCGCCGTGGCATGAGCCGCAAAATTCTGGCAAAGGATTCAGGTGTTTCCGAACGCTATCTGGCGCAGCTGGAAAGCGGCGCCGGCAATATCTCGATCCTGCTGCTGCGCCAGATCGCCCGGGCCATGGATCTGTCGATCACCGAATTCCTCGGCGACCGTGCCCCGCTGACCGTCGACCAGGCCCTGCTGCTGCGCCAGGTGGAGGATCTTGCGCCAGAACAGCTGCAGGAACTGCAGGGTTTCATCCGCGAACGCTTCGGCGTCGCGCCCAGCGTGAAACGCCATATCGCGCTGACCGGCCTGCGCGGTGCCGGCAAGACCACGCTGGGGCGGCATCTGGCCGCCGCTTTCGGCCTGCAGTTCGTCGAGATGGCGAAGGAAATCGAGGCGGAGGCCGGCCTCAGCCTCAACGAGATTTTCGATCTCTACGGCCAGGCCGCCTATCGCCGCTTCGAACGCCGCGCCCTGGAGCGCATCACTGCCGATCCCGCCCCGAAGGTGATCGCCACCGGCGGCAGTCTGCCCTCCGAGCCTGCCACCTACGCCCATCTGCTGGCGCATTGCTTCACGGTGTGGCTGAAGGCCAGGCCCGAGGAGCATATGGGCCGCGTCGTCGCCCAGGGCGACCTGCGTCCGATGGCCGGCCAGTCCGAGGCCATGGCCGACCTGAAACGGATTCTGGCCCAGCGCGAGGCCCTCTATGCCCGCGCCGATATGACCTTCGACACCGCCGGCCGCGCCGCCGACCAGGCCGGCAGCGAACTGGCTGCCGCCCTGCGGGCCCATCCTGCCTGGCTGGCCCGGGAGGCAGCGGAGTAAGCGCCCGGGCAGTTTCCTGCAAAATAATTCTTGTCGTCCCGAAACTATGCATTATAATGCAAGTCAGTTTTAAGGGAGGACTGCCCCATGGCCGCAAGCCAGCCGAATGGCGCCGCACCGGTGGATTTCCGCACCGCGCCCAGCCAGTACAAGCACTGGAAACTCAGCATCGACGGTGCCGTCGCCACCCTGGCGATGGACGTGAAGGAAGACGGCGGCCTGCGCCCCGGCTACGAGCTGAAGCTGAATTCCTACGATCTCGGCGTCGACATTGAGCTGCATGACGCCGTGCAGCGGCTGCGTTTCGAGCACCCGGAAGTCCGTTCGGTGATCCTCACCTCCGGCAAGGACCGCATTTTCTGCGCCGGTGCCAATATCCGCATGCTCAACCAGTCGGCCCATGGCTGGAAGGTGAATTTCTGCAAATTCACCAACGAGACCCGCAACGGCATCGAAGAGGCGACTGCGGAATCGAAGCAGACCTACATCGCCGCGGTGAACGGCCCCTGCGCCGGCGGCGGCTATGAACTGGCGCTGGCCGCCGATTACATCCTGATGGCCGATGACGGCAACACCAGCGTTTCGCTGCCGGAAGTGCCGCTGCTGGCGGTGCTGCCGGGTACCGGCGGCCTGACCCGCCTGGTCGACAAGCGCATGGTGCGCCGCGACCGCGCCGATTTCTTCTGCACCATCGAGGAAGGCATCAAGGGCAAGCGCGCCGTCGACTGGCGCCTGGTCGACGAGGTCGTGCCCCGCACCCGCCTGGCAGATGCCATGCGCGAGCGCGCCGCCGAGATGGCGGCAAAATCCGACCGCCCCGCCGATGCCAAAGGCATCACCCTGTCGGTGCTGGAGCGGAAGCTCGATGGCGACCGCATCAGCTACCGTCATGTGGAAGCGAAAATCGACCGCGACAAGGGCGTGGCCGAGATCAGCGTCGCCGGCCCGAAGGCCGCACCGCCCGCCTCTGCCGATGCCATCCAGGCCGAAGGCGATGCATTCTGGCCGCTGGCGCTGGCCCGCGAACTGGACGACCTGATCCTGCATCTGCGCACCAACGAGGAAACCATCGGCATGTGGGTGTTCCGCACCCATGGCGATTCGGCCCTCGTCGCCGCCCATGATGCCGCGCTGGAACAGCACAAGGCCCACTGGCTGGTGCGCGAGATCCGCCTGTTCCTGAAGCGCGTGTTCAAACGTATCGATGTCTCGTCGCGCTCGATCTTCGCGCTGATCGAGCCGGGTTCGTGCTTCACCGGCACCCTGCTGGAACTGGCGCTGGCCGCCGACCGTTCCTACATGCTGGACGGCCAGATGGAAGGCGACAACCGCCCGCCGGCCGCCATCCGGCTGACGCCGATGAATTTCGGCCCCTATCCGATGTCGAACGGCCTCAGCCGCATCGCCAGCCGCAATCTCGACAATCCGGCCAATGTGGCGGTGATCGAGAAGATGATCGGCGAGGATCTCGATGCCCAGGCCGCCGACGAGGCCGGCCTGGTCACCTTCACGCCCGACGACATCGACTGGGAAGACGAGGTCCGCATCGCCATCGAGGAACGTGCCGCCTTCTCGCCCGATGCGCTGACCGGCATGGAAGCTAGCTTGCGTTTCGGCGGCCCCGAAACCATGGAAACCAAGATTTTCGGCCGGCTGACCGCCTGGCAGAACTGGATTTTCCAGCGTCCCAACGCCGTCGGCGACCAGGGCGCGCTCAAGCTTTACGGCACCGGCCAGCGCGCGGCCTACGACCGCAAGCGCGTATAGGGAGAACAGACCAATGGCAATCGACTACGCATCCCGCATCCCCAACAACGTCGATCTCTCCGACAACCGCCGCCTCCAGCGCGCGCTGGAGGACTGGCAGCCGAAATTCCTCGACTGGTGGCAGGATATGGGCCCGGCCGGCTTCCAGGCCCGCGAGGCCTATCTGCGCACCGCGATCAGCGTCGATGCACAGGGCTGGGCGCATTTCGGCTATGTCAAAATGCCGGACTACCGCTGGGGCATCTTCCTCGCCGAGCCGGAGAAGGACCGCAAGGTCAATTTCGGCGACCACAAGGGCGAGGATGCCTGGCAGGAAGTGCCCGGCGAATACCGTGGCGTGCTGCGCCGCCTGATCGTCACCCAGGGCGATACCGAGCCGGCCTCGGTCGAGCAGCAGCGCCTGCTCGGCCAGACCTGCCCGTCACTCTACGACCTGCGCAACCTGTTCCAGGTCAATGTCGAGGAAGGCCGGCACCTGTGGGCCATGGTCTACCTGCTGGATGCCTATTTCGGCCGCGACGGCCGCGAGGAGGCCGAGGCCCTGCTGCAGCGCCGCTCGGGCGACGACGACAAGCCGCGCATCCTCGGCGCCTTCAACGAGAAGACGCCGGACTGGCTCAGCTTCTTCATGTTCACCTTCTTCACCGACCGTGACGGCAAGTTCCAGCTGGCGTCGCTGGCCGAAAGCGGCTTCGATCCGCTGTCGCGCACCTGCCGCTTCATGCTGACCGAGGAAGCCCATCACATGTTCGTCGGCGAGACCGGGGTCGGCCGCGTGATCCAGCGTACCTGCGAGATCATGCGCGACTTCAAGACCGATGACGTGCGCAAGCATGGCGGCATCGACCTGCCGACCCTGCAGAAATATCTCAACTTCCATTTCTCGGTGTCGATCGACCTGTTCGGCTCGGAAATCTCCACCAACGCTGCCAACTACTACACCATGGGCATCAAGGGCCGGTTCGACGAGACCCGGATCGGCGACGACCACAAGCTGACCGATGCGACCTACAAGGTTCTCGAGGCCGACGGCGACGGCTTCCGCGAGAAGGAGGAAGCCGCCCTCATTGCGCTCAACGAACGCCTGCGCGACGACTACGTGGCCGACTGTGCCCGCGGCGTGATGCGCTGGAACCAGATCATCAAGCGCCATGGCATCGATTTCGAGCTGAAGCTGCCGCACCGCGCCTTCCATCGTCAGATCGGCCAGTTCTCCGAGATGCGGGTCGATCCCCAGGGTCGCATCATCAGCCAGGCCGAATGGGATGCGCGGCATCACGAATGGCTGCCGACCGACGAGGACCGGCTCTACGTGATCAGCCTGATGAAGCCCGTCACCGAACCCGGCAAATTCGCCGGCTGGGTGGCACCGCCGGCCCGCGGCATCAACAACCAGCCGGTCGATTTCGAATACGTGCGCGCCTAAGCGCCTGATTTTCCTCCCCCGAACTACTCACGGGGCCCCGCAAGGGGCCCCTTTTTTCTGCGCCTCTTCTTTTTTCCCGGGCCGCCCCCTATAAAATCCGGCATGTCCGCGCAGCCGATTCCCTACACGATCCGCCGCACCGTCAGATGGGGCGAATGCGATCCTGCCGGAATCGTCTACACACCGCGCTTCCTCGACTGGGTGCTCGAAGCGGCGGAAAGCTTCTTCGCCGACGTGGCCGGCGTCGACTGGTTCCACCTGAACCAGCGCGACGGCCTAGGCTCGCCCAGCGTCAGCACCCAGATCGATTTCCACAAACCGATCAAGCATGGCGAACCCTTCACCATCGAGGTGCTGGTCCGCCGGCTCAGCCGTTCGACCATCACCTATGCCATGCGCGGCCGCAACCAGGCCGGCGAGCTGTGTTTCAGCGCCGCGCTGGTCTCCTGCATCATCGACAATGCGCGGATGAAATCGGTGTCGATCCCCGAGCCCATCCGCGCCCGCATTACCGAATACCAGGCCGCCACCGCGGCCCTGCTCGAGGGAGAGACCCGTCCATGACCGAAGGCCACGGCTATACCAAGTTCTTCCCCGTCTCCTGGGAGGAACTGCACCGCCATTGTAAGGCGCTGGCCTGGCGCCTGCTCGACACCGCTCAAAGCAATGGGGGCCAGTACAAGGGCGTGGTCGCCATTACCCGCGGCGGGCTGGTGCCGGCTGCCATCGTCGCCCGCGAACTGGAAGTCCGCGTCATCGAGACCATCTCCTGTTCGACCTATGACGGCCTGAACCGCACCGAGAAGGTCAACATCCTGAAGCCGGCCCAGGCGGCCATGGCCGACCAGGGTGAAGGATGGCTGATCGTCGACGATCTGGTGGATACCGGCGTGACCGCAAAAGCCGTGCGGGCCCTGCTGCCGAAGGCGCATTTCGCCACCATCTATGCCAAGCCGAACGGCCGCCCGATGGTGGATACCTTCATCACCGAGGTCAGCCAGGACACCTGGATCCTGTTCCCCTGGGACCAGGAAGCGGTGATGTCGAAGCCGATCGTCGCCATGCGCGGTGCCGGCGGCGGTGGCGCCGGCGGCTAGCCGGTCAGGCCGCGTCCTTCTTCGCGGTCAGCAGCACCCACTGCACGGTTTCGCGCAGCACATAGCCCAGCGCCTCGTCGAAAGCCGCCACCACATCCAGCAAGGCCGGGCTTTTTGCCGTCGCCTTGCGCTCGAAACTGGCCGAGGCAACGATCTGCTGGCGCGGCTGCGCGATCAGCTTCACCCCCAGCCCGACCAGCACGTCGGGGGCGGTACTGCCGGGCTTCAGCACGGCCTGGAACTCGCGCAGTTCGCTCTTCAGGTTGAAATCCGAACGCAGGCCCACCGACTGGCGCCCGACCGAGACGATCCTGCCGGTATTCTCGAAGCTTTCCACCAGCAGGGTCTGCACCATGCGCGGCGTGCGTTCGGCCCAGCGCGCCTCGGCGTAATACTTCACCTCGTAGGGATTGGTGTAGATGGCAATCTTGTGGGTATCGAGGCCGCCCGCCGCGAAAGGCTCCTCCACCACCAGCTGCCAGTCGGCCCGAGGCAGTTCGGCGCCGAAGGTGCTTTTCGGCGACAGGTTATAGAGGTTGGACGGCGGCACCTGCGGCAGCAGGCCGCCGCATCCGGCCAGCAGGCCGCCCAGCCCGGCCAGCGTACCGCCGGCCAGCAGATCGCGCCGGTTCAGCTTCGTCGTCATCGCCGCTGCCCTCCCCCTTCGTTGCGGTATTCGGCATCGCGGTCGCCGAACAGCACCGCGCTCGGATTGTCTTCCAGCCGCTGCGCCACCCGCGCCAGGCTGGCCACCAGGATGCGGGTTTCCGACAGCAGGCGGCGGAATTCGCTGAAGCCCTCCGTGGTCATCGCATTGACCGGCTCGCGGTTTTCGTCGACCACCCTGTTCAGGCTGACCAGCAGCTGGTTGAGTTCGGCCATCGCCTTGCGGGCATCCTGGGCCGCCGCCGTCGCGTCGCCTTCCAGCAGCCGGTTGGCGGTCGCCAGCGTGGCCCCAGCCTGATCCATCACGCGGTCCAGCTTGCTGGCGATGTCCTGCGCCGCCGCCGCCGCCTTGGCGATGTCGGCGCTGGTCTTCGAGAAACTGTCGACGGCCCCGGCAATGGCGTCCTGCCGCTGCACCAGCGTCTGCGACAGCGCGCGCAGGTCGGCGATGAAACCGGACAGGTTGCGCAGATTGTCGTCGCTCAGTACCTGCGCAGCCCGGGTGACGAGGTCGGGGGCCGCCTCGAACAGGGCATCGATGGCCGAGGGTTTCGAGCGGATGGTCGGATATTTGTCCGGATCGCGGCCCGCCACCACCGGCAGGATCGCCGCCTCGCGGCTGCCCGGCGTGATCTGCACGAAGGACACGCCGGTGATGCCCTGCAGCTGTAGCGTCGCCTCGGAATCCTCGCGGATCGGCGTATCGGCATCGACCTCGGCGGTCACCCGCACCCGGCTGGTGTCATTGCGGTCGATCACGATCTGCGACACCGATCCGACCCTGATGCCGTTGAAGCGGACATCGCCGCCAACGCCGAGGCCGGCCACCGAGCCGGTGAAGAAAATGTTGTAGCGCGCGATCTCGCGGTCGACCTCGGATTTCGCCAGCCACAGGACGAACACCACGATGCCTGCGAGAAAGGCCAGCATGAAGCTGCCGATCAGCAGATGATGGGCCCGCGTTTCCATTGCCTACCTCCGCTCTGCCGCCGCGCTCGCCGCGGCCGCCCGGGCCCGCGGCCCGTGGAAATACTCGTTCACCCAGGGATGCGTGCTTTCCAGCATGGCCGGCATCGGCCCTTCCAGCAGCACCTTCTTTTCCGCCAGCACGGCAATGCGGTCGCAGATCGCATACAGAGAGTCGAGGTCATGGGTAACCATGAACACGGTCAGGCCCAGCGCCTTCTGCAGATCGCGCACCAGCCGGTCGAAGGCGGCGGCGCCGATCGGATCGAGACCGGCAGTCGGCTCGTCGAAGAACACCACTTCCGGGTCCAGCGCCAGCGCGCGGGCAAGCCCGGCCCGCTTGCGCATGCCGCCCGACAGCTCGGCCGGATACTTGTTGGCGGCATCGGGCGGCAGGCCGACCATATGCACCTTGGTGGCGACGATCTCGTCCAGCAGCACCGCGGGCAGGTCGTAATATTCCTTCAGCGGCACCTCGATATTCTGCGCCACGGTCAGCGACGAGAACAGCGCGCCATCCTGGAACAGCACACCGAACCGCCGGCGCACATTGCGCAGGGCCGCGGCATCGCCATTGATCATGTCGGTGCCCAGAAGCTCGATGCTGCCGGCCGCCGCCGCATTCAGGGCGATGATCGTGCGCAGCAGCACCGACTTGCCGGTGCCGGAGCCACCGACCACACCCAGCACCTCGCCGCGCCAGACATCGAGGTCGAGATTTTCGTGCACGGCATGATCGTCAAACCGGTTGACCAGCCCGCGCACCCGGATCACCGCCTCCCTGTCCTCGTCCCGGGCCATGACTCAGATTCCCAGGATGTTGAACAGGATGGAAAACAGGGCATCGAACAGGATCACCAGGAAGATCGACTGCACCACCGAACGGGTGGTCAGCCGGCCGACGCTTTCGGCGTCGCGCTTGACCCGCAAACCCTCGTAACAGCCGACCAGCGCGATCAGTGCCGCAAAGACCGGCGCCTTGACCATGCCGATAATGAACGTGCGCGGTCCGATCACGTCATGCAGCCGGCGAAAGAATGTGAACAGGCTGATATCGAGGGAATTCCACGCCATCAGGGCGCCGCCCAGCAGGCCCATCAGGTCGGCGAAGAAGGTCAGCAGCGGCATGGTCAGGATCAGGGCGAACATACGCGGCAGCACCAGCACCACCACCGGGTCGAGGCCCAGCGTGCGCATCGCCGCAATTTCCTCATTCACCTTCATGGTGCCGATCTGCGCGGTGAATGCGCTGCCGGAGCGGCCGGCAATCAGGATCGCGGTCAGCAGCACGCCCAGTTCGCGCAGCACCGAGATACCGATCAGGTCGACGACGAAAATCTCGGCGCCGAACTTCTGCAGCTGGCTGGCCCCCTGGTAGGCCATCACCATGCCGATCAGGAAAGACATCAGCCCGACGATCGGCAGCGCCCGCAGCCCCGCCTGCTCCATGTGATAGACCATGGCGGTGAACCGGATGCGCTGGGGCGTGAAGGCCATGCGCACCATGGTTTCGGTGACCTGGCCGATGAAGCTGGTGAAACGCCGGGCCTCGCGGGCGACGAAGGTCGCCTGCCAGCCGAGAAAGATCAGGAAGCCGGTGAAGCCGCTGCCGGCGCGGGGCCAGACGACGACGCTCTCGCCGGCGCCGGCCGCATATTGCAGCAATGCGCGATGCTCGGGCCGCGCCGCCGGCCAGTCGATGCTGAAACCGCGATCCGCCAGCTGGTTCTGCAGCCGCTGCAGCAGCACTGCGCCGGCGGTGTCGAGGCGGCCGAGGCCGGCGGTATCCAGCAAGGCAATGGGCTCGCCGCCCTTCTGCAGATGCGCATCGGCCAGCCGGGCCAGGGCGAGGCCGTCCAGCTGGGGCAGCAGCGCCGCGGCATGGGGCAGCGTCCAGTCGCCGCTGAGGCCCAGCCTCAGCGTCCTGCCGTCACGCCCCTCCTGCAAGCGCCCGTCGGCCATCGCTCCTCGAATGGCAAAAGCGTCTGACTTGTCTTAGACTTACCAGAACTGGCCGCCCCGGCAAGCCAAAGCCCGGAGAGATTGTGATGCCCCGCTTTGCCGTTAACCTCAGTTTCCTGTTCCAGGAAGATCCCTTCCTGGACCGGTTCGCGGCCGCCGCCGCCCAGGGCTTCGAGGCGGTGGAATTCACCTTCCCCTATGATTTCAGCCCCGCTGCCGTGGCCGCCGCGGCCCGCGATGCCGGCCTGCAGGTGGTGCTGTTCAATACCCCGCCGGGCGATTATGCGGCCGGCGAACGCGGGCTCGCCGCCCTGCCCGCCCGGCGGCAGGATTTCCGTGCCGCGATGATGCGCGCCTTCGACTATGCCGAGGCGCTGGCCTGCCCGCGCATCCATGTGATCGCCGGGGTGGAGCCGGCGGGTGCCGACCGCCGCGCCATGCGCGCCTGCTATCTAGACAATCTTGCCTGGGCCGCCGAGCAGGCCTCGGGCTTCGGCCGCCTGCTGCTGATCGAACCGATCAACCGGCGCGACATCCCCGGCTTCTACCTGCACGACTATGACGAGGCGCAGCGGATCATCGAGGAGATCGGCGCACCGAACCTGCGCCTGCAGTTCGACTTCTACCATGCGCAGATCATCCACGGGGATGTCACCAAACGGTTCGAGCGCCAGTTGCCGTGGTCGGCCCATGTGCAGATCGCCAATCCGCCCGACCGCCGCGGCCCCGGCGACGGCGAGCTCGACTACCGGTTCATCTTCGACCGGATCGACGCGCTGGGCTATGACGGCTGGGTATCTTGCGAATACCGTGCCGGCGAGGCGGGCACGGTCGCCAGCCTCGGCTGGATCCGCGACTACGGCATCCGGCCGCGCTGAAGGGTTGCCGGCCGCCGGGTCAGTCCATGAAGGCCGGCAGGAACAGGGCGATCTGCGGCACCGCGATCAGCAGGCCGATGCGGATCGCATCGGCGGCGATGAAAGGCAGGATGCCGCGGATCACCGTCTGCAGCTTCACCTGGCCGACGCCCTGGATCACGAACAGGTTCATGCCAACCGGCGGGGTGATCAGGCCGATCTCGACGATGGTGACGATGTAGATGCCGAACCAGACCGGATCGATGCCCAGCGCCTGGGTGACCGGAAAGACCAGCGGCAGGGTCAGCAGGATCATCGCCAGATCGTCCATCAGGCAGCCCAGCAGCAGGTAAAAGACGGACAGCAGGATCAGGAAGGAAACCGGGCCGAGATCCAGCGCCCGCACCTGGGCGATCAGGTATTGCGGCACATCGGTGCCTTCGAGGAAGAAGTTGAACAGCCCGGCGCCGATGATGATCAGGAAGATCATGCCGCTGGTGCTGGCCGCCTCGACCAGCGAGGCCTTGAACCGCGCCACTCCCATGGTGCGGCCGGCGATGGCAAACACCAGCGCACCGACCGCGCCCACCGAGGCCGCCTCGTTGGGCGAGAACAGGCCGACATACATGCCGCCGATCACCAGCAGGAACAGCAGCATCACCGGCCAGACGCTGCGCAGGGTCTGCAGCCGCTGCGGCCAGGCCATGCGCCGGCCGGCCGGCCCCAGCGCCGGATTGAGCCGGGTGACCACGGTGATCGCCAGCATGTAGAGCACGGTGCCCAGCAGGCCCGGCACCAGCGCGGCGATGAACAGCTTGCCCAGCGACTGCTCGGTCAGCAGCGCGTAGATCAGCAGGATGATCGATGGCGGGATCAGGATCCCGAGCGTGCCGCCGGCGGCGATCGAGGCGGTCGCCAGGCTGTCGGCATAGCCGTGCCGCCGCATTTCCGGCAGCGCCACCCGGCACATGGTGGCGGCGGTGGCCAGCGCCGATCCGCAGATGGCGCCGAAACCGGCGCAGGCGCCGACGGTCGCCAGCGCCAGCCCGCCGCGGTAATGCCCGAGAAAGGCATAGGCGACATCGTAGAGCTGCCTGGACAGGCCCGCATAGGAGGCAAACACCCCCATCATCACGAACAGCGGCACGACAGACAGGCTGTAGGGGAACACGCTCTCGAAGGGCGAGGCGCCCATCACATAGGCCAGCCCCGCCCAGCCCTGCAGATACAGGAAACCGGCGGCGCCGACGAACCCCATCGCCACCGCCACCGGCACCCGCACCAGCATCAGCAGCAGCACGGCGGCAAAGCCGGCCAGTCCGGTCAGGGCGGGCGTCACGGCACTACCTCCCCGTCCAGTGCCGGCGGCGTCGCGGCAGGCGCCGGGTCACGGCCGGTGACCGCCGCCGCCAGGTGCCGCAGCATCACGGCCACAGCCATCAGCGCGGCAAAGAAGGCACCGGCCAGCAACGGATACCAGAACCAGGTCATCGGCCAGCCGATGGTCTGCGACCGGTCGCCCATCATGGCGACGGTCTCGAACTGGCCGAGGCCATACCAGCCCATCGCCGCCATCAGCAGCGCGCCCAGCAGGGCGGCGAAAGCGCGGCAAAGCGCCTGCAGGCGGAACGGCAGCCGCTCGACGCCGATATCGACCGCCACATGGCTGTCGGCGATGAAGCCATAGGGAATGGTCAGGAAGGCGGTGGCGACGATCATCATCTGGGTGATATCGACGGTGCCGATGATGCCCTCGCCACCAGCATGGCGGATCACGATGTCGGCGCAGGTGATCAGGCCGGCCAGCAGGGCGCACAGCGCGCCGGCGCGGGCGGCCCAGGCGGCCGCGGTTTCGGACAGGCGGTAGAGGTTCAGCATCGGACAGTCACAATAAAACGGCCCGCCGCGTCCGCGACTGGACGGCGGCGGGCCCGGGGAAAGGCAGGATCAGCGCTTGCCCTCGTACTTGGCGACGCGCTGCTGCATCTCGGCATAGAGGGCACGGGCATCCTTCACGCCCTGCTTCTCCAGGTCGTCGAGCAGCTTGTCGATGGTCGGCTTCAGCGCATCGCGCCAGCGGCTGCGCTCGGCATCGCTGAGCGAGCTGATCACGTTGCCCTTCTTCGTCGCGGCCTCGAGGCCCGGCGCATCCCAGGCATTCCACCAGTCGCCGAACTTCGCTGCCAGTGCTGCGCCGGTGGTGTCGTCGATCGCCTTCTTCACGTCGGCCGGCAGGCTGTCATACTTCTTTGCGTTCATCACGAAATAGAAGCTGGCCGTGTAGGATCGCGCATCGAGGTGATATTTCGTCACTTCGAACAGCCGGAAGGAATTGATCGGGTCCCACGGGAAGACGGCACCGTCGATCACGCCGCGCTGCAGGTTTTCGTAAACCTCGCCCGGCGGCAGGCCGACCGGCGTGGCGCCCAGCTGCTGCAGCATGGCGTTGATCTGCGGGCTGGGCGAACGGATGCGCAGCCCCTTCAGGTCGTCCATGCCCTTGACCTGCTTTTCGCGGGTATGGATCAGGCCGGCATTATGGGCATGCAGCGCCAGTACCTTCACGCTGTCCGGGAATTCGCCGGCGAAGGCTTTCGGATACATCTCCCACAGGGTGCGGCTGGCGGCATTGGCCGTCTGCACCAGGAAGGGAAACTCGATGATGCCCATGCGCGGGAAACGCCCGGCCGGCAGGCCCCGCAGGCCATGGGCGATATCGACCACGCCGCTGACCGCCTGTTCCAGCTGGCGGGCCGGATTGCCGAACGGGCTGCCGCCCGGATAGACCGTCACCTTGACCTTGCCGTTGGTGCGCCGGGCCAGGTCGTCGGCCCAGGGCGCCAGCCAGTCGCGCTGGATGCCATGGCCCGGCGGCAGGAAATGGCTCAGCTTCAGCTCGATGTCCTGGGCATGGGCCGGGCCGGCATGCAGCGCCGGCACGCTCAGGCCGGCGGCCAGCAGAGCCGCACCGGCGGCCCGGCCGAGTATCCTCGTCAGAATGGGTGCCACGGTTTCCTCCCGGATATTGCTTCTTGATTATCAGGCCCGGCAGGATAGTTTCAGATGTAACTAAGGTCAAGCTGGGGCCGCATACGCCCATAGACGCGGCTCCGGACCGCGCCTAATGTGCCGCGCTTGGGGGTTTGTCCGTCAACGAACATTCGTCGGGAGAGTCCGGGATGGCACGCCTTGTTGCGGTGGCCGGTCTGGCATTGGTTGTCGGTCTGCTGTTGGGGATCGGCTGGACGTCGCTGCAGCGGTCGGCGCAGTCGCCGGAAGCCCGTGCCGTCAGCGAACCGCAGCAGCCGGCCCCCTCCACCGCTCCCGCCATCAGCGAGCCGCCGTCGCCGCGCCGGGTGCTGACCGTCGCCAGCTCGGTGCCCACCACCGCGCCGCAGATCGGCAGCATGGCGGTGGCCGCCGCCGAGAAGCTGGCCCGTATTTCCGACGGCATGCTGGAACTGCAGCTGAACGAGCCGGGCACGCTGGCGCCGAACCAGGAGCTGCTCGACAGGGTGGCCGCCGGCGAGATCGACGCGGTGTGGGCCTCGACCCATCTGTTTGCGGCCCGGGATTCGGTCTTCTGGCTGTTTTCCGCGGTCCCCTTCGGGCCGCCGGCCGGCGAATACCTTGCCTGGCTGGCCTATGGCGGCGGCCAGGAACTGATGGATACCAGCTTCGCCCGCTTCGGCATCAAGCCGGTGGTCTGCACCGTGCTGCCGCCGGCTTCCGGCGGCTGGTTCCGCCGCGAGATCACCGACACCGCCGATCTCAAGGGCCTGAAGATGCGGGTGATGGGCATCGGTGCGCGGGTGATGGAACGGGTCGGCGTCGATGTCGTCTCGATGGGCGGCGGCGACACCTTCTACGCACTGCAGAGCGGCGCCATCGAGGCCGCCGCCTTCTCGCTGCCGGCCATCGACCTGCGGTTCGGTTTCGACAAGGCCGCCGGCCATTACTATTTCCCCGGCTGGCAGCAGCAATCCTCGCTGATCTCGCTGCTGTTCAATGCCAGGGTCTGGGAGGGGCTGAGCGAGGCCCAGCGCGGGCAGATCGGAACCGTCTGCGGCGACAATATCCGCGAAAGCCTGGCCGATGGCGAGGTCCAGCAGGTCAAGGCCCTGAAGACGATCCGCAAGAAAGGCGTTGCCATCCACACCTTCCCGCCGCCGGTACTGCAGGCCCTGCGCCAGTCCTGGGGCCAGGTGGTGCGGGAGGAAAGTGCCGCCAATCCGGAATTCAGCAAGGCCTGGGATGCGCTGGCCGGCTTCCGCGACTCCTATGCGGAATGGCGCGGGCTCGGCTACCTGCCCTGAGGCCGGCCGCGACGGTTCAGTGACCCAGCGACCGCCGCAGCTGGCGCACCCGTCGCTCCACCGAGATATCCAGCGCTGCCGTGATCTCGAGGCTGCGGTCTTCGAGGGCATCGCCGCGCGGATTGGCCCGCGCGCGCGCCTCGACGGCGGCATCGCGGCGACGGATCAGTTCCACGATCTCCGGCTGGAACAGCTGCAGCAGCCCGGCCACCCAGCGGTTCACCTCCGGCAGCGGCCAGCCATGACGGATCTCGAAATGGTCCAGCATGGTGACGACGTCGCGGGCGGCATACCAGGTCTCGTCGGTGACCCAGCGGTTGACCGTGAACAGGCGGATCGGCAGGCCGTAATTGTCCATCGCCACGGCGACGATATGTGCCAGCGCCTGCTCGCCGCGCGGCCAGTGCGCCCCCACCCTGCGCTCGCCGGCACAGCGGCCGATGCCGGGCCGGGCCTGGCGCATCGGCTCGAACCGTTCGGACAGCACATGCGGCCGCTGGAAGATATGGAAATGCCCGTGCTCGCGCGGGTCGTTGCGATGGGCATGGTAGTAATACTGCGCGCCGGTCTCCGGATCGTAGACATCGCCGGGCGGATAATGCTTCTGCTCGAAGAACTCGTCCTGGCCGCGCAGCAATTCGGCGATCAGGTTGCTGCGCCGGGCCGCCAGGGCCTGCTGAATCCGCAGCACCTCGATCCCGGCCGTCAGCATGCCCTGCAGCCGCGCATGGCCCAGATTCGCCATCATGTTCATTGCACGCACACCCTCCGGCGCTCAGGCGGGGCAGACTACGCAGCCGGCTGTTAAGCGCTGGTAAATGCGGCAATGCGCCGCTGTTGTCCGTGCGAGTCGCTATGATATTTTCCTGTTCCGGTATGGAAATACCGGAGTCGCCAGCCCGCCGACCAGCAGCCGAGGAGCTTCCGCTGATGTCCCGTTTCTTTCTGTCTGCCGCCGCCGCCCTTGTTCTCGGTCTCGGCATGGCCAATGCCCATGCTGCCGGCGATGCCGAAGCCGGCAAGAAGGCCTTTGCCAAATGCCGCGCCTGCCACCAGCTGGCCGAGGGCAAGAATACGGTCGGCCCCAGCCTGCATGGCCTGTTCGGCCGCAAGTCCGGCACCGCCCCCGGCTTCAAGTATTCGGATGCCATGAAGGAAAAGGGCATCACCTGGGATGAGAAGACCCTGGCGGAATATCTGGCCGATCCGAAAGGCTATATTCCCGGCAACAAGATGGTCTTCCCGGGCATCAAGAAGGACAGCGAGCTGGCCGACCTGATCGCCTATCTGAAAGACGCCACCAAGTAAGTTATTGCCAGACCGGAACAATCACCCCTCCCGCCCGGCGGGAGGGGTTTTTACATTTATTCCTGTATTATCGGAATATAACAGCCGTCACATATAAATAGTTTGTATTCCACAGTCAGAAGCCTAATATCAGCCCCATGGACAAGCCCATCGACCATTCTGGCCAGACCACGGCCAGCATCTCCGCCCAGACCCTGCGCGGCTGGCTGGAGGCGGAATCGGCCATCCTGATCGATGTGCGCGAGCCCGAGGAATTCGCCGACGAATACATTCCCGGCGCCATTCTCGTGCCGCTGTCCGGCCTTGATGCCACTGCCCTGCCCGAGGCCCCCGGCAAGCGGCGCGTTCTGCAGTGCCTCAGCGGCAAGCGCTCGGCCACGGCCCTGCAGCGCCTCGCCCAGCAGGGCATCACCGACCTGCTGCATCTCGAAGGCGGTCTGCTCGCCTGGAAGATCGCCGGCGGCCGCACCATCGAAGCCGACGACGACGCCGTCGCCGCCTGAGGCGGCACCCCCGGGCCTTCCCCCTGCCCCTGCCGGTTCGCTAAGGTCTCGTCAGACAAGCGACCGGAGGAAAAGATGCCCGTCCATGGCCCCGACGTGGTGCTGAACAATCCCGCCTATCTGCACGAGACCGCGCAGATCTACGGCAAGGTGCGCATCGAGGAAGGCGCCTCGGTGTGGATCAACGTTGCCATGCGGGCCGAAAATTACGAGATCGTGGTCGGCCCCTACACGAATATCCAGGATTTCTCGATGCTGCATGTCGGTGCGCAGACCGGCACCTATGTCGGCGCGCATTGCTCGGTCACGCATCACTGCACGATCCATGGCTGCAGCATCGGCGACAACTGCCTGATCGGCATCGGCTCAACCATCATGGATGGCTGCGTGATCGGCAGCAACTGCATCATCGGCGGTCATACCTTCCTGAAGGAGGGCACCGTGATCCCCGACAATTCGGTGGTGGTCGGCAGCCCCGGCAAGGTGATCAAGACCCAGAACAACTACGTGCGCTGCCGGCTGAATGCCTGGCTGTATTACCGCAACGCGCTTGCCTACCGGCAGCAGCAGTATCGCGACTGGGATGCCCCCGAGATGGCCCGGGCGGTCGGCGAGGAGATCGCCCGGCTGACCGAGGAACTGAAGGCCATGGAGGCCGCCGGCCGGGCCTGACGGCCGCAGCCACCCCGCCCGCCTTTCCGCGCAGGAAATCCGCCATGCCCCCGTGTAGACCTCCAGGACACCACAGGCACAGGCGGAGCCGCCCTGCATGCAAGCCACCCTGGCACAGCCTCTTTTCGCCCCGATGCGGCCATTGCCGCAGCCGGCGCTGCGCCGCGACATGAGTGGGGATGACGATGCCAGCCTGATGCAGGCGGTGGCCGGCGGCGACCGTATCGCCTACGGCCATCTGGTCGAGCGCCATCTGCGCCATGCCGTCAACCTCGCCTTCCGCATCCTGTTCAACCGCGCCGATGCCGAGGAGGTCGCGCAGGAAGCCTTCCTGCGGGTCTGGCAGCATGCCGCACGCTGGCGCGCCGATGGCGGCGCCAGTTTCCGCACCTGGCTGAACCGCGTGATCGTCAACCTGTGCATCGACCGCAGGCGCAGGCCGGTGATGGCGGTGCTGGACGACCAGATGGACCCGGTCGATCCAGGCGCCACGCCCTACGATGCCCTGCTGGGCGGCGAAACCGCCGGCCATGTCGCCGCCGCACTGGCCCGGCTGCCCGATCGCCAGCGCGCCGCCATCGTGCTGTGCTACTGGGAGGGCGAAACCAACATTGCCGCCGCCGAGGCGCTGGGTATCTCGGTCGGCGCCCTCGAATCCCTGCTGGTGCGCGCCAAGCGCGCATTGCGTGACGACCTCGGCGGACTGTTCGGCAGCGCCGCCGCGAAGGAGTAGAGACCATGGCCACCGGCATGTCCCCCGACCGTCTTGCCGAAATCATCGATGCCTGTGGCGCCGATCCGCGCCGCTGGCCCGAAGCCGAACGCGCGGCGGCCGAGGCGCTGCTGGCGGCCTCGGCGGAAGCCCGCGCCCTGCAGCGCGAAGCCGCCGCGCTCGACGCGCTGCTGACGCCCGCGCCGGCCCGCATCGAGCCCAGCGACGCCCTGCGCGCCCGCATCATGGCGCAGGCGGCCAGCCTGGCCGCGGCGCAGCCGCGCCGGACCGGCTGGCGCCAGCAGGTGGCCGAGGCGGCAGGCTTCCTGTTTCCCGGCGGCCGCATGATGCCGCAGCTGGCAACGCTGGCCTTCGCCCTGGCCATCGGCATCGGCGCCGGCTTTACCAATCTCGGCATGGCCGACAGCCAGGACAGCGATCTGGTCACGCTGCAACTGGCCAGCGCCGCCCCCGTGTATCTCGAGGAGTGAAGGCATCATGAGCGATCCGTCTTCCGCCACCGCCCCGCAGGCACCGCCCCCCGCGCCGGCAAAGCCGCGCGCCAACCGCTGGCTCGCCATCGGCCTGATCGCCTCGGTGGCCTTCAACCTTGCCTTCATCGGCTGGGGCGCCACCCGCTTCTACAAATGGCGGCATATGGGCGAACGCCCCGCGGGCCAGATCGAGGAAATGATCACCCGTCGCATGCCCGAACAGGCGGCCGGCGCCTTCCGCATGGCGATGGAGAAGAACCGCAAGATCACGCCTGGTGCCTTCCACGATTTCCGCCGCGAGATCGCCGCGGCGCTGGTCGCCGAGCCCTATGACCCGGCCAAGCTCGCCGCCCTGCTGGACGAGCATCGCCGCCGGCTCGACCTGTTCCAGGAAGGCCTGCAATCGGGCCTGCTGGCCGCCGCCGATGCGATGTCGCCGGAGGAACGCCAGCGCTATGCCCGCCGCATGCTGCGGCATGGCCCGCCGGGGCCGCCGCCGCGCGACTGATCCTTCCTGCACGGTCCCTCTCCATGGCCGCGACCTTGCCGGGTCGCGGCCGTCTCGTTTAGCGTGGGCACAAGGGAGAGAACGGAGACGCCCATGCTGAATGTCGTGATCACCGGCGGCGCCGGTTTCCTCGGCCAGAAACTTGCCCGCGAGATCCTGCAGCGCGGTACGCTGGCCGGTCCCGACGGCCTGCCGCAGCCGGTCGGCCATATCACCCTGTTCGATACGGTCGCTGCGGCCGGACCCGACGTGCCGCGGGTCACCACCGTCACCGGCGATATCGGCGATGCGGCCACGGTGCAGCGGCTGATCGGCCGCGAGACGCACAGCGTCTTCCATCTGGCCGCCATCGTCTCGTCGGGCGCCGAAGCCGATTTCGAAGCCGGCTACCGTACCAATCTCGATGGCACGCGCCATGTGCTGGAAGCCTGCCGCGCGATCATCACCCATGCGCCACGACTGGTCTTCACGTCTTCCATTGCCGTCTATGGCGGCCAGCTGCCGGCCACCGTGACCGACGACACGCCGCAGCGGCCGACCACCTCCTACGGCACCCAGAAGGTGGCCGGCGAGCTGCTGATCAACGACTACAGCCGCAAGGGCTATGTCGACGGCCGCGCGCTGCGGCTGCCGACCATCATGGTGCGGCCGGGCAAGCCGAACAGGGCCGCCTCCACCTGGGCCAGCTCGATCATCCGCGAACCGCTGTCGGGCGTCGATGCCGACTGCCCGGTGCGGCCCGACAGCCCGATGGCCTGCCTGTCGCCGCGCCGCACGGTGGATGCGCTGATCCGCATGCACGATCTGCCGGCAGCGGAACTGGGACCCGACCGCACCCTGCTGCTGTCGGGCATCCGCGTCACCGCCGGCGAGATGGCCGCCGCCGTCGCGCGCAACAAGGGCAACCGCAGGACCGGCACCATCCGCTGGACCCCCGATGCGGCGATCCAGAAAATCGTCGATGGCTGGCCCGGTGCGACACGGTCGGCACGCGCCGACGCGCTCGGCTTCACCACCGATGGTTCGATCGACGAGATCGTGCAGGCCTTCATCGCCGACGACCTCGACAGCCAGATCCGCAGCCGGCAGGCGGAATAAGGGCAGTTTTATCACGGCCGGGCTTGACCCGGCCGGTGCCGTCTTGCAGCGTAGCGGCTCGCGAAAAATCAGCCGTCGGCCGGACCAATTCCGGCAGGCGCGAACCTTTCCCGTTGCAGCAAGGCGTCCTCCCCCATGGCCAAACCGAGCAAGGCTTCCCTCGACATGATCCGGCAGCTGGTCGAGATGCCGACCGTCAGCCGCGATTCCAATCTCGACCTGATCCACTGGATCCGCGACCACCTGAAAGGCATGGGCGTGGAATCGACGCTGGTGCACGACGCGACGGGGAAGAAGGCCAATCTCTATGCCACGCTGGGGCCGCAGGACCGGCCCGGCATCGTGCTGTCGGGCCATACCGACGTGGTGCCGGTGGACGGCCAGGACTGGCATACCGATCCCTTCCGCCTGACCGAGAAGGACGGGCTGCTGTATGGCCGCGGCACCAGCGACATGAAAAGCTTCGTCGCCATCGCACTGGCCTATGCGCCGCAATTCCTGGCGCAGCCGCTGCAGACGCCGATCCACTATGCCTTCACCTATGACGAGGAGGTCGGCTGCCTCGGCGCCAAGCGGCTGATCGAGGTGCTGAAGGAGATGCCGGTGACGCCGAAGGCATGCATCGTCGGCGAGCCGACCGGGATGCAGGTGATCGGCCAGCACAAGGGCAAGAAAAGCTGGCGCGTCGATGTGCGCGGCTTCGAATGCCATTCCTCGCTGACCCATCTGGGCGCCAACGCGGTCGAGGCCGCCGCCGAACTGATCGCCTTCATCAAGGCGCTGGCCCGCAAGAAGAAGGCCGAGGGGCCCTTCGATGCCGAATTCGCGCCGCCGCACACCTCGCTGCATACCGGCACCGTGCAGGGCGGCACCGCGCTGAACATCGTGCCGAAGGATTGCAGCTTCCTGTGGGAGATCCGCTACCTGCCGCAGGACGATGTCGACGCGCTGTATGACGAGGTGGTCGCCTATGCGCGCGACAGGCTGGAGCCGGAGCTGAAGGCGGTCGATCCCGCCTGCGGCTTCAGCTTCACGCAGATCTCCGGCTTCCCCGGCCTCGCCACGCCGGACAGCGCCGGGGTGATCGAACTGGCCAAGGTGCTGACCGGCGCCAACCGCGTTTCCAAGGTCTCGTTCGGGACCGAGGCCGGCCTGTTCTCGCAGGAGGCCGGCATCCCCACCATCGTCTGCGGCCCCGGCTCGATCGAGCAGGCGCACAAGCCCAACGAGTTCATCGCCCTGGACCAGATCGCGCAATGCGAGGCGTTCATGGACCGTCTGCTGGAGCGGGTGCGCGGCAAGGCCGGGCCGCTGCCGGTCTAGCGGACCGGCCCAGCAATCCGGCCCAGAAATCCGGCCCAGAAATCCGCGACGGCAGGCCGGGCCGGGCGGCTGCGCAAGGCGGGTAGGCCCCGGCGTCATAATCTGTTAGGCAGCAGGGGATGAGCCGTCATCCCAACCTCGCTGCCCTCGAGGCCCTGCTGGCGCAGGTGCGGCATACCGATGTCGCCACCTTCCTGCGGCACATGATGGCAATCCATCCACCCGGCCGGTTGCCGGCCCGCACGGCCTTCGACCCGCTCGCCGTCCCGGCCCTGCTGCCGGGCCTGGTGCTGGTGCGCATCGAGTACCGGCCGGACGGCGCGCCGCGCCTGTTCATCAAGGTCGCCGGCGAGCGGATTCGCGATGCGGCGCCGATGGCGATGATGAACCGTTATGTCGACGAGCTGCTGCTGGGCGGCGAGCGGAGGGTGATCGCCGATACGCGCCAGACCGTGATCGATACCGGCACGGCGTATTACTGGTATGGCGCGCCCCGGATGAAATTCAAACTCGACTTCGCCAATCTCGAATATGTTCATTGCCCGCTGGCCGAAGATGGCGAAACAATCGACCACATCCTGTCTTTCTTCCATTACGAGGGCACTGCATAACGCCGCAGGCGGCAGACAACGCCGGTTGTGACGGCCGACACCCGCAGGGCAAGGTTGCAGGATTTGCAATGGTGCGACGCAGCGTCAACTGGTAGCCAACCGCACCCGTTGCCGCCCCGAAGGACCGACCGCGTTGTCCGTCTCTGCCCAGCGCCAGCCCGCCGCCGACCGGCACCCGAATCTCGTCCGTCTGGACGCGGTGCGCGCCGCTGCCCGGCAGGCGCGGATGCGGGCCTTCCTCGATTATTACACCAGCATGCATCCGGCCGGGCGCCTGCCGGCGCGCGGCGATTTCGATCCGCTGCACATCCCGCGCCTGCTGCCGCATCTGATGCTGGTCGATGTCGACCGCAGCAGCACGGCCGGCCTGCGTTTCCGCGTCCGGGTGGCCGGCGAATATGTCACCGCGGCCACCCTGCCCGCCCTGGCCGGCCGCTGGCTCGACGAGATCGATCCCGCCGAATACGACACCGCCGTGATGATCGCGGCCCGGCGCAGCGTGGCGGAAAGCGGCCTGCTGGATCATGGCTATGGCCGCTCGGCCGCCCGTTTCCGGCTCGATTTCGCCAATCTCGAATACGCCCATTGCCCGCTGGCCGAGGACGGCGAAACCGTCAGCCATATCCTCAGTTTCTACCAGTCCGAAGCCTTCCTCCGCGCCGACTGACCGGGCCCGGCCGTTTCCGACCGCCACGCTCCGTTTCTGACCGCTGGTGACCGCTGCGGTCCGTTCCTGACCGCTGGTGACCGTTGCGGTCCGTTTCTGACCGCTGGTGACCGCTGGTGACCGCTGCGGACCGCTGCGGACCGATTGCGCTTATTGCGACCGGCGGTTTCACGGCACCCGTTGCTCCTGCAACCGCTGCCGTATCCGGCGCCGCATCAGCCGGCTGGTGTCGAGATGCCGCCAGAGCCGCTCCTCGGCGATGCCAAGGGCTGCCGCAACCGCTTCGACAGTCATCCCGCCGGCCAGCAGCCGCGCCCCGCGCTGCCAGTCGACCTGGCGGCGTCGGGCCGGCTGACCGGAATGACCGGGATCACCGGGATCACCGGGCGGTCGTGACAAGGACGGCGGAACATGCGGCAGGGCGGTGCAAGGACCCATGGCCTGCTCCTGCTGTGATGACGCCTTCCGCACCGCCACTCTGCCACAACCGGGCATCAATGTAAAACAAAAAGAGAACATTTGCCGGGGCGGCAGCCGGACCGCTAGGCTGGCGTCATGACCGACACCGCCCCTTCAGATTCGGCCCGGCCAAATCCGGGCGCCCGGCCCCGCATCGCCATCACCTACTGCACGCAGTGCCAGTGGCTGCTGCGCGCCGCCTGGATGGCGCAGGAACTGCTGTCCACTTTCACGGAAGACCTGGCCGAGGTGGCGCTGGTTCCCGGCACCGGCGGCATCTTCGTCATTGCCTGCGACGGCGAGACGATCTGGGACCGCAGACGCGACGGCGGCTTCCCCGATGTGAAAACCCTGAAACAGCGGGTGCGCGACCATATCGACCCGCAACGCGACCTCGGCCATGTGGACCGGTAACGGGCGCCGCCCTGCCCGTTTTACGGCTTGCCCGAAACGTGCTGATCTGCGCTGAATTGTGACAGGTCAACCAGGCCGGGATTTCATGTCGGCATTCACCGCATTGCCGCGTTTCAGCTTCGATGTCGCCGAGGGCGGCATGGCAGCCATTCCGGACCCGCGGCTGCAGGCCCTGGCGGAATACTGGTTCGACCGCCGCGAGAACGGCATGCCGCCGCGCCGGGCCGCCATCGACCCGCTGGATTTTCCCGACCTGCTGCCCGACCTGCTGATGCTGGACCGCATCGACACGCCGGAAGGCGACCGCTTCCGCTATCGCCTGGTCGGCACCCGTGTCGGCGAGCATGTCGGCCGCGAGCTGACCGGCCAGTTCCTCGACGAGGCACTGCCGCCTTCCTATTACGAGTTCGTCGTGCTGACCCACCGGCTGGCCCTGCGGCGCGGCCTGCCGGTCTATGCGTCGAGCCTGTATCACGACGAAGGCAACACGGTGAATGCACTGACCTACCGGCTGGTGATGCCGCTGCGCACCACCGAGGCAGCAGCCGACCTGATCTTCGTCAGCCAGTTCTGGCAGCGCCGCAACGACCGCGGCTACTGGACCGGCAACTGGATGGACCTGAAACCGGAAATCACGGTGATCGCGCCGCCCGCCGGCGCGGCCTGATCGCCGGATGCGCGGCGTGGTGTCAGGCCAGCAGGTCGGCGCTGTCGCGGTTGCGCTTCATCCAGGCCGCCGCATAGCTGCATAACGGCCGCACCTTCAGGCCCTCGTCGCGCACGATCTGCATCAGGCCCTGCATCAGCCGGCCGGCGGCGCCGCTGCCGCGCAGTGCGACCGGAGCCTCGACATGGGTGATCACCAGCACGCCATCCTGCCGGCGGTAATTGGCGAACACGGTCTGGCCGTCGACATCGAGTTCGTAACGGCTGCGGGTCGCATTGTCTGTCACTGCTGACATGGCGCCTCCTGGCTGGCGGCAGTCTAGCGGTCCCGGCCTAGCGTTCCCAGCTTGTCCTGTAGACCACCGCCAGGGTGGCCAGGCCATAGGCCGCCATCGCCGCGCCGGCCAGCGCGAACAGCGTCCAGACCGGCGCATCCATGCCGGACAGCCACCAGCCGCCGATGGCGACGATGCCGAGCCGGAGCGTCGCGGTCAGCACCGGGCCGATGATATGGCCGGCGCCCTGCGAGGCGAAATACAGGCACAGGCCGAGGCCGAAGAACGGAAAGCCCGGCCCGGCGGCGGTCAGATACTGGCGCGCGGCGGCAATCACCGCCGGATCGGCAGTGAACAGCCGGCTCCACAGGTCCGGCGCCACCACGACGACCAGACCGATCAGCCCGAGCGCGCCGGCCGCCACCGCGCCGGCGGTCCAGGCCACCCGGCGGGCGCGGGCGATGTTCCTCGCGCCGACCGCCATGCCGACCATCGGCAGGCAGGCGACGCCGACCGAGAAGGCAATCGGCACCAGCAGGAATTCCAGCCGCGCGCCGATGCCGTAGCCGGCCAGCGCCGTGGTGCCGAACCGCGCCACCAGCCCGGTGAAGATCAGCACGGTGAGAACCGACTGCAGCGGCGACAGGCAGGCCACGGCCCCCACCTTCAGGATGTCGGCGAAGATCGGCCAGCGCGGCGCGAAGGCCGAGAAGCGCAGGCGCAGCCGGCCGCGGCCGACGCTGAGATACCACAGCAGGAAGACGGCACCGCTGCCGAACGCGATGACGGCGCCGAGCGCCACCCCGGCAATGCCGAACCGCGGCACCGGGCCGAGCCCGAGGCCGAGCGTGCCGCCGGCGGCGATCTGCAGGGCGGCGACGGCCAGTGTCAGCGCCGAGGGCACCAGCATGTTGCCGGTGCCGCGCAGCACCGAGGCCAGCGTGTTGAACAGCCACACCGTGATGGCGCCGGCAAAGGCGGTGCCGGAATAGAGCAGCGCCAGTTCGAAAGCGCCGCCGCGGCCGCCGAGCGCGCCATAGATCTGCGGCCCCAGCGACAGGAACACGACGGTGAACAGCAGGGCGAAGCCGACCGCGATGGCCAGCGCATGCAGGGCCAGCTGGTTGGCGCGGGCGACATCGCCGGCGCCCAGCGCGCGCGCCACCGCCGAGGAGACGCCGCCGCCCATGGCGCCGGCCGACATCATCTGCATCAGCATCACCATCGGAAACACCAGCGCCATCGCCGCCAGTGCCTCGGTGCCCAGCAGGCCGACATAGGCGGTTTCGGCAATCGCCGCCAGCGCGGTGGCGACCATGGCGATGGTGGTCGGCACCGTCAGCCGCAGCAGGGTCGGCAGGATCGGCGCGATCAGCAGCGGCTCGCCGCTGCGGGGCGCAGCAGCGGAAGCGGCGACAGGGGCCTGCTGGTTCATGCGGTCTGTCCGGGTTCGAGGGTATCGAGGCGGGCCAGCAGGCTGGTGCGCGCGGCCGTGAGGATGCGGTCGGAAAAATCGCGGTCGCTGACCGAGCGCGACAGGGCCACCGCGCCGGCCATCTCCGCCATCAGTGCGAAAGCGAAAGCCTCGGCGTCGAAACCCGGCCGCTGCGGCAGCCGCGACGCCAGCCGGCCGGCAATGCCACGCAGGCCCTCGTCAAAGGCGGCACGGGCCTGCGGCGGCAGGCGGGCCAGATCGGAAGCCAGCGCCGCCATGCCGCAGCCGCCTTCGGCATTGTCGCGATGCGCGGGCGTGACATAGCCGCCGATCCATGTGCGGATGGCCGCGAGGCCGTCGAGGCCGGCGGTGCGGCGGGCGAATTTCGCCGCCCCCTCCGCGAAGATGCCGCGGATCGCCTCGGCCACCAGGTCGTCGCGCGAGGCGAAATGCGCATAGAAGCCGCCATGGGTCAGGCCGGCTTCGCGCATCACCGGCAGCACGCCGAGGCGTTCGGGCCCGTCGCGGCGCAGGGCGCGGCCGGCGGCGGCGAGTATCTTCTCGCGGCTGGCAGCCCCGCGCCGGCGGCGCGGGGCGTCCGGGCTGCCGGAAGGGGCGACGGCGGCGGCGCGGGCCATGGGCAGTCTCCTTAAATATGATGATTATCATCATATATTCAGGCGGCCCGGGCCGCAAGCCGGCAGAAACCACCCGGAAAAGATGACCCGGCCCGGCAGATTCTGCCGAGAAAACATTATGGTTAATCCCTCTTAACCATATTGATTTTATTGAATTTCCGGCTCATCTTCGCCGCGCGCCCGCCTGCAACCTCTGGCATATGTTTTGCTTGCTCCGATGCCGGAGTATCACAGGAGGATTCCATGAGCATTTCCGGTATCGGTGGCGGCTTCTCGCCGCTTTCCGCCCTGTTCGCCACCCAGCGCGGCGAGAATGATCCGCTGATCGAGGTCAGCCAGGGCAACGTGCCGGCGGAGACCGCGGAGAAGGTCAAGAAGACCGCCGAGGAGAATTTCCTCGACTATGCCAGGATGTCGGTGGCCGAGCGCATCCGCGCCCAGATGCTGGAAGAGGAGGGTCTCGACGAGGAAAAACTGGCGAAGCTGGATGCCGAGATGCGCAAGAAGATCGAGGAAAAGATCCGCGAGGCCATCGAGGAAAAGATGCGGCAGGAAACCGGCGTCACCAGCGGCACCATGGTGAACCTGACCGCCTAGTCTTCCCGCTTTCCTGCGGACGGGATCAGCACCACGGCGGCCAGCGCACCCAGCGCGGCCGCCGCGGCCGCCAGCAGGAAGCCCGGGGCAAAACCGGCCGCCAGGCCGGACCTGTCCGCCAGCACGGCACCCAGCAGCGCGATGCCGACGGCGTGGCCGCCCTGGCGCAGGGTGACGGTCACGGCCGCAGCCATGCCGCCCTGACCGGGCGGCGCCTGTGTCACCATGGCGCTGCCGGCCTGGGCATGAATCAGCCCCGCGCCGCAGGCACCCAGCACCATCGCGGCCAGCGACAGAGACAGCGGCGCCTGCAGCCCCGCCAGCAGGCCCAGCGCGGCCATGCCGGCCGCCAGCAGCAGCAAACCGGCTGCCAGGCCCGCGCGCCAGCCCAGCCGCAGCACCAGCGGCGCACCCAGCGGCGGCAGCAACACCATCGGCAGGGTCGCCGCCAGCATCGCCAGACCGGTGCGGTCGGCGGCGAGCCCATAGGCCGCCTGCAGGAACATCGGCAGGTAGATCAGCTGCGCCCAGTAGCCGAGCGACAGCGCTAGCAGCACGGCCGCAACACCGATGGTGCCGCGCCGCGCGAACAGCGCCGGGTCCAGCATCGGCCGCGCCAGCCGGCCCTGCTGCCGCGCCAGCATGGCCGCCGCGGCAAGGCCGGCGCCCAGCGCGGCCCAGCGCTGCCAGGACGGCCCGTCCGCATGCAGCAGCGCCTGTACCGGCAGCATCAGCGCCAGGGTCAGCAGCAGGATGCCCGGCAGGTCGAGCGGACGGCCGTCGGGATCGCGGCTTTCCCCCGTCGCAAACCGCACGATGGGATCGGCGATGGCGCAGACCGGCAGGTTGACAAAGAAGATCCAGCGCCAGCCGGCGGCATCGGCGATCAGGCCGCCCAGCGTCGGGCCCAGTGCCATGGCGCTGCCGCCGACGATGCCGATGATGCCGAAGGCGCGTGCGCGCCGCGCCGGGTCGTCGGCCGGATAGGCGGCCGAAAGGGCGGCATAGCCGCCGGTGACGACGAAGGCCGCCGCCCCGCCCTGCAGCCCGCGCGCCAGCCACAGCGACGGCCCGTCCCAGGCCAGGCCGCAGGCCAGCGAGGCCAGGGCGAAGACGACGTTGCCGGCCAGCAGCAGGCGGCGGCGGCCGAAACGGTCGGCCATCGCGCCAGCCAGGAACAGCATGGCGACGAAGCCGAGGCTGTAGGCATCCATCACCCAGGCGGCACCGGCGAGGCCGAAGCCGAATTCGGCGCGCAGGGCGGGCAGCGCCACCGCGATGGCGGTGACGTCGAACTGGGTCAGGCAGACGGCCAGCGCCAGACCGAGGCCGGGCAGCAGCGATTGCGGCGACAGCGCCGCGGAGGCAACGGAAGCAGGCATGCCCGGGTGATGCCACGGCGGCAGCCGTGGCGGCAGCGACAAGGCTTCACTGCATCATGAATCTGGTTCATGATGCAGTCATGACCCGCCTGCCCCCCTTCGACTCCCTCGTCGCCTGCGAGGCCGTGCTGCGCCATGGCAGCATGACGGCCGCCGCCGCCGAGCTCGGCATCACCCAGAGCGCGGTCAGCCACCGGCTGCGCCGGCTGGAAGCCTTCATCGGCACCCCGCTGCTGCGCCGCCTGCGCGCCGGCGTGCAGCCGACGCCGGCCGGCACCGCGCTGATGGACGGCTTCGCCGAGGTGCTGGACGGCATGGCCGGCCTGCGCGCGCGCAGCCGGGCGGCACTGGCGCCGGCACGGCTGCGCATCGGCCTCGGCGCGGCACTGGCCCAGCACTGGCTGGTGCGCCGCCTGCCCGCCTTCGCCGCGCGCCATCCGGGCATCGACATCGAACTGACCGTCTTCCATACGCGGGCCCAGGCGCTGCAGCAGGCGGGCGATGTCGACCTGCGCATCCAGTGGGTGAAGCCCGAGGAGGCCCGCAGCAGCAGCACCCGGCGCCTGCTGTTCCGCGAACAGGTCTTCCCGGTCTGCGCCCCCGCCCTGCTGCCGGGCGGACGGATGCTGCGCGATCCGGCCGCGCTGGCCGCACTGCCGCTGCTGCACAAGGGGCCTGATGCCGACCGCCGCGGCCGCGGGCCCGAGGCACAGGGACAGGAATGGGAATGGCGCAGCTGGTTCCGCGCCCTCGGCATTGCCGGCCGGCCGCAGCCGGTGCTGCGCTTCGAGGAGATTGGCACCTCCATCGCCGCCGCGCTGGAAGGCGCCGGGGTGGCGCTCGGCCGCTCGCTGCTGGTGCATGACGCGCTGGCCGATGGCCGGCTGGTGCGGCCGCTGGGGCCCGGCTGGCAGATGCCTTCGGCCAAGGTGCATATGGCCCTGTGGCCGGCCGCCCTGTCGGGCGATGCGCGCCTGCAGGCCTTCGTCGCCTGGCTGGCGGCGGAAACCGGAAAGACCGTCGCCGCGCTGGATACACCGGAACGCCCGGTCCGCCGTCGCGCCGGCTGAGTTCTTTTTTGGCACTGGCTCCGCCGCGTCCGGCCATGCGATGTCCGGCCCGGCAAGACGAGGTGCCCGATGAACCGCTCCCTTTCCCCTGTCGACAGACTGTTCGCCACATTGCCCGCGCTGGCCGAGGAAGCCGCGGCGCGGGCCGGCGAATTCGAGACGCTGCGCCGGCTGGCGCCCGACTTCGTCGCCAGGCTGAAGGAGGCCGGCGCGCTGAAGCTGCTGGTGCCGGCCGAGGCCGGCGGCATCGGCCTGACACTGCCGCAATGGCTGGAAGCGGTGATGGCACTGGCCGAGGCGGATGCCTCCACCGGCTGGGTGACCGCCCATGGCAATATCTGCGCCGGGCTGATCTATGCCTGCGCCGAGCCGCAGTTCCGCGACGAGTTCTTTGCCGATCCGCAGGCCTGTGCCGCCTGGAGCAACCTGCCGCGCATCACCGCGGAGACCGAAGCCGGGGGCATCCGCATCACCGGCAGCTGGGGCTTCGAATCCGGCTGCACGGCGGCCACCTTCGTCGGCGGCATGGTGCAGCTGCCGCCGGCCGAGCCCGGCGGCCGGCCGCGCATGGTGGCGGCGCTGGCCCCGGTGGCCGAGGCCCGCATCGCCGAGACCTGGGACCCGGTCGGCCTCGCCGGCACCGGCAGCCATGACGTGCATTTCGACCAGGTGCTGGTGCCCTGGCACCGCACCTTCGCCTGGCCCTCGGGCCGGCCGCAGCCCGGCCTGCCCTATCCGCAGGCGATCTTCTCGCCCGGCACCTGGTTCATCTCGATCGGCGCCGGCGCGACGCATCTGGGCCTCGCCCGCCGGGCGCTGGACGAGGCCCGCCGCGAGCTGGCCGGCAAGAAGGACCGCTACACCCAGCAGCCGCTGCTGGAGAATCCGGCCACCCAGCGCAGCCTCGAGGCGGCCGAGGGCCTGTGGTTCGCCTGCCGCGCCGGCCTGCGCGAGGCACTGGCCGAGATCTGGGACAGCGCCCTGCGCGGGGTGCCGGCCACCGCCGAACAGCGGCTGGCGGCCCGGCTGGCCGCGGTGACCGCCACCCAGCAGGGCGCCGCCATCGTGCGGACGGCCTATGATGCCGCCGGGGCCGGGGCGATCCGGCGCGGCGGGGTGCTGCAGCGCCTGCTGCGCGAAGCGGCCTGCCTGACCCATCACGTCACCGCCAGCCCGGCCTCCTACGAGCTGACCGGCCGGGTCCGCTGCGGCATCGACCCGATCAGCTTCCGGATCTGACCCGCCCGGGCCTAACCGGTTGGTATCCATACAGTTCCTCTGGGCATGGCAGCCCTGCGCCGCCGTCATTGCGGCGCAACAAATCTGTCCTTGTCACAAACGGCCCGGCCCCGTATAAACCCGGCAACTTCGCCAAACCCAGAGGAATCGCGCCCGGCCGCCAGCCAGTTGGTCGACCGGGCCTTTCGTGCAAGCCATGCAGCTCCGCAATATCGCCATCATCGCCCATGTCGACCACGGCAAGACCACCCTGGTCGACGCCCTGCTGCGCCAGTCCGGCTCGTTCCGCGAGAACCAGCAGGTCGCCGAGCGCGTCATGGACAGCAACGACCTCGAGCGCGAGCGCGGCATCACCATTCTTGCCAAGTGCACCTCGGTCGAGTGGCACGGCACCCGCGTCAATATCGTCGACACCCCCGGCCACGCCGATTTCGGCGGCGAAGTCGAGCGCATCCTTTCCATGGTCGATGGCGTCGTGCTGCTGGTGGATGCCGCCGAAGGCCCGCTGCCGCAGACCAAGTTCGTGCTGGGCAAGGCGCTGGGCCTCGGCATGCGGCCGATCGTGGTCATCAACAAGGTCGACCGCCAGGACGCCCGCCCCGTCGAAGTGCATTCGGAAGTCTTCGACCTGTTCGCGGCGCTGGATGCCTCGGAAGAGCAGCTCGACTTCCCCTGCATGTTCGCCTCGGGCCGCAGCGGCTGGGCCGATGACAGCCTGGAAGGTCCGCGCAAGGACCTCGCTCCGCTGTTCGACCTGATCGTGAAGCATGTCCCGGCGCCCTCCGTCGAGCTGGACGCGCCGTTCAAGATGCTGGTCACCACTCTCGAAGCCGACAACTTCCTCGGCCGCATCCTCACCGGCCGCATCTACTCGGGCAAGCTGAAGGTCAACAGCCCGATCCATTCGCTGCATGCCGACGGCACCGAGATCGAGACCGGCCGCGTCACCAAGCTGCTGGCCTTCCGCGGCATCGAACGCGTACCGGTGGAGGAAGCCGATGCCGGCGACATCGTCGCCATTGCCGGCCTGACCACCACCACGGTGGCCGACACCATCTGCGAACCCGCCGTCACCGAGCCGGTGCCGGCCAACCCGATCGATCCGCCGACCCTGGCCATGACCTTCTCGGTCAACAACTCGCCCTTCGCCGGCAAGGAAGGCAGCAAGGTGCAGAGCCGCGTGATCCGCGACCGCCTGCTGCGCGAGGCCGAGGGCAACGTCGCCATCCGCATCACCGAGACCGCAGAAAAGGACGCCTTCCAGGTGGCCGGCCGCGGCGAACTGCAGCTCGGCGTGCTGGTCGAGGTGATGCGCCGCGAAGGCTTCGAGCTGTCGATCAGCCGGCCGCGCGTGCTGTTCCAGAAGGACGAGACCGGCCAGCTGCTGGAGCCGATCGAGGAAGTGCATGTCGATGTCGACGACGCCTATACCGGCGTGGTGGTCGAGAAAATGTCGCTGCGCAAGGCCGAGCTGCGCGACATGCGCCCCTCGGGCGGCGGCAAGACCCGCATCACCTTCCTGGCGCCATCGCGCGGCCTGATCGGCTATCACGGCGAGTTCCTCACCGACACCCGCGGCACCGGCATCATGAACAAGATGTTCCACAGCTACGGCCCGCATCGCGGCCCGATCCCCGGCCGCCGCAACGGCGTGCTGATCGCCAACGGCACCGGCGAAACCGTCGCCTACGCGCTGTGGTACATCGAGGAGCGCGGCGTGCTGTTCGTCGATCCGGGCACGCCGGTCTACGAGGGCATGATCATCGGCGAGAACAGCCGCGACAACGACCTCGAAGTCAATCCGATGAAGGCCAAGCAGCTGACCAACATGCGCGCCTCGGGCAAGGACGAGGCCGTCCGCCTGACCCCGCCGCGCAAGATGACCCTGGAACAGGCGATCAGCTATATCGGCGACGACGAACTGGTCGAGGTCACCCCGAAGTCGATCCGCATCCGCAAGAAGCTGCTCGATCCGAACGACCGCAAGCGCGCGTCTCGGGCTGCCGACGCCGCCGCCTGACGGCATACCCATCGCTCCTGAAAAAGCCGGGCCCTGTGCCCGGCTTTTTTGTGCCCGCTTTGATGTTCCCGGTGTCTCAGGGCAGCCCGGGCGGCAACCGGACGCCGGTTTAAGCGGTTGTTCCGGCTTGGCAATATCCGAAGGCACCAGCCTTGATTTATCGCGTGCGTATAAAATGCAACTTCCGCATGATTTCCTATTGCCAATTGTTCGATAAACAGGGTTAATTCTATCAGCGATAGCCAGAACGGCTATCCCCTACACCGTCCCGCTCCCGGCAGAACAGCAGAGAGAGACAGCGATGACGATACACAGCCTGGACCTGCAGCATATCCGCGTCCTCATCGCGGACAGCAGCGACTATTTCCAATCCACCATGCTCGGCATCCTGCATGCCTTCGGCGCCCGCCATGTCAGCGTGGCCGGCAGCGGCGCCGATGCGCTCGACCGCAGCCGGCGCGATGTCACCGACCTGCTGATCTGCGACTGGGGCCTGCCGGGCATCGACGGCTTCGACCTGGTAAAGCGCATCCGCTCGGATGGCGACAACCCGAACCGCTACACCCCGGTGATCGTGCTGACCAGCCATGCCCAGAGCGACAATGTGGTCCGCGCCCGCGACTGCGGCGCCAATATCGTGCTGGCCAAGCCCTTCTCGCCCAAGGCGCTGTTCCTGCGCCTGCAATGGCTGACCGAGGATCCCCGCCCCTTCGTGATTGCCCCGGGCTATGTCGGGCCGGACCGCCGCTTCAAGGCCGGCGACCCGCCGTCGAGCCAGTCCGAGCGCCGCCATGACCGCCAGGCCGTCGCACCGGCACGACAGGCGCAGATGGCGCCGGCGGCGCAGATGGCCATGGCCTGACGGGGCGCGGCATGGGCCAGAGCGACAAACCCGCAGCCGGCGCCGTCATCCGCGACAGCCAGGGCGACAGCGTGAAGGTGCTGGTGGTGAAGTCGCGCTTCGCCCGGCTGGCCGGCCAGGGCGGCAACAAGTCGGCGGCCGCCCTCATCGCCGCCGCCGATGGCTTCATCGCCGCCGAGCGCGGCCGGTATCTGGCCCGGCTGTCCGGCGACCTCGCGGAACTGGACGGATTGCTGGCGGCGCTGGCAGAGGCCGGCGGCCGCGACGCCGAGGCCACCCTCGCCGCCTATCGCCGCGCCAGCCAGATCCGCGACCTGGGCAGCACCTTCGGTTTTCCGCTGGTCACCCGGGTGGCCGACAGCCTGTGCGAATTGCTGCACCGCCTGCGCCTAGCCGGACTGGCCGGCAGCGCCGCCATCGCCGCGCACCAGTCGGCCCTGCGCCTGATCGCCGCGGCCGGCGACGGCCAGACCGACGGCGCCGAGGACATGCTGGCCGGCCTCAGTCGGGTGGTGGAGAAATACCCCGCGCCGCAGCCGCCGCCCGCACCGGAGAAACCGCCGGCGCACTGAACGGCCTGCTGAACGCCCGCGCGGCAGAACGGGCGCGCTAGTCCTTCAGCGGCGCGCAGTAGCGGCGCGGCCCGCGCACCACGGCGCAGGCCGCCTCGGCCGCCTTGCGGTCGGGATAGGACCCGAAGGTCAGCCGGGCATAGCTGCCGCGATTGGGCAGTTCGGTCCATGTGATCTGCGGATCGAGCTGGCCATACAGTTTCGGCCCCGCCTTCAGCAGTTCCTGCCATTCGTTGATCGCCGCCCATTCGGTGCGGTGCGAGGCGAGATGGGCACGCCAGACCTCGCTGCCCGCCGGTTTCGGCGCCGCCCCGTCCTTCATCGGCCCGTCCTTCATCGTTCCGGCCTTCATCGCCATGTCGGCGGGCCGGGCGCCCGCAGCCGGAGGCTTGGCGGCAGCGGGGCCGGGCTTCGCCGCCGCCATGCCGCCGGCATCCTTCGCGGGCGGCGCGGGCGGCTTTCCGGCAGCACCGGGCTGCGGCGCAATCGGCATCGGCCCGGCCTTCGCCTCGGCAGGCGCGGCCGGCACCGGCGGCGGCTTGTAGTCGACCGGCGTGGTGTTGTCCTGCTGGGTCATGGCGGCCGTGCGCTGTGCTGCCCAGTTGGCCTGGGCGATGCCGCTGCGGGGCTGTACCGGCAGCATGGCGGGTTCCGCCGCCATCGCACCATTGGCCATTGCGCCATTCGCGGCCGCATCGCCGGTCATTGCGCCCTTGGTCATTGCGCCCTTGGCCATCGCGTCCTTGGCCATTGTGCCATTGGTCATTGCATTGCCGGCCGGGGCCGCCGGCACCGCTGTCTGTGGGCGCGGCGGATCGACCGGATCGACGCCGAGATCGCGGCGCAGCCCGTTATAGGCGTCGCAGCCACCCAGCAGCCCGGCGGCAGTCAAAACAATGATGACGTTGCGGCAGCGCATCGACTCGTCCTCTCGCCTGCATTTTAGGCTGGCGCGGCAAGGGCTTCCAAGGCAGAAAGACGGTTAACACACGGAGGAATCATGCCCACAGTCGATATCAAGGCCGATGTCACCGGCAAGGTCTGGAAGCTGGAAGCGGCTGCCGGCGCACAGCTCGGCGCCGGCGATGTGGTGATGATCCTCGAATCGATGAAAATGGAGATTCCGGTCGAGGCGCCGAAGGCCGGCCAGCTGGCCAGTCTTGCCGTCGCCGAGGGCGACAGCGTCAAGGAAGGCCAGGTTCTGGCCAGGCTGGAAATCCAGGCCGGAATCTAGGGCGCGCTGTCGCTGCTCTCGCTGCGGTGCCGCGCGATCAGCGGCGCCTGCGCCAGGAAGCACACGAAGGTCAGGCCGATCAGGCCGAACACCTTGAAGGCGACCCAGACATCGGTGCTCTGGGTCCGCCAGACGACCTCGTTCAGCACGGCCATCGCGGCGAAGAACAGGCCGCAGCGCAGGGTCAGCTGCCGCCAGCCGGTTTCGGTCAGCGCCAGCGCGGTGCCCAGCACCATCCGCAAAAGGTTGCGCCGGGCCGCCAGGCCGCCCAGCAGCAGCACCGCAAACAGCGCGTTGATGATGGTCGGCTTCATCTTGATGAAGGTCTCGTCCTGCAGCCACAGGGTCAGGCCGCCGAACACGCCGACCACGGCGGCCGTCACCAGCGGCATCAGCGGCAGGCGCCGCAGGAAGAACAGCGACAGGCCCAGTCCTACCGCGGTGGCGGCCAGCAGGGCGGCCGTTGCCGGCATCAGCCCCGCCCCGGCATAGACCGCGAGGAAAACGGCCAGCGGGCCGTATTCGGTGGCGGGCTTCAGCCAGCGGGGCGCGGTGCGGCTGCCGGGCGCCTGCATGTCAGCGCAGGGCCGCGGCGATGTTGCCGCCATCCACCGTGGCCACGGCAGCCGTGGTCTTGGCGGCGACGGCCAGCTGCACGAAGGCCTGGGCCACATCGGCCGCCGTCACCTCGCGCTTCAGCAGGTTGCCGGACATGTAGTCCTTTTCCGACAGGCCACGCGCCTTCGAGCGTTTGGCCACCATCTCGTCGGTGAGCAGGCCGGAGCGGATGCGGTCGGCATTCACAGCCGACGAGCGGATGCCCTGGTCGCCGTAATCCAGCGCATACTGCCGCGACAGGAACAGGGTCGCCGCCTTGGGCAGGCCATAGGGGCCGAAATCCGGCCCCGGATTCACCGCCTGCTTGGAGGCGTTGAACAGCAGGCAGCCGCCGGTCTTCTGCGCCAGCATGACCTTCACGGCCGCCTGCGCCACGGACTGGTGGCTGAAGAAATTCAGCTCGAAGGACTTGCGCAGCAGGTCGTCGGAAACCTCGCCGATCTTCCCGCCCCAGGCATTGCCGGCATTGGAGACGACGATGTCGACACCGCCGAAATGCTGCACGACCTTCGCAAAGGCCGCCTGCACGGCGGCCGGCTTCGTCACGTCGCAGGCCAGCCCGATGCCGCCCAGCTTCTTCGCGACCTCCGCCGCCTTCGCGCCGTCGAGATCCAGCACGGCCACTTCCGCGCCCTCGGCAGCAAAGGCCCTGGCGGTGGCGGCACCGATCGCCCCGGCGCCGCCGGTGACGACGACGACCTGACGCGACAGCGGCTTCTCGCCGCCCTTGCCGAGCTTGGCCTGCTCCAGCGACCAGTATTCGACATCGAAAATGTCGCGTTCCCGGATGCTGGTGAACCGCCCGATGGCTTCGGCCTTGGTGATGATGCTGACCGCCATCTCGGCAACGTCGCCGGCGATCACTGCATCCTTTCGGGTCTTGCCGACGCCGACCAGGCCGAGGCCGGGGATCAGCAGCGCGCGCGGCATCGGATCGAGCATGATCTTCTTCGGCTGCGCCTTCGCGTTATGGCGCTCGAAATAGGCCTTGTACTTCTTGATGTAGGCCTCGACCGCCTTGCGGGCGGCGGTGGCGAAGGCATCCAGCCTGCCGGCTTCCGGCGCCGGCAGCACCAGCGGCCAGGGCTTGGTACGGATCACGTGATCCGGCGTCACCGTGCCGGCCTGGCTGTAGCGCATGACCTCTTTGCCGCGCGCGAAGGCCTGGATCTCGGCGCTGTCGCGCAGGTTGAACACCCAGCGCGTCACCGCGCCGTCATCGCCGGCCGGAATGCCGAGCAGGCCGCGCAGGATCGGCAGCACATCTTCGGCGGCCGCAATTTTCTTCGGCAACGCCTTGCCCGGCACGAAGGGCGCCTTTTTGCCCTTGGCGAGATGACGTTCGGCCTTGCTGACAAACTCGATCATCAGGTCATAGGCCTCCTTCGCCGTCTCGGCGAAGGTGAAGATGCCATGCTTCAGCAGGATCAGACCCTGGCAATCCGGATTGGCCCTGAAGGCCGCAGCGGCCTTCTTGGCGAGACCGAAGCCCGGCATCTCGTAATCGACCAGTGCGACCCGCTTGCCATAGAGCTTGCGGCAGATCTCGGCGCCGTCGGGCTGATCAGTGATCGCCAGCACGGCGGAGGCATGGGTATGGTCGATGAACTTGTGGGGCAGGAAGGCATGGAACAGCGTTTCCACCGACGGGTTCGGCGAGGTTGCGTCCAGCAGGTTGCAGCGCTGGATGTTGACCATATCCTCGTCGGTCAGCTGTTTCAGCGCGATCAGCTCCTGCAGCGGGGCCAGGCGCACCGCCGGCAGGCCCGGCGGCTCGATCACCGCCATGTCCCAGCCCGAACCCTTCACGCACAGAACGTCGACCGGCTTGCCGAGCGGATCGGGCATCGTGGTCTTCACCGAGGTGTTGCCGCCGCCATGCTGCACCAGGTCGGGCACGCCGCCCAGCAGCCGGGTGGTGTATGTCCGCAAGGCGAGATCGGCATTGACGCCCTGCTTCGCATAATGGGCGATGGCGGCCTTGGCGTCGCGGTCGGACCAGAGATTCTTCATCGGGGCAACCTTATCATTTCCAATTCACTTTGATGTCGCCGCTCCCGCGCAGGTGGGAACGGCGAAAGAGGGCCTCTTCAGGAAAACTCCGGATACAGGCCGGTCAGGCCGGCTTCCGTGGCATCGCAGAGGCCGCGTTCGGTGACCAGCCCGCTGACCAGCCGCGCCGGCGTGACGTCGAAGCCGTAATTGGCGGCCCGGCTGCCCTCCGGCGTGATGGTCACCGGCACCACCTCACCCGAAGCCGTGCGGCCCTGCATGACGGTGACCTCGGTGGCCGCGCGTTCCTCGATGGGAATCTCGCGCACACCGTCGCGGATCGTCCAGTCGATGGTGGAATGCGGCAGCGCCACATAGAAGGGCACGTCGTTGTCGCGGGCGGCCAGTGCCTTCAGATAGGTGCCGATCTTGTTGCAGACATCACCCTGCCGGGTGGTGCGGTCGGTGCCGACGATGCACATGTCGACCTGGCCATGCTGCATCAGGTGGCCACCGGCATTGTCGACGATCACCGTATGCGGCACGCCGTGGCTGTTCAGTTCCCAGGCGGTCAGCGAGGCGCCCTGGTTGCGCGGCCGCGTCTCGTCGACCCAGACATGCACCGGAATGCCGGCGTCATGGGCCTTGTAGATCGGTGCGATGGCGGTGCCCCAGTCGACGGTGGCAAGCCAGCCGGCATTGCAGTGGGTCAGGATATTCACCGGGCGCTTGCTGCCGGTCTTCTCGTGCAGGTCGCGGATGATCTTCAGGCCGTGATCGCCGATGGCCGAGCAGGTGGCGACGTCGTCCTCGCAGATCTCAGCCGCAACCCTGTAGGCGACGGCCGCACGCTCGACACCGGGCAGGTTGTGCAGCGCGTTGCGCACGCGGTCGAGTGCCCATTTCAGGTTGATCGCGGTCGGCCGGGTTTCCAGCAGGGCCGCATAGGCCTCGTCCAGCATGGCATCGCCGCTGTCCTCGCGCATGGCCAGCGCGAGGCCGTAGGCGCCGGTGGCGCCGATCAGCGGGGCACCGCGCACGATCATCGCCCGGATGGCATGGGCCGCCTCCTGCCAGGTTTTCAGGCTGGTGGTGACGAAGGCATGGGGCAGCGTCGTCTGGTCGATGATCCCGACCGACCAGCCGTCGTCGTTGACCCAGATCGTGCGGTACGGTACGCCCTTGATCTTCATGTCCCGTTCCTCGCCCGGAAACCCGAAAATGAACCGGCAAAAAGCCGCGCGGAAAGTAGCGGACGATGCCCGCCGGGGCAATCCCGGGCGGGCGGTTTCCGGCCTCTGTCACACAGGTTTCGCCCGATGCTGCCGGCGATTTTCCTGACCGTCGTGGTCGATCTGGTCGGCTTCGGGCTGATCCTGCCGCTGCTGCCCTTCTATGCCGCCAGCTACGGCGCCTCGCCGTTTCTGGTCGCCCTGCTTTCCGCCACCTTCTCGATCGCCCAGTTCCTGTCGGCACCGCTGCTGGGCGCCCTGTCCGACCGCCGGGGCCGCCGCCCGGTTTTCCTCGGCTGCATCCTGCTGACCATTGCCGGCTATGTCTGGCTGGCCGCGGCCGACACGCTGCTGGCCATCTTCCTCGCGCGGATCATCTCCGGTATCGGCAGCGGCAAGATCGGCATCGCCCAGGCGATCATCGCCGATTCCACCCCGCCGGAAAAGCGGGCCCGCGGCATGGGCCTGATCGGCGGCGCCTTCGGCATCGGCATGATCCTCGGGCCGCTGATCGGCGGCCTGCTGGTCGGGCCCGATCCGCTGCATCCGAACTATGCCCTGCCCGCACTGGCCGCCGCCGGCGCCTCGGTGATCGCGCTGGGGCTGGCGATGGCCACGATCCGAGAAACCCGGACGGCCGCCGGCGGCGGCGCAGGACCATTATGGCGCAACCCGTTCGACGGCCTGCCGCAGCTCGGCCGCACGACCCTGGGACTGATCGTGATCGGCTTCGCCATCAATTTCGTCTTCTCGCAGATCGAGGTGCTGTTTCCGCTGTTCACCGCGGCCCGCCTCGGCTGGCATGCCTGGGAAGTCGGGCTGGCCTTCACCTTCATCGGCAGCATCGTGCTGAGCGTGCAGGGCATCCTGATCGGACCGCTGACCCGGATCTTCGGCGAGCGCCGCCTGCTGACCTGGGGCATGTTCAGCCTGGCGGTCGGCGCCGCGCTGACTGAGATCGTCACCTCGACGCCGTGGATGGCCGTGTCGATCCTGCTGACCGCTTCCGGACTGGCCACGATCATGCCCAGCCTGAGCAGCCTGGTTTCGCGCAGTGCCGATGCCGCCCGGCAGGGCCTTGCGCTGGGCGGCGCGCAGTCGCTCGGTGCGCTCGGGCGGGCGGCCGGCCCGGCCTGGGGCGGCTGGCTGTTTGAAAGCGGCGGCATCACCCTGCCCTACTGGATCGGCGCCGCGATCCTGCTGCTGACCCTGGCCGGCGGCTGGCGCATCATCCATGCGCGGCTGCCGCAGGAGGCGCTGGCATGAGCGGCAGCTACCGCGCCATGCTCTGCCCGCGGCTCGGCCCGCCGGAAATGCTGGAGCCTGCCGGGCTGCCGCGACGGCCGCTGCAGGCAGACGAGCTGCGCATCGCCGTGCATGCGGCCGGCGTGAATTTCCCCGACCTGCTGCAGGTGGCCGGCCGCTACCAGCACAAGCCGGCACTGCCTTTCGTGCCGGGCATGGAGGCCGCCGGCACGATCACCGAATGCGGCCCGGCGGTGACCGGCTGGCAGCCCGGCGATGCCGTGATCGCGCGGCTGCGCGGCGGCGGCTATGCCACCGAGGCCATCGTCACGGCCGACGCCCTGCTGCCGAAACCGGCCGGCTGGAGCTGGCAGGAGGCGGCCGCTTTCCCCGTGGCCGCCGCCACCGCCTGGGTGGCGCTGGTGCCGCGCGGCCGGCTGCAGGCCGGCGAAACCCTGCTGGTGCTGGGCGCCGGTGGCGGCACCGGGCTGGCCGCCGTGGCACTGGGTGCGCGGCTCGGGGCCCGGGTGCTGGCGGTGGCGTCGTCGCCAGAGAAGCGTGCCGCGGCACAGGCGGCCGGCGCCGCCGAGACAATCGATCCGGCACTGCCCGGCTGGCAAACCGCCGTACAAGCACATGCTGTCTTCGATCCGGTCGGCGGCACACTGTTCGACGCGGCCTGGAAAGCGCTGGCACCGGGCGGGCGCTGGCTGGTGGTGGGCTTCGCCGGCGGCGAGCCACCGCGGCCACCGGCAAACCGGCTGCTGCTGAAAGAGGCGGAACTGATCGGCGTGCGGGCCGGCGAACAGGGCCGTCGCAATCCGGCCGCCGGCCGCCGCCTCGATGCGGCATTGACGGACTGGCTAGTCGGCGGCGAGGGACGGCCGCTGGTCGGGGGCGAGTACCGGCTCGAAGAGGCCGCTGCCGCCCTGCAGGCCCTCGCCGGCCGCCGCGCCACCGGCAAGCTGGTGCTGCGCTGCCGCTAGCGGCCCGCGCCGGCAGCGTTCCGCCGGCAGGGTCACCGTCACCGTGGTGCCTTCGCCCAACCGGCTGTCGAGATCGAGGCTGCCGCCATGCAGCTCGACCAGGTTGCGCGACAGCGACAGGCCAAGCCCGGTGCCCTCATGGCCGCGCGACAGCGCATTGGCCACCTGGCTGAAGGGCTGCTGCACGCGTTCAATATCCTCGCTGGCGATGCCGATGCCGCTGTCGGCCACGGTGACGCTGAGCGCACCGCCCTCGAGCCAGGCCGCGGTAACCTCGACCCAGCCGCCCTGCGGGGTGAATTTCACCGCATTGCTCAGCAGGTTGATCCAGACCTGCCGCAGCCGGCGGGAATCGGCCCAGACCGAGGCCATCGGTTGCGGCATGGTCTTGCGGATGGCGATGCGGTTGGCGGTAGCGCGCTCGCGCACCAGCAGCAGTCCGGCCTCGAGGCTTTCCTCGAGATCGATCCAGTCCTCGTCGAGGTGCATCTTGCCGGACTCGACCTTCGCCATGTCGAGAATGTCGCCGATCAGCGCCAGCAGATGCTCGCCGCTCTGCACGATGTCGCGGCAGTATTCGCGGTATTTCGGGTTGCCCAGCGGCCCCATCATCTCTTCCTGCAGCACCTGCGAGAAGCCGAGGATGGCATTCAGCGGCGTGCGCAGCTCGTGGCTCATGTTGGCCAGGAAATCCGATTTGGCACGGTTGGCCGCCTCGGCCTGTTCCTTGGCCTGCATCAGCTGCTGCTCGGCACGGCGCTGGGCGCTGATGTCGCGGAACATGCCCTCGATCATCACCGGGCTGCCGCGATCGTCGGCCACCAGCCGCAGGGTCTTGGAAACCCAGATCACCGAGCCGTCGCGACGGCGCATCTCGGAGCGGAAATCCCGGGCATGGCCATGCCGCTCCAGCTGCAGCAGCAGGTCGCGGCGGCGGTCCGGATTGACATAGAGCTGGTCGCCGGCACGGGTGACCGTGGCCAGCATCTCTTCCGGCGAATGGAAACCGAAGATGGCAGCACCGGCCTGGTTCACCGCCAGCACCCGGCCCTCCGGCGTGACCTGGATGATGCCTTCATGCACGTTGTCGAAAATCTGCCGGTACTTCGCCTCGGCTTGGCGCAGCCGGATCTGCGCCCGCTTGCGCAGGGTGATGTCGGTGAACACGGCAACGAAACCGCCGCCCTGCAGACGCCGCCAGTCGAAATTCAGCCAGGTTCCATCGGCCAGCCGCACCTCCTGTTTGCGGTCGGCCTTGGTCGAGGCGTCGATATAGGCCTCTATCCAAGCCTCGGCTTCCTCCGCACGGATGGTGAGTGCGCCGCGTTCGATCAGCAGGGCGAGGAAATCCTGCGCCGGCAGTCCGGGGCGCAGGTCGTCGGCCGACAGGCCGAACAGGGCCGGCATCTGCCGGTTGAAGCGGATCAGGTTCGGGCCGGCATCCCAGACGGCAAAACCTTCGCCGATCGAGTCGAGGGCCTGCAGCAGCAGCGTCTCGCCGCTGGCGCCGCCACCGCTGCCGACGGCGGCCGGCACGGCCGGATCCGCGTAGCTGTCATCATGCCGGCCGAGTGCGGCCATGAAGGGATCGTCGCTGCCGGGGCGAAGGCTCAAGCCGGCCAGCCCCGCCGCGGGAGGCGGCGCAAAAGATCGTGTGCGGAATGATAAAGGTGCAGGGTGATATCCCGCAGCCCGGAAGGCAGCAGGCAGGCGAACGCACGCGGCTGCCCACAGTAAACGGGCTGCATTGGTCCCACCTCCCCCAATGCCCGGAGAACCGCGCTTTATGCGAGTATTTCCGGGCGGCCTCTTTTGTCACACAACGCGCCCCCTGCTGCAACCGGATTCGGCGAAAAGCCCTGCCCGACAAAGGTGTTGGTCTAACACTGGTTGGACAATCAGGCCTGCGCAACCGCCCATGGGTAGCAAAAAGGCCGGCAGCTTGCGCTGCCGGCCCTTGCAACCCGCTCGATACCCGGCGACCCGTTCAGATGCAGTAGCTCTTCAGCGGCGGAAAGCCGTTGAAGCCCACCGAGGAATAGGTCGTCGTATAGGCACCGGCGGACAGGATCAGTATCTTGTCGCCCACTTCGAGGCCGAGCGGCAGCTGGTAATCCGCCTTCTCGTACAGGATATCCGCGCTGTCGCAGCTCGGACCGGCCAGTGACACCGGCCCGGTCGGACCACCGTCGCGCGGCGTGACGAAGCGGTACTTGATCGCCTCGTCCATGGTCTCGGCGAGCCCGGAGAACTTGCCGATGTCGAGATAGACCCAGCGGCGGTCGTCCTCGTAATCCTTCCTGGAAATCAGGACCACCTCGGCCTGGATCACGCCGGCATCGCCGACTAGGCCACGGCCCGGCTCGATGATGATTTCCGGCAGGTTGTTGCCGAAATGACTGGTGATCGCCTGGCTGATGGCCTGGGCATAGGCCTCCAGCACCGGCACGTCGGAGCGGTAGCGGGCCGGAAAACCGCCGCCGAGATTGATCATGCGCAGGTCGACATCAGCTTCCTGCAGCACGGTGAACATCTGCGCCACCTGGGCCACCGCATGGTCCCACTGGCCGAGATCGGTCTGCTGCGAGCCGACATGGAAAGAAATGCCATAGGGGTCCAGCCCCATCTGGCGCGCCCGCACCAGCAGGTCGGCGGCCATGCGCGGCGCACAGCCGAACTTCTTCGACAGCGGCCATTCCGCGCCGGCGCATTCCATCAGCACGCGGCAGAAAACCTGCGCGCCCGGCGCCGCCTCGGCCAGTTTCTCCAGCTCGGCTTCGGAGTCGAAGGCAAACAGCCGCACGCCACGGGCATAGGCGCGGGCGATGTCGGTCTTCTTCTTGATGGTGTTGCCGAACGAGATGCGGTCCGGCGTGGCACCCTGCGACAGGCACAGCTCGATCTCGCCGATCGACGCCGTGTCGAAGCTGGAACCCAGCTTCTCGAGGCGGCGGATGATCGCGGCTTCCGGATTGGCCTTGATGGCGTAGAACACCCGGGCCAGCGGCAGCAGCCGCTTCAGCTCGCGGTAATTCTGCTCGACGATGTCGAGATCGACGACGACGAACGGATCGGCATCACGCGCCTCGGCGATGAACTTCTGCTGCTTCGGGGTGATCTGCCCCAGCTCGAAACGTGCCTTGGACGATGAACGTCGCAGACGGGTGACCGTGCGGCCACCATTGGCTGCAAGCATCGAAACCTCCCTCTCGGACCGGCTCTGAACCCGACACAGCTTGCGCTGTGCCACCAAAAGAGACGCGTTCGTCGTTGCATAACCTGCCAGGGGCCATCGGCACGTGCGGGTGCGTCAATGAGGCCGTATTTACAGCAAACAGCTTCCATTGCAACAGGAAATCCGGGCTGCGCGGAAAAAAATCCCGGCAGCCCACCGCCCTGCTCCGCCACGTGCCGGCGGCTGCACCCCGCGGGAATCGAAAAAGCCGCATGGGATGCGGCTTTTCTGCAATCGCGGAGCCGCTGCCGGCTCCCGTCCGCGCGCCCGTCAGTCGCGCCGCACGATCTGGCTCGGCAGGCCGGTGAAGTCCTGCAGCCGCTGGGGCGTCAGGGTGGCGGGCTGACTCGGGCTGCCGAGTCCAATGATGCGGGTGGCCTGGCCGATCTGGTCGAGCCGGACGCTGTCGCCGCCGAAGCCGGTGACCTCGGCGCGGCCGACGCTGAGCAGCGCCACCTCGGTACCGTTCAGGCCGATGCGGCCGGCCACGGTGGCGGTGCGCACCGCCACCGTGCCGGTCGGCAGCACGACATGGACGGCGCCCGGATTGGCGGAGTCGAGATAAAAGGCACCGCGTTCGACAGTCAGCACCACACGGTCCTGGGCGAATTCATCGACACTGACGACGCTGTTGGGACCGATGATCACCACCGACCCGTCGAGCAGGCTGAACCGGATGCCCGAGCCGGGACCGCTGGCCATCCGGCTGCCCAGCAGAACAGGCTGGCCCTGCCGGGTCTGCTGGCCGACCACCCGCGGCGCGGTACCGGCTGCGGCCGGCCGAATCTCGGCGGCCGGCAACAGGTCGGAAGCGGCGCGGCTGTCGGCGACGATGCCGGCGGCAAGGGCGAAGGCGAGAGTGAGGGTCGCGCGCAGCGTGCGGCGTCGGAAAGCGGCCATGACACGGCTCCAGGGTCAGCTTGGTGAACGGGATTGCGACCAGTCTGCCCCGGATATGAAGCCGCCGCAGCCCCGTCCTGGCCCCGCGCCTGTGACGGCGGCTACACCCCTGTCACTCTGCCGCCCGGCCGACGGTTACTTGGTGCCGTAGATACGGTCGCCGGCATCGCCGAGGCCAGGCCGGATATAGCCGTGATCATCGAGCTGGCGGTCGATGGCACAGGTGAAAACGGTGACATCCGGGTGATTGTCCTGCATCACCTGCAGGCCCTCGGGCACCGTCAGCAGGCAGACGAACTTGATCTGCTGGGCACCGGCCTCCTTCAGGCGGGTGACAGCGGCGGCGGCGGAATGGCCGGTTGCCAGCATCGGATCGACCACGATCACCAGGCGCTCGCCGACATCCTCGGGCAGCTTCAGGTAATACTCGACCGGCACCAGGGTCTCGGGATCACGGTAAAGGCCGACATGGCCGACACGGGCCGAGGGAACGAGGTCCAGCATGCCGTCGAGAATGCCGTTGCCGGCGCGCAGGATCGATACGAAGCACAGCTTCTTGCCGGCCAGGATCGGGGCCTGCATCGATTCCAGCGGTGTCTCGATCGCGGTCTTCTCCAGCGGCAGGTCGCGGGTGACTTCGTAGGCCATCAGCAGGCTGACTTCGCGGACCAGCCGGCGGAACTCTGCCGTGGACACCTCCTTGCGCCGCAGCAGGGTCAGCTTGTGCTGCACCAGCGGATGGCTGACCACCGTGACATTCGGAAACGCGTTCATGTCTGTCTTCCCCCGATACGAGATCGCCGATCTTCAGAATACTGTGCCGTCACTGACCACGGTCAGCGGCGGCCCGCCGCCTTCCCGCTTTTCGCGGGCAATCTTCCGGCCGGCCGCCCAGGTGCCGCCCTCGAGAATGCGGGCCAGCGGCATTTCGGCCGCGGTCTTGCCGAGCCGTTCGCGCACCGGGTCGGCGATGCGGTCGAGCAGAGCCAGGGTCAGCGCCCGCCATTCCACCACCGCCTCGTCCTCGACCGGGATCGCGAATTTCTTCAGCGCGTCATGGCGCACGCTGAGCACACCCAGGTCGATGAACAGGCCGCCATTGCGGTATTCCGGCAGGCCGGTCAGGTCGTCGAGCCCGGTGACCGCGATGCCGGCATCCTCGAAAATCTCGACCAGCGAATAGGTCAGCCACTGCGACAGCTTGTGGAACGGCACCAGACCCGAGGTCAGGTCGCCGCTGACGATGCCGCGATGGCGCCAGACATCGCCGAGATTGGCGCCATCGAGCGTCATGCGCGACGGCCAGATCGGCCCGAACCCCTCCAGCACCGCCGCCAGGATGGCGCGTGCCGGCAGTTTCCCGTCCGTCACTTTTTTCTTCAGCGTGTCATACAACCCGCCGACACGGGCATCGGCACCGAACAGGTCCGGCCGTGCCGCCAGCGCCGCCCCGAGGTTGCGCAGCAGCGCCGCCCGCCCCTCGACACCGACCAGCGGATTCGCCGCCGAAACCTGGAAGGCATGGGCGATGGCATTCGGTGCCAGCGGGGCCAGCCCGGCCGCATCGGCACGCAGCAGATTCTTCCGGTCGCCCGAAAATAGCCCGGCGCGGAAGGCATGCAGGCTCGCCACCGCCAGCCCTTCCGAGCGCGCGATCGCCGTGCCGTCTTCCGAAAAGGCCCAGTCGGGGCCGGCGCCGGCATCCAGCAGCACGCTGGCAACACAGAGATCGAAGCGGATGCGGGCGATCTCGTCGGCATCGCGATCCTTCAACTCGGCGGCCAGCCGGCCCCAGCGATCGATGCCGCCGGCGGCAAAGTGGCGCCAGCGGGCATGATAGGGGATCTGCAGGCCCGGGTAGTTCTCGCGGATCACCTGCGCCACATAATCGGCGCAGGCCGGCAGCCGGCTGAAATGCACCTGGAAATTAGGCAGCGCGTCGCGCTCGCCCAGCGCCAGCAGCTCATGACAGCGCGCGCGGATTGCCTCGGGTGTGCGCAGCCAGGCGACCGCCTGCGCCGGATCGTTCAGGTTACCCACGCTGCTTACTCCGTCAGACCGCGGCCCTTGGCCTGTTTCAGTTCGTCGGCATCCGGCACTTTCTCGGTGAAATAGCCTGCCGCCTTCTTGGCATCCATTTCGACCTTTGCATCGGCCGGGATCAGTTCGTCGGGAATCGGCACGCGCTCGACCACCTGGATGCCGGAATCGACAATGGGCTGATACTTCATGTTGCTCATGGAAACCAGCCGGTCGATGCGGACAATGCCCAGCCAGTGCAGGATATCCGGCATCAGTTCCTGGAACCGCATGTCCTGCACGCCGGCAACGCATTCGGTGCGCTGGAAATAGGTCTCGGCGCGATCGCCAGCCTCCTGGCGCTTGCGCGCGTTGTAGACGAGGAACTTGGTCACCTCGCCCAGCGCCCGGCCTTCCTTGCGATTGTAGACGATCACGCCCACGCCGCCCTTCTGCGCCTCCTCGATACAGACCTCGATCCCATGCGCGAGATACGGCCGGCAGGTGCAGATATCCGAGCCGAACACGTCCGAACCGTTGCATTCGTCATGGATGCGGCAGGCGATCTTGGTTTCGCGCCTGCCCAGCTTGGAAACGTCGCCGAACAGATAGACGGTCATGCCGCCGATGGGGGGCAGGAAGACCTTGAGGTCGGGGCGCGTCACCAGCTCCGGGAACATGCCGCCGGTCTGCTCGAACAGGCCGCGGCGCAGCTCGGTCTCGCTGATGCCGAACCGCTTGGCGACACCGGGCAGCCACCAGACCGGCTCGACCGCCATCTTGGTGACCTTCACGTCGCCATTGGTGGCAAGGATGTCGCCATCCGGCGTCAGCCGGCCGGCCTGCACCGCCTGCTGCAGTTCCGGCATGTTGATATGCGCCTTGGTGACGGCGATGGTGGGGCGAATATCCCAGCCGGCGGCGATCTGCTGGGCGAAGACCTCGCTGGTCATATGCCCCCAGGGATCGAGCGAGACGATCTTCCCCGGATCGCCCCATTGCGGGAACGGGCCGATGGCTTCCGCCGGCGCGGTGTTGGTCAGGTCGGGCTTGTGCTCGGCCTTGAGCTGGCCGGCGGCGATGGCCAGCGCACGGTAGAGCGAATAGGCGCCGGAATGGGTACCCACCGCATTCTTGCCGCCCGGATTCTTCAGGGTGGCGACGATGGGGCCGCGCAGTTTCGGGTCGGCATTGCCCCAGTCGATCGGCAGCGGCTTGCTGCCGTCGGTCTTGCTGGGATGCGATGTCAGAACGATCGGCTTCGGCGCCGGTTTCTTCTCGTTCGGGCGGTTCGGGATGTCGGTGGTGCTCATGGTCTGTACCCGAAGGTTGCGGTGGGGCCGGCCCTGCGGAGCGGCGCGGCAAGATTGGCGAATTCGCAGAGCAGCGGACGGGTGTCGCGCGGGTCGATAATCTCCTCGACCAGGAAAGCCTCCGCCGTGCGGAAAGGCGAGCGCACGCGGTTCAGCCGGGTTTCGATCTGCTGCAACAGCGCAGCGGGATCTTCCGCCTTCTCGAGATCGGCGCGGTAGGCGGCCTCGATGCCGCCTTCCAGCGGCAGGCTGCCCCAGTCGCCCGATGGCCAGGCATAGCGGAAGCGCAGCCGGGTATGGTTGGAATGGCCGGCGCCGGCCACCCCAAAGGCCTTGCGCAGCAGGATCGAACACCAGGGCACGCTGGCCTGGTAGACGGCCGCCAGCGCACGGGCACCATGGCGGATGGTGCCTGCCTGCTCGGCTTCGGGGCCGATCAGGAAGCCCGGAATGTCGACGAAATGCACCACCGGCAGGTGGAACGTCTCGGCCAGGTCGACGAAGCGGGTGATCTTGTGGGCGGCATCCGCCGTCCAGCCGCCGCCATAATGATAGGGATCGCTGGCCAGCACCGCGACAGGCCAGCCATCCAGCCGCGCCAGGCCGGTCACCACCGAGCGGCCATACATGCGGCCCATCTCGAAGAAACTGCCCTCGTCGAGGGTTGCGTCCAGAATGTCGCGGACCTTGTAGACGCGGCGGCGGTCGCGCGGGATCACCGACAGCAGGCGCTCCTCGCGCCGGTTCACGTCGTCCTGCGACGGCAGCCGCGGCGGCAGTTCATGGACCGATTGCGGCAGGTAGGACAGGAAGCGCCGCGCGGCGGCAAACGCCTCGGCCTCGCTGGCAACCGCAAGATCGACGGCGCCGGCGCGGGTGTGGATATCGGTGCCGCCCAGTTCTTCCTTGGTCATCTCGACGCCGGTGCGCGCCACCACCGGCGGGCCGGCGATGAACATCTGCGAGATACCCTCGACCATCACCGAGAAATGGCTGCTGACCGCGCGCGCCGCACCGAGGCCGGCGACCGAACCGAGCGCCAGCGCCACCACCGGCACGGTGCTCAGATTCGCCACCGCATGCTCCCAGCCGGGCAGCAGCGGCACATAGGTCCGGCCCTCCATCTCCAGCGATTTCACCGAACCGCCGCCGCCGGTGCCATCGACCAGGCGGATCATCGGAATGCGCAGTTCCAGCGCCATCTGCTCGGCCATCACCTGCTTCTGCCAGATGGCTGCATCGGCGGCGCCGCCGCGCACGGTGAAATCGTCGCCGCCGACCACCACCGGCCGGCCATCGACGCGGCCGCGGCCGAAAACGAAGTTGGTCGGACTGAAATCGGCAAGGTCGCCGTTGTCGTCGTAGACGGCGCGACCGGCAATGGCACCGATTTCATGGAAACTGCCGGCATCGAGCAGCTGGTCGATGCGTTCGCGCACCGTCAGCTTGCCGCCGTCATGCTGGCGCCTGATCTTGTCGGGCCCGCCCATGCGGCGGGCCATTTCCTCACGTCGCCTGAGTTCGGCGATCTCGGCTTCCCAACTCATGCCCTTCCTTCTGGTCGGCCAAAGCCGGCCCGTGGCGCTGGAAAGCGATGGATTGTAATGCCGGGCAATGGGCCCGGCAATGGGCCCGGCTACAGGCATCGGGGGGCGGGACGGGCCGCCGGAAACCGGCAAAAACCTGTCCGATCGGTCAGATTATGGCAACCCCGTGAATCCCGCCCCCCGCTGTCACAGGGACGCTGTCACAGGGATCGGTGTCCGTCCGTCTATATTGCAGACCGCGCATGGTGTGCGGCAAGGAGACCGACCATGACCCCCCGACTGACCAACCCGCACAAGCTGGCCCCCGAAGCGATCAAGGCGATGATGGCGCTGGAAGCCAGCTTCGCCTCCGGCAGCCTCGAGCACAGCCTGAAGGAGCTGGTGAAGCTGCGCGCGTCGCAGATCAACGGCTGTGCCTTCTGCATCCACATGCACACCACCGATGCCCGCAAGCATGGCGAAAGCGAGATGCGCCTCTACATGCTGAATGCCTGGCGCGAGTCGCCGCTGTATTCCGACCGCGAGCGGGCGGCGCTGGCCTGGACCGAGGCGCTGACGCTGGTGGCGCAGACCGGCGCGCCGGATGCCGACTATGCGCTGGTGAAGGCCCAGTTCAGCGAGGCCGAACAGGTGCAGCTGACCATGCTGATCGGCGCGATCAATGTGTGGAACCGGCTGCAGGTCGGCTTCCGCGCCGCCCATCCGGTGGACAAGCAGGCTGCTGCGTAAACGCTTCAGACCCGGGCGATGGTGGCCAGTGCGGTGGCAACGATCTTCTCGGCACCGTCCTTCACCGCAAAGACATCCGCCCGGGCGACCACCTGCCGGCTGCCGGCCTTCACCACGCTGCCGACGGCCGTCAGCCGCTGGCCGACGGCCGGCGCCAGCAGGTTCAGCTTGTATTCGGACGTGACCACATCGCCCACCGCCGAGGCGGCCGCCCAGGCACAGGCGGTGTCGGCCATGTAACCGACGATGGCGCCATGGCCGAAGCCATGGTGCTGGGTCAGGTCAGGCCGCAGGTCGATGGCGATCTTCACCTGTCCGGCCGCGAAATCGACGATCTCGGTGCCGACCCATTTGGTGAACGGGCTGATTTCGATCACGGCCTGCAGCTGTTCGCGGCTCAGGTCGGATTTCGGCACGGATGTGGCGGTCATGACAGGCTCCTCTGCAGCAGGCGGCCCAGGCGGCGCAGCGGCTCGGCGGATTGGCGCACACGCGCCAGTGTGACCGCCCCTTCCAGCGCGGCCACGGCCCAATCGGCAAGATCGGCGGCTTCGGCCGGCCGGCGGCCCTCGCCTTCCAGGGCGGCAGCAATCCGTCCGGTCGTCAGGGCATAGCCGGCCGCGCAGGCCTGCCGCAGGGTTTCGTCATGGGCCCCGGTCTCGACCGCGACGATGGTCAGCGGCGAACCGTCGCGAAATCCGGATGTCTCCATCCAGCCAGCCAGCGTTTCGGCGGTACGGCGCAGGCCGGCCGCCACCGAGGGCGATGCCGCGATGGCCTCCGCCACGGTGGCGGCGAAACGCTCGGCCGACCAGGCGACAGCGGCAGCGGCCAGTTCGGTCTTGCCCCCAGGGAAATGGTGATACAGCGAGCCTTTCGGCGCGCCGCTTTTCTCGACGATCTCGTTCAGGCCGACGGCGGCATAGCCGCGCCGCGACATCAGCCGCGCCGTCATCTCGATGAAGCGGTCGCGGGTCGCATTCTGCCTGGCCGCGTTCTGGCGGACCGGCATGGCGGCGATCTTGCGGGCAGCAGCGGACATGGCTGGTATTATAACGACTGGTCTAGAGAATCCAAGCACAAAGAAAAGGGGCCCCTGGCCCCTTTTCCGCATCGCTGCCCGGAATCAGAAGGTGCCGGGATAGTTGCCGCCGTCCAGCAGGACGTTCTGCGCCGTCATATAGGCGGCCGGCACCGAACACAGAAAGGCGCAGACCTCGCCGAATTCCTCCGCCGTGCCGAAACGGCCGGCCGGCACCGTGGTCGCCTGCTTCGCGATCTCGGCTTCCAGTTCGTCGCCGGCCTTCTTGCTCTGGGCGCCGATGGTGCCGCGCAGGCGGTCGGTCAGGAAGCGGCCGGGCAGCAGGTTGTTGATGGTTACGCCATCCTTGGCCACCTGCCGGGCAAGGCCGCTGACAAAGCCGGTCAGGCCGGCGCGGGCACCGTTCGACAGGCCAAGGATCGGGATCGGCGCCTTCACCGACGACGAAGTGATGTTGACGATCCGGCCGAACTTGCGCGCCGCCATGCCGTCGACCACGGCCTTGGCCAGCAGGATCGGCGTGATCATGTTGGCATCGACCGCCTTGATCCACTCCTCCCGGCCCCAGTTGCGGAAATCGCCAGGCGGCGGCCCCCCGGCATTGTTGACCAGAATGTCGATCTCGCCGGCGGCAGCCAGCGCCTCGGCCCGGCCGGCATCGGTGGTGATGTCGCCGGCAACCGTCTTCACGGTCACACCGGGAGCGGCAGCGCGGATTTTCTGTGCCGCCTGTTCCAGCGTTTCGGCGCCGCGCGCGGTGATGGTGACGTTGACACCTTCCTTGGCCAGCGCCAGCGCGCTGCCGAAACCGAGGCCCTTGCTGGCGGCGCAGATCAGCGCGTTGCGCCCCTTGATACCGAGATCCATGAACGTCTCCTGTTGCTTCTGTCGGGGATTTATTGCGCAGTCATGCCGCCGTCGACAACCAGTTCGGCACCGGTGGTGAAACTGGATTCGTCGCTGGCAAGGTAAAGAATCGCCTGCGCCACCTCGTCGACCGTGCCCATGCGGCCGACAGGCTGCAGCCTTTCGAGGAAACGCCGGGTCTTTTCCGGCTCGGGCGACTGGGCGATATGGGCCTTCACCAGTGCCGTTTCGACATAGGCCGGATGCACCGAATTGACCCGGATGTTCCAGCGGCCATGGGCCGCCTCCATCGCCAGCGCCTTGGTCAGCATGGTCGCCGCACCCTTGGAGGCGCAATAGGCACTCATCTGCGGTGCGCCAACCAGACCGGCCACCGAGGCGATGTTGACGATGGAACCGCCACCGCGCCGTCCCTGCACGCTGTCGCGCATCAGCGGTATGGCATGCTTGCAGCCAAGGAAAACCCCGTCGCTGTTCACCGCCTGCACCAGCCGCCATTCGGCCAGGGTCATCTCGGTCAGATCGCGGAACAGGCCGATCCCGGCATTGTTGACCAGGATATCCAGCCGACCCTCCGCAGCCTTAACCCCGGCAACAACCGCCGCCCACTGGTCTTCCTGGGTCACGTCGAGCGGCGCGAACCGCGCTCCATCGCCCAGCCTGTCCGCCGCCGCGATGCCGGATTCAACCTGGCGGTCGGTGAGGATCACCCGTGCTCCCTCGCGCACGAACAGTTCGGCCGTCGCCCGGCCGAAACCGGAGGCCGCACCGGTAATCAGCGCAACCTTATTCGCCAGACGCGGCATGCTGCGCCTCCGCAGTCACGCCCCATTCAGTCAGCGCGGCCGCCCCGCCCTCGCCGCGCACCGGCGGTTTGTGCGCGATGCCGCCCGGCGTGCGCGAGAAACGCGGTGCCGGTGCCGGCTGGGTCACGCCATCGGGCGCCACGAAAGTCTCCCGCGCCGCCATATGCGGATGCCGTGGCGCCTCTTCCAGCGACAGGATTGGCGCGAAGCAGATATCGCTGCCCTCCATCAGCCGGCACCATTCGTCGCGGGTCTTCGTGCGGAAACTGGCGGCGATGGCGGCGCGCAGGCTCGGCCAGTTGCGACGATCATGCTGCTTCGGCAGGATTTTCGGATCGAGGCCAAGCTTCTGGATCAACTCGGCATAGAACTTGCCCTCGATCGAGCCGATGGCGACGAAGCCGCCATCGGCGCATTCGTAGCTGTCGTACCAGGGCGCGCCGCTGTCCAGCATGTTGCCGCCGCGCGTGTCGCTCCACAGGCCGGCGCCTTTCAGGCCGTAGAACAGCGTCATCAGCGAAGCCGCGCCATCGACCATGGCCGCATCCACCACCTGGCCCCTGCCGGATGTCTGCCGTTCGAACAGGGCCGCAAGCACCCCCATGGCGAGATAGAGCGAACCACCGCCGAAATCGCCGACCAGATTGAGGGGCGGCACCGGCCCGCCTTCCGCCCTGCCGATAGCATGCAGGGCGCCGGTCAGCGCGATATAGTTGATGTCATGGCCGGCGGCAGGTGCCAGCGGTCCCTGCTGGCCCCAGCCGGTCATGCGGCCATAGACAAGCTTCGGGTTGCGCTGCTGTGCGACATCGGGCCCCAGCCCGAGGCGCTCCATCACGCCAGGGCGGAAGCCTTCGATGACGACATCGGCCTTCGCGAACAGGTCGAGCACCAGCGCGATGGCCTTCGGATCTTTCAGATCGAGTGCCAGCGAGCGTTTGCCGCGGCCGAGCAGTTCGTATTTAGGCTCCACCGGCAGGCCGAGATCGACCTCGCCGGTGCGGTCGATGCGCAGCACATCAGCCCCCAGATCCGCCAGCAGCATGCCACAGAACGGCACCGGGCCGATCGCCGGCATCTCGATGACGCGCAATCCCGCAAGCGGCCCGCTCATTTCCTTTCTCCCGGTACTTTCGCAGCCCAGTCGGCCACCGGCAGGCCAAGCTTCTTCCACTCGCCGAAACCACCCTCGATATGGGCGGCGCGCCGCAGCCCCATCTCCAGCGCCGTGCGGGTGGCCAATGCCGAGCGCAGGCCGCCGGCACAGAAGAAAATGAATTCCCGATCCTCACCGAAAACCTTGCGGTGATACGGGCTTTCCGGATCGATCCAGAATTCCAGCATGCCACGCGTGGCATGCAGCGATTTCGGGATCGTGCCCTCGCGCTCCAGTTCGCGCGGATCGCGGATATCGACGAAAACGACGTCCGGATCACCCAGCTTTTCTGCCGCCTGCTGCGGCGTCAGCGTAACGATCATCGCCATGGCCTCGTCGACCATGGCCTTGTAGCCTTTTGCCATCGTTTCCTCCCGGGTCTGGGTCCGGAAACTATAGGTCAGCCCTGCGGATCGCGCCACAGCGGTGGCCATGGCCACAGGCGCGGCTGCCAGGTCCAGCCCGCCGCCAGCACGGCATCGCGCACCATCGCGGCCAGCCGATCATCCGTCCCCGCCAGCAGCAGGTTGCTGTGCCAGTGTTCCGGCAGCGTGATGCGGCCATCTGCATCGCTGCCGGGACGGCCGATGACCGGAAAAGCATTGACGACGCTGCGTCGCGTATCGAAACCGAGGGACAGTGCCGCGATCCAGCCACGGCCGGCAAGCCGATCCAGATCGGAACTGCCGAGACGGTCTGCCGGCAGCACCGCCAGCCAGCGCCGCCCATCCTCCATGGGCTGCAGGCGCAGGCGACCGCCTGGCGGCCCCAGCGCCACCAGACGCAGCCGCAATTCCGAAACATCGCGTGGCGGCCCACCTGCGGGCAGGCGCCGGGCCGCCTGTTCGGCCAGCACGGAAACCGCGGCCAGACAGAGCATCGTCCACAGCACGGCCATCACGCCATGGCCGCCCCGCCCGTGCAGCAGCCGCAGCAGTCCCGGGAAACGCCGGGCCCGCAGGGCCGGGGTCGAGCGCCGGCGCGTTGCCAGCGCCGACGAACTGGCGGCATAGAAAGCAAAGAGCGTGTCGTCGATCACCAGCCACTGGCCACAGGCATAACCGGAACCGGCATGGCCGGTCTGGAAAGACAGCCCGGCATCGGCATATTCGATGCCGGCGGCGGCAAACCGCCCGAATACACGCTCTGCAGCAGCCTCGGCCGCCACCGGGCTGGAAAACCGGGCTGCGATGGTTGCCGTGCCGTCGCTGAAACGGGCCAGTTCCGCCGCCAGCGCATTGGGAAAGATCGGTCGCAGATCGCGATAGTCGCTGGCATGGCGGCCGAACACCGCCCAGGAATTCATGAAGCCGCCATAGCGGGTGGCCAGCGCCACGGTATCAAGGCGCAGGCGCCCGGCTGCCCAGCGATCGAACAGGGCATACAGGCCCGCCGGCAGGCCGATGCCGCCAGCCAGCAGCAGCAGCATGGCCAGCCATGGCGCTTGGGCCTGCCAGTCAATCGCCGGCCAGCCTGCCGCCAGCCAGGCGGACAAATTGGAGGCGACCTCTGTCACCCGCTATCCCCCATGCAACATGCCATCCCTGTTTGCCCGCAACTCCCTGACAAAACAAGAGGATGGCGGAATTGCCAAAATCTTAACGGTTTCTTTGCCGGCTCGCAGCCAGATTGCGGTGGATCGACAGGCAGATGGATCATGGCACCCGTCACCCCTTTCCCCGCAGCCGGCGCCCGCGCCGCCGACACCTACCGCATCGGCGGCCACCAGGTCGGCTATGAGTTGCTGAGCACGCTGAAGCAGGCCAGCAGCAGCACGGGGATCGATTTCGCCTACCTGGTGGCCCAGGCCGGGCAGGAGAGCGGTTTCCGCAGCAACGCCCAGGCCTCGACCAGCTCGGCCCGCGGCCTGTTCCAGTTCATCGAGAGCACCTGGCTGGAAATGGTGCGCGATCATGGCAGGAAATACGGCCTCGCCGCAGAAGCGCAGCAGATCGGCACCGGCAGCGACGGCCGGCCGCGCGTGGACGATGCCGCCACGCGCCGGGCGATCCTGTCCCTGCGCGACGATCCGCGCATCGCCTCGGCCATGGCCGCCGAATATGCCCGCGGCAACCGCGAGACGCTGTCGCGCGAGCTTGGCACCACGCCCGGCCACACCGATCTCTATCTCGGCCACTTCCTCGGCGCCGCCGGCGCCAGCCGCTTTCTCGCGGCCATGAAGGACAATCCCGCCCAGAGCGCTGCCGCTATCCTGCCCGAGGCTGCCGCCGCCAACCGCAACGTCTTCTACACTGCCAGCGGCGAGCCACGCAGCGTGGGCGAAATCCACGCCATGTTCGGCCGCAAGCTGGAAGCCAATGCCGCCGGCCTTGACGATCTGCAGCCGATTGCCCCCGCTCCGGCCCGTGGTTCGGCCGTCGCCCGCCATCTGGCCGAACAGAGCCGGGTGATCGACCACGCCGTCAAGATGATGGCTTATGAAGCGCTGCGCGATACCATGCTGCGCAGCAGCCGCCTGCGCAACGACGACGAACAGGGCTGAACGGTCAGACGACCCGCGTCAGCACCGGCTTGCCGGCGAAATGGGCGGCAAGGTTGTTCAGTACCAGTTCGCCCATTGCCCGCCGGGTGGCATGGGTGGCCGATCCCACATGCGGGGCCAGCGCCACATTGTCCAGCGCGAACAGGGCTTCCGGCACATTGGGTTCATCGGCAAACACATCGAGCCCGGCACCGGCCAGCCGGCCCTGCACCAGCGCCTCGACCAGCGCCGGCTCCTCCACCACGCTGCCGCGGGCAATGTTAACCAGATAGCCCTTCGGCCCCAGCGCCGCGATCACCGCCGCATTGACCAGCCCCTCGGTTGCCTTGCCGCCCGGACAGGCGACCATCAGGATATCGACCGCCTTCGCCATGGCGATCAGGTCATCGTAATAGTGCCAGGCGATATCCGGCTTGCGGCGCGGGCCGTGATAGGCGATTGCAACGCCGAACGGTTCGGCACGCCGCGCGATGGCCTGGCCAATGCGGCCAAGCCCGAGGATGCCCATGGTCTTGCCGCCCAGCTTGTCGGTCAGCGGAAAACGCTCCTTCGGCCAGCGTCCGGCCCGCACGAAGGCATCGCCCTGTGGCATGCGGCGCATCATGTCGAGCAGCAGGGCCATGGCAATGTCGGCCACATCATCGGTCAGCACATCGGGCGTGTTGGTCACAATGACGCCGCGCTCTTTTGCGCAGGCGATATCGATCGGGTCGTAGCCGACCCCGAAGCTGGAAATGATCTCGAGTTTCGGCAGTGCCTCAATCAGCGCCCGATCGGCACCGACGCTGCCAGAGGTGACGAGGCCGCGGACACGGCCGGCCGTTTCGCGCAGCAGGGCCGCGCGGTCCTCGGCCTGCCACAGGGCATGGACGGTGTAGTCGCGCAGCAGCTGCTCGTTGATGGCCGGCGGCAGCGCCGCAGCCTGCAGGATCTCGACGCCCATCGGGCCCTCCCCTCGGATCTTGTCTTGAGGACAGACCCTAGCGGGGCGGATGCGCCGGGAGCAAGCCCGACACCCGCGGTCCGGATTGGTTCAGTCGGCCGGTTCGAGGGAAGGCGTGGCCCCGCTCGGCCGGGCAGCATGGCGCAGCGGCTCCAGGTTGCCGAGGAACTGGTCGGTGCAGGCATCCCAGGAATACTGCAGGGCCAGCTGGCGGCAGGCTTCCGGTGACTTGCCAAGCGCACCCTTCACGGCCTTTTCCAGGTCTTCGTCGAGGCAGCCAACCTCCGGATGCGGCCCCACGATGTCGATCGGGCCGGTCACCGGATAGGCTGCCACCGGCACGCCGGAAGCCATCGCTTCCAGCAGAACAAGACCGAAGGTGTCGGTCAGGCTCGGGAAGACGAAGACATCGGCCGCGGCGAAATAGCTGGCAAGATGGCCATTCTCCAGATAGCCGGCGAACACCGCCTCGGGATAGCGGGCACGATAGTCCTCGAGATCCGGGCCGGTGCCGACCACCAGCTTGGTGCCGTCCAGCTTCAGCTTGAGAAAAGCCTCGATATTCTTGTCCACCACCACACGGCCCGCATAGAGATAGATCGGTCGCGGCAGGTCGAGGATATCCTTGGGGCGCGGCTTGAAGCGTTCGACATCGACGCCACGCGACCAGGTTTTCAGGTTGCGGAAACCCCAGTCGGAGAGGCTTTTCGCCAGACTGTCGGTCGCCACCATCACGCCGGCCGAACCGCCATGGAACCAGCGCATGAAGGCGTAGCTCCATTTCAGCGGCAAGCCGGTCCGCTCGTGGATGTATTCCGGGAATTTGGTGTGGTAGGCGGTGGTGAAGATCAGGTCGTTGCGCTTGCAGTATTTGCGTGCCGCCATGCCGAGCGGCCCCTCGGTGGCGATATGGATGGCATCGGGTGCGAAAGCCTCGATCTGCCGCACGAGGCTGCGATAGGGCAGAATCGCCAGTTCGATCTCGGCATAGGTCGGACACGGCACCCTGCGGAACCGGTCCGGGCCGATCACCTCGACCACATGACCGCGCTTCTCGAGGACCTCGCGGGTCTTGGTCAATGTGCGCACCACGCCGTTAACCTGCGGATGCCATGCATCGGAAACGATCAGAATGCGCATTTTGCAATCTCACCCTGGCTGGCGGCCGGCGCCCACCCCGGGGCCGACTCGCTCGATTCCCGATTACATCGCGATTCGGTGACAGGCCTGTGAAAGGCTGGGGATAAGTTGGCTACAGAGATGACAATTGCATGAATATCCACCGCCCTTTCAGCCACTTGTCGAGGCAATCTGCCTCAAAGGAACGATGCTGCGACGCAGCAGCTGCCGATTGCTGCCGCCCGGAACGGTTGTCATAATCCGGCCATCTCAACGGGGATTCGGGGGATGTTCTCCATGCGCCTGACTGCTCTTGCCGCCGCCCTGCTGGCGGCTGTCGCCGCCCTGCCGGCTGCCGCCCAGGACAAGGTCGTCAACGTCTACAACTGGTCCGACTATATCGATCCGGACGTGCTGAAGGATTTCGAGGCGGAGACCGGCATCAAGGTCCGCTACGACGTCTACGATTCCAACGACACGCTGGAATCCAAGCTGCTGGCCGGCAAGACCGGCTACGACATCGTGGTGCCGACCCAGTATTACATGGCGCGCCAGGTGCAGGCCAAACTGCTGCAGCCGCTGGACAAGAGCAAGCTGCCCAACCTGAAGAACCTCGATCCGGCGCAGATGCAGCGCCTCGCCCGCTTCGACCCCGACAACCGCCATGCGGTGATCTACATGTGGGGCACCAGCGGTATCGGCCTCAACCCCGACAAGATCAAGCAGCGCCTGCCCAACCCGCCGGCCAATTCCCTGCGGATGCTGTTCGACCCGGAGATTGTCTCGAAATTCGCCGATTGCGGTGTCGAGGTGCTGGATGCCCCCGACGAGGTGATGGTGGCGGCGCTGAAGTATCTCGGTCTTGATCCGAATGCCAAGGACGCGGAGAGCATCCGCAAGGCCGAGGAGGTGCTGCTGAAGGTGCGGCCCTATATCCGCAAGTTCCACTCCTCGCAGTACATCAACGGCCTCGCCAATGGCGACATCTGCCTTGCCTACGGTTTCTCGGGCGACATCCTGCAGGCACGCACCCGCGCCGAGGAAGCCAAGAAGGGCGTGCGCGTGCAGTATCTGCTGCCGAAGGAAGGCGCCCAGCAGTGGTTCGACGTGATGGCGATCCCCGCCGACGCCCCCCATGTCGACAATGCCCATGCCTTCATCAACTACATCCTGCAGCCGAAGGTGATCGCAAAGATCACCAACGCCGTGCAGTACCCCAACGCGGTACCGGCCTCGCTGCAGTTCATCGACAAGGAAGCGATGGCCGACAGGGATGTCTTCCCGCCGGCCTCGGCACTCGGCCGGCTCTATACCGTCGAGCCGTTCAAGCAGGCCGAACAGCGCCTGCTGACCCGCGCCTGGACGCGCGTGAAGGGCGGCGGCTGATCCGATGCCGCTGCTGAGCATCGAGGGCGTCAGCAAGTATTACAGCGACGAGACCGCCGTCGACGCCCTCGACCTTGAGGTCGAAGACGGCGAATCCCTCGTGCTGCTGGGCCCGTCCGGCTGCGGCAAGTCGACCCTGCTGCGCATGATCGCCGGCCTCGAGATTCCGGATGCCGGCCGCATCCTGCTCGATGGGCAGGACATCACCCGGCTGCCGCCGCACCGGCGGGCCGTCAACATGATGTTCCAGTCCTATGCCCTGTTCCCGCACCTGAACGTACACGACAACATCGCCTTCGGCCTGCGCCGCGAGGGCCTGCCGGCCGGCGAAATCGCACGCCGCGTCGATGACGCCATGGACATACTGGAAATCTCCGGATTCGCCGCGCGCAAGCCGCACCAGCTGTCCGGCGGCCAGCAGCAGCGTGTGGCCCTGGCCCGTGCACTGGTGAAACGCCCGCGCCTGCTGCTGCTGGACGAGCCGCTCGGCGCCCTCGACAAACGCCTGCGCCAGCAGACCCAGGCGGAACTCCGCCGCCTGAACCGCCAGACCGGGATCGCCTTCGTCTTCGTCACTCATGACAACGACGAGGCCATGGCACTGGCCGACCGCATTGCCGTGATGCAGGCAGGCCGGCTGCGACAGGTGGATCATCCGCGCCGCATCTACGACCGCCCGGTCGACCGCTTCGTCGCCCAGCTGATGTGCGACATCAACCTGTTCGAGGCGGAAATCGCCGCGGAAGCGGACGGGCTGGTGCAGGCCCGCTGCAGCAGCCTCGACCTGCACTTCCCCGCCGAGGGCCCGCCGCGCGATACCGGCGGCTACCAGCTGCTCGGCCTGCGGCTGGAGCAGATCGAGATATCCCGCGATCCGCAGCCGCCTGGCCCGAACACCGCCAGCGGAGTCGTCACCGATATCGACTATATCGGCGACATGACCACGATCGAGGTGCGCATGGCCGACGGCCGCAGCGTCAAGGCATCGCAGCTCAACGCGATCCACGAACCTCTGCTGGAACTCGATCAGACCGTCTGGCTCAGCTGGGATGCCTATGCCCTCGTGCCGCTGTCCGATGCCTGATTGCGGCAACCCTGCATCATGACCCGCCGCGGCATCGCCCTGCTGGCCATGCCGGCCCTGTGGACGGCGGTCTTCGTCGCCATCCCGCTCGCCCTGATCCTCAAGATCAGCTTCGCCGAGCCGCAGCTGGCCCAGCCGCCCTACACGCCGCTGTTCGAGGCCGGTGAATACGGTCTCGTATTCAAGGCGCACCTGGCCAATTACATGCTGATCGCCAGCGACACGCTGTACCTGCGCGCGCTCGGCAACAGCCTGCTCTATGCGGCACTGGCCACGGCCTGCTGTCTCGGCCTCGGTCTCGCCATCGCCCGGGCGGTCACTCTGGTGGCGATGGCATGGCAGCCGCTGGTGCTGACCCTGATCATCCTGCCGTTCTGGACCTCCTTTCTGATCCGCGTATACGCCTGGATCGCGCTGCTGAAGCCGGAAGGCCTGATCAATGCTGCGCTGCTGCAGTTCGGCCTGGTCGAGCAGCCGCTGGTGATGATCAATACCGGCTTCGGTATCGTCATCGGCATGACCTATACCTACCTGCCCTTCGCCATTCTGCCGATCTATGCCAGCCTGGTCGGCCAGTCGCCGCGGCTGACCGAGGCCGCCGTGGATCTTGGCGCCACGCCCATGCGCGCCTTCTGGCTGGTTACCGTGCCCCTGGCACGACCCGGCATTCTCGCCGGCGGCCTGATGGTCTTCATCCCGACCGTGGGCGAATTCGTCATCCCCGACCTGCTCGGTGGCTCCTCGACGATCATGCTGGGACAAACCCTGTGGACGGAGTTCTTCTCCAACCGCGACTGGACCATGGCAAGCGCCCTCGCGGTGCTGCTGACCGGCCTGCTGCTGTTGCCGGCCCTGTGGCTGCAGCGACTGGAACTCGGGCGGACGGCGCGATGAACCGGTTCAGCGGCATCAGCCTCGCGGCGCTGGCTCTCGGGCTGGCCTTCCTCTATCTGCCAATCCTGCTGGTGATCGCCTTTTCGTTCAATGCGTCGAAACTGGTCACCGTCTGGGGCGGGTTTTCGCTGCACTGGTATGAGGTTCTGTTCTCCACCCCTGCCTATCTGGAAGCAGCCTGGCTGTCCCTGCGCATCGCTGCCCTTGCCGCCACTCTCGGCACCCTGCTCGGAACGCTGGGGGCGCTGGTGCTGACCCGGCTGGGCCGTTTTCCCGGCCGCGCCCTGTTCGGCGGCCTGATGCTGGCCCCCATGGTCCTGCCCGAGGTGATCCTCGGCGTCTCGACACTGATGCTGTTCGTGGCCATGGACGTCGAGCGTGGCATCGTTACCGTCGCACTGGCCCATGCCACTTTCGGCGCCGCCTATGCACTGGTGGTGGTGCAGTCGAAACTGGTCAGTCTCGACCCCAACCTGGAAGCCGCTGCCCGCGACCTCGGTGCCGGCCCGGTCCGCGCCTTCCTGCTGGTGACGGTGCCCAGCCTGCTGCCGGCACTGATTGCCGCCTGGCTGCTGGCCTTCACCCTGTCGCTGGACGATGTGGTGATCGCATCCTTCGTCAATGGCCCTGGCGCGACCACCCTGCCGGTGCGCATCTACAGCGCGGTACGTCTCGGCGTATCGCCCGAGATCAACGCCATTTCCACCATCCTGATTGCGCTGGTCAGCATCTTCGTGATCACCGCCAGCCTGCTGCACAAGCGCGGCCTGACGGGAACCGCCCGCCGCTAGGCCGGGCCGTCGGCCAGCACGGCATCAAGGCGGCGCCAGAACTCTGCTTCATCGGCCGGCAGACCGAAGCGCATCCAGTGCGGCCGCGCCGTGAAAATGCGGACATGGATGCCCTGCTGCCGCAGCCTCGCGGCGAAGGCGCCGGCATCCCCCAGTTTGGCCAGCCTGAACAGGCTGGTTCCGCCCAGGACATGAATGCCGCGGTCGCGCATGCCCTGGTCGAAACGGCGGGTACGGCGCTGCAATTCCCCCCGTGTTGCCTGCTGCCATCCGGCATCGGACAGCGCAGCCGCGCCGATTTCCAGCGCCGGGCCGCTCACCGCCCAGGGGCCGGCAGCAGCGGCGAGTGCGGCAGTCACCGCCGGATCCCCGAGCACGAAGCCGAGCCGCAGCCCGGCCAGACCGAAGAACTTGCCGAAGGAACGCAGCAGCAGCAGGCCGGGCTGTGCGGACCCACCGGCCATCGATATATCCGGCAGTACATCGGCAAAGGCCTCGTCGACGATCAGCCAGCCGCCGCGTGACGCCAGTTCGGCCCGCCAGCGCAGCAGCAGATCCCTGCCCAGCGCGCGGCCATCGGGGTTGTTGGGATTGACGGCGATCAGGATGTCGGTGCCGGCCAGACTGGCCGGCAGACCGTCAATCTCGCTGACAGCGTGGCCGGCCTGCTGCCAGCAATAGGCATGCTCGGCATAGGTCGGCCCCAGCACCGTCACGCGCGCCGGGGCGAACAGGCGCGGCAGCAGCTGTATCGCCGCCTGCGTACCCGGCAGGGCGACGACGCCCGCCTCCTCCGGCACGCCATAGGCCTGCCGCGCTGCCGCCAGCAGCCGGGCTTCGGCATCGGCCGCCGGCAGGCGCATCCAGGCCTCGGCCGGCACGGCCGGCACCGGCCAGGGCAGCGGATTGATGCCGGTGGACAGGTCGAGCCAGGTCCCCGCATAGGCACCGGGTGCCGTCAGCGCAGCCGCGAGGTCACCCCCATGGGTGGGCGGCGATTGACGCGGGGCTTCGGTCTCGCCCATGGTGGCCGGGTTTTCAGTCATGGCGGCGATCTTACGGTGACGGCTGCGGCGATCAACCTCTGGCTTCTCCTGCTGGCGCTGGCCATCGATGCCACGCTGGGCTGGCCGGATATTGTCTACCGGCGAATCCGGCATCCGGTGGTGTGGATCGGCGCCCTGCTCGGTGGGCTGGAGGCCCGGCTGAACCGGCCGGACTGGCAGGGCGGCCTGCGGCGCGCCGCCGGCCTGCTGACCCTGATCCTGCTGCTGATCGTCTGTGGCGGTGCCGGCCTGCTGCTGAGCGGACTGCTGCATGACCTGCCCTTCGGCTGGATCGCCGAAGCGGTACTGATGGCCAGTCTGATTGCCCAGCGCAGCCTGCATGACCATGTCGCCGCCGTGGCGGCCGGCATCGAGCAGGATGGCCTTGCCGGTGGCCGGCGCGCGGTGGCGATGATCGTCGGCCGCGATCCGGACAGCCTTGACGAGGCCGGCGTCAGCCGTGCCGCCATCGAAAGCCTGGCCGAGAATTTTTCCGATGGCGTGGTGGCACCGGTATTCTGGTGTGCCCTACTCGGCCTCCCGGGCATCCTGCTCTACAAGGCGATCAACACCGCCGACAGCATGATCGGCCACCGTAACGACCGCTACCGCGCCTTCGGCTGGGCGGCAGCGCGGCTGGATGACCTGGTCAACCTGCCGGCCTCGCGACTGTCGGCCCTGCTGCTGGTGCTGAGCGCACGGCTGCTGCCCGGCGCTTCGGCACGGGCGGCCTTTGCCGCCGTCGAGCGCGATGCGGGCCGGCACCGCTCACCCAATGCCGGCTGGCCCGAAGCCGCCATGGCCGGCGCACTCGGCCTGAAGCTGGCCGGGCCGCGGCGCTATGGCGACAGATGGGTCGAAGATCACTGGATGGGTGGCGAGGATGGCCGGGCCGAAGCCGGCGCCCCGGACATCCGCCATGCCCTGCGGCTGTTCCGGCTGGCCTGCCTGCTGCTGGCCGGTCTGGTATTGCTGGGGGCTAACGTGCTGTCGCTATGAGGGCATCGACATCCAGATGCTGCTCGATGGCCGCGGCCAGCGCGTCCAGTGCGTGCTCGACACCGCCTTCGTAATCACCCGTGGCAAATTCTCGGTCGGACAACGCCGACAGATAGGCACGGCGGAAGGCGTCGCCGGCAAACAGGCCATGGAGGTAGCAGCCGGCAACCCGGCCATCGGCCGAAACGGCACCATCATGACGCGCGCCCAGCCGCAGCAGCGGACGGGTGGCATCTGCCCCCAGCGTGGTGCCGACATGCATCTCGTAGCCGTGGATCGCCTCGCCGGTGAACCGCTCGAACCCCCGCCTCTCCACCAGCGTCTTGTCGCCACCCAGCACCGTTTCGACCTGCAACAGGCCAAGGCCCTCGACGGCCTCCGGCGGTCCCTCGATGCCATGCGGATCGGCAATGCTGCGGCCCAGCATCTGGTAGCCCCCGCAGATCCCGAGCACACGGCCGCCACGCCGGAGATGACCGGTCAGATCGGAATCCCAGCCCTGATCGCGCAGGAATTTCAGGTCGGCAATGGTTGACTTCGAGCCCGGCAGGATCACCAGCGCGGCATCGCCCGGCAGCGGACGTCCCGGCTGGACGAATTCCAGACGCACGCCCGCCTCCTGCCGCAACGGATCGAAATCGTCGAAATTGGCTATATGCTTCAGGCGCGGCACGGCGATCACCACATCCCCGGCAGAGGCCCGGATATGGTCCAGCGCCACGGCATCCTCGGCCGGCAGTCGACCGACCTCGGGCAGATGCGGCAGTACGCCGAAGCTGCGCCAGCCGGTGCGCCGGGTGATGATCGCCAGACCTTCATCGAACAGGCTCGGGTCACCGCGGAACTTGTTGATCACATAACCGGCCACCAGCTTCCGCTCTTCTGGCTCAAGCAGGAGATCGGTGCCGACCAGACTGGCAATCACGCCGCCGCGATCGATATCACCGACCAATACCACCGGCACTCCGGCACGCTGCGCAAAACCCATATTGGCGATGTCGTTGGCGCGCAGATTCACCTCCGCGGGCGAGCCCGCCCCTTCGACGATCACGAAATCCGCCGCGTCGCGCAGCCGGCCGAAGCTCTCGGCCACGAATGGCCACAACTCGGCCTTCCGTTGCTGATAGCCGCGGGCATCGGTCGAACCATGCATGCGGCCCTGCACAATGATCTGCGAGGTGCGGTCGCCCTGCGGCTTCAGCAGCACCGGGTTCATATCCACATGAGGTGCGACGCCGGCAGCGCGGGCCTGCAGAGCCTGGGCCCGGCCGATCTCGCCGCCTTCGGCGGTTACGGCAGCATTGTTCGACATGTTCTGCGGCTTGAAGGGCTGCACGCTGTGGCCGCGCCGCACCAAGGCACGGATCACGCCGGCACACAGCACCGATTTGCCGACATCGGATCCGGTCCCCTGGAACATCAGGCAGCGCGCGCGGGTCATGTCAGCTATTTCATCACGAGCGGCAGACCGGCAGCCATGAAAATCACGTGGTCGGCCACAGCGGCCATCGCCTGGTTCAGCCGGCCCTGGTGGTCGCGGAAGGCACGTCCCAGCGCATTATCGGGCACAATGCCAAGTCCAACCTCGTTCGAGACCAGCAGCACAGGTGCTATCTGCGCCTGCAGCGCAGCCGCCAGACCGGCAGCCTCGGCCTCGATATCACGGCCGGCATGCATCAGGTTGGACAGCCAGAGGGTCAGGCAGTCGACCAGAACTGCGCCCGTGCCAGCCGGCAGGGCATTCAGCGTCTCGGCCAGCGCCACCGGCGCCTCGATGCTGTGCCAGCGGTCTCCGCGCCGGGCACGATGTTCGGCGATGCGGTCGCGCATCTCGTCGTCCCAGGCCTCGGCGGTGGCGATATAAACCAGCCGGCCGGTCCGTCGCGCCGCCAGCTCCTCAGCCAGCCGCGACTTGCCTGACCGGGCGCCGCCCAGCAGAAGGGTGATCCGGGCGTCGGGCCGGACCGGCAAGGCGGCAGCCGGCACCAGATCAGGCCTTCACCGGTTCGCGCACCTTCTCGCGCAGGGTGACAAATTCCTCGGCGGCTGTCGGATGGATGCCGACCGTGGCATCAAAATCGGCCTTGGTCGCCTTCGCCTTGATGGCGATGGCCAGGCCCTGGATGATCTCGCCCGCTTCCGGGCCAACCATATGGGCGCCGATCACCCGGTCGCTGCGGGCATCCACCACCAGCTTCATCAGGATGCGTTCGTCGCGGCCCGAGATGGTGGCGCGCATCGGCCGGAAAGTCGTGCGGTAGATATCCACCTCGCCATAAGCCTTGCGGGCGGCCTCCTCGCTGAGGCCGACGGTGCCGACCGGCGGCTGGCTGAATACCGCCGCCGGCACATCGGTGTGGTCGGCCTTGCGTGGTTTCTTTCCGAATACGGTGTCGGCGAAAGCATGCCCTTCGCGTATCGCCACCGGTGTCAGGTTGATGCGGTTGGTGACGTCACCCACGGCATAAATATTCCCGATGCTGCTGCGCGAATACTCGTCGACCACCACGGCACCATCCGCATCGGTCTTCACGCCGACTGCTTCCAGACCGAGGCCATCGGTGTTCGGCTGCCGGCCGGTGGCCGCCATCACACAATCGGCCTCCAGGCTGCTGCCATCGGTCAGATGAACCAGCAGGCCGCCGGCAACCTTCTCCACGGCAGTTACATCGATTTTCACCCGCAGATCGATGCCGCTCTTGACCAGTTCCCCGGCCAGATGGCTGCGGATGTCGGCATCGAAGCCGCGCAGAATCTGTTCGCCGCGATAAAGCTGGGTGACCTGCGATCCAAATCCGTTGAAGATGCCGGCGAACTCGCAGGCGATATAGCCGCCGCCGATCACCACCACCCGTTTCGGCAGGGCCGGCAGGTGAAAGGCCTCGTTGGAGCTGATCATCAGCTCGGCCCCCGGTATGGCCGGCTTGGTGGGCCGGCCGCCGGTGGCAATCAGGATCGTTTCCGCCGTGACGGTTGTCTCGCCGATGGCGACGGTGTGGGCGTCCTTCAGCGCGGCGCGCCCGTCGAAGGTTTTCGCACCGGCATTCTCGAACAGGCCGCGGTAGATTTTCTCCAGCCGGCCGATTTCCTTGTCCTTGTTGGCGATCATGGTCGCCCAGTCGAAGCGGGCCGGCGGCACCGTCCAGCCGAAGCCGGCGGCATCTTCGAAAGCATGGGAGAATTCCGACCCGTAGACCAGCAGCTTCTTCGGCACGCAGCCCCGGATCACGCAGGTCCCGCCATAGCGGTATTCCTCGGCCACGGCGACGCGGGCGCCATGACCGGCCGCAATACGGCCGGCGCGCACGCCGCCCGAGCCGCCACCGATCACAAAAAGGTCGAAATCATACTGGCTCATAGGGGTCGGTTCCTTCCTCGGCATACTCGGCCGGCAGTTCATGCCCGCGGCCGACGCTGGAGATCAGGGTCCGGACCTCCGGAAACCGGCGGGCCACCGCAATGTGGTGCAGACGCAGCGCTTCGACAAGCGCGCCACCGCAGCCCAGCAGGCGGTCGGCGTGACCGATCATCACCGTGTTGGGCCAGGCCCGCGGCCGGATTTCGGCCAGGGCGGCGAAAATATCGGCCTCGCGGCCCGGATTGCGCTGGGCCATCAGGCTGACCGCGGCGGCCGTCGAGCGGGACACCCCGGCAAAACAATGCACCAGCAGATGGCCCACCCTGGCCTGTGCCAGCCGGTCCCCGACCGCGAGAATGGCGGCCATATCGGCCTCGCCGGGCAGGGTGCGCCCCGGGGCTTCGGTGACGATGTCGTAGAACCGGAACTCGTCGCGCAAGGCTTCCGGATGATGGGCATAACCCTCCGGCGCGGCCGTGCCGGGATCGAGGATGCCGAGGATATGGGTGACATCGCCGGCAAACTGCTCCAGCTCCGCCACGCCGCAGATACTGAGACGGAATGGCAGCAGGCCGCGGGCAAGTGCCGGCATCATTCCACCGTGACGGACTTGGCCAGGTTGCGCGGCTGGTCGACATCGGTGCCCTTGAGCACCGCAACGTGATAGGCCAGCAGCTGCACCGGAATGGCATACAGGATCGGGGCGATGAACGGCTCGACCTGCGGCAGCACGACGGTGGCAAAGGTCCGCTCGTCTACATGAGACAGGCCGGCCTTGTCCGACATGAAGATCACCTTGCCGCCGCGGGCCATCACTTCCTGCATGTTGGAAATGGTCTTCTCGAACAGGCCGTCGCTCGGCGCGATCACGATTACCGGCACGCCCTCGTCGATCAGGGCGATCGGGCCGTGCTTCAGCTCTCCGGCCGCATAACCCTCGGCATGGATATAGGAGATTTCCTTCAGCTTCAGCGCGCCTTCCAGCGCCAGCGGGAAACAGGGGCCGCGGCCGATATACAGCACGTCGCGGGCATCCATGATCTTCTCAGCCAGAAGCTGCAGATCATCGTCGTGATTCAGCACCTCGGCCGCATGGGCCGGCACCTCGGTCAGCGCTGCCATCAGGCGGGCGGTCTCACTGGCCGGCATCACGCCGCGGGCCTGTGCCATAGCGAGGCTGAAGGCAGCCAGCGTGACGAGCTGGCAGGTGAAGGCCTTGGTGGAGGCAACGCCGATCTCGGGGCCCGCCTTGGTCAGCAGGATGCCGTCGGCCTCGCGCGCCATGCTGCTTTCCGGGACGTTCACGATCACCAGCGTACGGCCGCCATTGGCCTTCACATAGCGCAGGGCCGCCAGGGTATCGGCGGTTTCGCCCGATTGCGAAATGAAGATCGCCAGTCCCTTCGGATCGACCGGGGCTTCGCGGTAGCGGAATTCCGAGGCGACATCGACCTCAACACCGATCCGGGCATAGCGTTCCAGCCAGTATTTCGCCACCAGGCCTGAATAATACGAGGTGCCGCAGGCCACGATGGTGACACGGCTGATCTCGGCCAGGTCGATGCCAAGATCGGGCAGATGCACCATCCGGTCCTTCGGACCGACGACGGTATTGATGGTGTCGCCCATCACCGCCGGCTGCTCGTAGATTTCCTTCTGCATATAGTGGCGGTAGTTGCCCTTGCCGATCATGGCACCGCTGATTGCCGTGGGGCGGACGACGCGATCGACCAGTTTGCCGCCGGCATCGAGGAACCGCGCCCCCGCCCGGCTGAGGATGACAATATCGCCCTCTTCCAGATAGGCGATGCGGTCGGTCAGCGGCGCCAGAGCCAGCGCGTCTGAGCCGAGATACATCTCGCCATTGCCGAATCCGACCGCCAGTGGCGCGCCGCGGCGGGCACCAATCAGCAGGTCGTCCTTGCCGTGAAACAGGATGCCCAGCGCAAAGGCACCGCGCAGCCGGCCCAGCGCCGCCAATACGGCCTGTTCCGGATTCTTGCCGTCCAGCAGATACTGGTCGATCAGACGCAGAGCTACCTCGGTATCGGTCTGGCTGTGGAAATGCTGGCCCTTCGCGATCAGTTCTTCCGCCAGTTCGCGGTAATTCTCGATGATGCCGTTGTGGACCAGCGCAACCCGCTCGGTGGCATGCGGATGCGCATTCTCCTCGTTCGGCGCACCATGGGTGGCCCAGCGGGTATGGGCGATGCCGATCATGCCGCTGAGCGGGCTGTCCTGCAGGCGCGCCTCCAGCCTGGCAATCTTGCCTTCGGCACGGCGCCGTTCGATATCTCCCCCCGGGACCAGCGTAGCAATGCCGGCAGAATCATATCCGCGGTATTCCAGCCGTTTCAGGCCGTCGACCAGCAGGGGCACCACATCCCGGGTGCCAACCACCCCGACAATTCCACACATCCAGAACGCTCCTTACTTCTTCTCTTTCCGCGCCGACTGGATCGCGCGGAATTTCGCGGCGAAGCCGGGCCTGTCTTCCTGGCGGCCGCGGGCAACAGCCAGTGCATCGCCGGGCACATCCCGGGTGATGGTGCTGCCGGCAGCAACCATGGCCCCATCGCCGATCTTCACCGGCGCCACCAGCGCCGAATTCGAACCGACGAAGGCACCAGCACCGATATCGGTATGGTATTTGCCGAAGCCGTCGTAATTGCAGGTGATGGTACCGGCCCCGATATTCGCAGCAGCGCCAACCCTGGCATCGCCGATATAGGTCAGGTGGTTGACCTTGGCACCACGTTCGATCTTCGCATTCTTGATCTCAACGAAATTGCCGATATGGGCAGCTTCGGCAATCGCGGCTCCGGGGCGCAGCCGGGCAAACGGCCCAATGGTGGCGCCGGAGGCGATGCTTGCGCCCTCGATATGACTGTGGCTGCGGATCAGGACACCGTCTGCCACCGTGACGCCAGGGCCGAATACCACAAAAGGCTCGATCACCACATCACGCCCCAGCCTCGTGTCGGCACGCAGGAAAACCGTCTCGGGCGCAACCATGGTCACACCCTCGGCCATGGCGCGGGCCCGCAGACGCTGCTGCATGGCGGCCTCAGCGATGCTCAGCTCAGCGCGGGTGTTGATGCCCATCACATCGACCGGATCGGCCTCTACCACACGACAGGTCCAGTCCTGCGCATTGGCATGCTCGACCGCATCCGTCAGCAGGTATTCGCCCTGGGCATTCCGGTCGCTCAGCTTTTTCAGCAAGGCCGGCAGCCGGGCACCATCCAGCGCCATGAGCCCGGCATTGCAGAGCGTGACGGCGCGTTCCTCCGCGGAGGCGTTCCGGTATTCGACGATCTTCTGCAGCCGGCCTTTTCCGTCCACGATCAGCCGGCCGTAGGCGGCCGGATCGGCGGGCCGGAAGCCGACGATCACCGCCGCCGGGTCAGACCGGTGGCGACGCGCCGACAGCAGGGTCTTCATCAGGACCGGGGGCAACAGCGGGGAGTCCCCGAACAACACGATCACATCGCCCTTGAAACCCTTCAGGGCCGGCATCGCCGCCATCACGGCATGCCCGGTCCCCCTGGGCGGATCCTGGATGACAATGGTCGCAGGTTGCGCCGCCGCGGCCACAGCCTCCTGGCCCTTGCCGGTGACGACGACGACCCGGTCGGGCTTCAGAGCGGCGGCAGCATCCAGCACATGGTTGAGCATCGGCCGGCCGGCAACCGGGTGCAGCACCTTGGGCAGGCGCGACTTCATGCGCGTGCCCTGCCCTGCCGCCAGCACCACCACCGCTACTGCCCGTTTCGCCATGCAGATGTTCCGTGTAGAAAAAAGCTACGATTCGCCGCATCCGGCGCGGCGGACTGTGTCATAGCCGCCGCCGCCGGTGGAAATCAAATGGTCTTTCCGTCTGTTTCAGGGTCTTTCGAATTGTAACACCATGATTCAAAAAGCGATTCTCTTCGATCTCGATGGCACCCTGGTGGATACCGCACCAGACCTTGCCGCCGCCACGGATTACGCCCTGCAGCGTGCCGGCCGACCGGCCATCGGCCTGCAGGCTGTCCGCCAGCTTGTCGGCGACGGCGCCCGCGCCCTGGTCGAGAAAGGCCTGACCGTCACCGGCGGGATTCCATCGCCGGAAGCCTTCGAAGCCGCGATGGCCGACTTCTTCGACTACTATGCCGTGCATCTGGCCGATACCAGCCGGCCGTTTCCCGGTGTGGCCACCTGCCTCGCAGCTCTCGCCGAGCAGGGCTATGTGATGGCCGTCTGCACCAACAAGTCTGAGGGTTTCAGCCGGACACTGCTCGACCGGCTCGGACTGACCGCCTTCTTCGCCGCCATCGTCGGTGGCGACAGCCTGCCGGTACGCAAGCCGGATCCCGGCCACATCCACGGCACGCTGAACCGGCTGGGCGAACCGGCGGCCTGGGCTGTGATGGTTGGCGATTCATCCAACGACATCAATGCCGCAAAAGCGGCCGGCCTGCCCAGTATTGCCGTCAGCTTCGGCTACACGCAGATTCCGGCGGCCGAACTGGGCGCCGACCGGCTGATCGACCGGTACGCCGACCTGCCGGCGGCACTGACGGCACTGGGCGGCTGAAGCCTATTCGGCGTCGGGCTGGCGGCCCGGGGCGGCGGCGGCGAAAGCCGGCACCTTGTCGCATTCTGCGCCAATCCGTTCGACCGTCGGGCAGGCCGACAGGTCGCATTTGAACCGCCGGGCATTGGCGATCTGCGGCACGAGACAGATGTCGGCCAGGCCGGGATCGTCACCGTGGCAGAAACGCCCGGTGCCCGGATTGGTGGTCAGCAGGCTTTCCACTGCCTGCAGCCCGGTCTCGACCCAGTGGCGGTACCAGGCGTCCTTCTTCTCCTCGCTGACCCCCAGGTCCTTCACCAGATAACGCAGGATGCGCAGATTGTTGATCGGATGGATATCGCAGGCAATCGCCTGCGCAATCGCCCGCACCCGCGCGCGCCCCAGCGGATCGGCCGGGAGCAAGGCCGGCTGCGGATGGGTCTCGTCGAGATACTCGAGGATGGCCAGGGACTGGGTCAGCACATGGCCTCCGTCGACCAGGGCCGGAACCAGTTTCTGCGGGTTGATGGCGGCATAGTCGGCCGACAGCTGGTCATTCTTCTGCAGATGGATGAAGCGGTTGTCGTAATCCAGCCCCTTGAGGTTGAGGGCGATCCGGACCCGATAGGCCGCAGAAGACCTGAAATACCCGTAAAGCAGCATGTGTTCCTCCCGATGACCGGCGGATTTTACTGCAGTTGCGTGACGTTACAACGCCCTGCGACGCCACCGGCCGCCGGGAAAGGGTTGCCCCCCTGTGGCCGCCGCTCTATTGTCGGCGCGCTTTCGAAGCCCCATCTGGTCCGGGTCGGGGTGGTACGCGTCAGGGTGGTCCGGTCATGCAGTTGACGATCAATGGCGAGGCCCGCGATATCGCGGGGGCGGTGACGGTGGCGGAGCTGCTGGCGACGCTGGAGCTTGATTCCCGCAAGATCGCCATCGAACTGAACCGCGAGATCGTGCCGCGTTCGGCCTATGCCGAGACCGGCCTCAGCAGCGGCGACAGGATCGAGATCGTGCATTTCATCGGTGGCGGTAACGCGCCGCTGGGCGAGGACGACTATTTCGAAGTGGCCGGGCGCCGCTTCCGCTCCCGACTGCTGGTTGGTACCGGCAAGTACAAGGATTTCGAGCAGACCAAACTCGCCATCGAGGCCTCTGGTTCCGAAATCGTCACCGTTGCAGTACGCCGCGTCAACGTGACCGACCGCAACCAGCCGATGCTGGTCGATTACGTCGATCCGAAGAAGTACACCTACCTGCCGAATACTGCCGGCTGCTTCACTGCCGATGACGCCCTGCGCACCCTGCGGCTGGCGCGGGAGGCCGGCGGCTGGAAGCTGGTGAAGCTGGAAGTGCTGGGCGACCAGAAGACACTTTACCCGGAAATGGAGCAGACCCTGGCTGCGACAAAGCAGCTGGTGAAGGAAGGCTTCGACGTCATGGTCTATTGTGCCGACGACCCGATCGCGGCCAGGAAGCTGGAAGATCTTGGCGCCTGCGCGATCATGCCGCTGGCGGCGCCGATCGGCTCGGGCCTCGGCATCCAGAACCCGGTCAACATCCGCATCATCATCGAAAACGCAAAAGTGCCGGTGCTGGTCGATGCCGGCGTCGGCACGGCCTCCGATGCCGCCATTGCGATGGAGCTGGGCTGCGATGGCGTGCTGATGAACACGGCGATTGCCGAGGCGAAAGACCCGATCCGCATGGCCCGTGCCATGAAGCTGGCCATCGAGGCCGGCCGCCTTGCCTATCAGGCGGGTCGCATGCCGAAAAAACGGTATGCCGACCCATCCTCGCCGCTGGCCGGCCTGATCTGACACATCCAACATTCCAGGCAGTACCGTGGATCTCGACATCAACCAACTGATTGCCGACTACCACGACTGGTTTTACATCATCACCTTTGTCTGGACCTTCCTCGAAGGCGAGACATTCGTGATTTTCGCAGGCGCGGCTGCAACCCAGGGCGCGCTGCTCGTCCACTGGCTTATCGCAGCGGCCTGGCTGGGCAGCTTCTGCGGCGACCAGCTCTATTTCCTGATCGGGCGCAAATACGGCCATCGGCTGCTGAAGCGGTTTCCCAAGCTGCAGGGCGGCGTCAACGTCGCCCTCGACATGCTGCATAAATACCATGTCGGCTTCATTCTCAGCTTCCGGTTCATCTATGGCGTGCGCAATTTTTCGTCACTGGCCATGGGTATGAGCATGATCTCGTGGCCACGCTTTGCCGTGCTGAATTTCATCGCGGCCGGCCTGTGGGCCAACAGCTTCGTCTGGACCGGCTACCTGCTGGGTGTCGCATTCGAGGCGGTGCTCGGCGACATCGCCAAGGATTTTGGCCTGGTGATGCTCGGTGTTTTTGCCCTGGTGGGCATCATCCTGTTCTTCGTGCACCGCCGCAGCAAAGCGCGGTTCGAAGCCCGCATCGCCGCCTCCCAGCAGGGCAAGCGGGATACCTCGCCACCGTCCGAGCACTGACCGCAAAGCGGCGCGTCAGCCGTCTTTCTTGGGCAGTGCGCCTTCCTGCACGAGAATCTCGTGAGCGGCCTTGAAGGCCTCCAGCCCCGCCGGGATGCCGCAATAGGCGGTGGCGTGCAGCAGCACTGCCTTGATCTCATCCACCGTCACGCCATTGGTCAGCGCGCCCTTCACATGCAGCTTCAGTTCATGCGGCTTGCCGAGCGCGGTCAGCATGGCGAGGTTGATCAGGCTGCGCGACCGGCGGTCCAGCGTCGGATCGCCCCAGGCCCAGCCCCAGGCCCAACTCGTGGTGGCACGCTGGAACGCCATCATGAAATCGTCGGCCTTGGCCAGCGAGGTATCAACATAATCGGCGCCGAGCACCTCGCGGCGGATCGGCAATCCCTTCTCGAACAATGCGTCATCGGCAGACATGGCCGTTCTCTCTCCCTTCCCCGACCCCTCGACGGTCAGGATAATTCATCCATCCGGCGGTTCAGCTTGTCGATGATACGGTCAAGCTGGGCCGCCTCCTCCGGCTCGAGCGCGGTCAGCAGATCCCGCTCGAAGCCGAGCGCCAGCGGTGCAATCTCACCATAAACGGCCTGCCCGGCCGCCGACAGGGTCAGGTGTGAACGCCGCTTGTCCCCGTCGTCGCGCATCCGGTCCAGCAGACCCTTGCGCTCCAGCGCCGCCACCGCGCGGCTGACCGTCACCTTGTCCATGGCCGAGCGTTCGGAAACCTGGTTGGCACTGAGACCGGGATGGCGCCCGAGATTGGCGATCACCCGCCATTCCGGGATGCTGATACCGAATCGCGCCGCATAATGCCGCGACAATGCGCCACTGATCCGGTTGGTAATCACCGACAGCCGGTAAGGCAGGAATTTTTCCAGTATCAGCGGCCCTTTGGCCATGTCGTCCCCCGAAACGGGCCACAGCCCTTGAAACTAGTTTCAAGTGTAACTATTATGCGACTCAACTGCAATGCCGATCATGGCGCAAACCATAATCCGGGAGGACACCTCTCATGACCGATCTTTTTGAAAATCCCATGGGCACCGACGGCTTCGAGTTCATCGAATATGCCGCTCCTGAGCCCGACAAGCTGGCGGCCCTGTTCGAGCGCATGGGCTTCCAGGCGGTCGCCCGCCATCGGTCGAAGAATGTCACGCTCTACCGGCAGGGCGATGTCAACTTCATCCTGAATGCCGAACCGGCCAGCTTCGCCCAGAGCTTTGCCCGCATCCATGGCCCGTCGATCTGTGCCATGGCCTTCCGCGTCAAGGATGCGGCCCGGGCATTCAAGCGGGCCACCGAATTGGGCGCCTGGGGCGTCGAGCAGCATGTCGGCCCGATGGAACTGAATATCCCGGCCATCAAGGGTATCGGCGACAGCCTGATCTATCTGGTCGACCGCTATGGCAGCCGCGGCACCATCTATGATGTCGATTTCGTCCCGATCGAGGGTGCCGAGCGCAATCCGAAGGGCGTCGGCCTTACCTATGTCGACCACCTGACCCACAACGTGCATCGCGGGCGGATGAACGAATGGGCGGAATTCTACGAGCGGCTCTTCAATTTCCGCGAGATCAAGTATTTCGATATCGAAGGCAAGCTGACCGGCCTGAAATCGAAGGCGATGACCAGCCCCTGCGGCAAGATTCGCATCCCGATCAATGAAAGCTCCGACGACAAGTCGCAGATTGCCGAATACCTCAACGCCTATCACGGCGAAGGCATCCAGCATGTTGCCATGGGCACCGACGACATCTACGGCACCGTCAGCACCATGCGCGGTCGCGACGTGCCGTTCCAGTCGACGCTGGACACCTATTACGACCAGGTTCCGGACCGCGTTCCGGGCCACAACGAGGACCTCGCCCGCCTGAAGGAACTGCAGATCCTGATCGATGGCGCGCCGACCGAAAACCAGGGTCTGCTGCTGCAGATTTTCACCGATACGGTGATCGGCCCGATTTTCTTCGAGATCATCCAGCGCAAGGGCAATGAAGGTTTCGGCGAGGGCAATTTCAAGGCGCTGTTCGAATCGATCGAACTCGACCAGATCCGCCGCGGCGTGCTGAAACCGAACGCCTGAGCTGCAAGACACCCGGGAGGTGACGCCATGGCAAAGACCTGGATTCCGATGATGCATGCGGAGGGCACGGCTTCACGCCAGGCCCATGTCGCCCTGCCCGCCGGCACCTACGAACGCGAGATGGGCAAGGAGGGTTTTTTCGGTCCCGCCGCCCATCTCTATCACCAGAACCCGCCAACCGGCTGGATCGACTGGGAAGGCCCGCTGAAACCCCGCGCCTTTGACACGGCGAAGTTCGCCGAAGCCGCCGACTGCCCCTGGAAGGCACGGCTTCTGATGGGCAATGCCCATGTCAAATACCGCCATCTGCTGCTGACCGCGCCGATGGATCATCTGGTGCGCAACGGCGATGGCGACGAGCTGCTGTTCATCCATGATGGCAGCGGCGAGCTGTTCTGCGATTTCGGTCACCTGTCCTATTCCGAAGGCGACTACGTCATGCTGCCGCGAGGCACCATGTGGCGCCTGGAGCCGGCCACTCCCAGCAAAATCCTGCTGATCGAGGCGACCAACGACAGCTACCGCCTGCCGGAAAAAGGCCTGGTCGGCCCCCATGCGATCTTCGATCCGGGCATCCTGCAGATCCCGGCTCTGGACGACGCCTTCCGCGCCCAGCAGCAGAAGGGTCCGGTTTCCGGGGGGCACAACTGGCGCGTGGTGATCAAGCGGCGCGACCAGCTTTCCACAGTCACCTACCCCTACAACCCGCTCGACGTGGTCGGCTGGAAGGGCGATCTGGCCGTGGTGAAGCTGAACTGGCGCGACATCCGCCCGCTGATGAGCCACCGCTATCACCTGCCGCCCTCGGCGCACACCACCTTCCTTGCGTCGCGCTTCGTTGTCTGTACTTTCGTGCCACGCCCGATCGAGAGCGATCCGGAAGCCCTGAAGGTGCCATTCTTCCATAACAACGACGATTACGATGAGGTCATCTTCTATCACCGGGGCCAGTTCTTCAGCAGAGACAACATTCATCCAGGCATGATTACCCTGCATCCCTGCGGCTTCCCGCATGGCCCGCATCCGAAGGCCTTTGCGGCCGGCGCGAAAGCGGCCCGTAAGGAAACCGACGAAGTGGCGGTGATGATCGATACCCGTGATGCACTGGATGTCGCGCCGGCTGCGGAAAGCGTCGAATTCAAGGGCTATGTCGGCAGCTGGAACCCGGAAGGGTTCCGCCAGGCCGCCGAGTAATCATTTCCAAGTCTGGGGAGTAAACGCGATGAAACTCGCCTCGCTGCGGCATGGCCGCGACGGCCGCCTTGCCGTTGTCAGCCGCGACCTGAAAACCATGCTGCCGGTGGACCAGCTCTGCCCCACCCTGCAGATGGCTCTCGACACATGGTCGGTGATGGCGCCGCGCCTGCAGGCGGTATCGGACGCGCTGAATGCCGGCAAGGCGGCCGGCGCCGTACCTTTCGACGCGGACAAGCTGGCCAGTCCCCTTCCTCGTGCCTATCAGTGGTGCGATGGCTCGGCCTATCTCAATCATGTCGAACTGGTGCGCAAGGCGCGCGGTGCCCAGATGCCGCCGGAATTCCTGCATGACCCGCTGATGTACCAGGGCAGCTCGGATGACTTCCTGCCGCCCACTGCCGACATCCCGGTGGCCGACGAGGCCTATGGCATCGATTTCGAAGGCGAGGTCGCGGCGATCACCGGCGACGTGGCGATGGGGTCGTCTTCGACGGAGGCCGCAAACCAGATCCGCCTGCTGATGCTGGTGAACGATGTCAGCTTGCGCAACCTGATTCCCGGCGAGCTGGCCAAGGGCTTCGGCTTCTTCCATGGCAAACCCAGCACTGCCTTCTCGCCGGTGGCGGTCACGCCCGACGAGCTCGGCGATGCCTGGAAGGATTCGAAAGTCTGCCGGCCGCTGGTCACGCATCTGAACGGCAGGACATTCGGCGAACCCGATGCCGGTGCCGACATGCAGTTCAGCCTCGCCGACCTCGTCGCCCATGCGGCGAAGACCCGCAACCTGAAGGCCGGCTGCATCGTCGGCTCGGGCACCGTCTCGAACCGCGATGCCTCAAAGGGTTTCTCGTGCCTGGCCGAGATCCGCATGATCGAAACCATCAAGGATGGCAAGCCGAAGACCCCGTTCATGAGCTTCGGCGACCATGTCCGCATCGAGATGTTCGATGCCGCCGGCCAATCCATCTTCGGCGCCATCGACCAGGCGGTGGTGAAATATAAGGGCTGACCGGCGCCGGTCGGTCAGCCCGCCCGCCCCAGTGCCCGGTCCGACACGAAGGGGTTGACCTGCCGCTCCTGCCCGAAGGTCGAGAGCGGGCCGTGGCCGGGAACGAAGGTGATGTCGTCGCCCAGCGGAAACAGCCGCTCGCGGATCGAGCGGATCAGGTCGGCATGGTTGCCCTTCGGGAAATCGGTGCGCCCGATCGAGCCCTGGAACAGTACATCGCCGACCAGCGCCACCCGTGACGGCGCATGCACGAAGACCACATGGCCCGGCGTATGGCCCGGGCAGTGGACGACATCGAGTTTCAGGTTGCCCACTTCCACGACATCGCCGTTCTCCAGCCAGCGGTCAGGCGTGAAGCTGCGGCTGGGCGGAAAGCCATACTGCTTTGCCGCCTGTGGCATGCCGTCGATCCAGAAGGCATCGTCGCGATGCGGCCCCTCGATGGGAAGGTTCAGTTTTTCGGCAATGTCCTTCACGGCGCCGGCATGGTCGAGATGACCATGGGTGACCAGCAGTTTTTCCAGCGTCACGCCACGGGCTTCGGCCGCAGCCAGCAGCTCCTCCGGCGCGCCGCCGGCATCCACCAGCGCGCCCTTCATGGTTTCCGGGCACCAGATCAGCGAGCAATTCTGCTGGAACGGCGTGACGGGGTGGATTTCGGCATGCAGGCGTGGAGGCTGGGCTGTCGTCATTGCCTTCCCGGCTTAATCCTCCGGAGCCGCCGGCGCAATGCCCCGGTCAGGGGTCAGGCGCGGGCGTCATAGAGCTGGCCGGCGCTGCCGAAGCCGCCATACAGGCTGCCACCGACAGGATCTGACGGCCGGGCGGCAGCCGCGCCGTCATCCTCAGCAGGGCCGATACGCGTCCGCGACGCCTCGCCATCGGCGCGGATCACGAAACGGTTGCCGCGTTCCTCGTCGTCCTGCTCTCCGGGCGGCTGTACCAGGTAGGTCAGGCTGGGAGTGGCCGGCGGCGGTTCCGACAGTTTCTGTAACGGCTTCAGCTGGTCCTGCACCGACTGGTAGACCGTCACCACCCGCTGCACGATTTCCAGCCGCGGCACCAGAGTGGTTTCCTCCAGCACGCTGACCTCGCGGTCAGGCGGGGTCGGTGGCGTGGCCGGCTGGCCCGGCGTGACGGTGGTCTGGGTGGTCTGGGTGACCGTGGTATACCGGTCGAGGATATCCTGCAGGCCATCGACCGCCCGCTCGCGCAGGCGGTTGTCGCGGCGGCCGGGGAGATTCGGCAAGTCGCCGATCTCGCCGATTGCATCCTGCAGGCGCTGCACTGCCGCGGCGTCGAGGCTGCCATTCTGCAGGTCGGTCAGCGCGTCGCCGAGAATGCCGGCGATCCGGCGGGCATAGCGGCCGTAATCGCCGGGGTTGCCGCCCTGGCCACCGCTCTGTCCGCCGCCGACCCGGCGATCCTGCAGCAGATCGAGGAAATCGTCGACCGCACGGGCCGCATTGCCGTTGCCGGCCAGGCTGTCAGCCAGCTGGTCGATGGCCTCGCCGACCCGGCGTGTGCCGCGGCTGTTGGCGCTGCCATTGCCGAAGGCCGGATCGCCAACGGCGAGGATCAGGTTGCCCAGCGCCTGCGTCGCCCGGCTGCTGCCGGTCTGGCGCTCGAAGTTGCCGAGTCCCTCGATCAGCGTGCCGAACAGGGCCGGGTCGCGGAACAGGTCGAAGAAATCGAGGCCGCCCTTCCCGATCACGCTGTTTTCCAGCCGGCCTATCACCTCGCCGAGATCGCGGCCGGCCCCGCCGCTGCCGAGCCTGTCGCTGAACCGCGCCAGATTGTCCTGCAGGCCGGCAAGGACGGTGCGGTCATAGCCGCCACCGTAACCGCCGCCATGGTCGCGGCCGTAGCGATAACCGCGATCATCATCGCGACCGCGGCCGGAATCGTATCGGCGGCCATAATCACGGTCACGGCCATAGTCGTCGCCGCGCCCATAGCCATAACCATTCCGGTCATCACGGCCCCGGCCATGGTCGTGGCCGTGATGACCATGGCCATGACCGTAGCCGCCGCCGAAGCTGCGGATCAGCACGGCAAGGGCATCCAGCGCGTCGGCCGACAGACTGGTCTGCGTGACCGTGGTCGTCGTCACCTGGTCCGGTGTGCCCGGGCTGCCCGGGCTGCCCGGCGTTTCCGTCTCGACAACACGCCGGCGCAGTTCGAGTTCCAGCGCCTCCCTTTCGACGCCGACCACCTCCTGCCGGGCCACGCTGAGCAGGGCAGAATTCTGCAGCGTGCTGAACACGCCACTGCTGATGCGCGGCACATCGAAACGCAGAATCGGTGACGCCCGCTGTGCGCTCCCCTGCTGGGAGGACGACAACGGGGTCGGCAGCAACGGATTCTTCCGTGTGCTTGTCTGGTTCGCCGAGGAAAGTCCTGTCAGTGAGGCGAGCGCTGCTCGACCCGTGACGGCGTCAACCATGCATTAAGCATAACACCACTTAATATTTCGCGGAATACAGCCATTAACGGGTATTTCGGATTGCACCACCACCCTTAAGGGTGGTTTAAATATCCGAACCCGTTCTAGCACTAGTAAAGGCGACGCTGGGCTGGCGCAGGCGTTCCCGCGGCACCAGCACGGCGATCTCAGTCCCCTTTCCGGGCTGGCTGCGGATCACCAGGTCGCCGCCATGCAGCCGCACGAACTGTCTGGCCAGTGGCAGGCCAAGCCCGGTGCCCTGCACCTTGCGGGCCAGGACCCCGGAAGCCTGCCCGAAAGGGACCAGCGCCCGTTCGAGATCCGCCTCGGACATGCCGATGCCGCTGTCCTGCACCAGCACCCGCAGGGCTCCCTGCTCGGCCAGTTCGGCCCGCATGCTGATCCGCCCCTGTGCCGGCGTGAACTTGATGGCATTGCCCACCAGATTGAGCAGGATCTGCCGCAGCAGCCGCTCATCACCCCAGACCAGCGGCAGGTCGGGATCGCACGCGACGTGCAGCTCCAGCCGGCCCGCCTGCAGCTGCTCACGCAGCAAGCCGCGCACCTGCTCGGTCACACCCTCGATATCGACGAGGCTTTCGACCAGTTCGTAATGTCCGGCCTCGACCTTGGAGAGATCGAGAATGTCGTTGATCACGGCCAGCAGGTGACGGCCGCTGTCGAGGATGCTGGCCGCATATTCCCGGTAGCGTTCGCCGAGCGGGCCGAACATCTGCTGGGTCAGGATTTCGGAAAAACCGATCACCGCATTCAGCGGCGTCCGCAGCTCGTGGCTCATATGGGCCAGAAACTGCGATTTGGCACGATTGGCTTCCTCAGCGACCCGGCGGGCCGACTGGGCTTCCTGCTCGCTGGCGGCCAGTGCTGCTGCCGCCGCCACCGAGGCACGGTACATGGCCAGATCCGCCCGGTAACCGAACCATTCCCGCACAGCCAGCACCACCACCAGCAGGGCTGCTGGCGGCAGCAGCCATGGCATGATGGCCACATCGATATCGTCATGCCGCCAGAAGACCAGGGCGACCAGAACCGCGATCACCCCGACCGGCAGCAACCGGTCGAACACGTAAAGCCCCCGCCCCGCCTTATCGCTGCCGGCCGTGGCAATGACATCCCGGCGCAGGCGGTATTCAAGGGCGGCCCATGAAATGAACCCGAATGCGATCAGCCAGAATATTGAAATGCTGTCGCCGCTGCTGAATGTGCTGTCGAGAAGGCTGGCACAATAGGCACTCGTCACCAGTCCGTGCAGGATAATGCCCAGCAGCAGCAGCAGCAGCGGCAGCCGCTTTGGCCCCCAGCGGAAAACGCCATAGCAGAAGAAGCCGAACAGCAGCGCCGCCAGATACACCACGAGATAGACCAGTGCCAGCGCCACCGCATCGGCCGGCAGTTGTGTCACGCGCAAGCGGTCGGACAGCAGCAGCGGCACGGCGATCAGCAGGCCGCAGAGCAGGATCAGCAGGTTGCAGACCTGCTGCACCGTAACCCCGGGCCGGCCACGCAGCGGCCTGTACAGGGCGATGCCCAGTGCGAAGACTGGGGCAAAGGGCAGGAAGAACCAGTCCGCCGGGGAGGGAAAGGGCGTGAACTGTCGCGTGACCAGTTCCAGCCAGGTCCAGATCAGCTGTCCGCCGAGCCACAGCAGGCAGGCCAGCATGATGACAAACCACGCCCTGGCATCGCTGCGCAGCAGGCTGCTGCGCCAGGCCTGCCAGGCCGAAACCGCCGCCGCCGCCGCCGCCAGCAGCCAGGCCAGATCCGTCCAGGCCGCCTCCAGATAGGGAAACCCGATGAGGCCAACCTGCCCGACCACATACACCGCCAGGCCAAAGCCCCAGGCGGCAAGCAGCAACGTGCGGGAGTGGAAGGTCATCGCGGCCAGATTAACCACAACCGCAGCGCGGGTATAGCTGCAGTATTCTGCGCGAAAGCCTTTCCGGCCCGGCCTTCCGGCCGACGACCCTCCGGGAAACAAAAAACGAACTGGCCGGTTATCATCCGCCGCCCCCTCGCCGGGCCGGCACCGGGCCAACGGGTTGCCCGGCGCCAGCCGATGGTGTACGGCAGGCGCTCGGGCCGGCAGCCGGCCGGATGGAGCGATTCGACGCATGGCAAAGCAACGGGACAAGGCTGGTCGCAGCGGACGCGCAGCAGGCCGCACCGTCTACGTGCTGAACGGCCCCAACCTGAACCTGCTGGGCAAACGCCAGCCCGAAATCTACGGCCGCGACACCCTGGCAGATGTCGAGGCTCTGTGCCGCAAGACCTGCACCAGGCTCGGTCTTGCCCTCGTGTTCCGCCAGAGCAACCACGAGGGCGAACTGGTCGACTGGATCCAGGAAGCGCGCGAGAAGGCCTGCGGCATCGTCATCAATGCCGGCGCTTACACCCATACCTCGGTGGCCCTGCTCGACGCCCTGACGGCGGCAGAAAAACCGGTGATGGAAGTCCATCTTTCCAACATCTTCCGGCGTGAAAGTTTCCGCCACCATTCCTATATATCACTGGCGGCCAGGGGCGTGATCTGCGGCCTCGGCCCGAAGGGCTATGTGCTGGCACTGGAAGCGCTGGCAGAACCGGCCTGATCCTGCAACACCACGCATTATTGGACATCGACTAAGGAGTATCCCATGGCCTCGGCGCCGAAGGACAAGGACAGCAAGTCCGCCAGCAGCCGTATCGATCAGCAGATGATCCGCGATCTGGCGGACCTGCTGAACGAGACCGGTCTGACCGAGATCGAATGGAGCGAGGGCGCGCTGAAGGTGCGCGTCACCAAGGGAGGCAGCATTGCCGCCCCGGTCTATGCCCCGGCCCCGGCCATGGCTGCCGCCCCTGCTGCCACCACGGCGGGCACGCCTGCCGCCGATGACCTTGGCGGGCACCCGGGCGCAGTGAAGTCGCCGATGGTTGGGACGGTCTACGTGGCTGCCGAGCCGGGCGCCGCCGCCTTCGTGAAGGTCGGCGACACCGTGAATGCCGGCCAGACGCTGCTGATCGTCGAGGCGATGAAGACCATGAACCCGATCACCGCCCCCAAGGGCGGCCGGGTCAGCCGCATCCTGATCGAGAACCAGCAGCCGGTCGAATTCGGCCAGGTGCTGATGATCATCGAGTAAGGCGGTCCGCACCATGTTTGACAAGGTGCTGATCGCCAACCGCGGCGAGATCGCGCTCCGCATCCATCGCGCCTGCAAGGAGATGGGCATCCACACCGTGGCGGTGCATTCCACCGCCGATGCCGATGCCATGCATGTGCGCATCGCCGATGAATCCGTCTGCATCGGCCCGCCGCCCTCGAACCAGAGTTACCTGAACATTCCGGCGATCATCTCGGCCGCCGAGATCACCGGCGCCGACGCGATCCACCCTGGCTATGGCTTCCTGTCGGAGAATGCCAAGTTTGCCGAGATCGTCGAGGCCCACGATATCGTCTTCATCGGCCCGACCTCCGAGCATATCAAGCTGATGGGCGACAAGATCACCGCCAAGGAAGCGGCGCGCGATCTCGGCATTCCGGTCGTGCCCGGCTCGAAGGGAGCCGTCGAGGACGAGGCACAGGGCCTGAAGCTGGCGGCCGAGATGGGCTATCCGGTGCTGATCAAGGCCACCGCCGGCGGCGGTGGCCGCGGCATGAAGGTGGTGCGGTCGCCAGAGGAATTCGGCCCGGCACTGGCGCAGGCCCGCACCGAGGCGCGCAACGCCTTCGGCAACGACCAAGTCTATGTCGAGAAATACCTGGCCCGCCCGCGCCATATCGAGATCCAGATATTCGGCGACGGCCAGGGCAGCGCCGTGCATCTGGGCGAACGCGACTGCTCGCTGCAGCGGCGCCACCAGAAGGTACTGGAGGAAGCGCGCTCGCCTGCGCTGAACGAGGCTCAGCGCAGGAAAATCGGCGACATCGCCGCCAAGGCGATTGCCAAGCTGAACTACCGCGGCGCCGGCACCATCGAGTTCCTGTACGAGAACGGCGAATTCTATTTCATCGAGATGAACACCCGCCTGCAGGTGGAGCATCCAGTGACCGAGGCGATCACCGGCCTCGACCTGGTGCGCGAACAGTTGCGCATCGCCGCCGGCGCCCCGCTCGGTTACACCCAGGACGATATCAAATTCAGCGGTCACGCCATCGAGTGCCGCATCAATGCCGAGAACCCGCGCACCTTCGCGCCCTCGCCCGGCCGGGTGACCGAATACCACATGCCCGGCGGCCTCGGCGTGCGGGTCGACAGCGCGCTGTACAGCGGCTACCAGATCCCGCCGCACTACGACAGCCTGATCGGCAAGCTGATCGTGCACGGGACCAACCGCAACGAGTGCCTGATGCGGTTGCGCCGGTCGCTGGAGGAATATGTTATCGGCGGCCTCGAGACGACCATCCCGCTGCATCTGGCCCTGATCAACGAGCCCGACTTCGTCAACGGCGCCTACGACATTCACTGGCTGGAAGAATTCATCGCCCGCCAGGGCTGACCGCGCCGGTGCCGGCTGACGCGCGGCCCGGGCTGCCGTAATCTGTCCGGTGATGAGCCATCGTCAGGAAGCGCTGACCCCGAATCTGCTGCTGCAGGCGTATGCCCGCGGCTATTTCCCCATGGCCGATTCCGCCGAGGATCCCGGCTATTACTGGGTCTATCCGCGGCATCGCGGCATCCTGCCCCTGGAACGCTTCCATCTGCCGCGCCGCCTCGCCCGGGTAGTCCGCAGCAGCCGTTTCCGCGTCGTCGCCGACCGCAATTTTGCCGGTGTGATCGCCGCCTGTGCCGAGCCGACCGACCATCCGCTGCGGCAGAATACCTGGATCAATGCGGCCATCCGCGAGGCCTATACCGGCCTGCACCGCATGGGTTTCGCCCACAGCATCGAAACCTACGATGCCGAGGACCGGATGGTGGGCGGGCTGTATGGCGTACGCATCGGCGCGGCATTTTTCGGCGAGAGCATGTTCAGCCGGCAGACCGATGCCTCGAAGCTGGCACTGGTCCATCTGGTGGCACGCCTGAAAGCCGGCGGCTTCCGCCTGCTCGACACCCAGTTCGTCACCCGGCACCTGACGCAGTTCGGCGCGCTTGAAATTCCCCGTGCCGAGTATCTGGAATTGCTGGCCGCCGCACTGGCACGGCAGGGCGATTTCTACTGCTTCGGGGCAGAAGTGCCGCCGGGCGCCGCCTTGCAGTCGATCACCCAGACATCGTAGACGGGGTGCTCAAGTGAATTGAGCGCCGGCGTGGATGCGAACATCCAGCCATGGAAGCGTTCCACTGGCTGCTCGCCGGGCCGTTGTTCGACGATATCCAGATAGGCGGCGCTTTCCGGCGGATATTCCGGCGGCCGCTTGCGACAGACCCGGACCGTCACCTTCAGGGTGCCGAAGCCGATCGTCTCGCCGACCGGCGCCTCGAAGGTGTAGATGCGGGCCGTGATCTTGTCGAGCCCCTGCAGCACCGTCACCGGCAGCGGGGACGAAGGGTATTCCGGCGTGTTGTCCGGCGGCGTCTGCGCAACGGCCGGCCGGCCGGCCGTGGCCAGACTGGCCGTCAGCAGCAGAAACGCGGCAGTGCGATACAGGAAAACCGTCACGCGGTCAGTTGGCCGTCGGTGCCGGCGTCAGCCCCGGGGGGGCATCATCCTTCGGTTCCTTCGACCCGCCGGCGCCGGTGGCGCTGAAGATCGCCTGGCCGATCAGATCCATCAGATTCACCGATCCCTGGGTGAACTGCACGGCGGCACCGGGCTTCAGCATGGTTTCGCTGCCGCCGGGCTCGACCGACAGATAGTTGCCGCCGAGCAGGCCCTCGGAGGCGATCTTCACCGCCGTGTCCTCTGGCAGCTGGTAACGGCTGTCGACGGTGAAGGTGATGACCGCATCGTAGCTCTTGGGGTCGAGCTTCTGGCCCGTAATGGTGCCGATCTTGATGCCGCTGAGCCGCACATCGCCGCCGGTAACCAGACCGTCGGCGCGGCTGAAGCGGGCCTGCAGTTCATAGCCCGAGACACGGCCGCTGCCGACGCCGGCGGTAGAATAGGCGAAGGCCAGAAAGAAACCGGCGACGGCAAGCACCACCGCACCAATCAGGGTTTCCACCAGATTGCCGCTCATGCTGCCCTTCCTCTGTCACTGACCGTGATGCGTGATGCCGGCATGCCGGCTATTCCGGCTGCCAGGCCTGGTAGTCACCGGTGGCATGCGGGCGTTCGCCGCCCTTGGCGACACTGCCCTGCGGCCGGTAGGCGAAAGGCGTACCCGACAGGTTCGGCAGGTGCTCCTTCTCCCACGGCTTGTGTTCGACACCGTGTACCGGCGCGTCGTCCACCGTGTGATGCAGCCAGGCGTGCCATTCCGGCGGTACCTTCGAGGCTTCCGGCAGGCCCTTGAAGATCACCCAGCGCCGGCGGCCGCCCTTCTCGCGGAAGTAGCGGTTGCCGAACTGGTCCTTGCCGACCAGCTCGCCCTTCCACCAGGTGAAGAGCTTGGTGCCGAGAAGACTCATGGGGGTGCCTGCCTCACGCGGAATCCATAGCCGAAAGTCGGCCGGACTATGGCATCCCGGCCCCGGGCAAGCAAGCCCTGCCCGCCTGCCCGGCCGTGCCGGAAGGGGTCCCGGAATACCTGGATCAGGCCCTCTTTTCAGCCAGATAGCCGCGCCGCACGGCCTCGTCCAGCAGCGCCTCGACATAGGCCCAGAGCCGTGGCGAGGCATCGGCGATCAGCCGCTTGCGGCTGCGGACCTGATCAAGAGTGACGCCGTATTCGCGCCAGGTGCCACCCTCGGTGTGGAAGTTGTGCAGCATCGGCTGGACCCGGTCGAGCGCCCGGGCGAAACGGGCATCGGCGGTCTCGCGTGCCTCGAATTCGTCCCATAAGGCGCGGAAGCCATCGCCCTGCCCGTCCGGCAGCAGGCCGAACAGGCGTTCGGCCGCCTGCTGTTCCCGGGCTTCCTTGTCCGCTTCGGCCACCGCGTCGTAGAGGAAGGTGTCACCGGCATCGATCTCGACCAGGTCATGCAGCAGCAGCATCCGGATCACCCGGCCGATATCGACGCCCGGTTCGGCATATTCCGCCAGCACCATGGCCATCATCGCCAGGTGCCAGGAATGCTCGGCGTCGTTCTCGCGCCGAGACCTGTCGATCAGCAGGGTTCGCCGCAGGATCAGCTTCAGCTTGTCGATCTCGAGGATGAAACCGACCTGCCGGTGCAGGCGGTCGGCGGTGTCGATATCGTCAGACATCCGGTCCATGACCGCGGCCTCCTTCATCGCGCGGTGATCAGGGCGATTTCCTGGGCGAATTCGCGGGCCAGCTCGGCCCTGGCGCTGCCCTCGAAGGCCGGGTATTTCGCCGCCGCCGCCTGCAGCGCCGGGTTGTCGCGCGGCAGGTCCTCCGGCCGCAGGATGTCGCTGCCCTTCACCTGGCCCCTGCTGCCCAGCCCGAGCACGGCCCGGGTGATCGCCGTGGTCAGCAACCGCTGACCCTCGCCGCTGGCGAAATAGGCATCCAGCGCATCCAACTCGCCACGGGTGTAGCTGGCCGCTGCCGCATTGACCACGGCGCTGCGGAAGCGCGGGCCGGCTGTCGGCGCCCGCTCCTTCAGGGTGGTGCTGCGCGCCTTCTGTTCCGGCGTCTCGGCCGGCAGGAAGTTCAGATACAACTGCACGATGGTATCGACCCGTTTTTCCAGCCCGATGGTGGTCATCAGCCGCTCCGCGGCGGCGCGCGTGGCCGCTTTGCCGCCGCCGGCACCGGGCGCGGTCTGGGCCCCGGCCGGCAGGGCCGCCAGGACCAGAAAAAACAGGCCGGCAAGAACAAAGGCGCGACGCATCGGCGAATCCTCACTAACTCAACGAGTCATCTGACAGGGGGAATATGGCAAAACCCTGTCAAATCAGAAATCTACCATATACGGGGGTATGTTTGGTTGACCCTGCGGACCCCGTTCACCTAGATTTAGCAACCGTTGCGGCAGAATGGCGCTAGATGTTGGGTTTTTTCGCCCAGACCGGTCGCCTGCAGAGACCACAACATGTTGTTTTGATTAGGCGACTCGAACCGGGCGGGGAGAATCACGCGATGCGTATCCAGCGGTATTTCACGGTGGCAGGCGACGATGCTTATGCGGGCCTGGAATGGAAGACAACCGCCAGCGAAATCCGCAATCCCGATGGCAGCACCGTGTTCCGTCTCGACCAGCTGGAGGTGCCGGCCCAGTGGTCGCAGGTGGCCGCCGACGTGCTGGCCCAGAAGTATTTCCGCCGCGCCGGCGTGCCGGTCGCACTGCGCGCCGTCCCCGAGGAGGACGTGCCCGAATTCCTGTGGCGGCGCGAGGCCGATGCCGAGGCGCTGGCTGCCCTGCCCGAGAAGGACCGCACCACCCAGGAGATGAGCGGCCGCGAGGTGTTCGACCGGCTGGCCGGCACCTGGGCCTACTGGGGCTGGAAGGGCGGCTATTTCGACAGCGAGGAAGACGCTGCTGCCTATTTCGACGAGATGCGCTTCATGCTGGCCGCACAGATCGCCGCGCCGAACTCGCCGCAATGGTTCAACACTGGCCTGCACTGGGCCTATGGCATCGACGGCCCGGCCCAGGGCCATCACTATGTCGATTTCAGAACCGGCGAGCTGACCCGCTCGGCCTCGGCCTACGAACATCCGCAGCCCCATGCCTGCTTCATCCAGTCGGTACAGGACGACCTCGTCAACGACGGCGGCATCATGGACCTGTGGGTGCGCGAGGCACGCCTGTTCAAATACGGCTCGGGCACCGGCAGCAACTTCTCGAAGCTGCGCGGTGAAAACGAGCGACTGGCCGGCGGCGGCAAGTCGTCAGGCCTGATGAGCTTCCTGAAGATCGGCGACCGTGCCGCCGGCGCCATCAAGTCAGGCGGCACCACGCGCCGCGCCGCCAAAATGGTGATCTGCGACATCGACCATCCGGATATCGAACAGTTCATCGACTGGAAGGTCATCGAAGAGCAGAAGGTGGCCGCACTGGTGGCCGGCTCCAAGCTGGCCAACCGGCACCTGAATGCCATCATGCAGGCCTGCGAAGCCAATAACGGCGATGCCGGTTATGATCCGAAGAAGAATGCGAAGCTGCGCCGCGAAATCGTTGCCGCGCGCAAGGCGATGCTGCCCGAAAACTACATCCAGCGCGTCATCCAGTTTGCCAGGCAGGGCTATACCGAGATCGACTTCCCGACCTACGACACCGACTGGGATTCCGATGCCTATCTCTCCGTCTCGGGGCAGAATTCCAATAACTCGGTACGCGTGTCGGACGACTTCCTGCGTGCCGTCGAGCTGGACCGCGACTGGACCCTGACCCGTCGTGTCGACGGCAAGGTCGCCAAGACCGTCAAGGCCCGCGATCTGTGGGAACGCGTCGGCCATGCCGCCTGGGCCTCCGCCGATCCGGGCATCCAGTTCGATACCAGCATCAACGACTGGCATACCTGCCCGGCCGACGGCCGCATCAACGCGTCGAATCCGTGCTCGGAATACATGTTCCTTGACGACACGGCCTGCAACCTTGCCTCGCTGAACCTGATGTGCTTCCGCCAGGCCGATGGCCGCTTCGATGTGGCCGGGTTCCAGCATGCCGTGCGGCTGTGGACCGTGACGCTGGAAATCAGCGTGCTGATGGCACAGTTCCCCAGCCGCGAGATTGCCGAGCGATCCTACAGGTTCCGCACGCTCGGCCTCGGCTATGCCAATCTCGGCGCGCTGCTGATGTCCTGCGGTCATTCCTACGACAGCGACCAGGGCCGCGCGCTCTGTGGCGCCATCTCCGCGCTGATGACCGGCGTATCCTACGCCACTTCAGCCGAAATGGCCGGCGAACTCGGCCCCTTCCCCGGCTATGCGGCCAATGCCGACGCCATGCTGAAGGTGATCCGCAACCATCGCCGCGCTGCCCAGGGAGACCATTTCGGCTATGAGGACATCGCCACCGCGCCGGTGCCGCTGGATCATGCCAGCTGCGGCGATGCCGCCCTGCTCGCCGCAGCCGAACAGGCTTGGGACCAGGCACTGGAGCTGGGCAGCGAACACGGCTTCCGCAATGCCCAGGTCAGCGTGATCGCCCCCACCGGCACCATCGGCCTGGTGATGGACTGCGACACCACCGGCATCGAGCCGGATTTCGCGCTGGTAAAGTTCAAGAAGCTGGCCGGCGGCGGCTATTTCAAGATCATCAACCGCACGGTGCCGCTTGCCCTGCGCACGCTGGGTTACAACGAAGGCCAGATCGCAGCCATTGTCGACTATGCGGTCGGCCACGGCACCCTGAAGGATGCGCCCGGCATCAACCACGAGACGCTGAAGGCGAAGGGCCTGACCGACGCCGATCTCGCCAGGGTCGAAAAGGGCCTGCGCGGCGCCTTCGACATCAAGTTCGTGCTCAACCGCTGGACGCTCGGCATCGAGGCCTGCCGCGCGCTCGGCTTCACCGACGAGCAGGCCAGCGACCCGGCTTTCGACCTGCTGTCCGCACTGGGCTTCACTGCGGCCGAGATCGCCGCCGCCAATCTCTACTGCTGCGGCGCGATGACGCTGGAAGGCGCGCCCGGCCTGCGCGAGATGCATCTGCCGGTCTTCGACTGTGCCAATCCCTGCGGCAAGGAAGGCACCCGCTTCCTGTCGGCCGAAAGCCATATCCGCATGATGGCGGCGGCGCAGCCCTTCATCACCGGCGCCATTTCCAAGACCATCAACATGCCGAACCTCGCCTCGGTCGAGGATTGCAAGCTGGCCTACATGCTGGCATGGAAACTCGGCTGCAAGGCGATCGCGCTGTATCGTGACGGATCCAAACTGAGCCAGCCGCTGCAGGCGCAGATGCTGGAGGATGATGCGGCCGACGACGCCGTGGCAGAGACCGTCGCCGAGCAGATTGCCGAGGCCCCGGCCGCCCAGCGCGCCCAGATCATCGCCGAGCGCATCGTCGAGAAGCACATCGCCGGCCGGCAGAAGCTGCCCCTGCGCCGCAAGGGCTATACCCAGAAGGCCGTGGTCGGCGGCCACAAGGTCTATCTGCGTACCGGCGAATACGACGAAGGCAAGCTGGGCGAGATCTTCATCGACATGCACAAGGAAGGCGCCGCCTTCCGCAGCCTGATGAACAATTTCGCCATCGCCATTTCCATCGGCCTGCAGTATGGCGTGCCGCTGGAGGAATTCGTCGATGCCTTCACCTTCACCCGCTTCGAGCCGTCGGGCATGGTGGAGGGCAACGACGTCATCAAGATGTCGACCTCGATCCTCGACTACGTGTTCCGCGAGCTGGCGGTCAGCTATCTGGGCCGCACGGATCTGGCCCATGTCCAGCCCGACGACCTGCGCCACGATGCCCTGGGCCAGAAGGAAATCCCGGCCGCGGCGAAAGTCCAGGTCGAGAATGAGATCATCAAGGTGGCGTCCAACGGCTATATCCGCTCCAACCTCTATGTGCTGAAGGGCGGAGCCGGCCGCACCGCCACCGCGGAGCTGCAGGCCACCGGCACCGATGGCCCTTCGGTGGGCGGTCCCGTCATGCATGTTTCGGCCGACAGCCACACCCGTGTCGAGATTTCGGCACCGCTCGGCACCATGGACAAGACGATGGAGCGTATCGCCGAGGCCCGCATGAAGGGCTACGAAGGCGATGCCTGTCCCGAATGCGGCAACTTCACCCTGGTGCGCAATGGCACCTGCCTGAAATGCGACAGCTGCGGCAGCACCACCGGCTGTTCGTAATCCTGCACAAGTTCTCTCCTCCAGAGAAAACCCCGGCCGCCCAGAACAGGCGGTCGGGGTTCCTTGTTTGCGCCCGCCTGCTGTTCCTGCTGGCCCTGCCGGCGGCCTGCGCCCCGGCACCAGCCCCGCCAGCCGCCAGCCCGCAGGCCGCTCCGGCACCCGCCCATCAGGCCAGGCCCGCACCGATGCCGGCACCGCCCATCCTGCTGGCGGTGAATGCCGCACGGCAGCAGCACGGCCTGCCGCCGCTGTCCTGGGATGAACGGCTGGCCGCCGCCGCCGCCCGCCATGGCCAGGACCTGCAGGTCTGCGGCGTCCTCAGCCATACCGGCTGCGACGGCAGCGACCTGGCGGCCCGGCTGCGCGCCGCCGACTTCCCCTACCGCTCCGGCGCGGAGAATCTGGCGGTCTGCGCCTGCGATGCCGCCGAAGCGGTCCGGTTGTGGATGGGCAGTCCCGGCCACCGCGCCAACCTGCTGCAGCCCGAGGCGACGCTGATGGGCGCCGACCGCCGAACCGATGCCGCCGATCCGCGGCGCGAGCAGTGGGTGCTGGTGCTGGGGCGCGAGAGGCCCTAGGCCTGCTCGAAGGCCAGCCTGAGCGCCACGCCCATCTCCGCGATGGCCTGGCCAGCCTGCGGCAGCACCTTGCCCAGCACGACGAAACCATGGATCTGGCCGGGAAATTCGCGGAAGACCACCGGAACCCCTGCCTTCTTCATGGCCATGGCATAGGCCTCGCCCTCGTCACGCAGCGGGTCATGGCCAGCCACCAGCACATAGGCCGGCGGCAGACCTTTGAGCTCTTTCGCACGCAGCGGCGAAGCCCGCCAGTCGTCGCGATCCTGCGGGCCGTTCAGATACTGCTGCTGGAACCAGTCCATTGCCGTGCGGGTCAAGAGATGCCCCTCGCCGTAACGGCGATGCGAGTCGGTGTCCATGTACATGTCGGTGCCGGGATAGATCAGCAGCTGGTAGGCGATCTTCGGCACATGCCCCCTGTCGCGCGCCAGCAGGCTGACCACCGCGGCGAGATTGCCGCCAGCTGAATCACCCCCCACCGCCAGCCGCGCCGCATCGACGCGGAGGAACCTCGCCTCCTCGGCCACCCATTTCGCGGCGGCATAGGCATCATCCACCGCCACCGGAAATTTCGCCTCGGGTCCCATGCGGTAATCGACCGAAACCACGGCACAGCGCGCTTCCGTCGCCAGCAGGCGGCAGACCACGTCATGGGTATCGAGATCGCCGATCACCCAGCCGCCGCCGTGATAGAAGACCAGCACCGGCAGCGCTTCCCGCTTCGGCAGTCCGGCCGGCCGGTAATACCGCAGCGGGATCGGACCATGCGGGCCGGGTGCCGCAAGGTTGTCGACCTCCGACATCTCGGGCGGCTCCGGCGTCACCGCACCACGGGTTTCCTTGTAGAGCTTGCGGGCATCAGCCGGCGACATGGTCGAAAAGTCCGGCCGGTTGGCCAGCCTGACGGCTTCGAGGAAGGCTTGCGCTTCTTTGTCCAGCATGGCGAGGCGTACTTTCTGTTCTGATACCGGTCGCTCTGATACTGGCGGCTCTGAGACCGGCATTCCGTTGCCGGATATGCGCGACCGCCTCAGCCGAGGCCGGGAAACAGGCCGCGCAACCCGTTGGCGAAGATTTGAACCGCTACCGCGGCGAGCAGCAAGCCGAAAATGCGGTTGAGGATGTTCAGGCCGGTCTGGCCGAGTCGGTTGCCGATCGGTTCGGCCGCCTTCAGCACCACCCAGACTGCCAGGCAGATCATGGCCAGCACCCCCACGCTGAGAGCATCATGCACCCAGCCATGCCCCTTCTGCATGTGGATTACCGTTGCGGAAATCGACCCGGGACCGACCAGCAGCGGCAATGCCAGCGGCACCACGCCGACCGCCTCGCGGTCGCCGGCTTCCGCGCTTTCTTCCGGTGTCTGCTGCTGGGGACTGAGCTTGGCATTGATCATGCTGAGCGACATCATGAACAGCACGATGCCACCGCCGACCTGGAAAGCCGGCAGACTGGTGCCCAGCAGCCGCAGGATCAGGTCGCCGGAAAATCCGGCCACCACCAGGCAGACGAACACGGCCAGTGCGGCGGTGCGTGCGGTGCCGGCCCGGTATTTCGCCGAACGGCCGTCAGTCAGCAGCAGAAATAACGGGATTGCCGCGAAAGGGTCGAGAATCGAGAACAGGGTGACGGCGAAGCGGACATAATCGAGAGTGTCGAGCATGTCGCACCGCCGTCACATGATCAGGATTTCTTTTCCGCGTCGGGGGCAACGACGCGGATATGCAGCTCGCGCAGCTGCTTCATCGTCACTTCGCTGGGCGCCTGCATCATCAGGTCCTGCGCCTGCTGGTTCATCGGAAACAGCACGATCTCGCGGATATTCGGCTCGTCGGCCAGCAGCATGACGATGCGGTCGATGCCCGGCGCGATGCCACCATGCGGCGGCGCGCCATACTTGAACGCATTCAGCATGCCGCCGAACTTGCCTTCCACGACCTCGGGGCCGTAACCGGCGATCTCGAAGGCCTTGTACATGATCTCGGGCTTGTGATTCCGGATCGCACCGGATGACAGTTCGACGCCGTTGCAGACGATGTCATACTGGAAGGCGTTGATGGTCAGCGGGTCCTGCGTGTTCAGCGCTTCGAGGCCGCCCTGCGGCATCGAGAAGGGATTGTGACTGAAATCGATCTTCTTCTCATCCTCGTTATACTCGAACATCGGGAAGTCAACGATCCAGCAGAATTTGAAGACGTTCTTCTCGCAGATGTCCAGCTCGTCGCCGATGCGGATGCGGGCCTGGCCGGCCAGTTTCGCGGCCGGCAGTTCCTTGTCGCAGGCGAAGAAGATCGCGTCGCCGTCCTTGACGTTGCCGAGCTGCTTCAGCAGCGCGACACGGTCGGCATCGAGGAACTTGGCGATGGGCCCCTTGGCTTCGCCGTTGTCGAAGATGATATAGCCCAGTCCGGCGGCGCCTTCCTGGCGCGCCCAGTCGTTCATCTTGTCGAAGAAGCTGCGCGGCCGGCCGGCCGCACCTGGCGCCGGAATGCCACGCACGACCGCACCGTTCTCGATATTGCGCACGAACACGCCGAAGCCGGAGCCGCGGAACACCTCGGTCACATCGGCCAGAAGGATCGGGTTGCGCAGGTCCGGCTTGTCGGAACCGTATTTCAGCATCGCTTCGCGATACGGGATGCGCGGGAAATCCACCGGGCCGCAGTCGCGGCCATTGGCGAATTCCTGGAACACGCCATGGATCACCGGACCGACGGCGTTGAACACGTCGTCCTGCTCGACGAAGCTCATTTCGACATCGAGCTGGTAGAATTCGCCCGGGCTGCGGTCCTTGCGGGCATCCTCGTCGCGGAAGCAGGGCGCGATCTGGAAATAGCGGTCGAAGCCCGACACCATGATCAGCTGCTTGAACTGCTGCGGCGCCTGCGGCAGGGCGTAGAAGCGGCCGGGATGCAGGCGGCTCGGCACCAGGAAGTCGCGCGCGCCTTCCGGCGACGACGCCGTCAGGATCGGGGTCTGGAATTCCATGAAGCCCTGATCGGTCATGCGGCGGCGGATCGAGGAGATCACCTTGCTGCGCAGGATGATGTTGTTGTGCAGCCGCTCGCGCCGCAGGTCGAGGAAGCGGTACTTCAGGCGGATGTCTTCCGGGTATTCCTGCTCGCCGAACACCGGCATCGGCAGGTCGGCCGCCTCGCCCAGCACCTCGATCTGCGAAACCACGACCTCGATGCCGCCGGTCGGCAGGTTCGGGTTCATGGTTTCGGCGGTGCGGGCCACCACCTTGCCGGTGACGCTGACCACGTATTCCGAGCGCAGGGCCTCCATGGCGGCAAAGGCCGGGGCGCCGGTTTCGGTGACGCACTGGGTGACGCCGTAATGGTCGCGCAGGTCAATGAACAGCAGGTTGCCGTGATCCCGCTTGCGGTGGACCCAGCCGGCCAGCTTGACCTCGCTGCCGACCTGTTCGGGACGCAGCTGACCACAGGTATGGGTGCGGTAACGGGACATGGCAACCTTCAGCAAGCTTGGGCGGGAATCCGCAGGAAAACCGTGAAAATAGAGGGGGAACAGGCCCTGTCGGGGCCTGAAAGTCAAGACCGATCCTAGGGTAAAATCCGCCGCCCTGCACCTGCCCGGCCATTGGGCAGACGGCCCGGCCATGCTATCAGCCCTGTCATGCATGCCGATCCGACCCCGATTGTCTCCACCGACGACCTGACCCGTTTCTGTGCCGGCCTCGCCACGGCCTCCTATGTGACCGTGGATACCGAGTTCATGCGGGAAACCACCTACTGGCCGAAGGTCTGCCTGATCCAGATCGCCGGCCCCGACGAGGCCCGGGTGATCGACCCGCTGGCCGACGGCCTGTCGCTGGAGCCGCTCTTCGCCCTGCTGCGCAACCGGTCGGTTCTGAAAGTGTTCCATGCCGCCCGGCAGGACCTGGAAATCTTCACCAAGCTGATGGGCGAAGTGCCGGCGCCGCTGTTCGATACCCAGGTCGCCGCCATGGTCTGCGGCTTCGGCGACCAGGTCTCCTACGAGCAGCTGGCCGCCAAGCTGGCCAATGCCCAGATCGACAAGTCGTCACGCTTCACCGACTGGGCACGCCGGCCGCTGACCGAAAAGCAGACCCGCTACGCCCTCTCCGACGTCACCCACCTGCGCAAGGCCTACGAGAAGCTGGCCGCCCGGCTGGAAAAGTCCGGACGGGCCAACTGGCTGGATGCGGAGATGGCGATCCTCGCCGATCCTGCCACTTACGATCTGCCGCCGGAGAATGCCTGGAAGCGGCTGAAGCCGCGCACCACCAAGCCGGAATACCTTGCCGTGCTGCAGGCCGCCGCCGCCTGGCGCGAGGTCGAGGCCCGCAACCGCGACATTCCCCGCCAGCGCATCCTGCGCGACGAATCGCTGATGGAAATCGCCGCCCATCCACCGAAAAGCCCGGACGACCTCGAACGCATGCGCGGCCTGTCGAAGGGCTTTGCCGAAGGCAAGATGGGCACCGGCCTGCTGACCGCCATCGCCGCCAAGCTGGCGGCACCGAGAGACAGCTGGCCGGCGGTCGAGCGCGAGCCCGAGCTGCCGCGCGGAATCGGGCCGCTGGTCGAGCTGCTGAAAGTGCTGCTGAAGATGAAATGCGACCAGCATGACGTGGCCCAGAAGCTGGTCGCCAGCTCGGCCGATCTCGACAAGATTGCCGCCGACGACAATGCCGATGTGCCGGCCATGCAGGGCTGGCGCCGCGAATTGTTCGGCAGCGACGCCCTGCGCCTGAAGCATGGGGAACTGGCACTGGCTGCCAATGGCAGCAAGATCAGGCTGGTCGAACTGAAAGGCTAGTCAGCCAGCGGCCTTCGCGGTCGCCAAACGGATACTCAGCCCGACCAGGATGATGCCACCGCACCAGCAGATCAGCCGCTGCACGCGCTTGCTGCCGCGCAGATGCATCATGGCCCGGTCGGCAAGCAGCACGGTAGCGAGGTCTGCCGAAGAAAAGGCCGCATTCACCACAATGCCGAGCAGCAAGAACTGCAGCCAGACAGGAAAGGCCGCCGCCGGGTCCACAAATTGCGGCAGGAAAGCGAGAAAGAAAATCGCTGCCTTGGGATTCAGGATTTCGACGACAATGCTGTCGAGAAAGGCGCGCCTAGGGCTGTTCGGAGCGAGCTGGGACGCGGCACTGTCCTGGTCACGATGTCGAAGCAGCGACACGCCGAGCCAGGCCAGGTAAAGCGCACCGCCGATTTTCACTGCCAGGTAAAGTGGCGGCACCAGTTCGAACAGTGCCGATAGGCCAAAGACCGCACCCAGCACATGCACATAGCCGCCGCAATGGATGCCGAACGCCGCCATCAGACCGCCACGCCGGCCGCGCGTCATGGTCTGCGCCGCGGCATAAAGCATAGCAGGGCCGGGCATATAAGCGAAAATCGCGGTGGCCGCAGCAAAGGCGAGCATCAGGTCGAGCGACGGCATCGCACCTCCAGATCAGTGGGCCTTGACGATCCGCACCTCGCCGGTGCGGTTCATCGCCTTGGCCAGGGCCTCGACGCGGCGCTGCACCGCCTCGCCATCCAGCACCGCATGCTGGGACGGGATTTCCAGCAGGATGCCGTTGCCGTTCGGCCGCAGCCGGCAATCGGCCAGGATGCCCGGCACACCGCCCGACAGCGTATGGGCCAGCCGGATCGCCAGCCCGATGCGCAGCGCATTGTCGATATGCGGCGCATCCAGCAGCTGCCAGGCAGCGGCGGCGGCCGGGTCGCTGGTGGTGCCGGCATAGCGGGCGAACATGGTCAGCGCCAGCAGCGCGCGTTCGGACTGGGTGATGGCACCGAACGGCGCATGCAGGATCAGGCCCAGCGACTGCTCGCCGCGATAATCGGGATGCACCCGCCACGAGACATCGAACAGGATGCAGGCAGCCAGCCGGATGCGCTGCAGCGCTGCATTATCCTCCCCGAACAGCGGCGCGATGAAGCTGTCGATCTCCTTGCCATGCTCGCCGAAGCGGCTTTCGCGCATCGCCATGTGGATGCAGCTGGCCAGCAGCGGGTCCTCGGCACGCTGCTTCTCGTCCAGCAGCGCATAGGCCAGGCCTTCGCGCAGGCCGTTGGCCGAGAAAACGACCTCTTTCGGGTCCAGTACCTTGAGCAGGCGCCGCAGCACCAGCGCCGCCAGCGGCAGCGAATCCTGGCGTCGCCGCGGCACCCCCTCGACGCGGGCCATCGCCTCGCGGCTCTGGCGGGCGATCAGCCGCGAGAAATCGACCGCCTCGGTACGGCCGAGCGTATACTGGTGGATGATATGCAGCGGACTGTGCTTCTGCGCCATATGCACCCGGGCGATGGCGCGCCACGAGCCTCCGACGGCATAGAGCGTCTTGCCCTTCCACTGCTTCAGCCAGCCGGCCTCGGCGATCTTCTCATCGACGAAGGCCTTCAGCACGCTGTAGGGACCGAGGCTGGCGATGCGCAGCGGCCCGAGCGGCAGGGTGATGCTGTCGCCCAGCTTGTGGCCGTCCAGCGCCACCAGTTCCAGACTGCCGCCGCCCAGATCACCCATCACGCCGCAGGCATCGGGGATGCCCGACAGCACGCCATAGGCGGAATACATCGCCTCTTCATTGCCGGTCAGGATGCGGACCGGCTCGCCGGTATCGCGCTCGACCTGGGCGACGAAGGCCGGGCCGTTGCTGGCATCGCGCACGGCGGCGGTGGCGACGATCTGCAGGCTGTGCACCTGCATCCGCCGCGCCAGCGTGACGAAACGGCGGATCGCCGCCAGGGCCAGCAGCGTTCCCTCGCTGTCCAGCGCGCCGGTCTCGCTGAGGCCGCGCCCGAGGCCGCACAGGACCTTTTCGTTGAACATCGCGGTCGGCAGCCGCAACGGCTCGTCGAAGACGACGAGGCGGACCGAATTGGACCCGATATCGATGACGCCGAATGGCAGTACCGACTGCGCGGGGACAGACTTCAGAACCGATTGCGCAACTGCCATCCGTGATCCGTTACTGTTTTCCGGCAGCGGCTTTCAGCTGCAGGCGTGGAATCGCCTCCGGCTTCTTGAGGGCCTTGCCGCGGCCGGACAGGCTGGGATTGGTCATGAAATAGGTATGGGCACTGAATGCCTCGGGTTCCGACGAGGCGCGGGAATAGAGGTCATCAGGCCCCAGATACCAGCTCTGCGCCTGGTCCTTCAGGTTGGCAACCATGATCTGGTCGAGGATCTGCTCGTGCACCGTAGGGTTCTCGATCGGGATCAGCACCTCGACGCGGCGGTCGAAATTGCGCGGCATCCAGTCGGCCGAGGAGATGAAAATCTTGGCGTCGGCCGAGGGCAGGCCCTTGCCGGCGCCGAAACAGACGATGCGCGAATGTTCGAGGAAGCGCCCGATCAGGCTGCGCACCCGGATATTCTCCGACAGGCCCTTCACGCCCGGCCGCAGGCAGCAGATGCCGCGCACGATCAGGTCGATCTGCACGCCGGCACGGCTGGCCTCGTAGAGCGCGTCGATCACCACCGGGTCGACGACACTGTTCATCTTCGCCCAGATCGCGGCCGGCCGGCCGGCCTCGGCATGGCGGATTTCCTCGCGGATCAGCTCCAGCAGCCGCGGCCGCAGGGTATAGGGCGAGATCGCCACCTTCTTCAGGTTTTCCGGCGGCGCGTAGCCAGTGAGGAAATTGAACAGGTAGGTGGCATCGTGGCAAAGGTCCGGATCGTCGGTGAAGAAGCTGAGATCGGTATAGACCCGCGCCGTATAGGGGTGATAGTTGCCGGTGCCGAAATGGGCATAGGTGTTGAGCAGGCCGCCTTCGCGACGCACCACCAGCGAAATCTTGGCATGGGTCTTCAGCTCGATGAAGCCATAGACCACCTGCACGCCGGCGCGCTCGAGATCGCGGGCCCAGCGGATATTCGCCGCCTCGTCGAAACGGGCCTTCAGCTCGACCAGGGCCGTCACCGACTTGCCGGCCTCCGCCGCCTCGATCAGGGCACGCACGATCGGGCTGTCGTCCGAAGTGCGGTACAGGGTCTGCTTGATCGCCACCACCTGGCTGTCGGCCGCCGCCTGGCGCAGGAACTGCACGACGACATCGAAGCTTTCGTACGGATGGTGGACGACGATGTCCTTGTGACGGATCGCCGCAAAGCAGTCGCCGCCGAAATCGCGGATACGTTCGGGAAAGCGCGGACTGAAGGGAGGGAATTTCAGCTCCGGCAGGTCGTCGACGATTAGCTTCTTGGTATCGGCCAGGCCGAGGATGCCATCGACAACGATCACCGCCTGCGGACTGACCTCGAGTTCCTCGCAGACGAACTTGCGCAGGTCGTCCGGCATCTCGGCATTGATCTTGAGGCGGATCACGCTGCCACGGCGACGGCGCTTCAGTGCCGTCTCGAACAGGCGGACCAGATCCTCGGCCTCTTCCTCGATCTCGATGTCGCTGTCGCGGGTGACGCGGAACTGCCCCTTGCCGAGAATCTCGTAGCCCGGGAACAGCTTGCCGATGAACAGGCCGACCAGCTTTTCCAGCGACAGGAACCGGATCCCCTCGCCCGGCAGGCGCACGAAGCGCTCGACCTGGCCGGGCAGCGGCAGCAGTGCATTCAGGCTGCGACCGTCACGGATCCGTCGCATTTGCATCACCATCGCGAAACCCAGATTGGGGATAAACGGGAAGGGATGCGCGGGATCGATGGCCAGCGGTGTCAGCACCGGAAACACCTGCTCGAGGAAATAATCCTCGAGCCAGCGGATGTCGTCGGGCTTCAGCTCGTTCCGCTCCAGCACGAAAATCCCGGCTTCCGCCAGTTCCGTGCAGAGCGATTTCCAGCAGGCCTGCTGGCGGATCATCAGGTCGCTGGCCGCCTCGTTGATGCGGGCCAGCTGCTGCGCCGGGGTCAGGCCGTCCTGGCTGACTTCCTCGATGCCGGCCTTGACCTGGCCATGCAGGCCGGCGACGCGGACCATGAAGAATTCGTCGAGATTGTTGGCCGAAATCGACAGGAAGCGCAGCCGCTCCAGCAGCGGGTAGCGGGTGTTGTTGGCCTCTTCCATGACCCGCAGATTGAAGGCCAGCCACGACAATTCGCGGTTGATGTACCGCTCACGCGGGCTCAGCTCGCCGGCCGGCCGGGCCGGAACCGCCGCCGTATCTGCCGTCTGGAGATTTTCCGCAATCTGCTGCATATCCATGCCTCTGCCGTTACCGGCGGCCGGTACCCGGCGCGGGACCCTCTGTTCCTGCACCGGCCGGCGCCTTCGGGTATAGGTCTAACGATGCTTTGTGTCAAAGCGGCGACACCGGGCCGGAACGCCGGCCATGCTCCGGAAAAAGAAGGATAACCCGATGCTGCGTCTCTGGCTTCTGCGTCACGCCAAATCGGCCTGGGACGACCCCGGCCTGGACGATTTCGCCCGGCCGCTCAGCCCGCGCGGCAAGAAGGCCTGCCGCCGGCTGGGCCGCCACATGGCCGAACGCGGCATCCGGCCCGACCTCGTGCTCTGTTCGCCCGCCGCCCGCACCCGGCAGACCTGGGAACGGCTGGAAAAGCGCGTCGCCGCCCCGTCCGGCGACGGCGGTGACGGCCCCAAGGTGCGCTTCGAGCCGGCCCTGTATCTGGCCGAGCCGCCGGCCCTGTTCGCCCTGGTCCGCGCCGCCCCGAAACGCTGCCGCGAGCTGATGGTGATCGGCCACAATCCCGGCCTCGAGGATCTCGCCCGCGACCTCGCCGGCAGCAGCAGCGGCGACGCGCTGGAGCGGATGGGCGCCAAATTCCCGACCGCGGCACTGGCCGAGATCGCCTTTCCGGCCATGACCTGGGGCGAAATCACTGCGGGCTCCGGCTTTCTGGCCAGTTTTGTCGTCCCGGCCCAGCTCGACGACTGATTTTCCGGATCTTTTGCCCGCCACCGGCGCGACTTTCGGAGCCAGTTGCGAGCCAATTGCAGCCCATTCCCGCCAATTGGCGCCCATTCCATGCCAATGCGGTCCAATGGGATGCCAGTTCCATCCCATCGGCAGCCGGTTACAGCCGGTGCAAACCAGGCCCGGCCGGAAAACCCGGCCGCCGGCCGCACCCGATGAATAAAGAACATATAGGGATCATCAGGTCGGTTTCAAGGCCCATCGTAATTCATGATTCCGATCACACATATCTGATTAATCGTCTTGCTCGAATTCGCTGGCCGACGCAGTATTGCGATCAATTCGCAACTGAGGGCCCCGCCCATGTCCGCACTCATCACCGCCATCGCCGCCCGCGGCGATACCGGCCGCAGCCCCGCCCTGCAGGCCTATCTGCGCCGGCTGGTCGGACCCGGCCTGCTGGTCGCGGTCGGCTATATCGATCCCGGCAACTGGGCCACCGACATTGCCGGCGGCACCGGCTACGGCTATGCCCTGCTGACCGTGGTGGTGGTGGCCAGCCTGCTGGCGATGGCGATCCAGAGCCTGGTGGTGCGCATCACGGTCGCCACCGGCGAGGACCTTGCCACCCTGACCGGCCGCCTGCTGCCCCGGCCGCTGGCCCTGCTGTCCTGGGCCGCCGGCGAGGCCGCCATCCTTGCCACGGCGCTGGCGGAACTGGTCGGCGGCGCCATCGCCCTGCGCCTGCTGGCCGGCCTGCCGCTGGAAACCGGCCTGGTGGTGACGGCGGCCGCCACGCTGGCGGTGCTGACCCTGTCGAAGCACCGTGCCGGCCTGCAGGAAAGGCTGGTCAGCCTGCTGCTGGGCCTCGTCGCGCTGTCCTTCGTCGCCCTGCTGGTGGCGGCACGGCCGGATGCCGGCGCCATGGCGCGCGACATCGCCGGCGCGGGTCAGGTGCTGGCCGGCGACACCGGTGCGCTGCTGATCGGCCTGGGCATCCTGGGCGCCACCATCATGCCACATAACCTGTATCTGCATTCCGGCCTACTGGCCGAACGCCTGCGGGACCTGCCTGCCGATCTGCGCCGCAGCGGCGAACGCCAGGCCCTGCGCACCGCCACCGGCGACACCGTGCTGTCGCTGGGCCTCGCCATGCTGGTGAATGCGGCGATCCTGATCGTTGCCGCCGCCTCGCTGACCGGCGGCGATTTCACGGTGACCAGCCTCGACGAGGCCCATGCCGCGATGCAGGTGGTGCTGGGTGGCGTGATGGCCACCCTGTTCGCCGTGGCCCTCTATGCGGCCGGCCAGTCTTCGGCGATCACCGGCGTGCTGGCCGGCCGCATGCTGACCCGCGGATTCCGCGGCCGCGAGAGCCGCGGCTGGCTGCGCGGCATCGTCACCCGCGTCATTGCCGTGGCCATCGGCTTCGCGCTGCTGACCCGCGGCGGCGGCCACAGCCCCGACGACCTGCTGGTGCTCAGCCAGGTGGTGCTCTCGCTGGCCCTGCCCTTCGCGCTGGCGCCGCTGGTGCTGATCGCCGCCCGCCGCGACCTGATGGGCCGGCTGGCGCTGGGCCGTGCCAGCATTGCGGCGGCAGCGGCGGTCACCGCGCTGATCATCGGGCTGGACCTCTGGCTGCTGGCCGACGCCCTGCTGTAACGGCGGCGGCTTCGGTGTAGGATGGCGCGACAACCGGGCAACGGGATGGATGCATGGCCGACGTGATCAACCTGAACAAGGCGCGCAAGACGCGGGACAGGCAGGATGCGAAGGCCCAGGCCGCAGCCAACCGGGCCAAGTTCGGGCAGGACAGGGCCGCGAAGGATGCCGCCCGCCGGGAAGACCGGCGCGCCGCCCGCGATCTCGACGGCAAGAAGATCGAAGACTAGCCGTCCGCTTCGAGCAGCCGGCGGGCCAGAACCACGGTCACTGCCCGCCCCTCGGCCAGCGCCGCCGCATCCAGTGCCGCCACCCAGTGCCGCGCGGCGTGGAACGACCGCTCGATGCGCGGCACCAGATAGCGGATCACCTCCTCGCCGACGGCCAGCTGGCGGTCGGCGAACAGTTTGACCAGCACCGCGCCGAGCAGCGCATCGTCCGGCTCGGCAATGCCGACGGCCTGCATCGCCTTCAGCCGCGACATCAGGTCGGGCAGCGTATAGGGCCATTGTGCCGGCGGACGGCTGCCGGTCAGCAGCAGGCCGTGGCCGCGTTCGCGCATCAGGTTGACCAGGTGGAACAGGGCGACCGGATCGGCACTGCCGTCGGCATCGTCGAGGCAGAGCGGCTGGCGCGCCAGCGCATCGACCGTATCGGCCCGCAGGTCGGCCGGGGCGATGATGCGGCCGCCGGCAGCCGCGGCCCAGACATGGGCCAGATGGGTCTTGCCGCAGCCCGGCGCGCCATGCAGCACCAGCGTATGCTGCGGCCAGTCCGGCCAGCGGTCGAGCCAGCCCAGCGCCGCCTCGTTGCCGGGCGCGACAAGGAAGTCCTCGCGCAACCAGGAAACCGGCAGCGCGAGGCCGAGGCTGAGCTGGGCCCTGGTCATGGCTGTGCGGGTGGCCTGCCGCCGTGGAACAGATGGCTGTCGCGGTAGCGCTGCAGCGTGTAGCGGGTCAGCACGCCGATCACCGCCGCCACCGGCACCGCCAGCAACATGCCGAGGAAACCGAACAGCGCGCCGCCGGCGAACAGGCCGAACATGATCCAGACCGGGTGCAGGCCGACACGGTCGCCGACCAGCTTGGGCGTGATGAAGTTGCCTTCGAGGAACTGGCCGAGCGCGAAGATGCCCGCCACCACGGCGATCCAGATCCAGTCGGGCCAGAACTGTGCCAGCGCCACGCCGATCGAGACCAGGAAACCGAGCCCGGTGCCGACATAGGGAATGAAGGAGATGGCGCCGGCGCTCAGGCCGATGAACAGGCCGAACTGCAGGCCGGCCAGTGACAGGCCGATGGCATAGAAGCCGCCGAGGATCAGGCAGACCAGCATCTGGCCGCGCACGAAGCCGGCCAGCACCTGGTCGATCTTGCGCACTTGCTCGCGGATGGTCTCGGCATGGTCGAGCGGCAGGAAGGCGTCGATGCGGGCGACCATGCGATCCCAGTCGCGCAGCAGGTAGAAGCTGACCACCGGGGTCACCACCAGCAGCGACAGCAGGTTGAAGATCGCGGCACCGCCACCCAGCAGGCCGGCGATCAGGCCGTCCAGCACCTTCATCGCCTGGCCGGAGCCACTGCCGATGGCCTGCTTGACGTCGCCGTTCAGGTCGATGCCGAGCCGGCCGATGATCCCCTGCAGATAGGGCAGCACGGTTTCGCGGAAGGCGGCGGCATAGCGCGGCAGATGGGCGATGAAATTATCGAGCTGGTGCTGGACCACCGGCACCAGCACCAGCACCAGCGCGATGGCGGCGGCGAAGAACAGCGCGATGATCAGCAGCGTGGCCAGGGTGCGCGACAGGCCGCGCGCCTCCAGCCGGTCCGCCACCGGGTCCAGCAGATAGGCAATCGCCATCGCCGCCACGAAGGGCAGCAGGATGCCGCGCAGCAGCACCAGCATCAGGATGAAAACGGTGAGGATGACGCCCCAGGCGATCCATTGCTGGCGGGCGGTCACGGCTTGCGCTCCCGCAGGATCCAGTAGCCGTCGCGCTGTTCCAGCACCACGTCGCGCTGCGCCAGCGCCACCGCCAGCTGGCCGGTCTCGCCGTAATAGTCGAGCACCACCTGGGCGTCGCGGTGCGACAGGCGCTGCACGTCGACCCGGCGGATCACCGGCATGGCGCCCAGCGTGGCGCGCAGCCTGGTCCATTCCGCCAGACCGCCAAACACCACGGCGGCAGACAGCTGGCCCTGCTTTTCGAGGTCGAAAACCGTGCTGCGCTTCCAGCGCGCCTCGATGCGCCGCGCGATTTCGATGGCGCCGCCGGTCAGCGCCTCTTCCATCGTGCCGCCGACCGACTGGTAGGTCTGCAGGCGGTCGAGGAAATCGGCGCTGCCGACATGGAAGGGATAGATCTCGACCAGCACGTTGCCCGGCTCCTGCCGCTGCAGCGTCGCCGAAACGACGATCACGTCGTCGAAGCCGCGGCGGCGCGCGAAGGCGGCCAGTTCCTCGGCACTGCCGAGCAGACGGTCGAGCGGCGGGGCATCGGCGCCGTCGACGGCGGCCGGCGCGATGGCCAGCGGCACCAGGCCATCGGCTTCCGGCCGGCGGATCCAGGCCTCGCGCCAGGGATTGTCGGCCTCCCACAGCCGGTTGCCGTCCGGCGCTTGCCAGACCGGCACCACCAGGATCTGCCGGCTGCGGGTCTCGGAATAGGCCAGCCGGTTTTCCTGCAGCAGCTGGCGCACGGCATCCGGGCGGAACTGCACGGTGATCTTCGCGATGTAGCGGGTGGCGGAGGTGCGCTCCTCGCCGATCTCGAAACCGGTGATGATGGCGTTCAGCAGCGCCTCGCTCGGACGCGGCAGGCGCCCGGCATCCTCCGGCAGGGTCAGGCGGCGCAGCAGCAGGATGAAGGCGCGGCGCTGGCCCTCGGCGATGGCCAGCGGGCGGGCGGCGGCGGCGCTGTCGGCACTGGCATCCACCGGCACACCGGCGACGGTGAAGGGATCGGCCGGCCGCGCCGCAGCCGGGGCGGCCATCTGGGCGGGCGCCGGATTCTGCGCCGGTCCCGGCCCGGCCGTCTGGCCATGGACCGGCCATAGCGGCAGGATTGCCAGAAGCGAGGCAAAAAGGATGGAAATACATACCCTTGGCGGGCGGGCCTGGAGCATTGCAAACACAGGGGGAATAAGTATGTTGGCCGGCATCCACCATAGCCCATCGTGGAGGCCACCATCAACACGTCGCCGCTCTATAAGGCCGCCGGGGTCGATATCGACGCCGGCGAGGCTTTGGTCGATGCCATCAAGCCGCTGGCCGCCGCCACCCGCCGCAAGGGGGCCGATGCCTCGCTCGGCGGTTTCGGTGCCCTGTTCGATCTCAAGGCCGCCGGCTTTGCCGATCCGATCCTCGTGTCCTCCACCGACGGCGTCGGCACCAAGCTGAAGATCGCCATCGAGACCGGCCGCCATGACGGCGTCGGCATCGACCTCGTCGCCATGGTGGTCAACGACATCCTGGTGCAGGGCGCCGAGCCCCTCTTCTTCCTCGACTATTTCGCCACCGGCAGGCTGGAGGTCGAGACCGCGAAAAGCGTGATCGCCGGCATCGCCAAAGGCTGCGAGCAGGCCGGCTGCGCCCTGATCGGCGGCGAAACCGCCGAGATGCCGGGCATGTATGCCGCCAAGGATTACGATCTCGCCGGCTTTGCCGTCGGCGCCGCCGAGCGCGGCCGGCTGCTGCCGCAGGACGTGAAGGGCGGCGACGTGCTGCTCGGCCTCGCCTCCTCGGGCGTGCATTCCAACGGCTTCTCGCTGGTGCGCAAGGTGATCGCCGATAACGGCCTCGGTTTCGAGAGCCCAGCGCCCTTCGCGGCCGGCCACAGCCTGGCCGAACTGCTGATGGCGCCGACGCGCATCTATGTGAAGAGCTGCCTGCCGCTGGTACAGGACGGCCTGATCAAGGCGATGGCGCATATCACCGGCGGCGGCCTGGTCGACAATATCCCGCGCGTGCTGCCCGACGGCACCGATGCGATCATCGACGCCACCGGCTGGGACCTGCCGCCGGTCTTCCGCTGGCTGAAGACGGCCGGAAAGATCAACGATGCCGAGATGGCCCGCGCCTTCAACTGCGGCATCGGCCTCGTGGTCGTCGCGGCGGCCGACAAGGCCGAGATCGTCGAACACAAGCTGAAGGCCGCCGGCGAGCAGATCTTCCGCATCGGCGTGATCGAGGCGCAGGAAGACAAGGCCGCCGAGCCGATGGTATCGATGCGCAACACCGATACCGCCTGGGCCTGAGCCATGACGGCCACCGGGGCGGCTTCCGCGGCGGCCCGCAAGGCGGTCGCGATCCTGATCTCGGGGCGCGGCAGCAACATGGCCGCGCTGATCGACGCAGCCGCGGCTGCCGGCTATCCCGCCCGCATCGCGCTGGTGATCTCCAACCGCGCCAACGCGGAAGGGCTGGCCGAGGCCAGGGCGAAGGGCATCGCAACAGCGGTGATCGAGAGCAAAGGCAGGGACCGCGCGGCTTTCGACGCCGAACTGGATGCGCGGCTGAAGCAGGACGGCATCGAGATCGTCTGCCTGGCCGGCTTCATGCGGCTGCTGACGCCGGGCTTCGTGCAGGGCTGGCAGGGCCGGATGATCAACATCCATCCCTCGCTGTTGCCCGCCTTCAAGGGGCTGGACGTGCATCGCCGCGTGGTCGAGGCCGGCGCGAAGATCACCGGCTGCACCGTGCATTTCGTGGTGCCCGAGATGGATGATGGTCCGATCATCGCCCAGGCCGCCGTGCCGGTGCCCGACGGCGCCACGCCGGACGACGTCGCCGCCGCCGTACTGGCACAGGAACATGTGATCTATCCGGCCGCCCTGCGCTGGCTGGCGGAAGGGAAGCTGGCCGTCAGCGGCAACAGCGTGACGATGCGCGGCGCAGGATCGGCAGAAGGCGCACTGATTTCTCCGCGTCCGTAACCGTCACCCTCGGGCTTGACCCGGGGGCCCCATTCAATGGGATGCCCAGATCAGGTCCGGGCATGACAGACAAGAAACGAAAAAGGCCCGGCATCGCTGCCGGGCCTTTCGCATTCCGAAGTCCGGAAAGATTTAGCCGACGATCCCGTCAGCCAACAATTTCCGTGCCCGAGAAGAAGTAGGCAATCTCGACCGCGGCGGTCTCGGCGGCGTCCGAGCCGTGCACCGAATTGGCCTCGATGCTCTCGGCGAATTCCTTGCGGATGGTGCCCTCGGCCGCATTAGCCGGGTTGGTGGCGCCCATCACGTCGCGGTACTTGGCGATGGCATTCTCGCCTTCCAGCACCTGCACGACCACCGGGCCCGAGATCATGAACGAGACCAGATCGTTGAAGAAGGGCCGCGCCTTGTGCACGCCGTAGAAGGTCTCGGCCTGTGCCTTGCTCATCTGGATGCGCTTCTGGGCGACGATGCGCAGGCCGGCAGCCTCGATCTTGGCGTTGATGGCGCCGGTCAGGTTGCGGCGGGTGGCATCCGGCTTGATGATCGAGAAAGTGCGTTCCAGCGCCATGATCGGAAATCCTTTGGGTCTTGGCTAAAATTCGGTGGCGGGTATATAGAGGCTCCGTTCCGTGGCCGCAACTGCCGGCAAAGCCGCCGCCACATTTCCCGATCACCGGCCGCCCTCCCCGGCCCTCGACTTAAGTTGTTATAAATGCTGTCTTTTCGCGACCTGACCTACCGGATTGCCGGGCGTGTGCTGCTGGACCATGTCTCGGCGACGATCCCGGCCGGGCATAAAGTGGGCCTGGTCGGGCGCAACGGCACCGGCAAATCCACCCTGTTCAGGATCATCACCGGCGAGCTGCAGACCGAGACCGGCGGCGTCGAGCTGCCCAACGACTGCAAGATCGCCAAGCTGCCGCAGGAACCGCCGGGCGGCGAGCAGACGCCGCTGGCCTATGTGCTGGCCGCCGACAGCGAACGCGAGGCGCTGCTGATCGAGGCCGAGGCCCTCGAAGACGCCACCAGCATGGAGGATGCCGAGCGCATCGCCGCCGTCCACATGCGGCTGGCCGAGATCGACGCCCATTCGGCACCGGCCCGCGCCGCGGTGATCCTCGCCGGCCTCGGTTTCGACGAGGCGATGCAGAACCGGCCGCTGGACAGCTTCTCGGGCGGCTGGCGCATGCGCGTGGCGCTGGCCGGCTGCCTGTTCTCGGAACCGGACCTGCTGCTGCTGGACGAGCCGACCAACCATCTCGACCTCGAGGCCGCCCTGTGGCTGGAAGGCTATCTGAAGACCTATCCGCGCACGTTTCTTCTCATCAGCCACGACCGCCATTTCCTGAATTCGGCCATCGAGCACATCCTGCATATCGACAACACAAAGCTCGTTCTCTATCGCGGCAATTACGACACCTTCGAGACCGAACGCCGCCTGCGCATGGAACAGCAGTCGGCGTTTGCCGCGCGCCAGGCCGAGCAGCGCAAGCATATGGAAGAGTTCGTCGCCCGCTTCCGCGCCTCGGCCTCCAAGGCGCGGCAGGCACAGAGCCGCCTGAAGATGCTGGCCAAGATGCAGCCGATCGCCGCCGCCATCGAGGATCCGACGGTGATCTTCCGCCTGCCCGATCCGGAGGAGCTGCCGCCGCCGCTGATCGTGCTGGACGGGCTGATGGCGGGATACACGCCGGACCGGCCGGTTCTGCGCAACCTCGACCTGCGCATCGACATGGAAGACCGCATCGCCATGCTGGGCGCCAACGGCAACGGCAAGTCGACCCTGGCGAAAATCCTCGCCGGCACGCTGAAGCCGCAGGCCGGCCGCATCCAGCGCTCGGGCAAGCTGCGCATCGGCTATTTCGCCCAGGACCAGGACGAGGTGCTGGACGAGGCGCGCACGCCGGTCGAGCACCTGGCCGACCTGATGCCGAAATGGACCGTCGAGCAGCTGCGCACCCGGCTGGGCAGTTTCGGCCTGACCCGCGAGAAGGCGCAGACCGCCGCCGGCAAGCTGTCTGGCGGCGAGCGCGCCCGGCTGCTGTTCGCCATGGTCACCCACCATGCGCCGCATCTTCTCATCCTCGACGAGCCAACCAACCATCTCGACATGGATACCCGCGATGCGCTGGTGCAGGCGGTGAACGAATTCAAGGGCGCGGTGATCCTGGTCAGCCATGACCGCCACATGGCCGAGGCCTGCGCCGACCGCTTCTGGCTGGTCGGCGATGGCACCGTGAAGGACTTCGACGGCGATCTCGACGATTACGCCAGGCTGCTGGCCGACCGCCGTCGCGCCGCCGCCACCGTCAAGCTGAAGGGCGGCGGCAAGGGCAGCGCCGATCTTTCGGCATCCGACCGCAAGGCGGATCGCAAGGCCGCCGCCGCCGCGCGGCAGGCCCTCGCCCCCCTGCGCATCGCCGTGCAGAACGCCGAAAAGGCGATGGCGAAGCTGAATGCCGAAATGACGAAGCTGGACGCGAAGCTGGCCGACCCGAAAACCTGGGAGACGCTCTCGCCAGCCGCGCAGGCCGAGCTGCAGAAGCAGCATGCCGAGACGGCGAAAAAGGTCGAGGCCGCCGAGGAAGCCTGGCTCGACGCGCAGGCAAAGCTGGAAGAAGCTCAGGCCGAGGCGGCGTGAGCTTCACCCTTCCGCCTTCTTGACCCAGCCGCCGGTATCTTCCGACTGCTGCCAGTAGGTGAGCTGGTGGCCGGCGTCTTTCGCGCGTTTCCAGCGGCCGCGGGCAGCCTGCACCGCCGCTTCGTCATTGCCGTCGAACAGATCGCAGACCCGCGTATAGGCCGAAACATCGGCGGCATCGGCGCCATCGACCAGGAACAGCAGCTCGGCGTTGTTCGGCCGTTCGTCCTCGATGGTCAGGTAGATCGGCTGGCGGTCGCTGAACCCGTCGGCCCTGATGCCGTGCGGCAGGAAGCTGGCGCGGCCATAGGTCCACAGCTCGCTGTTCAGCTGGGCGATGCGTTCTTCCGATCCGCCCTTGACCACCGCACGCCAGCCGCGCTGTAGGGTTTTCTCCAGCAGCTCCGGCAGCACCTGTTCCAGGCGCCGCCGGGTCAGGTGGTAGAACAGCATTTCAGCCACAATACGCCCCCACATGCTCCCTGCCCGTCATGCCCGGACTTGATCCGGGCATCCCATTCAAAAATGGGACCCGCGGGTCAGGCCCGCGGGTGACGAAAGGAGACATCGGATCAGCGGTCCTCGTAATGGTCGGCAACCAGGCGGTTCAGCAGGCGCACGCCGAAACCGGTGGCGCCCTTCGGCACCGTGGCCCTGTCCTTCTTGCTCCAGGCGGTGCCGGCAATGTCGAGATGCGCCCAGGGCGTCTTGTTGACGAAGCGCTGCAGGAACTGCGCCGCGGTGATCGACCCGGCGCCGAAACCCGGGCCGGCGATATTCTGCATGTCGGCGATCGGCGACTTCAGGCCCTCGTCATAGGCATCGCCAAGCGGCAGGCGCCACAGCGGCTCGTCCTCGGCCTTGCCGGCCGCCGCCAGCCGCTCGGCCAGCACGTCGTTATTGGAGAAGAGGCCGGCATGCTCATGGCCCAGCGCGATGATGATGGCGCCGGTCAGGGTGGCCAGGTCGACCATGAACTGCGGCTTGAACTTCTCCTGACAGTACCACATGGCGTCGGCGAGGATCAGGCGGCCTTCGGCATCGGTATTCAGCACCTCGATGGTCTGGCCGGACATCGACGTGACCACATCGCCGGGGCGCTGGGCATTGCCGTCGGGCATGTTCTCGACCAGGGCCACCACGCCGACGGCATTCACCTTCGCCTTGCGGCCGGCCAGAGCCGCCATGGTGCCGACCACCGCACCGGCGCCACCCATGTCCCATTTCATGTCTTCCATGCCGGCGGCCGGCTTGATCGAGATGCCGCCGGTGTCGAAGCAGACCCCCTTGCCGACGAAAGCGACCGGCTTGCCGCCCTTCTTGCCGCCCAGCCACTGCATGACGACCAGCTGCGATTCGCGCTCCGAGCCCTGGCCGACGCCAAGCAGCGCGCCCATGCCGAGCTTTTTCATCTCGGCCTCGCCCAGCACCTGCACCTTGACGCCAAGCTTGGCCAGCTTGCGGCATTCCGCCGCCAGGCTGGCCGGATAGATCACGTTGGCCGGCTCGGTCACCAGGTTGCGGGTCAGCTCGATGCCATCGGCCAGCTTTGCCAGCGGCAGGTGCAGTTTTTTCGCCAGCGCCACGGCGTTGCTCAGCACGGTGACGGACTTGAGCGACGGCTTGTCCTTCTCCTTCAGCCGGGTGCGGTATTTGTCGAACCGGTAGCTGCCCAGCCGGGCGCCCAGGGCAGCCCGGGCGGCAGCCTCCGCGGCCGGCAGCACGGCGCCCTTCGGCACCTCGGCGGCAATGGCCAGCTCGGTCTCGCCCGACAGTGCCAGCCGGCGCACGGCATCGCCGCCCAGGGCCTCGAAGCCGGCCGGCTTCACCTCGGTCGGCTTGCCCAGGCCCGCCAGCAGCACCCGCGCCAGCCCGCCCCCCGGCACCAGCAGTTCCAGCCACTGGCCCTTCGCCCCGGTAAACCGCGGGGCCGCGGCCATGGCCCGGGTCAGCGCCCCGGCCAGCGCCTTGTCGGCAGCCTGGCCAAAGGTTCCCAGATGCCGGCCCTCGGTAACGGTGAGAACCAGGCTGCCCCGCTTGGGCATCTTGCTGTCGGCAATCTCGATTTTCATGGCATCAATCCGCTGTTTTCACCCGGGCCGGGGGCCGGCTTTCTGCCGCCACTATAGCGGCCGGGGCGGCGCCCGATCAATTGGTCGGGATGCCGCGAATCGCCGAATCTTCTTTATGGACCAAGCCCTTCTTTTCAGTTCGGGGCGGTGGCGGCAGGGCCCGGAATCGGTATACTGCCGGCCATGCGCGGGGTCACGTCCTACATCATGCGGCAGATTGCCTGGCCGCTTGTTTTCGCCACGCTCACCCTGACCGGGGTGATCTGGCTGACCCAGTCGCTGCGTTTCATCGATCGCATCGTCAACAACAACCTCGCGCTGGGCAGCTTCTTCTACCTGACCATGCTGGTGCTGCCGAACGTGACCGCGATCATCCTGCCGGTCGCCACCTTCTGTGCCACCCTCTATGCCTTTCACCGGCTGGCGACCGATTCCGAACTGATCGTGCTGTCGGCATCGGGCTTCAGCCGCTATGCCCTGGCCCGCCCCGCCCTGTATATCGGTGCCGGCGTGATGGTCGCGATGTATGCGATCACGCTGTACCTGCTGCCGCTGTCCTCGCGCACCCTGCGCGACACCCAGTACGAGTTCCGCAACGATCTGGCCGGCATGGCCCTGCTGGAGGGCGTGTTCAACACGCCAACCGACAACCTCACCGTCTATATCCGCGAACGCGAGCCGAACGGCACCATGCTGGGGGTGCTGGTGCATGACAATCGCAACACGGCTTCCCCGGTCACTATGATGGCTGAAAAGGCGACCCTTCTGCGCACCCCGGAAGGCCCCCGCCTGTATATGGTCAACGGCAACCGCCAGCAGGTTGACCCGCAGCGGCATTCCCTGTCGCTGCTGTATTTCGACAATTACAGCCTCGATCTCGATTCCTATGCCAAGAAGGAAACGGAAGGCTGGCGCGAGCCCTCCGAGCGTTTCATCACCGAGCTGTTCAGCCCCGACATGAACAACCCGTCGGATGTCAGCAACTACAACAAGCTGATTGTCGAGGGGCATCGCCGGCTGGTGGCACCGCTTTATGTGCCGGCCCTGATCCTGGTCGCCGTGGCTGGCGTGATCGGCGGGGAATATAACCGCCGCGGCCACGGCCGCCGACTTGCGCTGGGTGCCGTCGCCGCCATCACCCTGCAGGTTCTCAGCCTGGTGGTCGGCTATCTTTCGACCAAATCCACCATCCTGCTGCCGCTGATGTATATCACCCCGGTCATCTTCATTCTGGGTGCCCTGCTGCTGCTGCGCGAACCGGGCCGGGTTCTGTCGGCCAGGAGCGCCTGATGCGGCAGTCGCTGACGCTGACCCTGTATCTTGGCCGGCAGTATCTGGTCGCGATCCTGTCGATCATCATTGTCCTTGCGGTCCTCGCCTACAGCTTCGACACCATAGAATTGCTGCGCCGGGCCAGCAGCCGCGCGGATGCGACGCTGGATCTCGTGCTGCAGATGTCGCTGCTGAAGCTGCCGACGCTGACAACCAAGCTGTTTCCATTCGCCGCCCTGTTCGGCGGCATGCTGGCACTGAGCCGCCTGACCCGCTCGCAGGAACTGACGGTGGCGCGTGCCGCCGGCGTGTCCGTCTGGCAGTTCCTGTTTCCGGGACTCGCCATCACCTTCCTGCTGGGCGCTTTCGTCGTCACCGTTTACAATCCGCTGTCGGCTGCCATGCTGGCCCGCTACGAGAATATCGAGGCCAAGGTCCTGCGTGGCCGCAGCAGCATGCTGGCGCTCTCTCCCTCCGGCCTGTGGCTCCGCGAGGCCGATGCCAGCGGCCAGGTCGTGGTCCATGCCCTGCGAGCCGCGCAGCAGGGTGTCCAGCTCTACGACACGATCCTCTTCTATTATGACAGCAGCGACCGTTTCGTGAAGCGCATCGACGCCGCCACCGCCTTTCTGGAAAATGATCACTGGAGCCTGCAGCAGGCAGTGGTCAGCTATCCGGATCGCCCGGCGGAATGGCACCCGGCCATGACCGTGCCGACAACGCTGACCTTCGACCGGATACAGGAGAGCTTTGCCTCCCCCAGCACGATTTCATTCTGGCAGCTCTCGTCCTTCATCAGCACGCTGGAGTCCGCCGGCTTTTCGGCGGTACGGCACCGTCTGCATTTCTACAGTCTTCTGGCGACACCCGTCCTGCTCTGCGCGATGCTGCTGATCGCGGCCAGCTTCAGTCTGCGGCTGACCCGCGGCGGCGGCATCGGCCTGATGCTTGCCGGCGGCGTTGCCGTGGGCTTCCTGCTGTATTTCAGCGTGGAACTGATGCAGCCCTTCGGCCTGAACGGCACCCTGCCTGCTCCACTGGCCGCCTGGGCACCGACCATCGTCTTTGCCATGCTGGGTATCTCGCGGCTGTTTCATCTGGAGGACGGATGATCCGGCGCCGCCTCGCACTCCCCATCACCCTGCTATCGGTTTCGGTCTGGCTGACATCCGCCCTGCCGGCACGGGCGCAGTCCGACAAAAACCCGGCGCTGGTCACCGCCGACACCCTGAAATACGACCAGTCGCTCGGCCTCGTCACCGCGGAAGGCGGCGTCGAGCTGTCGCAGGACGGCCGTACCCTGCTGGCCGACCTGGTCAGCTACAGCGAACGCGATGACAAGGTCATCGCCAGCGGCAGCGTGTCTCTGATGGAAGCTGACGGCACGGTGCTGTTTGCCGACTACATGGAGCTGACCGGCGGCATGCGCAACGGCTTCATCCGCGATGCAGCCCTGCTGCTGTCCGACAATTCGCGCGGCGCCGCAGCCTATGCCGAACGACGGGATGGCAACCGGACCGTCCTGCGCAAGGCTGTTTATACGACCTGTTCACTCTGCGCCGAAGACCGCAGCAGGGCGCCTCTCTGGCAGTTGAAGGCAGACCGCGTCGTTCACGATCAGCAAGCCCAGGAGATCGTGTACCGCGACGCCCTGTTCGAGATGTTCGGGGTGCCGATCCTGTACATGCCCTATTTCAGCCACCCGGATCCAACCGTAAACCGGCGCAGCGGCCTGCTGCCGCCCAATTATCAGTCGGATACGTTTTTCGGCCAGGCAATCCGCATCCCTTACTATTACGTCATCGACGATTACAGTGACGTCACCATCTCGCCCATGGCCAGCACCAAGGAAGGCGGCCAGCTCTATACGGAATACCGCCAGAGGCTCGCTACCGGCGAGATCCACGCGGACGGCAGCTTCACCTCCAAGGTCGACAAGCGGGATGACAACGGCAACCGTCAGGAGGGCGAGCAGATTCGCGGCCACCTGCGTGCCAATATGGCATTCCGCGCCAATGACGACGTGACATGGGGAGCCAGCATCTTCCGGGCCACCGACGATACCTATGTCAGTCGCTACAGCATCCCTGACCGCCCGTCCTCGAATGCCCTGACCAGCCGCGTCTTTGCCGAGGCCATCAACGACCGGCATTATGCGGCGGCCAATGCCTTCGCCTTCCAGAACCTGCGAACCGGCACATCCGCGGTGGAAGAGCCTCTGGTCGCACCGATCCTGCAATATGCGGTGACAACCGAGCCCGGTGACTACGGCGGTCGCTGGAACTTCGATGTCAACATGGCTGCACTTTATCGGCAGGATGGTGCCGACAGTCGGCGCCTGTCCGCCACGACTGCCTGGTCGCAGCCCTACTTCGCGCCAAGCGGCGAAGTCTATACGGCCACGGCGATGCTGAAGACCGACGGTTACTGGCTGAACAACAGCGAGGAATCTCTGGGCGCCGCCATCAATTCCGGAAATGATGATTTCGCAGGGCGCGCCATCCCGCTTGTGGCCCTCGACTGGCGCTACCCGCTGGTCCGCGATGATGGCAGATACCGGCAACTGATCGAACCCATCATCATGGGCGTCGTTACGCCCTATGGCGGCAATCCGAAAAACATCCCGAACGAGGATTCCCTTTCCTTCGAATTCGATGAAACCAACCTGTTCAGCCTCAACCGGTATCCCGGCTATGATCGCTGGGATGGCGGACCGAAGCTGAATTACGGCCTGCGCAGCGCGGTCTACGGGCCGAGCGGCGGTTATTCCGAACTGCTGGTCGGGCAGTCCCTGCGTGCCAAAGCCGATGATACTTTCGCAGCATCTTCCGGGCTGAACGATCAGCTTTCGGATTATGTCTCCCGACTGACCGTATCGCCGGGACGCTATGTCAGCCTCGTCAACCGGCTGCGCCTCGCACAGAACAAGCAGCTAAGCGTGCAGCGCCATGAAACCAGCGTTACACTGGGAACCGGCCAGACAAACCTGTCAGTTGCTTATGGAAAACTTGGGCCGACCGCTTTCCTGGCCGATTCCGAAGAACGCGAGGCCGCATCTCTGTCCACCCGCCTGCAGCTGAGCCAGTACTGGAGCACTGAATTGCGGCATACCCGCGACCTCGGCGATGAGGGCGGTTCCCTGCTCAATTTCGCCGGCCTGCGCTATACTGACGAATGCTTCGACATCATGCTGTTTGCGCAGCGCACCTTCACCATCAACCGGGATATCCAGCCGACGACGACCGTGGGCCTGCGCTTCCGCATTGCGACTTTCAACTGAGCCGATCATGAAACGCCTGACAGCCGTTACAATCCTCATCGCCTGCATCGGCCTTCTGCCGCTGTGCCGCACCGCCATGGCCCAGCAGCAGAACCAGGACCTGCAGCGCATTGTCGCCCTGGTGAATGACGATGTCATATCCATGCGGGATCTGGTCGAGCGGTCACGCGTCATCATGGTGACTGCGCGACTGCCCGATAACGCCGAGGTTCGCCGGGCCGTGCGCGACCAGGCCATGCGCTCGCTGATCGACGAACGCCTTCAGATGCAGGAAGCCAAGAAACGCGGCATCAGTGTTTCGCAGGAAGAAGTCGATGCCGCCATTGCCCGCCTTGAGGAGCAGAACCGGATTCCGGCCGGGCGGTTCGAGGACTTCGCCATCCGGGCGGGAATCGACCCCGCCATCATGATCAGCCAGATTCGTGCCGAACTGACCTGGGCCCGCATGGTACGGTCCCGCCTTGCCGCGACCACCGTGGTCACGGACCAGGAAGTCGATGAGGCGGTGGCCAAGCTGAAGGCCTCGGCCGGACAGACCGAGGACCTGCTGTCGGAAATCCTCATTCCGGTCGATTCCCCCGATCAGGAAGAACCGCAGCGCCAGGCTGCCGAACGCATCATCGAGCAGCTGCGCAATGGCGGCGCAAGCTTCCCGGCACTGGCCCGCCAGTTCAGCCGCGGCACCACCGCCTCGAATGGTGGCGACATGGGCTGGGTAACCCGGGGAACCCTGCCGGAAGAAACCGAAGCGGCCGCCGCCCGCCTGCAGAAAGGCGATATCTCGGCCCCCATCCGCACCATTGGCGGCTACCAGATCATCGCCCTGCGCGACCGGCGGCGCATCGCGCTGCCGGGTGCCGAAGAAGCCAGGGTCACGCTCAAGCAGATTCTGCTGCCCCTGCCCGCCAATGCCAGCCAGGGCGATATCCAGTCAACGCTCGACCTGGCGCGCACCGTCCGGCCCGGCATCCGCGGCTGTGACGATATCGAGCCGCTGGCCGCCCAGCTGAAGGCCCCGGGTTCGGGATCGCTGGGCACCCTGCGCCTTGCCGATCTGCCGGAGAATTTCCGGCAGGCGGTCGGCAGCCTGAAGGTGAACGAAACCTCCGACCCCGTCGCCACCCCCCGGGCGGTTCACCTTTTCACGCTCTGTGCCCGCGAGGAACCCGACGCCTTCGACCGGAACCAGATTCGCCAGCAGCTGCTGATCCGCAAGGCGGAGCAGCTGTCGCAGCGCTACCTGCGGGAATTGCGGCGCGATGCCACCATCGAGTTCCGCTGAACCCGGCATCCGCCCGGCCGGCCTGCCGCTGGCCGTCACCATGGGCGAGCCGGCCGGTATCGGCGGCGAGATCGCCCTGCAGGCCTGGCTGCGCCGCAACACCGACCGCCTGCCCGCGTTTTTCCTGCTCGACGATCCGGACCGGCTGGCCGCGCTGGCCGCGCGCCATGGCTGGCAGGTTCCGCTGCGACCGGTCGCCACCGCCGCCGAGGCTGCCGGTATCTTTCCCGAATCCCTGCCGGTGCTGCCGGTCCGGCTGCCGGCCGCCGTCACGCCCGGACATCCGGACCCCGCCAATGCCGCCGCCGTTCTGGCGGCAATCGAGCGCGCCACCACGCTGGCCCTGTCTGCCGAAGCCGGCGCGGTCGTGACCAACCCGATCCACAAGGCCGCCCTCTATGGCGCCGGCTTCCGCTATCCGGGCCATACCGAATTCCTTGCCGCCCTGTGCGGCAATGTCACCCCGGTGATGATGCTGGCCTCCGACCGACTGCGCGTCGTGCCGGTAACCATCCATGTCTCGCTGCGCCGGGCCATCGACCTGCTGTCGGCCGACCTGATCGTCGAAACCGCCCGGATCACGGCCGCCGACCTGCGCGAAAAGTTCGGCATCCCGCAGCCGCGGCTGGCCATCGCCGGCCTCAACCCCCATGCCGGCGAGGCCGGCAGCATGGGGGAGGAAGATGCCGCGATCGTGGCGCCGGCTGTCGAACGGCTGCGCGCGGAGGGGCTGGATGTCGCCGGACCGCTGCCGCCCGACACCATGTTCCATCCCGCCGCCCGCGCCGGCTACGACGCGGCCATCTGCATGTATCACGATCAGGCGCTGATCCCGATCAAGACGCTGGATTTCGACAGCGGCGTCAACGTGACGCTCGGCCTGCCGATCATCCGCACCTCGCCCGACCACGGCACGGCCTTCGACATTGCCGGCCAGGGCATCGCCCGCGCCGACAGCCTGGTCGCCGCTTTGCGCATGGCCGGCGACATGGCCCTGCATCGCCAGCATGTCCGCAGCCATTGAGGCCCTGCCGCCGCTGCGCGAGGTGATCGCGCGGCACGACCTGGCGGCGCGCAAGGCGCTGGGCCAGAACTTCCTGCTCGACCTCAACCTCACCCGCAAGATCGCCCGCGCCGCGATGCCATGGACCGGCGCCACCGTGATCGAGATCGGCCCCGGCCCCGGCGGCCTGACCCGCGCCCTGCTGCTGGAAGGCGCGCCGGCGGTGGTGGCCGTGGAACGCGACGAGCGCTGCCTTGCTGCCCTGGCCGACCTGGTAGCGGCAGCGGACGGGACATTGCGGCTGCATCCCGGCGATGCGCTGGAAACCGATTTCGCCGCCCTTGCCCCGCCGCCCTGGCAGGTGGTGGCCAACCTGCCCTACAACATCGCCACGCCGCTGATCCTCGGCTGGATCGCCCGGGCGGAGTGCTTCAGCCGCATCACCGTGCTGGTGCAGAAGGAAGTGGCCGAACGGCTGGCGGCTCCGCCGGGCGGCAAGGATTACGGTCGGCTGGCGGTGGCCGCGCAATGGCGCTGCAGCGTGCGTCTGCTGTTCGATATCGGCCCGAAGGCCTTCGTGCCGCCGCCGAAGGTCACGTCCACCCTGGTTGAACTGGCCCCGCGGCCGGCGCCACTGGCCGAGGCCGACCCGAAGAAGCTGGAGCGCGTGACGGCGGCCGCCTTCGGCCAGCGCCGCAAGATGCTGCGCGCCGCCCTGAAGGGCCTGTGGCCCGATGCCGATGCAAAGCTGGCTGCCGCCGGCATCGATCCGACCCGGCGGGCGGAAACCCTGTCGATCCCGGAATTCTGCAGCCTGGCCCGGCTGCTGTGATCAGCCGCCCTCGCGCAGCCGCTTGACGAAATCGACCAGCCCGAGGCCGCGATGGCGCTTCAGGCGTTCGGCACGCAGGATGGCGTAAACCTGTGCCAGGCAGCGGTCGACATCGTCATTGATCACGATGTAGTCGTATTCGGCCCAGTGGCTGATCTCGTCGGCGGCCTTGCCCATCCGCTTGGCCACCACTTCGGCCGGGTCCTGTGCCCGGGTATGCAGGCGCTTTTCCAGGTCACGCATCGAGGGCGGCAGGATGAAAACGCTGACCAGATCGTCGCGGGCCCGCTGGCGCAACTGCTGGGTGCCCTGCCAGTCGATGTCGAACAGGATGTCCTGCCCCGCCGACAACCGGCGCTCGACCTGCTCTTTCGGCGTGCCGTAGTAATAGTCGAACACCTTGGCATGCTCGAGCAGTTCCTGCCGGTTCACCATCAGGCCGAAATCCTCGGTGCTGATGAAGTGATAGTGCTTGCCGTCTTCCTCGCCCGGGCGGCGCTGCCGCGTGGTGACCGAAACCGACAGGTGCAGGTCGCGATCCATCTCCAGCAGCCGGCGGGAGATCGTGGTCTTGCCCGCGCCGGATGGCGAGGACAGCACCAGCATCAGGCCGCGGCGGGCAATCTCGGCGGGGGTGACGGCATCGGTCATGGCAGCGCCGTCCCTATTCCACGTTCTGGGCCTGCTCGCGCAGGCGGTCGATCACCAGCTTCAGGTCAAGGCCGGTGGCGGTCAGGGCCGCATCGAAGGCTTTCGAGCAGAGCGTATTGGCTTCGCGGTTGAATTCCTGGGCCAGGAAATCGAGCTTGCGCCCCACCCCGCGGGCATCGCCGGCAACGATCAGGCTCCGCACCGCCCCGACATGGGCGTCGAGACGATCGAGTTCCTCGCGCACGTCCAGCCGGGTGATCTGCATGGCCAGCTCCTGCGCCAGCCGGTCCTCGCTGACCGGCGGCTGCAGCGCCAGCAGGTCGTCGAGCTGCTGGCGCAGCCGGCGGCGCAGCGCCTCGGGCCGCACCGCTTCGGTCTCGCGGGCCTTCCCGGCCAGAGCGGCGATCTCGTCGAGCATGCCCCCCATCAGCACCGCCAGCTTGCCGCCCTCGGCGGCACGGCTTTCCACCAGCCGGTCCAGTGCCTGCGCGAAGCCGGCCTTCAGCGCGGCCTCGAATTCCTTGCGGGCGGTCTCGTCCTCGGCAGTGGCGACCGGCTCGACCACGCCGCGTACGGCAAGCAGGCCGTCCAGCCGCGGCGCGCCCACACCCCGGCTTTCCAGCCGGGCCGACAAAGCCAGCAGCTGGTCGAGCAGTCCTTCATTGAGCCGGTAGGCCGGGCCGGCATCGGCTGCCTCGGCGACCTGCAGGTTCAAGGTGATGTTGCCACGCACCAGCCGCGCCTGGGCCTGGGCCCGCAGCTCCGCCTCCAGGCTGTCGAAACCCGGCGGCAGCCGGAAGCGCAGTTCCAGCCCGCGGCCATTGACCGATTTCAGTTCCCAGATCCAGGTCTTGCCGGCCGCACGTCCATCGACGCGGGCGAAGCCGGTCATGCTGATCAGCGACACGGTTCCCCCAAGGGTGTTAATTTGCGCCGAACTATAGTGGCAAACGCGCGGAGGGTCGAGGCTAAGGCATGGCAGAACAACCCCTTTCAGGCATCCTGATCACTGGCGCCTCCAGCGGCATCGGCGAGGCGCTGGCCCGTCTCTATGCCGGCCCGGGCATCCTGCTGGCCCTGACCGGCCGCGATGCCGGACGACTCGACGCCGTGGCGGCTGCCTGTCGTGCCGCCGGTGCCGAAGTCGACGCCCGCACGGTGCCGGTCACCGATACGGCTGCCATGAAGGCTCTGGTGGAGGAGACCGCGGCCCGCGGCCGACTCGATCTGGTGATCGCCAATGCCGGCGTGTCCGGCGGCTTCAGGAGCTGGGAGACGTTCGACTCATATGTCCGCAGCATCACGGCCGTGAATATCGACGGGGTGCTGAACACGGTGAACCCGGCGATTCCGGTGATGGTGCGACAGGGCGGCGGCCAGATCGCCATCGTGTCCTCGATTGCCGGCCTGCTCGCCATGCCCGGCGCAGTGCCCTATTCCTCGACCAAGCATTTTGCCCGCGCCTATGCGGAAGAACTGCGCGGCCGGCTGGCACCGGAGGGCATCCGGGTTTCGGCAATCTGTCCGGGCTTCGTGGTCAGCCGCATGACCGACCGCAACAAGTTCCCGATGCCGTTCCTGATGGAGACGGACAAAGCAGCCCGCATCATCCGCGACGGACTGGCAAGGAACCGCGGCCGCATCGCCTTCCCCTGGCCGATGCTGGCCATGGTGCGGCTGCTGGGTCTGCTGCCCTATCCGCTGCTGGACCGGCTGCTGCGCCGGGCACCGGGCAAGGACTGACCCGGCTGCCTACTGTTTCTGGCTGGCCCGCCAGGCTGCCACATTGCGCAGATGCTGCTCATAGGTTTCGGCAAAGGTGTGACCGCCCTTGCCGCTGGCGACGAAATACAGAAAGCCGTGCATCTCCGGATGCAGCACGGCCAGCAGGCTGGCCCGTCCCGGATGGTTGATCGGCGTCGGCGGCAGACCGTCGATCGCATAGGTGTTCCATGGCGAGGGCTGCGCCAGATCGGCACGGGTCAGCGGCCGGTCACGCTCCGGATCGCCCTTCGTGATGCCGTAAAGTACGGTCGGGTCGGCCTGCAGCCGCATCCCGCGTTTCAGGCGGTTCAGATAGACGCCGGCAACCCGCGGCCGCTCGGCTTCCAGCGGGGTTTCCGCCTCGACGATAGAGGCGAGGATCACGGCCTGCTCCGGGCTGTCCAGCGGCAGGCCCGCATCCCGCTTCGGCCATTCCGCCGCCAGCAGGGCCTGCTGTGCCCTGTGCATGCGCGCAACCAGGTCCGCACGGCTGTCGCCGCGGATGAAATGATAGGTCTCCGGCAGCAGGCTGCCCTCCGGCACCGACAGCGCCGGCCAGTTGCCGGACAGGGTGTCGGCGCCCTCCACGAGCTGCCGGATGGCAAGACTGCTCAGCCCTTCGGGTATGGTCAGCCGGTGTACCAGCACCCTGCCCGCCGCCATGCGTTCCAGCGCCGCCCGCGGCGTCTCCCCCGGCGGGAAGGCGTATTCGCCGGCCTTCAGCTGCGCGGCCAGGCCAGTCTGCCAGGCTGCCAGTTCCAGCAGACGGGCTTCCCCGACCACGCCGGCCCGCTGCAGGTCGCGGGCAATGATGCCAAGGCCGGCGCCGCGCGGAACAAGCACGACGGTTTCATCATGCAGTGGCCCCGGTGCATCCAGCCAGGACAGGAACCAGACATAACCGCCGGCACAGGCCAGCAGCACCGCCAGCATGACCGCCAGCAGGCTGCGGATCGCCGCTTTCATCGGAAGGGTTTAGGCGTCGTACCGCTTCAGCACCAGCGACGCATTGGTGCCGCCGAAGCCGAAGGAGTTCGAGAGAGCCGCCCGCACATCGCGCTGTTTGGCCTTGAGCGGTACCAGGTCGAGTCCCTCGGCCTCTTCGGTCGGGTTCTCGAGATTCAGCGTGGGCGGCACGATGCCGGTCTTGACCGCCAGGGTCGAGAAGATCGCTTCGACCGCACCGGCAGCACCAAGCAGATGGCCGATGGCCGACTTGGTCGACGACATCGACAGGCTGGCCACGGCATTGCCGAACAGCCGCTTCACGGCCTTCAGCTCGATCTCGTCGCCCAGCGGCGTCGAGGTGCCGTGGGCATTCACATAATCGATGTCGGAGGGCTGCAGGCCGGAGCGCTTCAGCGCCGCCTGCATGCAGCGGAAGGCACCGTCACCGCTCTCGTGCGGTGCAGTGATGTGATAGGCATCGCCGGACATGCCGTAGCCGACCACCTCGGCGTAGATCTTGGCGCCGCGGCGCTTCGCATGCTCAAGCTCTTCCAGCACGACGATGCCGGCACCCTCGCCCATGACAAAGCCGTCGCGGCCCTTGTCCCAGGGGCGCGAGCCGGCAGCCGGATTGTCGTTGAAACCGGTCGACAGGGCGCGGGCGGCGGCAAAGCCGGCAACGCCGAGCGGACCGATGGTCGCCTCGGCACCGCCGGCAACCATCACATCGGCATCGTCCCACATGATGATGCGGGCCGCATCGCCGATCGCATGGGCGCCGGTCGAACAGGCCGTCACCACGGCATGGTTCGGGCCTTTGAAACCGTATTCGATGGAAACATGGCCGGAGACGAGGTTGATCAGCCGGCCCGGCACGAAGAACGGGCTGATGCGGCGATGGCCCTTTTCCTTGAGGGTGATCGCCGCTTCCTCGATCCCGTTCAGGCCGCCGATGCCCGAGCCGATCAGCACGCCGGTGCGGCAGCGCTGCTCCTCGTCGGCCGGCTCCCAGCCGGAATCCTGCACGGCCTGCTTCGCCGCCGCCAAGCCGTAGACAATGAAGTCGTCGACACGCTTGCGTTCCTTGGCTTCCATCCATTCGTCGGGATCGAAGGCATCGGCCCGATCCGGGAAATCCGCCTTCAGCGGCACCTGGCCGGCAATGCGGGCCGGCATTTCGGATGCGTCGAACCGGGTGATCGGGCCAAGGCCCGACTCACCATTGATCAGCCGGGTCCAGGTCGCTTCAACGCCGCATGCCAGCGGCGTGACGAGGCCGAGGCCGGTGACGACGACACGACGCATGGCGAAACCTTTCGCGACAGGATCGGACGGAAGAAACTGGCGGCGGCGTCCGCAGGACTTACGCTGCGGAGCGCTCCTTGATGAAGTCGATCGCGTCCTTGACGGTCAGGATCTTCTCGGCCGCGTCGTCGGGAATCTCGACGCCGAATTCCTCTTCGAACGCCATCACCAGCTCGACCGTGTCCAGGCTGTCCGCGCCCAGGTCATCGATGAAGCTGGCAGTCTCGGTAACCTTCTCTTCCTCGACGCCCAGATGCTCGACGACGATCTTCTTCACGCGCTCAGCAATGTCGCTCATTTCCTAAGTCCTTGTGGTTGTGGCTGCCCGCGCCGTCCGAAACGGGGGCAGCCGGCAGATGGGGGCCTCCCTTAGCATAGAAACCCCGCGCTTCCAAGACGTTCCACCGAGGGCGGAACGGCCGATTCCATGCCGGATTTCCGGCTTAAATCATGGCCATACCGCCGTTTACATGCAAGGTCTGGCCGGTCACATAGGCCGCTTCCTCCGAGGCCAGATAGACCACCGCGGCGGCGATTTCCGGGGCCTGGCCGAGTCGGCCGGCCGGAATTTTCTGGGAAATCACGTCTTTCTGCTGGTCGGTCAGAACATCCGTCATTGCCGTCTGGATAAAGCCGGGGGCGACGCAGTTGGCCGTGATGTTCCGCGAGGCGACTTCCTGGGCCAGCGACTTGGTCAGGCCGGTCAGGCCGGCCTTGGCAGCGGCATAGTTCAGCTGGCCCGGATTGCCGGTCGCGCCGACCACCGAGGTGATGCTGACGATGCGGCCCCAGCGGCGCTTCATCATGCCTTTCAGCGAGGCCCGGGCCAGCCGGAAGGCGGCCGAAAGGTTGACGTCCAGAACGGTCTGCCAGTCTTCATCTTTCATCCGCATGGCAAGGCCGTCGCGGGTGATGCCGGCATTGTTCACCAGGATGTCGACCTGGCCCATGGCGGCTTCGGCCTGGCCCACCAGGGCATTCACCGCCTCGGCATCGGCGAGATTGCAGGGCAGCACATGGGCGCGGCCGCCGAGCTTGCCGGCCAGGTCCTGCAGCACCGCCTCGCGGGTGCCGGACAGGGCCACGGTGGCACCCTGGGCATGCAGTGCCTCGGCGATGGCGCCGCCGATGCCGCCGGTGGCGCCGGTGACAAGGGCGAATTTACCGGTCAGATCGAACATGCAGTCTGTCTCCTTGCTGAGGCCTGCTGCTTACAGGCTTTTCGCCCAGGCTTCCAGTTCGGCCGGCGCGCCGACACTGGTCCCTTCGACTTCCTTGTCGATGCGCTTGATCAGTCCGGCCAGCACCTTGCCGGAACCGAGCTCGACGATCTGGCCGACGCCCTGTCCCTTCAGCCACAGCATGCTCTCGCGCCAGCGCACCAGACCGGTCACCTGCTGCACCAGCAGCTTGCGGATGTCATCGGGATCCGACTCACCCTTCGCCGTCACGTTCGAGACCACAGGCAGCTTCGGCGCGGTCATCGTCACCCGGCCCAGTGCCTCGGCCATGGCATCGGCCGCAGGCTGCATCAGGGCGCAGTGGAACGGCGCGCTGACCGGCAGCAGCATGCCCCGCTTGACGCCCTTGGTCTTGGCCAGCTCGATCGCCCGTTCGACGGCGGATTTTTTGCCGGAGATCACCACCTGGCCGCCGCCATTGTCGTTGGCACAGCCGAGCACATCGCCCTGGGCAGCCTCGGCCACCACCTGCTGCGCCAGGTCGAGTTCGGCCCCCAGCAGGGCGGCCATGGCGCCCTCGCCCACCGGCACGGCTTTCTGCATCGACTGGCCGCGCAGCTTCAGCAGGCGCGCGGTATCGGCAACCGACAATGCCCCCATGGCGCAGAGCGCGGAATACTCGCCCAGCGAATGGCCGGCGGCGTAACTTCCTTTGGCGGCAAAGTCGACGCCGAAATCCTTCTCGGCAACACGCACGACAGCCAGGCTGCAGGCCATCAGGGCCGGCTGGGCATTCTCGGTCAGGGTGAGATCCGCTTCGGGGCCACCGAACATCAGGGCCGACAGCTTCTGCGACAATGCGTCGTCGACTTCCTCGAAAACCTGACGGGCCGTGGCGAAAGCCTCGGCCATATCCCTGCCCATGCCGACAGCCTGGCTGCCCTGGCCCGGAAACACGAAGGCGCGACTCATATGCAAAAGCTCCCGATTGCGACCGGCCCCCGGCGGGGTGGCCCGAAATGCCGCGCCAGTCATAAGCGCCGGTCCGGCCCTGTCAAGCGTCCGCTCAGGCGGCGCGGCCCAGCGCCCGTTCGTAAGCTGCTGATATGTCTGCAGTTGTCGGCGTCCGCCAGCGGGCAGCCACATGCTGGTCGGGGCGCAGGAGATAAGCCGTGCCCGGACCAGCGCCATAGCGCCGCGCTGCCGGGCCGTCGGCGGGCAGAACCGCGCGGGCGATGCGGGGATCGGATACCGCAGGCCCGTCGCCGAAGGCGAGCAGCGTGAAGCCGACGTGACAGCGGCCCAGCAGCCAGCCGTCACCATCCGGAGCGTCGATCGCGGCCGCGCCCGGAGGCGGCCCCGCCGCGAAGGCGTCGCGGTCCGGCGTCGACAGCGGTGTGTCGCGGTAGGTCGTCGGCATCGAGAGACGCCCCGAATTCACCATCCGGCGGGCAAAGGGATAGCCGGCGGCAAGCTCAAGCACCGCGTTGCGGAAATGCCGTGCCATGGCATTGCGCGGCACGATGAAATCGGTGCTGCGGGTCGAGTGGCCGATATTCTCGTCGGCAGCCGCGATCCGTTCGCCGTCATAGGTGTCGAGCAGACTGTCCGGCGCCTCGCCACGCAGCACATGGGCCAGTTTCCAGACCAGGTTATCGGCATCCTGCACGCCGGAATTGGCACCGCGGGCACCGAAGGGCGAGACCTGGTGCGCGGAATCGCCGATGAAAAAAACGCGGCCATGGCGGAACCGGTCGAGCCGGCGGCACTGGAAGGTATAGACGCTGACCCACTCGAGTTCGAAGGGCACGTCCTTGCCCAGCATCGCCTTCAGGCGCGGAATCACCCGCTCGGGCTGGCGCTCCGTCTCGGGGTCGGCGTCCCAGCCGAGCTGCAGATCGATGCGCCAGATATCGTCGGGCTGCTTGTGCAGCAGGGCCGAGCCGCCGGCATGAAAAGGCGGATCGAACCAGAACCAGCGTTCCGACGGAAAGCCGGCTTTCATATGCACGTCGGCAATGAGGAACCGATCCTCGAAGACCTGACCGCGGAAATCGAGCCCCAGGCTGCGGCGCAGGGTCGACCGGGCGCCGTCTGCCGCCAGCACATAATCGGCAACCACCGTGTAGGGGCCGTCCGGGGTCTCAACGGACAGACGCACACCGTCATTCCCGGCAATGGCACCCGTCACCCGGTGGCGCCAGCGCAGGTCGACGCCCGTCATCCGGCGGGCTGCTTCAACCAGATACAGCTCCGCGTAATACTGCTGGAGATTGATGAAGGCCGGATACTGATGGCCGCTTTCCGGCAGCAGGTCGAAGCTGTAACGCTGGTCGGGCCCGTGAAAAACCCGGCCAACCTGCCAGGTCACGCCCTTGTCGAGCATGCGCGGACCGATGCCGAGCCGGTCCCAGATTTCCAGGGTACGCTTGGCATAGCAGATCGCCCGGCTGCCGGAGCTGACTGTGCTGTCCTCGTCCAGCAGCACGCAGTCGACGCCATGATGGGCCAGATCCAGCGCCGCGCTCAGCCCGACCGGGCCACCGCCGACAATGGCCACCCGGCAGCGGTCGATGCCGCCGGAGCCTGCCCCGGGCGCGCGATAGCCAAAATCCGGATAGGCGAAATCCGCCATCCTGTCCTCCCCAGACTGCCCTTTTTGGTTACATATGAAACCAAATATAGCGCCCCGACCCGGCTTCCGCGAGCCGGATTTTAACCATACCCGTCAAGAAGATGCGTGAATTTCCTTGGCCCGTGCGGTCCGCACTGGTATTCTTGTTAAGAATTGATCGGAGCATCCCGTGGAAGCGACAGGCGTCAAACAGGAACTGTATCTCGTCGGCCTCAAGGTGGCCCGCGACTCGCAGCTGGCTGTGCTCAGTGCCGTCACCGCCGGGCTCGAGAATATCAAGCAGATCACCAAGGCGGCCGGCCCCACTGCTGCCGGCGTCGGCGGACAGGTTGACATCAGCGTCTGACACCGGAAGCCCGTTACAGGCCGGCAATCCGGCCTGCAATACAAAAGCCGGCCCACAGGGACCGGCTTTTATCATGTCTGCGGCGCCGGCCGGCCGCCGGGAAATGGCTTACTTCTGGTCGAAAGCGCCCGAACGGATCGTATCCGGCAGCTTCTCGAGCCCATGGGCGGTCACCGCCTTGCCGAAGATCGAGGTCAGCTCAGCCAGGGCCATGCTCATGGCAATGGCCGCCACGACCTCGCGGCTGACGCCGCCATTCACCAGAGCTTCCCAGGTCGCGACGAAGGACTCGCGGGTGACCTTGCTCTGCTCTTCTTCCGTCATCGACATTGGGTATCCCCCTCTATTGCGATTCGCAGCGCGTTATTTCGCCACCGTCTTCCTCGCATAATTTGGTTACCGAAACCTGAACCACGCGGCGAAGCGGCAAAACCGGGTTCAGATACTAGCAGATTCCCGCCAGCAGGCGAAGCCGATCCGCCCCTTCAGGGGCGCAGGCCGGCCAGTATCGCCTCCAGCATCGGCCCGGCCCGGGCGATCAGGTCGGCCGTCGTCTCGCCGCGGCCGCTGCGGCAGATATGCACCGAGCCGTACCAGGGGGTCGCCTGCCCCTGCCATCCCCAGTACCAGAGAACCCCCTGTTCATCGGGCAGCAGCAGCAGGGTCGGCCGCCCCAGCGCGCCCGCCAGATGGGCGGCCGCCGTGCTGATGGTGATCACCAGGTCGAGGGCCGCGATCTGGGCCGCCTGATCATCGATACTGGCGATCGGGTCAATTGCGGCATCGTACAGGACCGTCCGTCCGGTGCTGCGTTCTAGTGCGGCGATATCATCCCCGGGGCGGCCATATTGCAGCGAAACCGCCCGCAGACCGGGCCGGCCGAACAGCCCGGCCATATCGGCGAGGTCGAGCGACTTCTTGGCACCATAGGCCCGGTTGCGGCTGCTCCAGGCGATGCCGGCCAGCAGGTCGCCCGGGGCCGCATCGCCAAGATAGCGCTGCCGCAGACGATCTCGCAGGTCCGTATCCACCTGCAGATGCCCGTGCTGCGGATGGCGGGCGAAACTGGCCGCGTCCGGGCGCAGCAATCCGCCGAGATCGCCCAGCGGCCGCTGGCAGGCCAGCCGCAGCGACGCCGGGTCGAGAGTGGCGTCATCGGCGACCACGGTGATGCCGGGGAACGAGCGCCCGAACAGCGGCACGAGGCGCGGATCGGTGGCCAGCACCACATCGGCCCCGGTCGCGGCCAGGTCTGGCAGCAGGCTGCTGTACAGAATCTCGTCACCGACACCCTGCTCGCGCCAGACCAGCAGCCGGCCGGGCGGCGGATGGCTGCCATCCCAGCGGGGCAGCCCGCGACTGCCGGTGGTCGGCGTCGTCCAGCCCGCGCTCTTCCAGCGCCAGTCGTAATGCTGCCAGCCCTCGGCATAGCGCCCCTGCCGCAGCAGCTGTATCCCAAGATTGTTATGGACGGTCGCATCGTCCGGGTCGGCGGCCAGCAGGGACCTGTACAGCTCCTCCGCCTCGTCGAAACGCCTCTGCAGGCCGAGGATATTTGCCAGGTGGGCGCGGGCCACGCCCAGGCCCGGATCAAGCCGCAGGGCTTCCTGGCAGGCCGCCATTGCCGCATCGAGATCGCCGCACCAGGCTTCGGCCGGCGCCAGATCGGCATACAGGCCGGCCCGCTTCGGGTCGAGCCGGATCGCCTGCCGGTAGGCGTCCCGGGCGCCGGCATAATCCTGCTGCCGGAATAGGGCATGGCCCAGATCGAGCCAGACGGACGGCTCGTCCGGCTGCTGCTGCAGAAGCCGGCGCAGCAGGGGAACCGCCTTGCCATAGGCGCCCGTTTCGACCAGCGCACGTCCCAGCAGCGACAGAATCCGCGGGTCGTCGGGCCGGGTCGTGGCTGCCGGCTCCAGCAGCGTCACGGCCTCGGCATAGGCACCGCGCCGGCACAGCAATCCGCCGAGCAGTTCGACGCAGTCCGGCTGACCGGGGGCAAGCAGCAGCGCCCGGCGGCAGTCCTCTTCCGCCGCGCTGTCGTCATTCTGGTTGACCGCGATGGCGGCCTGCAGGAAATACCGCTCGGCGGCGGGAAGCGCATCGGGGGCCATCAGGTCAAGCAGCTGCCTGGCGGCAGCGGCATCCCTGAGACCGAGGCTGCGCTTCACCAGGGCCGTGATCTGCCGCGCGAAGGCCGGCGCTCCGTGCAGGACGGTCCGGAATTCCGGCAGCGCCGCTTCCGGCCGGCCGTCCAGCCAGTCGGTGACGGCCATGTTGAAGCGGGCGGCGGCATAGCCCGGCTCTGCCTGCAGGGCCGCGGCAAAATGTGCCCGTGCGGCATCCCAGGCCATCGTCTCCTGGGCCAGCAGGCCGAGATTGTTGTGGGCCTCCGACAGCGACGGGTCGAGCCGGACGGCGGCAGCATAGGCAGCGCGGGCCGCATCGCGGTTGCCCAGTGTCTTGTGAATGTTGCCGAGGGTGTTGCGGTAGGCCGCCGCATCCGGATCCAGCCCGACCGCCCTTTCGGCAAGCGGCAGCCCCTGTGCCGCCTGGCCGGCCTGCTCCAGCGCCATGGCGAGCAGATGCAGGGCATCGGTATTGTCGGGGCTCGCCGACAGCACGGCCCGGTACAGCGCGACCGCCTCGCCCAGCATGCCACGCTGGTGCCGGTCGACGGCCTGCCGGAGCTGCTGGTGCCAGTCTGCGACCATCCCGCAGCCTCCGCAGCGAATGGCGTTACTTCAGGCCATCCATGATGTTGCGGTTGATCGCGATCAGCGGCTCGATATCCGTCGTCTGGCCCTGGGTGATCCTGTCGGTGTGCTTGTTGACGAAGATACAGATATTGATCAGCGCAACCTTCAGGTCCTTGGACATCGGGTTGGCTTCGTCGAGCACTTCCGGCATCAGATGATTCCAGACATCCCGGTTCCAGCCGATGGCCGAGGCAATCTGGGCCACCTCGGCCGGAAGCTTGCTTTCCATCAGCGGCCGGACATCGATCAATGCACGGGTCACCGAAGAAAACAGCCGGTACTCAATCTGACGGGGGCTTTCCAGCTTGTTTTGAGCTGTCAGGTAGGGGTTTTTTCCCGACATCGATCAGTCTCCTCTCCACCTCGATCAGGCGCCGAGCCAGTTTCAGGAGCTGGAAGTAATCCTTTTGGACCAAAGCGGCCCCAATGCTGGCAACTACCGCATGAGTACTCGGTGCAGCCTTAACGAATTCCAAACAGGCATCCTTGATCTGGGGATAGTATTCGTCGAAGCGTTCTTCCCACAGATAGGCAAGCTGGCACAGATAGTAGATTTTCTTCGCCAGAGTGTCGACGTCCTCCGGCTTCATAATGTGCTTTTCGCGGAGAAACGACGCCTTGTTCTCGATGATGATGCTGGCCGATTTCGAGAGGCTGAGCACCGCCCGGTTGAGGATGAACTTCTCCCCGGCCTTAAGGGTAATAATCAGCGGCACATGCGTCCGGAAGGACCCTGAGCCCCTCCCCTCCGACAGTTAAATCTTTCACAGGGCTATCCGGCTTCGGGGCCGGCGTCAAGGAACCTTGCCGCCGGAGCCCTCACCTGATGCAGGGCCGGCAAAAAAAGAAAGGGGGCCAGAGGCCCCCTTTCCGGTCTGCTTATCGGCTTGCCGATTAGCGGAACAGGCTGAGCAGCGTGTTGGGCTGCTGGTTGGCGATCGACAGCGCCTGGATGTTCAGCTGCTGGCGGACCTGCAGGGACTGCAGGGTCGCGCTTTCGGCCGCCACGTCGGCATCGACCAGAGCGCCGAGGCCCTTCTTGGTCGCGTCGACGAGGTCGTTCACGAAGCCCTTCTGCAGGCTGATCGAGCGGGTCTGCGCCGCAACGGCTGCCGAGATGGAGTTGACGAAGCCTTCGAAGGTCGTCAGCGCCGAGATGGCAACGTTGTAACGGCTGGCAGCGGTGAACTCAGCACCGAACTGGCTGTTGAAGTTGCTGACCTGGGACGACAGGTCGGTACCGACGGTCGAGATGGTCAGGGTGGTGCCGCTGACGTCGGCCACGAAGGTCACGGCCGTACCGCCGGTGCTGGCGCTCAGCAGGTTCTTGCCGTTGTAGGTGGCCTGGCTGACGTAGTTGGTGATCTGACCGATCAGCTGCTTGACGTCGTTGGTGTACACCGCGCGCTGGGTCGCATCCAGCGAGCCGTCGGCGAGGTTGGCGAACTTCGCCTTGATGTCACCGATCAGGTTCGAGATGCCGGTCAGCGCGGCCGCGGTGACCTGGCCGAGGCCTTCACCGGCCGACAGCGAGGACTGCACCGAGGCATAGGCCTTGATGTTACCACGGATGCCCTGGGCAACCGCGAACACGGCGGCGTCGTCCGAAGCATCGGCAACGCGGAAACCGGTCTGGACTTTCTTGGAGGTCTTGTCGAGCTCGCTGTTGATGCCACGCAGAGACGACAGGGCGACGAGGGCGCCAGTGTTGGTATTGACGGAATTCGGCATGACTTTATCTCCTGTTCTAGGATCGAGTTAAGTTGCCTTCTTTTGAAGACTGGGCCGTTAGACCAGATTCCGTCAGCAAGGTCAATATGGAATCTGCTGCCGGCCACTGTGCCCGGGGCGCCTGTTACTGAATTTCAATGCCGGCGGCCGGCACAAAATCCGCGGTGCGCCGTCGCCGGGCGTCCTTGAATTCACAACAACCATTTGAAATATATTGCTAAATCCTCTCATTCCCCAGCTCATCCAGGGCGGCCGGCAGCCTGGCAACCAGCCCCCGCCAGTCACCGGGGGCGGGCTGCCGGACGATCTGCAGACTGCCGTACCAGCGGCTGGCAGTCCCCTCGGCCGGCCAGTACCACAATCTGCCGCGGCCGGCGGGCAGCAGCAGAAGGCCGTCCCGGCCGAGGGCGCCGGCGACGTGAATGCCCGTGCTGCTGACCGAGACCACACCGTCCAGTGCCGCGACCTGAGCGGCAAAGCCATCAAGGTCCTGCAGGCTGTCGATCCGGGCATCATGGTGGATCGTCACGCCCGCCCGCCTGAGGCCGGCCAGCTCATCCTCTGTTGCGTCGGGCTGCAGGGATATCCATTGCACATCCGGGCGCCGCAAGGCCGGCAGCAGATCCTGCAGCGGCAGGCTCTTGTGGCGTCCGATGGTCAGGTTACCGCTGCGCCAGGCCAGACCAAGCAGCCGCCGCTCCGGGCCTGCCAAGTCGCGATAGGTCTGGCGCAACCGGTCCCGGTGACCGACATCCGCCATCAGATAGCGCCCCCCTCCGGAAAAGTCCGATGCCTGGCGGCGCAACAGCGCCCCGAGGCTGCCGAACGGGCATTGCGCAACCGCGTCTATCGCCGTGCCCCGCTCCACCACCGACAGGCCGGTGCCGGCGAAAGAACGGGCGAACAGCGGCACCAGCCGCGCTTCGACAGCGACGACTGGGCGGAGATCGGCGCGGTGCATCAGATCCGGCAGCATGGTGCCGTACAGGATCTGATCCCCTGCACCCTGCTCGCCCCAGACCAGCAGCCCGCCGCCGTTCAGTCCCTCGCCTTTCCAGCGCGGCAGCCCCAGCCCCCAGTCCCGCTCGCGGTATTCGGGATAGCGCCACCGCCATTCATAGTCGCGCCAGCCCGCATCATAGCGGCCCGCGGCCAGGCAGAAGACACCATGGTTCATCCGGCCCAGCGGCCAGTCCGGGGCCTGTTCCAGCAGCCTGTCGAACTGCCGGGCTGCCTCCGCCATATCACCAAGGTCTTCCCACAGCAGCATGGCCAGGTTGTTGCGGGCCATCAGGTGTTGCGGGGCAATCTGCAGGGCATGCCGGAAACTTTCGGCCGCGGCGGCTGTCTCACCCTGCTCGCGCAGCACGTTGGCAAGATTGTACAGCCATTCCGGATTGTCGCGGTCGAGTGCCAGAGCCTGCCGGTAAGCGGCCGCCGCCGCAGCGGCACGACCCGCCGCCAGCAGGGCGGTGCCCAGATTGCCGTGGTAATCGCCGCTGTCCGGTCTGGCCGCAATGGCACGCCCGATCAGGTCAATGGCGGCATCGTGATCGCCCTGCTGGTCGCGCAGGACACCCAGCAGATGCAGGGCGTCCGGGTGATCCGGCTGCTGCCTCAGGACCGCTTCATACCCGGCCCGCGCCTCATCAAGCCGGCCGGACTGGTGATGGGCAACCGCGATTACCAGGAGATTGCCGCGGCCGCTCACGGGGTATGATCCCGGCACCACGACTGCAGCGCCGCCGCAACTTCACCGACCGTCGCGTCCCAGTCATCCGCCCGGCCGAGCGGCTGGCGGAACAGGCGCGCATGCGCATACCACGGGCTGTCTCCGCGGTCGAGAAACCAGTACCACTGGCGGCTGAGGCCGGCTGCCAGCAGCACCCAGACCTCTTTGCCCAGCGCGCCGGCGACATGCACGCCTGTGTTGCTGCTGCCGATCACCAAGTCCATTGCCGCGACCTGTGCGGCATATCTGTCGATGTCCTTGATCGAATCGACGCTGTCGTCATGCAGGATTTCGACCCCGAGTTCGGCCCGGACCTTTTCGCGGTCTTCCGCAGTATCGCCATACTGGAGATCCACGAACAGCACGTCCGGCTGCTGCAGCACCGGCGCCCAGTTCAGCAGCGGGATGCTCTTGTACTGGCCGATATAGGGATTCTTGCTGCGCCAGCTCAGGCCGACAATATGGCGGCGGCCATGGGCGCGATAGCGTTCGCGGAACGCCTCGACCAGTCCTGGATCGGCCTGGAGGAAGGGCCGTGCCGGCGGGAATTCATCCAGCGTCGGCCGCAGAACGGCGCCCAGCTCGCCGACACCGATCTGGACATCGGCCTGTGCCTTCAGCCGTTCGTAGCCGTCTTCCAGAATGGGCTCGAACCGGAATCCGGGGAACGACCGCCGGAACAGCGGCAGCAGCCGCAGATCGAAGGCACAGCAGAATTCCGCACCACGCGCGCCGAGTTCTGCCAGCATCTGCGAAAAGATGATCTGGTCGCCGACCCCCTGCTCGCCCCAGACCAGAAGCCGCTGGCCCGGACGGACGATGCCGTCCCAGTCCGGCAGCAGGTCGAGGAAGATCCTGTTGCGGGGATGCGCATCGCTGACCTGCGTGCGCGACCGGTACAACGGCCAGCCCTCGCGCAGGCGCCCCAGCGACAGCAGCACAAGGCTGAGGCTGAGGTTGATCTTGTGCAGCAGGTTTTCCTGCGGCGGGGGCTGCGTGTGCAGGGCGGTCCGGAAATCCTCCAGTGCCCCAAGGTAGTCGCCGTAATGCTGCCGCAGGGTCCCGTGATGCAGAATGATCTCGCTGTTATCCGGCGCGATGGCCAGGGCACGCTCGCCATCCTGCATCGCCTCGTCGATCCGCCCCAGCAGCATCAGCGCGGAAGACCGGCTGCTCAGCGCGCCGGCATTCTCCGGATCGATTGCAATCGCCCTGTCGGCATATTTCAGAACCTCTCCGGGCTTCTGCAGCTGCAGCATCAGGGCGGCCTGTCCGACCAGCGCGGTAACCCGTTCCGGCTGCCTTGCCAGGACCGCATCGTAGATCCGCGTGGCTTTCGCCAGCGCCTTGGCAGACTGCAGCTTGGTCAGCGCCAGCGCCAGACGCTCCTGGTATTCCAGATTGTCCGGCTCGAGATCCGCCGCCTTGCGGCTGTGCTGGGCCGCTGCCTTCAGCTGCTGGCGGCTGCGCAGCACCAGAGACATCTTGTCATGCAGGTCCGCCGCTGCAGGTTCGAGTTTGAGGGCGATTTCGAGATGCCGCTGCGCGGATTCCATGTCGCGCTGGGCCATCAGCACCATGGCGATCCCGCGATGCGCCTCGCTGTTGCGCGGTGCGCGCCGCAATGCCTCTTCGTAGAATGGCCGGGCATCGGCAAACTGCCGGGCGCGATGCAGCAGCTTGCCGAGGTTGATGTAACCGTCGATATAGTCCGGATCGAGGGTCACCGCCTGGCGGTATTCCGTTTCTGCCCCGGCCTCATCGCCCAGCGCCAGCAGGGCCGTCGCCAGGTTGCCATGCGGGGCGGCGGCCTGCGGCGAGACGGCGATGGCCCGCCGGATCAGGTCGACCGCCTCGGCATGGCGGCCTTCCTGGTCGGCCACGACCCCGAGAAGATGCAGGGCATCATGCTGCTCCGGCGACAGGTGCAGCGCCGCTTCGTAGCAATGCCGTGCGCTGGCGAGATTGCCGGCCTCGTGGGCGCGGATGCCGTCCAGCAGCCAGGCCTGCAGGCTTTTTCCCCGGGGATCAGCACCAGTCATCCAGAACCTCGCTCAGCCTGCGCACGGCACCGCTCCAGTCGCCGGCCTGCGGCTGCCGCACCAGGCGGATCGAATTGTACCATGGCGACCGCTCGCCCTCGCGCGGCCAGTACCACATGCGTCCGCGGCCCGCCGGCAGCAGGACCCAGCACGGCCGGCCAAGCGCGCCGGTCAGATGCACCGTCGAGTTGCTGGTGCTGACCACGCCGTCGAGCGCGGCAATCTGCGCGGCCAGCCCGTCGATATCGCGGGTGGCGTCGATATCCGGATCCTGATGGATGACAATGCCATGGCGGGCGGCAAAGCTTTCCAGCTCGGCGGTCACCTCCCCGTATTGCAGGCTGATCCAGGTGCAGCCCGGCCGGCGCAGCACCGGCAGCAGCGCATCGAGATCCAGGCTTTTCAGGCTGCCAACCACCCAGTTGATGCTGCGCCATGACAGGCCGAGCAGCCGGTCGCCCGGCCGGCCGAGGGCGGCATAGCGCCGGCGCAGCGCCGCCTGGCGGTCTGGCTCTGCCCTGAGGAATACCCCGTCGGAAAAGTCGGCAGCATCGAGCCGGACAAAGGCCCCCATGCTGCCGAACGGGCATTGCGCGCCAGCCCCATGGGGCGCACCGCGGGCGACGACACGAACGCGGTCGCCGGCGAATGCACGCCCGAACAGCGGCACCAGCCGCTCCTCCACCGCAATCGTTGCCAGACCATCCATCCGCGCCAGCAGGTCCGGCAGCATCGTGCCGTAGAGGATATGATCGCCGATCCCCTGCTCGCCCCACAGCAGCACATGCTCCGCCGGCTGCCCGGGGCCGGTCCAGCGCGGCAGGCCGCCTCCCCAGTCCTGCTCATCGAATTTCGGAAACTGCCAGCGATGCTCGTATTCGCGCCAGCCTTCGGCATAGGCGCCGGTCGACAGCAGAAACAGGCCAAAGTCCATGCGGGCCTCGCTGTTCTGTGGCGTCTTTGCCAGCAGGGCCCTGAATTCCGCCTCGGCCTCGTCGAGACGGTTGGCCAGCGAAAGCGTGAAGGCGAGATTCTTGTGGCTCTTGATCATCGTCGGCTGGATCGCAACAGCCCGCCGGTAGCAGTCGATCGCCTCGCCAAACTGCTCCGCCTCCAGATGCTCGTTGCCGATGCCGTTCAGGGCGATGACATCATCCGGCGCCAGTTCCAGCGCCCGGCTGAAGGCCTCGAAGGCTCCGGCCCTGTCGTTCAGCTGCCGCAGGGCCATGCCCAGCATGGACTGGGCCAGCTGGTTTCGCGGCGCCATCGACACGGCACGCCCGAAGACATCGCGGGCCTCGGCAACCCGCCCGAGGTCCATCAGGTTGCGCCCGAACTCAACCAGCGCCGCGACATCATCGGGTGCCTTTGCCAGATATCCGGCCAACAGCGTCTCCGCCCTGTCCGCCTGTCCGGCCTTCCTCCAGGTCTTGGCCAGCAGGACCGGCAGGTCGCGGTCATCGGGCAGCAGCCGCAGCGCGGCGGACAGATGCCCGATCGCCTCGTCGTGCCGGCCTTCCCGCCGGGCGACCTGGCCCAGATAGCTCAGGGTCTGGCCATGCTCCGGCGCCACCCGCAGGATCAACTCGCAGGCCCGGCGCGCATCGGCAAGATGGCCACCATCCAGCAGCTTGCGGACGGCACCCAGCATATGCAGGATTTTATCTGAAGGGACTTCTGGCAGCATGGCGGTCTCTGGCATTGTTATGCCATGAGCGTTAACGGAAGCGAAATCCTCATGCGCCCCCCGGATGGCCCGGCATGACGGACAGGCCCGGCGAATCGATGATCCGGCGCCTTGAATCCGCCACCGCGCCGGAAACCCTGGCCGGGGCCCCGGCCTTCATCGCGGCGCTGCGCCGCGATTACCTCGGCTATCTGGTCTCGCTCGGCCTGCTGAATCTTGGCGGCCTGCTGCTGCTGCCGCTGGCCACGGCCTATCTGTCGCCAGCCGAACTCGGGCTGTACGGGCTGGTCGAAACCGCCCATCTGCAGGGCGTGACCTTCAGCCTTCTGGGCCTGAAATTCGCCTACCTGTACTACTACGCCCATATCCCTGCCGACCAGCGGCCCGCGATGTTCGGCACCACGCTGCTGCTGTCGGGCACCGCCAGCCTGCTGGCGGGCATCGTGCTGTGGGCGCTGTTCGACACTGCGGCGGTCATGCAGCGGTTTGATTCCGCGCCGCTGCCACAGGCATGGCTGATGCTGCCGCTGATGCTGACCGGCGCCACCCTGACCGTGCTGCTGACGGAACTGCGCGCCGCCCGCCAGGTCTGGCTGTCCGGCGCCATTGCCATCCTGCAACTGGCGGTCTGGCTGCTGCTCAGCATCCTGCTGGTCGGCCACCTCGGCACCGGCCTGCCCGGCCTGCTGCTGGCGCAGGCCGCTGCCGGCGGCCTCGCCTGCATCGCCGCCTTTGCCTGCATCGCCCGCCGCCTGCAGTTCCGCTGGCAGCCGCGCCTGCAATGGCAGCTCCTGCGTTACGGAACCCCGATGATGGCCGGGCTGGTGCTGCGCTACAGTCTCGACACGCTCAGCCGGTTCCTGCTGGCCGCCTTCGTTTCCATCGAGGCCGCCGGCATTTTCATGATCTGCATGCGGGTGACACTGCTGTTCGAGAGCCTGCTGGCCCTGCCATTCTTCATGGCCTGGGGTGGTCTGGTGCATCACGCCCTGCGGCAGTCTGCCGCAGCGGTCATCGTCGGACGGGTCACCGGTATCATCCTCGTCAGTTCCGGCCTGCTGGTGCTGATCATGCTGGCCCTGCAGCCCTGGCTGTTCCAGCTGCTCGCCCATGCACCGATGCCGGACGTCGCCCCGCTGTTCTCGCTGCTGCTGCTGGCCCGCGCGGTGCAGCTGGTGAAATCGCCGCTGACATCCGGCATCCTGGTCACCGGCCGCACCGGCTGGTCCACCACCAACAGCCTGCTTGCCCTGGTTGTTTTCTGCCTGCTCTGCTATCCCGCCAGCCGGCTCTGGGAGGCGGCGGGGATGGCGGCCGCCCTGCTGGTGGCGCAGAGCCTGGCCACCGCATGGCTCGTGGCGGAAGCCTGGCGCCATTGCCGGCCGCAGCTGGATTCGAGCAGCCTGCTCTGCGCGGCACTGGGCGGCGGCGGCGCGATCCTGGCCCTGCTGCCCGGTTACAATCCGGTTATGGTCGCACTGCCGCTGGCGGCAGCACTGGCTATTGCGCTGTGGATGTGGCGTCATTCCCTCCGCACTGTTCCAGATGAAAACGGTTTGTCATGACGGTCCGCAATCTCGACAGGATGTTCTCGCCGCGCTCGGTCGCCATTATCGGGGCCTCTGATCGCCCCATGCGGGTTGGCACGGTGGTGCTCGAAAACATCATCCGCGCCGGGTTCACCGGCCATATCTGGCCGATCAATCCGAAATACCGCGCCCTGCATGGCCGCCCCTGCTTTGCGAAGATCAGCGCCCTGCCGGCGCCGCCGGACCTGGCCATCATCTGCACGCCGCCGGAAATCGTGCCAGAACTGATCGCCGCACTGGGCGAATTCGGCTGCCGGGCAGCAGTGGTGCTGACCGCCGGCCTGAGCCAGACCAGGCAATCCGATGGCCGCAGCCTGCAGCAGGCCATGCTGGATGCGGCCCGCCCCCATCTGCTGCGCATTCTGGGGCCGAACTGCGTCGGGATGATGATTCCCGGCCTGCGCCTGAATGCCAGCTTCGCCCATGCCGACGCCCAGCCGGGCCAGCTGGCTTTCGTCAGCCAGTCCGGTGCGCTGTGCACCATCGTGCTGGACTGGGCAAAGCAGCACGGCATCGGCTTCAGCCACTTCATCTCGCTCGGCGATTCCGCCGATATCGATTTCGGCGACATGCTGGATTATCTGGCCAGCGATCCGCAGACACGCGCCATCCTGCTGTATATCGAATCAGTCAAGCATGCGCGCAAATTCATGTCCGCCGCGCGCGCCGCCGCCCGCACCAAGCCGATCGTGGCAGTGAAATCCGGCCGCAACGCCCGGGCCGCACAGGCCGCCGCTTCCCATACCGGCGCACTGGCCGGCGGCGATGACGTCTATTCGGCCGCACTGCAGCGCGCCGGCATCCTGCGGGTGGACGGCATCGAGGAACTGTTCGACGCCGTCGAAACCCTGGCCCGCAGCCGCACACTGCCAGGCGAACGGCTGGCCATCGTCACCAATGGCGGCGGTCCCGGCGTGATGGCCGTGGACAAACTGATCGAGTATGGCGGCCGGCTGGCCGACCTTGCGCCGGAGACCCTGGCCCGACTGGATGAGGCATTGCCCGCGACCTGGTCGCATGGCAATCCGGTCGACATCATCGGCGACGCGCCGAGCGGACGCTATGCCGATGCATTGCGGGCCGTCATCGCCGATCCGGGTGTTGATGCCGTTCTGGTGATGCATGCGCCGACCGCCATCGTCCCTTCCCTGCAGCCAGCCGAGGCCGTCATCGAGGCGGCCAAGGGCTGCGGCAAGAATGTCCTGACCTGCTGGTCTGGCGGCGAGGCGGTGCATGCTGCCCGCAAGGCCTTCGCCGCGGCCGGTCTGCCTTCCTACGATACGCCGGATGCCGCGGCCCGCGCCTTCGTGCATATGGTCGACTACCGGCGCAACATGCAGAGCCTGATGCAGACCCCGGCCGAACTGCCGGAGGATTTCCGCCCTGACTTTGCCGCCACCCGCATGGTGATAGAAACCGCGCTGCGCGAAAACCGTCGCATGCTGAACGAAATCGAAGGCAAACGCATCCTTTCGGCTTACGGCATTCCGGCCGTGCCGACCGAGGCGGCGGCCGACACGGCGGAGGCGCTGGCGGCGGCACGGCGGATCGGGTATCCGCTGGCACTCAAGATCCTGTCGCCGGACATCACCCACAAATCGGATGTCGGCGGCGTTGCCCTCAATCTCGGCAGCGATGCGGAACTGCAGGCCGCAGCGGCGGCCATGCTGGCCCGTGTCCGCGAACACCGGCCGAAGGCACGGATCGACGGCTTTACCCTGCAGCCTATGATTCGCCGGGCCCGGGCCCACGAACTGATCATCGGCGCCCTGACCGATCCGATTTTCGGACCGGCCATCATGTTCGGCCAGGGCGGCGTCGGCGTCGAGGTGATCGGCGACCGGGCCATCGCATTGCCGCCCCTGAATCTGCATCTTGCCGACGACCTGATCGACCGCACCAAGGTCAGCCGCCTGCTGTCGGGGTATCGCGATTTCCCGCCGGTGGACCGTACCGCGCTTGCTACCGTACTGATCCGGGTTGCCCAGCTGGTGGCCGATCATGCTGAAATCCGTGAGCTGGACATCAACCCGCTCTATGCCGACGACCAGGGCATGATGGCGCTGGATGCCCGCATGGTGATCCAGCCCAGCGAAGTGACCGGTCATGACCGGCTGGCGATCCGCCCTTACCCGCGGGCTCTGGAGGAGACCGTTACCCTGCGCGGCGGCGAGACCGTTCTGCTGCGCCCGATCCGGCCGGAAGACGAGCCAACCCATGACGAATTCGTCCGCCGGGTCTCGGCAGAGGATTTCCGGCTGCGTTTCTTCTCGCCGATGCGCCATCTGCCCCATGCCGAGATGGCCCGTTTCACGCAGATCGACTACGAACGCGAGATGGCCTTCATCGCCACGCGTCAGCGGCCGGACGGCCAGGCCGAGACGCTGGGCGTGGTGCGGGCGATTACCGATCCGGACAACATCAAGGCCGAATTCGCCGTGCTGGTGCGCAGCGATTTCAAGGGGCATGGCCTCGGCGATGTGCTGATGAAGAAGATCATTGCCTATTGCCGGCAACGCGGCACCCGCGAGATCATCGGCGACATCCTGCGCGAGAATCAGGCCATGCGCACACTGGCTGGCGAACTGGGCTTCCGCCCCTCGGGCAACGCCACTTCGGATGTCCTGGAAATGCGGCTGGATCTGCAGTCGCCGCCCGGAAACTGACTGTCCCCGACGGATTCCCCGGCGGGGGATTGTCCCCGGGGAACGCCCCCCCTATGTTAGGCGGAACGAAAAGAACCGTTCCCGCCCGTGCCGGCAGACCGAGAGACAGGGCAATGCAGGACCCCTTCGGCCGTTCCGTTTCCTATCTTCGCGTATCGGTCACCGACCGCTGCGATTTCCGCTGCGTTTATTGCATGGCGGAGGACATGTCGTTTCTGCCCAAGGCCGAAGTGCTGAGCCTGGAGGAACTGGACCGTCTGTGCGGCGCCTTCATCCGCATGGGCGTGCGCAAGCTGCGCCTGACCGGCGGCGAGCCGCTGGTGCGCCGCGGCATCATGACCCTGATCGACAGCCTGGGGCGCCGGCTGCAGACCGGCGAACTGGACGAACTGACGCTGACCACCAACGGCAGCCAGCTGGAGAAATACGCCGCCGGTCTTGCCGCCGCCGGTGTGCGCCGGGTCAATGTTTCTCTGGACACGCTGCGAGCCGACCGCTTCACCGAACTGACCCGGTGGGGAAAGCTGGACAAGGTGATGGCCGGCCTGCAGGCCGCAAAGGCCACAGGCCTGCAGGTGAAGATCAATGCCGTCGCCCTGCGCGGCGTGAACGAGGACGAATTCGACGACCTGATCGCCTGGTGCGGTGACGAGGGCTTCGATCTGGTGCTGATCGAGGTCATGCCCATGGGCGAGATCGGCGACAGCGCCCGGCTGGACCAGTATCTGCCACTGTCGATGGCCCGGGCCCGGATCCAGCAGAAATGGACTCTGGACGAAACCGATTACCGCACCGGCGGCCCGGCCCGTTACTATACCGTGCGTGAAACCGGCCGCCGGCTCGGCTTCATCACGCCGCTGACCCACAATTTCTGCGAAAGCTGCAACCGGGTGCGGTTGACCTGCACCGGCACGCTGTTCATGTGTCTCGGCCAGAACGATGCCGCCGACCTGCGCACGCCGCTGCGCAGCTCCGAGGGTGATGCCGCCCTGGAGGAGGCAATCCGTGCCGCCATCGCCCGCAAACCGAAGGGCCACGATTTCGTTATCGACCGCCGCCGGGCCCCGGCTGCCGTTCCCCGGCATATGAGCGTGACCGGCGGCTGAATGGCGGGGCTGGCTCCGGCGCCGGCCCGCCCGCTATACTCCGCCCGCTTCACCCCGCCTCTCCACCCGAACAACGGACCGGCATGACAGGATTCAGCAAAATCGCCTTCGTTGCGGCCAGGGGCGAGCCGGCCATGGCGGCGCGCGAACGGCTGGCAACCCGTTATGGCGAGATCAGACCGACCGAAGCCGATGTCATCGTGGCGCTTGGCGGCGATGGCTTCATGCTGCAGACCCTGCACAAATACATGACCCGCGACGTGCCGATCTACGGCATGAACCAGGGAACCGTCGGCTTCCTGATGAACGAATACAACGAGGATGCCCTGCCCGAGCGCCTCGCCGAGGCCAATGTGGCCGAGGTGCATCCGCTGCGGATGCGGGCCATCTCGGAGGGCGGGGCCGAATACGACGCCCTCGCCATCAACGAAGTGGCGCTGCTGCGGCAGACCCGGCAGACAGCAAAACTGCGGATTTCCATCGATGGCCGGGTGCGTGTCGATGAACTGATCTGCGATGGCGCCCTGGTTGCCACACCGGCAGGCAGCACGGCCTATAACCTTTCCGCGCATGGCCCGGTCCTGCCGCTGAATGCCGGCGTCCTAGCTCTGACGCCGATCAGCGCCTTCCGGCCGCGCCGCTGGCGCGGCGCGCTGCTGCCGCGCGGCGCGAAAGTCCGCTTCGAGGTCCTGGACAATTTCAAGCGGCCGGTCTCCGCCACCGCCGATTTCAATGAGGTGCGCGACGTCGTCGAAGTGGAAGTCGAGGAAGCCCGGGATATCCGCCTGCGCCTTCTGTTCGATGCCGGCCACGATCTTGAGGAACGCATCCTCAGCGAACAGTTCGTCTCCTGAAAAGAAAAACGCCGCGGCTTGCGCCGCGGCGTTGTCCGTCAGGTGTGCGGCCCTGTTACTCGGCCTTCACGCCATTGGCAAAGGTATACTGGTCGGCCCGGGCCTTGTAGGTGAGTCCCTTGCGGGTCGCCCAGGGCGTGACTTCGATATGGATCGGGATCAGTGCCTGGTCGTCCATGGCCATCTTCGAGGCCTGCTGCAGCAGGCTTTCGCGCTTGGCATCATCGACGGTCTTCAGCGCCTCTTCCAGAACCGCGTCCATCTTCGGGTTCGAATAACGGCCCTTGTTGGTGGTGCCGAAACCCTTCTCCTTGATCGGCGTGGCCACCAGCGCACGCAGCGGGTCCGACATCTCACCAGTGCCTGCACCCCAGCCTGCCAGATAGGCCGAGTACTTGTAGTCGTCGCGGTTCTTGAAGAACACGGTCTTGGTCACGGCCTCGACCTTGGTCTTCACGCCAATGCGGGTCCACTGCGACGCCACAGCCTGCGAGACTTCGGCGTCGTTGATGTACCGGTCATTCGGCGTGCCGAGCGTGATCTCGAACCCGTTCGGATAGCCGGCTTCGGCGAGCAGCTTCTTGGCGGCTTCCGGATCATACTTCTCCGGCTTGGCATCCTTGCGGGTGCCAAACATCGGATACGGCAGGAAATCGCCGGTCGGCTGGCCGAGGCCTTCCATGATACGGCTGGCAATGGCATCGCGGTTGATCGCCATCGACAGCGCCTTGCGGACCCGCACATCCTTCAGCGGGTTCTTGCCCTTGACATCCGGAATGCCTCCGGCCTCGTCGCTGTGGCTGTCGAGGTGGATATAGATCAGGCGGTTGGACACTGCCTGGCTGATATTCACCTTCGGATTCTCGCGCAGCTTCTTCAGGTCGGCCGGCGGCGGATTCTCGATCATGTCGACATCGCCGGCGAGCAGGGCTGCCACACGGGCGGCATCATTCGACATCGGCCGGTAGGTAACCTTGTCCCAGGACGGCTTGCCGCCCCAGTAATCCTTGTTGCCTTCAAGCACGAGCCGGTTGCCACGCACCCACTCGACATATTTGTAGGGGCCGGTACCGACGAGGCCTTCGCCGTTGCTCAGCGCTTCGGTGGTCATGCCCTCGGCAACGCCGCTCTTGGCTGCTTCGGCCGACATGATGGCAATGCGGCTGAGGTCCGTCGGCAGCAGCGGATGCGGCGCCTTGGTGACGAACTGGACCGTATAATCATCGACCGCTTTCATTTCAGCGATGGAGCGGGTGAAGATGATCATCGACGATGGACTGTTCGGAACCTTGCCCGGACGGTTGATCGAGAAGATCACGTCCGCGGCGTTGAATGCCGAACCGTCATGGAACTTCACACCCTGACGCAGCTTGAATTCCCAGGTCGTCTCGTTGACCGGCTTCCAGCTGGTGGCCAGACCCGGCACCAGCTTCTGGTTTTCGTCCTGCAGGATCAGGGTGTCGAAGATCGTGTAGGCAATCTGGTTGTTGGGACCGAGATTGTGATAATGCGGATCCAGCGCGCTCGGCTCGGCCGACAGGCCGACCTTCAGTTCTGCGGCCTGAACCGGCTGCGCCGCCACCGACATCGCCCCGATCGACATCAGGGCGGCCGCAGTCAGCGACTTCCATTGCATGGTCATGTACGAGTCTCCCCTCATTGCGCATTGCGCGCCTTTCTGAGGCAGGCAGATTGCCGATTCAGGCGGTCGCTGACAAGCGCCTCAGATGACGAGTGCGAATGCGAAGGCGATCAGGACGGCGCCGGCGATCCGGTTAATCCAGCGCTTCGATTCGTCGGTGATGCGCTGCCGCAGGACGGCTGCGCTGGCACTTAGGACTGCCCACCAAAGCAGCGAACCGGTGAAAACACCGGCAAGCACGGTTGCCGCCGCCGCCATAGATGGATTCTCGCCCAGCCCGAGGCCGGCGAACATGGCCACAAAGGACAGGATGGTTGCCGGATTGCTCATGGTCAGTGCGAAAGTGACGGCGAACAGCCGCAGCGGCCGCGCCGAAGCCGGCCCCGCCGCCGGGGCCGGAACCATTGCCGGACCATTGACCACCGGCGCCTGCAGCGTACGCCAGCCCAGCCAGGCAATGAACGCGGCGCCGCCCCAGCGCAGCCAGTCCTGGACATCGCCCATGGGCTGCACCAGCGCGGCAAAACCGGCCGCGGCCAACCCGGCATAAACGGCATCGGCGACCGCCGTGCCGATGCCGCCGCTGAAACCCGCCCAGAAACCGCCGGACAGGCTGCGCTGGATGCACAGCACGCCGATCGGCCCGACCGGCGCCGCCACAGCCAGCCCCAGCAGCACGGCCCGCAGCAGCAGTTCCGCCTGTTCGCTCATGCCGGGCCGGCCGGGACAGGCAGCGCCGGGCTGTCCTTGGCGGAGGACAGCACCACCACGCTGTGGCTGCGCGGAATGCCCGGCAGCTGCTTGATCCGCCGCGCCAGCAGCCGTTCGAGCGCCGCCATGTCCGGCACCCGGACCTTCAGCAGATACGACCAGTCCCCCGTCACATGATGGCATTCCAGGATTGCCGGCTCGTCGCGCACCAGCGCCAGGAAAGCCGGTTCGTGCTCCGGCCGCTCGATCATCACCTGCACGAAGGCAAGAACCGGGCAGCCGGCGGCAACGGGGTCGATCAGGGCGGTCCAGCCGCGGATTGCCCCCTGCCGCTCCAGTTTTTTCAGCCGCTCGTTGACCGCCGAGACCGACAGGCCGGCAGCCGCCCCGATCTCGGCATAGGACGCCCGGCCGGAAGCCTGAATGTATTCAATTATTTTGCGGTCAATATAATCCATGACCGCAAAATATACTTAATTATACAGAAATACCAGAAAATCTATGCGTCCGTGGTCAATCCGACAGGGCAGGCCACCCCCGTGCCGCCGAGCCCGCAATACCCGCCCGGATTCTTGGCCAGATACTGCTGGTGATAATCTTCGGCATAGTAGAAATCCGGCGCATCCAGGATTTCGGTGGTGATGCGGCCGCGGCCGGCCCGGGTCAGGGCCTGCTGATAGGCATCGCGGCTCTGCCCGGCCTGTGCGCGCTGGGCAGCCGAATACACATAGATGCCGGACCGGTACTGGGTGCCGACATCATTGCCCTGCCGCATGCCCTGGGTCGGATCATGGCTTTCCCAGAAAACCTGCAGCAGTGCGGCATAGGAGATCCGCGCCGGATCGAACACCACCCGGACCACCTCGTTATGGCCGGTCAGACCGCTGCAGACCTCTTCATAGGTCGGATTCGGGGTATAGCCGGCGGCATAGCCCACCGCCGTCGAATGAATTCCGGGCCCGGCCTGCCAGAATTTGCGCTCTGCCCCCCAGAAACAGCCGAGACCGAACAATGCCAGTTCCAGTCCTTCCGCAAAGGGCGGCAGCAGAGGATTGCCGTTCACGAAATGCCGGGCCGGCACTGCCATGGGCGTGTCCCGTCCGGGCAGAGCCCGGCTGCGATCGGGCATCTCTATCTTGTGGCGGGGGGTGCTGAACCACATGGCATCGCTCCTGGGCAGATCGGGGGGACGGGCACTGCCCTAGAATGGTGCGCCCTGCATTGCGGTCAAGGCTGGGCTGCGATACCGGCCATTCACGAGGTCGCGATACCCGGATATGGTGGCGGCGGAAAAACAAGCACAATGAGTCTCGCCTCCTCCCCATTCCGCCCCGGCGCCCTGTATGGTCGCCTGTTCGGCTTCGGCACCCGTCGCGGCATTGCCTCGATGCTGCTGGGCATGGCTGCCTTCGTGACCAACGACACCATGATCAAGCTGGCCAGCACCAGTCTGCCGACCGGCCAGCTGATCGCCACCCGCAACGTGATTGCCACCCTGCTGATTCTTGGCCTGATCCTCATCACCGGGCATGCCGGCCAGCTTCGACGGATCGGCGACCGGGTTGTGCTGCTGCGCAGCGCACTCGATGTGGTGGCCACCATCCTCTACCTTGTGGCGCTGTTCCACATGCAGATCGGCAACATCACGGCGATCAACATGGCGACACCACTGGTGATGACGGCTTCGGCGGCGGTGTTCCTGCGGGCCCCGGTCGGCTGGCGGCGCTGGAGCGCGGTCGCGGCCGGTTTCATTGGCGTGATGCTGATCGTGCAGCCGAAGGCCAGCGGCTTCAACGCCTATTCGCTGCTGGCGCTGGCGGCGGTGGTCTTCATTGTCGCCCGCGACCTCACCACCCGCCGCCTGGATACCGGCATCCCGTCGCTGGTCGTCACCCTGGCGAATTCCCTGTTCGTGCTGATCAGCGCCCTGGCGCTGTCTGCCGTCGAGGGATGGGCATCCATCGGCGGACGCGAATTCACGCTGCTGGCTAGCGCGGCCCTGTTTCTGATCGGCGGCTATCTCCTGATCGTCGATGCCTTCCGCCACGGCGACCTGACCATCGTAGGTCCATTCCGGTACACCGCCCTGATCTGGGCCCTGCTGTTCGGCTTCCTGATCTGGGGCGAGATCCCCAACCCTCTGGCCATGGCCGGCATCGCCATCGTCGTGGCCAGCGGCCTCTATGTGCTGCATCGCGAGCGCCTGAAGGGCTCCGCCGCCGGGACAGGATGACCTGATGAGCGAAGCCCGCCTGAAAACACAGATTCTTGTTCAGGCCATCCTGCGCCGCTACGACCTGGAAAGCATCCCGGTCTATATCCGGCGCAAGGGCGACCCGGATGCCGGCACCATCCTGCTGAAGATCGCCATCAGTCGCGACAGTGCGATCATTCTCAGCCAGGCGCGCGATGCCGAGGGCCGGGCCGGCTGGCTGCGGCTGGGCGGCGATGCGCCATTGTCAGAGGCCGAAGCCGAAGCGGCACTGGAAAAAGCGATACGCCGCGACCCCGACCTCTACGTCATCGAGGTCGAAGACGGCAAAGGCCGCATCCTGGTCGATGGCGTGATCCTGTAGGCTGCCCGCCCTAGCGGAACAGACTCTCGATATAGGCGGCGCCGATACCGACCGCCTCGTAATGCCCCTTGCACATGGCAATATAGTTGTGGACATCGAAATATCCGTTCGCGTTGCCATCCTCGTCGAGCCACACCAGCGGCCCCTTGACGATGAAAAACACTTTCATCGGGTCCCTGTGCGCATAGGCGACCAGCGTATGGCCCTCCCCGGGGGTTTCGTAGACGAAATCCCCCGCCGTCGCCGTCCAGTCATGCTCGAGATATCCCCATTTCCCCGAGATGGTATAGGCAAATACCTCATGCGGGTGGTAATGCCGGTTCACCAGGCCGGCGCTTTTCGCCATCAGGATGTCGCACCATTTGTTCTGGGACGGCGAGATCCACAGCGGCCGCGACGACACCGTATCGGTGAACGGGACATAATAGCGTTCGTCTTCCGTGGGTGCATTGGCGATATAGGCCTCGGGCAGGGCATCGGGCTGGAAGACCTGCGCAATCGGCTTGAGGTCCTTCCAGAATTCGGTTGTGGCAAGCTCGGGCATGGGGCACTCCTCTCCCGTGGTCTGCGTCCTGGTCAGATATGCATGCCGCCATCGGCCATCAGCACGCTGCCGGTGGTGAAGCTGCTCTGGTCGGATGCCAGGAACAGCACGGCACGGGCGATTTCATCCGCCCGGCCATGGCGGCCGAGCGGAATGATCGAATCGAGAAACCGGGTCGCGTCGCGGCCGATGGCCGCACTCAGCCCCTTCTCGATGTCCAGCTGGAAACCGTTGTCGACCGGCCCCGGCGCCAGCACATTCACCCGGATGTTGCGTGGCGCCGCCTCCTTGGCCACTGTCCGCATCAGTCCGATCACTGCATGCTTGGACGTCGCATAGGCGCAGATACCGGGATCGCTGGTCACGCCCACCACGCTGGCCGTGATCACGATGCTGCCGCCGTCCTTCATCTGCGGCAGGCCATACTTGCAGGCCAGGAAAGAGGCCCGCACATTCACGGCCATGACCCTGTCGAAAACCTCTTCGGGATAATCGGTGACGGGGCTGATCACACCGCTGAGCCCGGCATTGCTGAACAGCACATCCGCCTTGCCCCAGCGGGCCGCGGTTTCAGCGATGTAGTGCCGGGTGGCCGTGGCATCGGCCACATCCGCGGCACAGATGGCAACGCCATCGCCGATGCCGCCGAGCGTATCCGCGGCCTTGCGCAGCGCGGCTTCCTCGAGGTCGACCAGCATCACCCGGCCGCCTTCCCGCCGCAGCAGGGCCGCCGCCGCCAGGCCGAGACTGCCGGCCGCACCGGTGACAATGCAGATCTTCCCATCCATCGCGCCCATCGTCTGTCCCCGTTCAGATCGGGTATCGTCCGGGCTGGGTCTCGATGGTGATCCAGCGCAGGTCGGTGAATTCCTCGATGCCGGCCCGGCCGCCGAACCGGCCGTAACCCGATGCCTTGACGCCGCCGAAAGGCATCTGCGCCTCGTCATGCACGGTCGGGCCATTGATGTGGCAGATGCCGCTTTCGATCCGCCGCGCGACACCCATGGCGCGCGCAATGTCGCGGCTGAATACCGCGGCAGACAGGCCGTATTCGGTATCGTTGGCGATGCGGACGGCGTCGTCGGCATCCCGGGCGCGTACCACGCAGACCACGGGACCAAAGGATTCCTCGTGATAGATGCGCATATCCGGCGTGACATGGTCGAGCACAGCGGCATCCATCAGCGCGCCCTCGGCACGTCCGCCGGCGACCAGCTTCGCGCCCCGGGCCGTCGCATCGGCGATCAGATCCTGCACCCGCACCACCGCTTCCCGGCTGGCAACCGCGCCCAGCGGGGTATTGCCCTTATGCGGATCGCCGGCGACCAGCGTTTCGGCCTTGGCGGCAAATTTCGAGACGAAATCATCGGCCACGGTGCGGTCGACCACCAGCCGCTCGGTCGACATGCAGATCTGGCCCTGGTTCATGAAGGCACCGAAAGCCGCCGCCTTCACCGCTTCATCAAGATCGGCATCGTCCAGCACCAGCATTGGCGCCTTGCCGCCCAGTTCCAGCAGTACCGGCTTGAGATGGCGTGCTGCCGTTTCGGCGATGATGCGGCCGACCTTCGTCGAGCCGGTGAAATTGACCCGCCGCACGGCCGGATGCGCAATCAGCGCCTCGACCACGGCCGCAGCGTCTTCCGGGGCATTGCTGACCACGTTGACCACGCCGGCCGGAATGCCGGCATCGACCAGGCATTCCGCGATCAGACGGTGGGTCCCGGGGCAGAGCTCCGACGCCTTCAGCACCACCGTATTGCCGCAGGCCAGCGGCATGGCAACGGCACGGGTGCCGAGGATCACCGGTGCATTCCATGGCGCGATGCCGAGCACCACGCCAGCCGGCTGGCGGACTGCCATCGCCACGCAGCCCGGCTTGTCGGAAGGGATCACCTCGCCGCCGATCTGGGTGGTCATCGCCGCCGCTTCGCGCAGCATGCCGGCGGCAAGATGCACATTGAATCCGGCCCAGCCGGCCGTGGCGCCGATCTCGGCCGCCATGCGGGCAACAAAGTCACCGGCCCGCGCCGCCAGGGCATCGGCCGCTTTCAGCAACATCGCCCGGCGTTCGTTCGGCCCCATTGCCGACCAGGCCGGAAACGCGCGGGCAGCCGCATCGGCAGCGGCGATGGCATCGGCAGTCCCCGCCGCAGCGGCGCGGCTGGCCACGGCATCATTCAGCGGGTTCCGGCGTTCGAAGCTGCGGCCGCCGGCCGCCGGCAGGGTCTTGCCGTCAATCAGCAGGTCGATCTGGAACATGCGGCTCTCTCCGTCATTGGCAAATCTTTTCAATGGGCCGGCGTGGCCACGCCGAGATAGGCCCGCTGCACGGCGGGGTCGTCGCGCAGGGCCGCCGCCGTGCCGGCACCGACGATGCGTCCGTTCTCGATCAGATAGCCGCGATCGGCGATGGCCAGGCTGCGGCGGGCATTCTGCTCGACCAGCAGCACGCCGATGCCGGCCTCGCGGATGCGGCCAAGCGCGCCGAACAGTTCGCCGCACATCAGGGGCGACAGGCCGAGCGAGGGCTCGTCCAGCAGCAGGATATCCGGCGACGACATCAGGGCGCGGCCGATGGCCACCATCTGCTGCTCGCCGCCGCTCATGGTCCGGGCCGCCTGCTCCATACGCTCGGCCAGACGGGGAAACAGCGTCAGCACCCGCTGCAGGTTGCTGCCTTCGCCATTGCGGGCACGGCGCGCAAAGGCGCCCAGCGCCAGATTCTCGCGCACCGTCAGTTCGCCGAAAATGCCGCGCCCTTCCGGCACCAGCGCCAGCCCGGCCTCGACGATGCGATGCGCGGCCAGCCGGGTCAGGTCTTGTCCCCCAAGGCGGACCTGGGCACCGGGCCGGGTGGCCTGCACGCCAGCCAGTGCCTTCAGCAGGGAGGTCTTGCCGGCGCCGTTGGCGCCGAGGATCACCACGATCTCTCCGGATGCAACCGTCAGAGCGACATCATCGACAGCCTGGTGCTTGCCATAGGCGACCGAGAGTCTTGCCACCTCAAGCATCGGCCTCTCCCAGATAGGCCCGGACCACCTCGGGTTCGGCCAGTACCGCGGCCGGCAGGCCGTCGGCGATCTTGCGGCCGGCATTCATCACCACGCAGCGGTCGCATAGCGAGCGGATCGCATCCATCACATGCTCGACCATCAGGATCGACAGGCCCTGCGCGCGCAGGGAACGCACCAGTTCGATCCCCTGCTGCAGCTCGGTGGGATTGAGCCCGGCCAGCCATTCATCCAGCAGCAGCAGTTCCGGCCGCAGGGCCAGTGCACGCGCCAGTTCGAGCCGTTTCTGGTCGATATACGTCAGCTCGCCGGTCATGGTGGCGCCGCGCCCGCCCAGGCCGACCTGGGCCAGCAGATCATCGGCCGCCTGGTCCGCGGCCGCTCCCCATTGCCGGCTGTGGCCGAAGGCAAGGCCAGCCAGCACATTCTCCCGGCAGGTCATCGAGCCGAGCACGCGCACCAGCTGGAAAGTGCGGGCGACGCCCAGCCGCGCAATCCGGTAGGGCGGCAGGCCGGCAATCTCCCGTCCCTTCAGCAGGACGCGGCCGGCATCCGGGGCCAGTGCGCCGGAGACCAGATTCAGCACCGTGGTCTTGCCGGAGCCATTCGGCCCCAGCAGGCCGACGATCTCGCCGGACCGCACCGACAGGTCGACGCCATCCACGGCGACGAGGCCGCCGAAACGCCGGGTCAGACCGGCCACATCCAGCAGGGCAGCCGTGTTCATGATCCGCCTCCCCCGCTGCGGCCCAGCAGCCGGCCAGCCTGTTCGGCCAGGCCGGCGATGCCGCGCGGGATCGCATAGACGATCAGCATGAAGGCAAGGCCGAGCAGGATGCTGAAATGATTCGGGAAGTTCGCCAGCAGGAATTCAAACAGCAGGGCCAGCGGAATCACGCCCAGCACAGGCCCATAAAGCCGGTGCACACCCCCCAGCAGCGCCATGATCAGCACCTGGAAGGAGACTACCGGATTGAAGGCAATGGCCGGGTCGATATAGGTCCAGCGCGGCGCCATCACCGCACCGGCCAGGGTCATGAAAGCGGCGCTGAGCGTGAACAGCGCGACCTTGGCAATCGTCGTGTTGATCCCGACATGGCGGGCCACGGCCTCGTCATCGCCAATCACCCGCAATGCCAGGCCCAGCCGCGAGCGCCGGATCAGGAGGCCGGCTGCAAAGACCAGAACGACCAGTGCCAGCAGCTGCCAGTAGATCTGCTCGGTGGTGATGTCGATGAAGACATAGCGGCCGAGCGTGCGGGTGACATTGACCTCCCACCAGGTGACCAGCTGGCGGACCAGTTCAGCCAGGCCGAAGGTGAAGATGACGAAATAGACACCGGACAGGCGCAGGGTGGACAGACCGACGATCAGTGCCACCGCCATACCGATGCCCAGCGCAATCAGCAGGATCAGCGGCCAGGGGAGAATCTCGCTGAACACCGCAACCGTATAGGCGCCGATGCCGAAAAAGGCGACCGTGGCCAGGGATACGTAGCGGGTCGGGCCCGAGAACAGGGCCCAAGCGGTCGACAGCACGGTATAGTTCATGATGCTGATGGCCAGGGACAGCTGGTAGCCATCGGCCACCAGGGGAACCGCAGCCAGCGCCGCAACCAGAAACGGTATGCCGGCTGCACCGGCAAACAGACGCGCATTCATCGGGCGGCCCGGCCGAACAGGCCCTGCGGACGGACCAGCAGGATGCCGAGGAAGATCGTGTAGGTGGCCGCCAGGGTCAGGCCCGGATCGATCCATGTCGCCACGAAGGTTTCGGTCAGGCCGAGGATCAGTCCCGCAACCAGGCAACCGAGCAGATTGCCGACTCCGCCCATGATCACCACGATCAGCGCCTTCATGGTGAAGACGACGCCGATATTGGCGTTGAATGTCAGGAACATCGAGACCAGAACACCGCCCACCGCCACCAGCGCCCCGCCCAGCGCAAAGGCTGCTGCCGCTGTCGCACGCACATCGATGGCAACCAGCTGAGCTGCGACGGGATCGACCGCCACGGCCCGTACGGCGGTGCCGATCCGCGTGCGGGTCAGGCCGATATAGAGGGCAAGGCCGATCACTGCGGCGAAAGCAAGAGCCAGCAGACGGTTGGCTGCCAGCGATACGCCGAAAACATCGACCGCGAAAGCCAGGAAGCCGTAGCTGTAATAGGCGCCACCGAACAGCACCAGCATCACGCCCTGCACGACGAACAGCAGGCCGAACGTGGCAAGAATGCTGTCGACTTCCAGCGCATCGCGGCTGGGGGCGCGACGAACCAGCGGCACCAGCAGGATACGGTAGATCAGCCAGCTGAGCAGCGCCGCGGCAGGTGCCACGACAACCAGGCCAAGAACCGGGCTTACGCCTGCGGCGGTGAACAGCCAGAAAGCGGCAAAGGACGCAGCAACCAGCAGTTCGCCGTAAGACAGGTTCATGATGCGCGCGACGCCGTACTGGAGCGTCAGCCCCATCGCCACCAGCGCATACATCCCCCCGAGGGTCAGTCCGGAGAGGAGTGCCTCAACCAGCATCGCAGACAACCTTGACAGAAACAGGAAACAGACGGGTGGCCACCGGACGGGCGGCCACCCGCATCACGTCACTTCCAGGCGGGCTTCGGCACCACCAGGCCTGCCGCGCCGGTCCGGTCCGGCGCCACGCCGGTATAAAAGCCGTCCTGCCACTGGCCGATCAGCCAGAAGGCGTCCTTCGGCATGTTGTCTTCCAGCTTGATCTTGCCGAGGACGGTATCGAAGGTTCCGGTCTGCAGCTCCTTGATGATTGCCGGACGGTCGATGCTGCCGACCCGCTCGATCGCCTGCTCCAGCATCTGCAGCGACGCATAGCCGACCTGGCTGCCCCAGTAATCGGGATCACGACCATGCATGGCATTGTGCTTCTTGCGATACTCCGCCGTGCCGGCATTGTCCTTCGACCAGCCACCCAGAGACATCACGCCTTCGATGCTGGCGCCGAATTTCTGCGGATAGAGCGGAAAGCCGACGCCGACACCGAGGAACATGATCTTCGGGGCGAACGACGCGATCTTCGACTGGTCGGTCAGGGCTATGGTATCCGGCGGATAGCTGAAGGCGACGAAGCTGTCTGCGCCGGAACGCTGCGCCTCGCCGATCAGCGGCGACATATCCTGGGTGCCGATCGGATAGCTCTTGTCATAGACCAGCTTGAGACCGGCCTTGGCAAAGCTGTCGCGCGCCGCCTTGGACAGGTCGATGCCGAATCCGTCCGAGATGCTGACCATGGCGACGTTGCCATTGACCTTGCCGGCCTTCTGCTGCTTGGCGATCAGGCCGGCCAGGGCATCCACGTACATGTGGCTGGTGCCCAGAAACCAGAAGCTGTTCGGCCAGCGCTTGACCAGCTGCGGCGCGAGATCGGTCACCGCACTGAAGGCCAGCTGCGGATAGCCGTATTTGTGGAAGACCGGGCCGACGGCCAGATTCAGGCCGGTGCCCCATGGCGGGAACAGCAGGTCCACCTTGTCCTGGGTCACCAGGCGCTCGACCGCGCGCACCGCCTCTTCCGAGTTGGAGCGGTCATCATATTCGATCACTTCGATCGGCACGCGCTTGCTGCCGATTTTCAGGCCGCCCTTGTCGTTCACCTCCTTCACCCAGAGCTGGTAGTTCGGAATCTGGGTGATATTGGCACCGCCGGCATTCGGGCCGGTCTTCGAGATGGCATAGCCGATCTTGATCTTGTCCTGGGCCGACGCGCCCATACTCGTGGCCAGCAGGGCGAAAGCCGCCGTTGCCGCCAGCATGCGGAAACCGTGTTTCATCTTTTTCTCCTCCCAAGACACGACTGCCAGTCGCAGCATGTCGCCGTGAACGGCACACTGCCTGTCGCTGCCCGGCTTGCTGCCGGTGCATTCCCTGTACCGATACCCCCGATTCCGCCGCGCTTCTTGCCCGAGAGCGAACCTTCACTTGACTGTGACGGTACCGGCATCCGCCCACGAACGATCTGTTGCGCCGCAGCATGGGCGGTATCCGCACGTCTATGCGCGGGGCTGGGCCGCGACATCATCGAAAAGCCTTAACGCACCTGCTCCGCCGCGTTAGACTTCGGATAGTTGGATATCCAACGGCGGGGAGGATATGAGCGCGGTATCGGTTGTGGCCACATCGGACGTCGCTTCGGCGGACCGGCTGGCGCTCTGGGGCGATTTCGTGGCCCGCCATATCGGCCGGCTGCAGTCGGACACCTATGGCGACGAGAATTTCGATGGCCGGCTCGAACTCGGTGATATCGGCGGGTTGAAGCTCTGCCGCATTCTGGCCAGCCGCCATCGCGTGGTGCGCACGCCAAACCTGATCCGCCGCGATGATCGCGGCTATGTGAAGATCGTCGCCCAGATCGAGGGGGCCGCCTGCTTCGAGCAGAACGGCCGCCGACTGATTCTGACGCCCGGTGAATGGAGCATGTACGACACGACCAACACCTATGTCGTGTCCAACCCCGAACGCATCAACCAGATTGCCCTGCTGCTGCCGCGCGACTGCCTGACCCGGCTGGGGCTGGACATGACCGAACTGTCGGTGCGGCGCTTCTCCGGTCAGAGCGGTGTCGGCCGCCTGGTCTTCCAGTTTCTCTCTTCTGCCTTCGCGGATCTGCCGGCGATTGCCGGCCCTCATGGCGGCGCCGAGATGGGCGAGACCATCGCCCAGATGGTCAGGCTGGCCGCACTCGACCTGCAGGGCATCGCCACCGATGTCTCACTCGGGGAAACCAGCCGGGCGCGGGTGCGGACCTTCATCGCCCAGCACCTGCGTGATCCGCTGCTGTCGCTTGACCGGGTTGCCGCCGCCGTCGGCTGCAGCAAACGCAACCTGCACAAGCTGTTCAGCCGCGAGGGCACCACCCTGAACAGCCACATCTGGAACAGCCGGCTGGAACGGGTTTGCAGCGACCTCGCCAACCCGGCCCTGCGGCACCTGTCCATCACCGACATCGCTTTCAGCTGGGGCTTCAATTCCTCGGCCCATTTCAGCCGCTGTTTCCGCGACCGCTATGGCGTGTCGCCGCGCGCCTTCCGCGCGATGACCGCCGGCAGCCCCGCCTACTGGCTTGCCGGCCGGGCCTGAATCCGGGCCGCGCCTTTCCCGCCCGCCGCATTTCGGCTAGCGTCGCGCCCTGACACCACAGCGGACGGTTTCCCATGAAGGGCATTATTCTCGCAGGCGGCACCGGCAGCCGGCTGCATCCGGCAACCACCGTGATCAGCAAGCAGCTGCTGACCATCTACGACAAGCCGATGATCTATCATCCGCTGACCACCCTGATGCTGGCCGGCATCCGCGATATCCTGGTGATCACCACACCGCGCGACCAGGAGGCTTTCCGTACCCTGATGGGCGATGGCAGCCAGTGGGGATTGCGGATCGAATATGCCGTGCAGCCGGAGCCCCGGGGCATTGCCCAGGCTTTCCTGATCGGGCGCGATTTCATTGCCGGCGACGCCTGCGCCCTGGTGCTGGGCGACAACATCTTCTACGGCGAGGGCTTCGTCGAAGTGCTGCAACGGGCTGCAGCCAGAGCCGACGGCGCCGTGGTTTTCGGCTACTGGGTGGCCGATCCGGAACGGTACGGCGTGCTCGAACTCGGCCCCGGCCGGACGCCGCGCGCAATCATCGAAAAGCCGAAGATTCCGCCAAGCAACTGGGCCGTAACCGGCCTGTATTTCTACGACCGGCATGTCTGCGACATTGCCGCCGGCCTGCAGCCTTCAGCACGTGGCGAACTTGAGATCACCGATCTGAACAATGTCTACCTGCAGCAGGGCAAGCTGCATGTGGAACTGTTCGGCCGCGGCTTTGCCTGGCTGGATACCGGCACGCCGGACAGCCTGCTGGATGCGTCGAACTTCATCGCCACCGTGGAAAAGCGGCAGGGGCTGAAGATCGCCGTGCCGGAAGAGGTCGCCTGGCGTCTGGGCTTTATCGACACCGCCAGGGTCGAGCGCATCGCAGACAGCTACGGCAGCAATGCCTATGCCCAGTATCTGCGCCGCATCGTCCGCGAGAAATTCGAACCCTGACCTTCAGACCGGCCGGGCGTCGAGGCGGCCGCGCAGGACGCGCTTCAGCAGTTTGCCGTTGGCGTTGCGCGGCAGGGGTTCGTCCAGCAGGGTGAAGCTTTCCGGCACCTTGTAATCCGCCAGCCGCTCGGCACAGAAGGCTTTCAGCTCGGCCTCCCCGACCCCGGCGGCCTGCCGCCGGCTGACGAAGGCATGCACACGCTCGCCCAGTACCGGGCAGGGTTTCGCCACGATGGCGCTTTCCAGTACGCCAGGGTGATAGCTCAGGGCATTCTCGACCTCGACCGAGAATATCTTGTAGCCGCCCCGGTTGATCATGTCCTTCACCCGGTCGAAAACCCGCACGAAACCATCCGCATCCATCGAGCCGATATCGCCGGAATGCCAGAAACCGGCCGTGAAGGATTGTGCTGTCGCCTCCGGGTTCCGCCAGTATCCCGCCACCACCATGGGGCCGCGAATCCAGATTTCACCGGCCTCGCCAGGCGGAACCTCCCGGCCTGCCGCATCGACGATGATCACATCGCCGCAGGGCACCGGCCAGCCGACACTGTCGGCATGCGTCGCCGTATGCACCGCCGGCATGATGGTGGTCGGCGAGGTGGTCTCGGTGGCGCCATAGGCATTGGCAAGCCCCAGCTGTGGCAGCTTCCGTGCCAGGGCGGCAATCGTTGCTTCCGGCATCGGCGCGCCGCCATAGCCGCCGATCCGCCAGCTGCCAAGGTCGTAGCTGTCGAAATCCGGCTGCAGCAGGCAGAGATTGTACATCGCCGGCACCATCACGGTGTAGGTCAGCCGTTCACGGGCGGCCAGTGCCAGAAAGTCGCGCGCCCGGAATTCCGACATCATGATGATGGCGCCGCCAACAAGCCAGGCCGTCATGATGACGGCGACCAGCCCGGTGACATGGCTGGCCGGAACCGAAAGCAGGATGCGGTCCTCCGCCGTCAGTGCCATGCAGTGCCGGAAATGCAGGGCCGAATGCACGATCCCCAGATGCGCCAGCATTGCGCCCTTCGGCCGGCCGGTTGTGCCGGAGGTATAGAGAATGACCGCGGTATCATCCTCGGCTGGCGCGACAGGTGGCAGGGATTCAGTGCTGTCTGCCGCCAGCACCGCGAAATCCTCTGCTCCGGTGCAAGGGCCCCCGACCGCAAAACGGAAACGCAGCGCCGGGACTTCCGCCCCTTCCGGCAGACGGTCCGCCAGATCCGCCTCATGCACCAGTGCGACAGCACCCGCGTGGTCGAGGATGTAGGCGATTTCCGGTTTCTGCAGCCGGGTCCCCAGCGGCACGGCGATCGCCCCCAGCCGCAGCGTCGCCAGCAGCGACAGGATAAATTCCACACGGTTGCCAAGCAGCAGCGCGACCCGGTCGCCGGCACCGATGCCACGCGCGGCCAGACCGGCAGCGTGCCGTTCGGCCGCCAGGGCCAGCTCGCCATAGCTCAGTCGCAGGGAGCCGCAGACCAGTGCCTCGCGGTCAGGCTGCCGTTCTGCTGCGGCTGCAAACATCGCGTAGCAATGGCCCGGGCGATCCGTAAAACAGCGCAGAACCCGGTCGCCGTGATGCACTTCGTGACGGATTCCAATGGCAGGCGGCAATGTCCACGCCATGGCCGGCCCTCCCGTGCCGGATCATTCTGACTGGCCGGAGGCTGCCGCCGAATACCCGCAGAGTCAACAAGATGGCCACATCGCAATCCATAACCATCTGACAAACAAAAGAATTTCATCTTCAGGCAGGATGGAAAGCCCGCTTTCCGCTGCGGCGGCCTCATGATAAGTTAACAAATCATGAGCGTCGTCGATATTATTCCGCGCCTGCCCTATGAATCGGCCCCGCTTGGCATCGGCATTGGGCCGGTGCCGCAGTCGCGTGCCGAGATCGTGTCCGCCGGGCAGCCATCCGGCGTCGAAACCATGCTGCAGCAGCTGCTGGTCATACGCGGCGAACTCGGCGGCCCCGACAAGGCCCGGGCCGAGCGCGAAGCTCCGTTGCGAGAGTTTCACGGCGCGCCGATCACCTATGACGGCTTCGCAGTCGCGCGCAGACCACCGACAATGTCGGTTTACCTGCTGGCCTGACCGGCCTATCCCGCCACTGGCGGGCCCGCTGTCTTGTCAAAGACCGTAAATCCCTTTAATCCGGCCTGATACGCCCGTGCCAGCCAGCGGTCCCGCCTTTTCTTATGCAAGCTTCTCCGGACATCAGCTTCGTCCTGCCGGTCTACAACAAGGCCGATATCCTGCCGGCTGTTCTCCGTGCGCTGGCGGCCCAGACAATCGATGCGCAGGCCGAGTTCATTTTTGTCGACGACGCCTCGACCGATGGCTCTCTCCCGCTGCTGCAGGACCGCACGGCCGGTCTGCCGCGCGCCAGGGTTGTCGCCAACAGCCAGAATGCCGGCCCCAGCATCCGCCTCAACCAGGGCGCCGCACTCGCTGCAGGCCGGTATCTGTGCCTGCTCGATGCGGATGAGCTGGTTGCGCCGAACGCCATCGCGACAATGCTTCACCTGTTGCGCGACCATGCAGCTCCCATGGTCCACGGCAAGGTCGCGATCACCGATCAGCCCGGCGAAAGTTTCATCCCCCCGGCCCTGCCGTCATCGCCTCCTTTCGCCCTGCTTTCCCCGGTTCTCCCTGCCCTGCTGGGCAACCGCGGCTTTGTCCGCATGTGCTGGCTGGTGGAAACCGGGCTGTTCCGGTCTGCCGGCGGCTGCGACCCCCGCCTGTTCATCCAGGATGAAGCCCTGCCGTTGCGGTTGGCCCTGAGCGCCGCACGGATGGTCGATCTGCAGGCCCCTGCGACCTATGCCCCGCCAGCCCGGAAACGATTGTCGGCAGACAAAGGACAGCAGCATCATGACCGGTTCTTTGCGCACTATCTCCTGTTCCGCGATCATCCGGAACTGCCGCCCGTGCTGCAGCGGCAATTGACCCGGAAATGCATGTCGACAGCATGGAAAGCGGTTCGCAGCGATAATTCCGGACGTCACAGGCTGGCAGTGTTTTTCAGGTACGCCGCATCAAGACTCGGCCCGTTGAGCGTTCCCGAAAAGTGGCTGGCAGAATCCGTTGCATATTTTGCAGCCCGCCCGGGGATTCGGCGGACTCCGGAATTCTCTGAAAAAGGGCTGGCGCGCGTATGAATGACGCCCCCTATTCTCCCGCAGCCGAGCCGTATGCCCGGCTGCGCCAAACCAATCTGCTGCTGCTCGGACTGATGCCGGCCGCCCTTCTGCTGGCCCGTGGCGGTGCAGAAGTGATCATGGCGGTCATCGGGCTGTCTTTCCTGTGGTCGACACTGGCGCAGCGCAGGTGGGAGAATTTCGGCATCGTCAGTGTTGTCATCCTGATTGCGACTTACTTCATCCTCAACCTGATTGTCTCGCCGGCGGCCGCCGATGTGGCAACATCCTTTTCGCGCTCCCTGCTCTGGCTGCGATTTGTCATGTTCTTTGCCGCAATGGTCACATGGCTGCTGCGGTCGCCATCCGATATCCGGCTGATCGTGGTCATGTGGGGGGCCACCCTGGCACTGGCCATGGCCGACGGATACGTTCAGCTGGCCACCGGAATCTCCTTGACCGGCCAGCCAATCGACGGGCGCAGGCTGACCGGGCCGCTGGATCGGCCGAATATCGGCATGTTCATAGCGCGCATCGGCGCACCGCTGGTCGCCGCGACCATTCTGCTGACGCTTGGCAGGACCAGCCGCCGCTATTGGTACCTCGCCTCCGCCCTCGTCGTCCTCATCGCTTTCGCCTTCATCATTCTCAGCGGTGAGCGCACGGCAACGATCCTGACCATCCTGGCTTTTCTGGCAGCGGCAAGCATTGCCATCATGTTCATGCCCGGCCGCAGGCTTCACATCCTTGGCCTTGTCGCGGTCATTCCGCTCTGCCTGCTCGCCCTGTATGCCCTCAGCCATTCCGTTCAGATGCGAGTCGAGAATCTCCAGACGGATGTTTCCGGATTCTGGACATCCCCATACGGGCGGATTTTTCACACGGCTTTCCGTATCTGGCTTGAAAATCCCCTGACTGGCAGCGGACTGAAGGGATTCCAGGATGCCTGCTTCGCTCTCGGACTAAGCTTCCCGTGTCACCCGCATGCCCATAACATCTATCTGGAATGGCTGTCTGAAAGCGGCATCATTGGACTCGCCTGTTTTCTTGCCTTCGTGGCCAGCCTGACCTGGCCGGTTCTTCAGATCATCTTCCGCCGGCCGGGCAAGCGGCTGGTCGGAGCGGCCCTCTGTGGCGGCCTGATCCTGACCCTGTTCCCGGTTTCTGCGACCCAGAGCTTCTTCAGCAACTGGCCGGCGATGGTCATGTGGACGGCGCTTGGCATGATCGCCGCCACAACCCGCCTGGCGCTGCAGCCCTCTTCCGCAGAAGCGGGACCTGCTGCCAGCAGACCGGTCCTGGTGATCAAGCATTCGGCCCTGGGCGACATGATCATGGCCCTGCCCCTGTTCCGGGCGATTCGCGACCATCATCCCGGGCAGACGCTGATCCTGCTGACGACAAAGCCTTACGCCGAACTGGCCCGCATGACGGGCTGCTTTGATGAAATCTGGACTGACAGCCGTCCGAAACTTTGGCATCTGCGCCCGATGCTGGCGCTGCTGAGACAGCTGCGCAGCCGTCGATTCCAGCGCATCTACGACCTGCAGGGCAATCAGAGAACCCGTCTCTACTACTCGCTGCTCGGCTCGCCGCGGAATATCTGGGTCGGCAACGCCATGGGCTGCGCCTATTTCATTCCCGACCCTGTCGAGCCGGTCCATATCGCCGAACACCGGAAACGGCAGCTTGCTCTTGTCGGCATCCCTGATCCGGGACTGCCCGACCTGTCCTTCCTGCAGGCCGATATAACCGCTTTCGGCCTTCCTGACTCTTATGTCCTGCTCGTTCCGGGGGGGGCACCACACCGTCCGGCCAAGCGCTGGCCGGCGGAAGCCTTCGGCCAGCTGGCCAGACATTTCGCAGACCGCGGCATGACCCCGGTGCTGATCGGCCAGACAGCCGAAGCCGCTGCGATCGAAGCCATACAGGCGGACTGTCCGCAGGCAGTCAGCCTGATGAACCGGACCTCGATTGCCGAACTGGCCACGCTTGCACGTGGAGCCGCCATGGCCGTTGGCAACGATACCGGCCCGATGCATATCATCGCCGCCACCGGCTGCCCGGTGCTGGTGCTGTATTCTGAAGAGTCCGACCCGCGCAGGATTGCTCCGCGCGGTGACTGGGTCCGCCTGCTGCAGCAGCCCTCCCTGCAGGATCTGCGCGCGGCCGATGTAATCGCCAGCCTGCCGCCGCCGCGCGGAGCCTGAAAAATATGCAGCGCCTCCGCTTTCAGCGGAATCTGGCGCAAATCGGCAGAAAAAATCCCCTGGCGCTTGCGAGGCCGGGCTGGCAGGCGAATACTTGATCCGCTGGCCCGGATGGAGACTTGCTCCCGGCGAGGGTCACGTCCGCCCCTGCCCTGGCCGCCTCAAAGACTGACCATGCCTCACAGCACTCCGACCTTCCTGCGCCGCATCTGGTTCAACCGTTATATCTGGCAGCGGCGCGGCATTTTCTGGATCGGCGGCCTGATGATCGGCGTGGTGACGGTCGGCTTTGCCTTTGCCGCGGATTACGCACAGCATCTCTTCAAGACGGTCAACAATGCCTACCCTTATGCACCGCTGCTGCTGACGCCAGCCGGCCTGGCTGCCTCCTACTGGGTCACGCGCCGCTTCTTTCAGAATTCCCAGGGCAGCGGCATTCCCCAGGCGATCGCCGCCCGCCATCTTGCCGACGAGAATGATCGCAGCAAGCTGCTGTCGCTGCGGATCGCCTTCGGCAAGATACTGCTGACCGTTTTTGCCCTCGGCTGCGGTGCATCCGTCGGGCGCGAGGGGCCGACAGTGCAGGTCGGCGCCTCGATCATGCATGCCCTGGGCAAGGGGCGTTTCCGCAAGCACCAGGGACTGGTTCTGGCCGGCGCCGCAGCCGGTATCGCCGCCGCTTTCAACACGCCTCTGGCCGGCCTGGTCTTCGGCATCGAGGAAATGAGCCGCTCCTTCGAGCACCGTCTCAGCGGCTTCGTGCTTGGCGCCATCATTGCCGCCGGTCTGGTCTCGATGTTTTTCCTCGGCAATTATGTCTATTTCGGCCGTACCGAGGTGGCGTTGACCGGCTATGGCGACTTCCCCGCCATCCTTGCCTGCGGCATTGCCGGCGGCTTTCTCGGCGGGCTGTTCAGCCGCACGCTGCTGTATGTCCTGGGCGGCCCGGCCGGCCGTCTCGGCAATTTCATCCGCCGGCATCCGGTTGTCTTCGCGGCGCTCTGCGGTCTGGGCACGGCCATCTGCGGATTGCTGTCCGGCGGCACCACCTATGCCACCGGCTATGACGAGGCCCGCCTCATCCTGCAGGGCGAAGGCACCCTGCCTTGGCAGTTCGGCATCCTGAAGATGATCGCCACCACGCTGTCGGCCATTTGCGGCATTCCCGGCGGCATCTTCTCGCCGTCGCTGTCGATCGGCGCCGGCTTTGGTGCCAATCTGGCGACCCTGTTCCCGCATATCGACCCAGGCACCATCATCCTGCTGTTCATGGCCAGCTACCTTGCCGGCGTCGTGCAGGCTCCGATCACTTCCTTCGTCATCGTGATGGAGATGACCAGCAGCCACGGCATGATCCTGCCGCTGATGGCAACCTCGATGCTGGCCTTCGCCACCTCACGGATGATCTGCCCGACCCCCCTCTATCATGGGCTGGCGCAGAACTTCATCCGCAACGCACGGGCATTGCGCCGCACGCCGCCCCAGACCGCAGCAGGCAAGGATCCAGTCTGACCGGCGCTCAGCGCCCTTCGGCGGAGACCGCAGGCGCCAGCAGCATCCGGACATGGCTTTCCGCGCCGGACGGCAGGGGGGCACGCACCGGATCGGCAATCCAGGCCGCGATATCCCGCCAGACCGTCTCGGCCTGCAGGTCGCGCAGCAGCATATGCCAGCCTTCGGGGTAGACGGCAATGCGCAGGCCGGCCGGTGCATCGCTGCGCAGGGCATCGACATAGCGGGCAACGGGCTGCCGCGGGATGATCTCGTCCTTCGCCCCGTAAAGCAGCAGCACGGGTAGCCCCGCCGGCCGGCTGGCCGCCGCCATGTCCATCAGATCGACCAGGCCGTGAATCGCGTCCACCCGGGTGGCCTTGATCACCTGCGGGTCGCGCGACAGCCGGCGCAGCATCGGAATGTTGTCCGATGCCTGCACATTCAGTCCCTGGCCGGTGAAGGTCTTCCAGGGAATCGTATGGGCGGCCAGCCACAGCGACAGGCGATACAGCAATGGCATGCTGTCCCGCCCCCAGACGGCCGGCGCCGACAGGATCATGCCATCGGGCCTGACATCCTCCGCCTGCTGCCAGGCCGCCAGCGCCAGGGCGCCGCCCATGCTCTCGCCGAGCCAGTAGAGCGGCCGGCCGGGATAGCGCTGCCGCAGCAGGCGGGTCAGATCGGCCGCGTCCCGGATCATGCGTGTCCCGCCGGCCCAGAGGCCGCGATAGGGTGCGGCACCGAACCCGCGCTGGTCCGGCGCGTATGTGGCGATGCCGCGGTCCGCCCACCAGGCAGCGGGCTCGGCAAAGGCCATGCCATAGTCATTGAATCCGTGCAGGGCCAGGATCACCACGGCCGGCGGCCCATCGGGCAGCCACCTGCGCAGCGGCAGAACCCACCCGTCATCTGCCTGCCAGCTGTCGGCGGCCGGATCGAGCACCGCCGGTCCGGCCGGCTCTCCCGGCGGCTGCAGCCGCGGCGCACAGGCCGCCAGCAGGGCCAGCAGCAGGAAAGGAACGAGGTACCGACCGCCCCTCACGCCGCTCCCGCCAGCGGGCGGGTCCGTGCAGCCGGAAAAATCAGCGTCGCCGTGGTTCCCGCGCTTTTGCGGCTGGCCAGCTGGATGCGGCCGCCATGCAGTTCGATCAGCCGGCGAGTGATCGGCAGGCCAAGGCCGGTGCCGCCCATCTCGCGCGCCCGCATCGAATCGTCATGGGAAAACGGCTCGAAAACCCGATGCAGCTGCGCATCCGACATGCCTATACCGGTGTCGCGGACCCGGATGGCAACATCGCCATCGCTCAGCAGGGCGGCAGCCACCTCGACCTGGCCGCCCTCCGGGGTGAACTTGATCGCATTGCTGAGGAGATTGAGCAGCATCTGGCGCAGGACCCGAGGATCGGCATGAATCGCAGGCAGGCCGGCGGGAACCGCCCGCCGCAGCTGGATACCCTTGCTGTCCGCGGTGACCGCCACGAGCGCCGCCGCTTCCTCGATTGCCAGATCGAGCCTCACATCCTCTTCGGCCAGCTCGAGCCGGCCGGCTTCGATGCGCGACATGTCGAGCACGTCGTTGATCAGGGCCAGAAGATGCTCACCGCTGGTGACAATGCCCTCGATATAGCCAGTATAGCGGTCGCTGCCGACCGGCCCGAACAGTCGCTGTCGCATGATGTCGGCAAAGCCGATGATGGCATTCAGCGGAGTGCGCAGTTCATGGCTCATGGTGGCAAGGAAATTCGACTTGGCGCGGTTGGCCTCCTCGGCCAGACGGCGGGCCTGCTCGAGATCCGAGGTCAGCCCGGCCAGTTCCGCATGGGCGCTTTCCGTCTCGCGCAACTGGCGCATCAGCACGAAGGCAAAACCGAAAACCAGCATCCAAGTCAGGGCCGCCACCCCGATCAGGATGTTGTAGAGGCGGTTCAGGCGCTGCCGGGCCTCGTCGATCCGCTTCATGCCGATCATGTTCACGTCGGAAGCAAAGGCACTGAAATCCGGATCGAGGCGCCGCGCGGCCTCGGCTACCGCTTCGCCGCTGTCTCGCCTGCCCTCGCGCAGGAAGGATGCCAGCGGTGCCTCCCATGCCCGGACTTCAGGATCGATGCGTGCCAGCAGCTGACGCAGCATCGGCTCGGCATTGTAGGTCTCGGCGGCACGGCTCTCGCCCAGCAGGGTCAGCCGACCGTACAGGATGTCATACCGGCGCTGCACTTCTTCCGGCGAGGCACCGGCCGCACCGATCAGCAGCTCCAGCAGGGCGGCACGGAAAGCCTGGTGTTCGTTGCGGATCTGCGCCCCCTCCCAGACGATATTCTGGAATGAGAAGCGGTTGTATTCCCGCTGCTGGGCATAGAAATAGGCCGCCAGCACGCCGGACAGGCCGATCACCGTCGCCACCAGCACCAGCACGAAACGCCGCCCGGCACCACCCAGATCGCCGGAGCGCGCCATGACCCTGCGGAGACCGGCGGATTGCGACGTCACTGGATTTCCAGCCGCCGCAATTGCCAGACCGAACGGGAATACATGACATCCGACCGCAGCGCTGCGTCGGTATCATAGGGATAGACGATGAAAACCGGTCCCTTGTCGCGCAGCCCGAGCTGGTGGCCATTGGCGCGCAGCGCCAGGATCATGTCGTAACGGACGGCATCGTCGCGTGGAATATTGGCCGTGTATTCGTTATGCGCCACGGCATAGAGCCGGTCGCCGCTTGCCCCGACCTCTTCCAGCAGCCGCCGCACCAGCACGCCCTCGAAACGCACCCGGCCCCGGTGCCACGGCGTCGCCGTAACGAATTCGGTGATCCCCAGATGCTGCAGCATGGCCAGATCAAACCGGGCCTCCGGCCGGCCGGCCGCATCCTGGCCGTTGCTGCGGCTGATCTTGCCGGCCACCGTCAGAACCACCGCGTCGCCGGGCTGGGGCAGCGTGTCTGCCACAGCCCCTCGCGCCAGCAGCAGGGCCAGCAGCAGGACCGCCAGCCCAAGGCATCCTGTCCCCGGCCGGAATCCCGGAACCCCCGATATGAACGAACTGATCCGCATGCCTCCGAGTGGCATTCCGGCGCGAAAAAATCAATAGAGTTCCGGGCTCACAGGGTCCGGGTCACGCCGCCATCGACGTCCAGGATGGCCCCCTGGACATAGGCGGCCCGGGGAGAGGCGAGAAAGGCGACAGCCTGCGCAATCTCAGCGGGCTCGCCGAACCGGGCGACATTCATCGCCCGCGGCAGCCGCCGGGCCGCCTCGGCCTCGTCGATCCCCTGTTCCTGGGCAAAGCTGCGGATACGCACCAGCAGCCGTTCGGTGGCGATCGCACCGGGGTTGATCACATTGACGCGCACGCCATCCGTGATCCCGCGGTCGGCCAGCACCTTGGTCAGGTTCATGCAGGCGGCATTGACCGCGCCGCCGATGGCGAATTCCGCACTGCCGGTGCGGCCGCCGACGCCGACGATGCTGACGATACTGCCCTGCCGCGCCGCCAGCTGGGGCCAAGCCGCCCGGCTGAGGCGCATGGCGCCGAAGAATTTCAGGGCAAAGCCGTCTGCCCAGTCGTCGTCGGTCAGGGTCATGAAATCCCCGCGCTTGGTGGCACCGGCATTGTTCACCAGCAGGTCGATGCCGCCGAAGCGCTGCACGGCTGCCGCCACCAGTGCCGCCGGCGCCGCCGGGTCGCGCAGGTCGACCGCCTGCACCAGACAGTCGGTCGCCAGGCTGCCCGCCAGTCCGTCGAGCAGCTCGCGCGACCGCGCCGCCAGCACCAGCTTCATGCCTTCGGCGGCCAGGGTTTCGGCAATGGCACGGCCGATGCCCTTGCTGGCCCCGGTGATGATGGCGACTTTGCCGGTCAGTTGCAGGTCCATGATGCGGGCTTTCCTCTGCGGGGTTGATCTTCTTCTTCGTCTTTGGGCTAATCCAAAGCCAGAACATATGCAAGGGAGGCTTCATGTTCCGCGCGGATCTGTTCAAGGGCAAACGCATCCTCGTCACCGGCGGCGGCACCGGGCTGGGCAAGGCCATGGCCGGGCGGCTGATGGAACTGGGGGCGGAACTGCATATCTGCGGCCGGCGCGAGGGGGTGCTGAAGGATACCGCCGCCGAGCTGGCCGGCAGGACCGGCGGCCGCATCTTCACATGGCCCTGCGATATCCGCGTCGCCGCGGCCGTGGACGAGATGATCGGCCGCATCTGGCAGGACCACGGGCCGCTGGACAGCCTGGTCAACAACGCGGCCGGCAATTTCATTGCGAAAACCGAGGACCTCAGTCCCCGCGGCTTCGATGCCATTGCCAACATCGTGCTGCATGGCAGCTTCTATGTCACCCAGGCCACCGGCAAACGCTGGATTGCCGCAGGCCGCGGCGGCAGCGTCGTTTCCATCGTCACCACCTGGGTCTGGACCGGTTCGGCCTTCGTCATTCCCTCGGCGATGTCCAAGGCGGGCATCGCGGCCATGACCCAGTCGCTGGCCGTCGAATGGGGTCCGAAGGGCATCCGGCTGAATGCCATCGCGCCCGGCCCCTTTCCTACCGAGGGCATGACCAAGCGGCTGGCACCGACCGAGGAACTCGAGCGCCGGATGATCGGGGCGATCCCGATGCGGCGGGTCGGCAACCTGGAGGAACTGGCCAACCTGGCCGCTTTCCTGCTGGCCGACGACGTCGGCTATATCACCGGCGAAGTGATCGCCATCGATGGCGGCCAGTGGCTGAACGGCGCCGGCGGTTTCGGCGCCCTGACCGAGCTGTCCGATGCCGACTGGCAGCAGATCCGCACCGCGATCGAGGCCACCAATGCGAAGGACCGCGCACAACGCACGGTATAGAGACGTCGATCTGGTTTGTTTGCATGTAAAATCATTAATGATTTCAACGAAATAAACTTTACCAAAGACTTCGCTTTGACGTTGCGTCAGCGCAGAATGGGCCCGTCGTCCAGACCGCTTGCAACGAGGCAGGAGCATCATGAGCAGCGAAACAGCGACCGGCAGCGGCAATCCCGGCCAGCAGCAGCCGGTGCCCGGCGCGACCCCGACCCGCATGGAGCATGATTCGCTCGGCGAGATGGAAATCCCCGCCGCCAGCTATTACGGCATCCAGACCCAGCGGGCGATCGACAACTTTCATATCTCCGGCGTCGGCATCAACCACTATCCCAACCTGATCCGTGCCTTCGGCATGGTGAAAAAGGCCTGCGCCGCCGCAAACAAGAAGCTGGGCTACCTGTCACCCGAAAAATACAAGGCCATCGCCCAGGCCTGCGACGAACTGGCCGCCGGTCAGCTGCATGAATGGTTTTCCATCGACGTGTTTCAGGGCGGCGCCGGCACCTCCACCAACATGAATGCCAACGAGGTGATCGCCAACCGGGCGCTGGAACTGCTGGGATTCCACAAGGGCGAATACCAGCATCTGCACCCGAATGACGACGTCAACCTGTCGCAGTCGACCAACGACGTGTATCCCACCGCCGTGCGCCTCGCCGTCCTGCTGAGCCACGCCGAACTGATGACGGCGCTGGATGACCTGTCCTACGAATTCCGCCAGCGCGGCGTCGAATTCGCCGACATCATCAAGCTGGGGCGCACCCAGCTGCAGGATGCGGTGCCGATGACCCTGGGCCAGGAATTCGAGGCCTTTGCCATCAACATCAAGGAGGACGTCGCCCGCGGCGACGAAATCGTCAAGCTGTTCCGCGAGATCAACCTGGGCGGAACGGCGGTCGGCACCGGCATCAACACCGAACCGGAATATTCCAACCTCGCCATCGGCGAACTGACCCGCATCTGCGGCATCGAGATGAGCCGCGCCAGCAACCTGATCGAGGCCAGCTGGGACATGGGGGCCTTCGTTCTGTATTCCGGCATGCTGAAGCGCATCGCGGTGAAGCTCAGCAAGATCGCCAACGACCTGCGGCTGCTGTCGTCGGGGCCGCGTGGCGGTCTCGCCGAGATTTCGCTGCCGCCGATGCAGCCCGGCTCGTCGATCATGCCGGGCAAGGTCAATCCGGTGATCCCGGAAGTGGTCAACCAGGTCTGCTTCCAGGTGATCGGCAACGACGTGGCGGTGACCATGGCGGCTGAAGCCGGCCAGCTGCAGCTGAACGTGATGGAGCCGGTCATCGTCTATAACGTGCTCGATTCGATGCATATGCTGGTGCGGGCGGCCCGCACCTTCGCCGAGAAATGCGTGGCCGGCATCCAGGCCAATCCGGAGAATGCCCGTCGCCATGTCGAGGCCAGCGTCGGCATCGTCACCGCGCTGAACCCCTATATCGGCTACGAGAAGGCGGCCGCCCTGGCCAAGGAAGCCCTGAAGACCGGGCGCACGGTGCGCGAACTGGTGGTCGAGAAAGGCTGGCTGACCGAGGCCCAGCTCGACGACATCCTCGATGTCGCCAAACTGACGGCGCCGCGCCGCCGCGGCCGCAAGATCGTGCCAGGCAACGCATGATTGGCAACGCCTGACCGGCAACGGTCAGCCGAACCGCGCCTCTGCCGTCATCGCCAGCGCATTGCCGGCATCGGCGATCCACAGCGACAGACGATCGTCGCTTTCCGCCCTCGCCCGCAGGCGGAAGGGCTGTCCGTCCAGCACGGGCCGGCGGCCGCGGAAGGAAAATGCCGACAATGCCTGTCCCGGCCGCAACCCGCAGGCAAAATCGCAGAGCAGAGTCGCCAGCAGCGGCCCGTGCACGACCAGGCCGCCATACCCCTCGACGTCGCGGGCATAGTCGCGGTCGTAATGGATGCGGTGGCCGTTGAAGGTGAGCGCCGAATAGCGGAACAGCAGCACCGGGTCGGCCGTGAAGCCGTCTTCCCATTCATGGTCGGCCGGTGCCGGTTCCGGGGTCGGCAGCGCTGCGCTGCCGCGGCCCGCCTTCTCCTCGCGGTAGACGATGTCGTGCCGGTCGGTGATCGCGAGGACGCCGGCATGATCGGAAATCTCGTGCCGCACGGTCACGAAGACCAGCCGGCCGCTGCGGCCCGCCTTCTCCGCGATGGCCTCGATCACCGACAGTCGACGGGCGGGCTGGCCCAGCACCAGCGGCCGGTGCAGGTCGATGCGGCTGCCGGCCCACATGCGCCGCGTGGCACTGCCGCCCCAATAAGCACCGATATCGGGCAGGAAGCCGCCCAGCGCCGGATGCCCGTCACGGCCGAGCCGGCCGCGCGGCACGACCTCCTGGAAATGCAGCCAGTGCCGCAGCGGCGGCAGCATCGCTCCGCCGGCAATCGCGTCCGCCGGCTGGTCGAGCGCGGCCGCCAGCGCCGCGCTGCGGTCCGCCAAAACGAGATCGGCGGCTTCCTGCGAGCCGCCGACCCAGTTCCTGAGGTCCGGTTTCCCGGTCATCGCCGCTCCGTCAGCTGCGCGCCTTGCCGACCGCCTCGCGCAGCAGCAGGTAGACCTTGCCGATATCCGCCGTGACGAAGGCGGAGGTCAGCAGCTCCTCGTGCTCGACGCCCTTGGCACCGGCCAGCACGCGCTCGAACTCGGCGATGTAGCGGTCGGTGAAGTCGCGGAACTCGGCATTGTCCTGGTACTTGCCGCGGATCTTGTCGAGGTCGCGCTGGTCGATCAGCTTGCGGGTGAACAGGCCGCGTTCGCCCTTGTAATAGCGCCGCCACAGGTCTTCCGACAGGTCGCGGTTCAGCAGGCGGGTGATGTCGATGGCCATCGAGTTGAGATGGCCGGTGATGAAGGCGGCGGTCTTGAGGAACTGCTCGCCGCGCAGCGCCTGGGTCGCCTTGCGCAGGGACTCGGCCTCGACGCTGGCGGTGCGCGCCGCTTCGGCCAGCGCCTTCGAATCCGCCTTCAGGCTGGCTTCGGCATTGGCCGCCTCGCTGGCGGCGCGGGCCGCGGCCGAGGACAGTTCCTGCGCACGGCGGGCCAGCACCTCGGCGGTTTCCGCGGCACGCGCCGTGGCGCGGTCGGTGACGGCGCCGAACTCGTTGCCGGTGCGGGTCAGCCGCTCGCCGATCTCGGTGACCTTCTCGCCCAGCCGCGATGCGCGGGTATCGACCTCGTCGGCCTGGCGGCGGAAGCCGTCCGACATGCGGTCGGTCTGCTTCATCGCATCCTCGACGATGTTGGCCAGCTCGCGGGTGCGGTTGCGCAGCAGCTCGCTGGCATCGTCGATGCGGCCCGAGGCATTGCCGACGGCCAGGTTGATCTCGCGGGCACGGGCATCGAAGGCGGTGCCGACCTGGTCGACGCGGTTGACCGCCTCGTCGGAGACGCGGGCCACTTCCTGCGCCTGGCGGCGGAAGCTGTCGCCGATATTGGCGGTCTTGAGGATCGCCGCATCGGAGGCTTCGGCCAGTTCCTGCACGCGGCCGCGGAAATTCTCGCGGATATTCTCGGCCTGGCGGCTCAGTTCGCCGGCCAGGTCGCTCAGCGCCCCGGCCTGCTCGTGGATGGTGCTGCGCAGTTCCAGCGTGCGGTCGACCACGCTGCCGGCGGCGGCGCTGAGCTGCGCCGAACGCTCCTGCGCGGTGTCGCCCGCGGTGACGATGCTGGCCGTCGCCTTCTCGGCGACATCGTTCAGTGCGGTGGCCTCGGCCTGCGCCTTCTCGCTCATGCCGACCAGCGCCACGGTCTGTGCCTGCGCCTTCTCGGCCAGCCGCGCCATCGCCTCGGCAACGCCGGCGGCCAGGTCCTGCAGGTCCTTGGCGCGGGCCTGTGCCGCGCTGCCGGCCAGCTGGGCCTCCATTGCCGCACGTTCGGACGCCGCGCCGAGCGCATGGGCCTGGGTCTGTGCGGTTTCGCTGACCTGGTGCAGACGCTGGGCGGCACGCTCGGCCGCGGCCTGCAGCTGCACGGCATCCTGGCCGGCGCTCTCGCCGGCGGCGCGCAGCCGCTGGGCGGTGCGGGCGGCGGCCTGGTCGAGACCGTCGACCTGGTCGCGCATGCGTTCGCCGGATTCGCCGATCTGTTTCGACAGGCTGCCGACGGTGACCTCCATCTGCATCGTGTGATCGCGCAGCAGGCCGCCGGCCTGCGCCACCTGGTCCTGGGTGCGCTGGGTGGCCTGGGCCAGCAGGTCGTTGGCCTGCGCCATCGTCTCCTGTACCTGCGCCGCCATGGCCATCGCGTCGCGGCCCGCCTGGCCGAGGCCTTCGATCCGCTGCTTCACGATCTCGTCGGCCTGGGACAGCTTGTCCAGCGCACGGCCGGCCGTCTCATCAAGGCTTTCGGCGCGCTGCTTCAGGTCGTCGCCGGCCCGCGTGCCGCGTTCGGCGATCTGCTGCAGCGACGACATCATGTTGCCGGCCTCGCGGCGCAGGGCATCGCCGGCCTGCGCCAGCCGCTGGTCGGCCAGTTCGGCGGCATGGCCAAGCTGGTCGGTCTGGTGGCGCACCAGATCCCCGGTCAGCTTCAGGCGCTGCTCGGCCTGGGTGGCGGCCTCGGCAAAGGCTTCCGCCTGACGGCTGGCGCCGGCACCGGCCTGCTCCAGCGCGCCGGTGCGCATGCGCATGTCATCGGCAGAGAGCCGCAGCCGCTCGCTGACCCGGGCACCCTGCTCGTCCAGCGCGCCGACCTCGGACCGCACGGTCTCGCCGATATCGCGGATGCGGCCGATGGTGCTGCTGGTCGCCTGCTCGATCTCGCGGACACGTTCGCGCAGCACGGTGCCGGCGGCCTCGGCGCTGCCGATCACCTTTTCGCTGGCCGCCGTAAACAGCTGGGTCTCGCGGCCGAAGCTTTCGCCGGCGGCCTGGGCGCGGGCCACGGTCACCTCGGCTGCCGAGGTGATCGCCTGCGCCGATTCCGCGAAGCTGACGCCGATGCGGCCGGCCTCGCCACTGGCACGGCTGACCGCCTGTTCCAGGGTGACGATCTTCTGTTCCAGCTCGCCGGCGATCTGCTGCGCGACTTCCGCCGCGCGCTGCACCGCCTGGTCCATCAGCTCGCCATGGCGGCGCGACAATTCCTCGACGCGCTCGTTCTGGAACTGGATCGCCGAGGTGATGCGGGAAATCTCGGAGGCCTTGGTCTGGAAGATGCCGCGGGCGGTTTCCACCTCGCGCACGATCACGTCGGCGGCCTGCAGCAGCACCTGGGCCTGGGTCGAGACGGTATGCCCGAGCCCGCTGACCTTGGCATTCATTTCGGTGCCGACCTTCTCGGCAGCCTGCAGCAGCACGGCGCTCTGTTCCTCGAACTGGCCCGCCAGCCCCTTCACGGTGGCATCGAGGTCGCGGTTGACCTGCTCGGCGGCGGCCACCAGCACGCGCGACGACTGGCCCAGCGTGCCGGCCAGCTCGCGGGTCTGCGTCGAAATCTGTTCGCCGGCGCCCGAGGCGGCAGCCAGCAGGGCCTGCTGCTGGCCCGACATGGTCTCACCCAGGGCCGCCATCTGCTCGGTGGCCGACTGTGCAGCCTCTTCCATCTCCCGCGCCTGGCGGCGCAGGGCGCCCGACAGGGCCGAGACACGGCGTTCGGCTTCCGGCGTCGGGTAGCTGAGATCGAGCAGCACCTGGTGCAGGGCGGCGGCCTGGCGGCGGACGGCGGCGCCGCGCCACATGTTCAGCAGCAGCAGCCACAGGAAGGCCAGCGGCGCGGCCGCACCGGCCAGGAAGGCACCGAATTCATGAGGCAGCATGTGCCAGAGATTGGTCCAGCCGATGGCGGTCTGGACATAGAGGGCGCAGATGCCGAGCCAGAGCAGCGACAGGGCGGCGCCGATGCCGACCAGCAGATAGCGGCGGCGCTCCAGGGCCGGCAGGCCGATCAGGGCGGCCGCCTCGGCTTCGGCCTGCGCATGGGCAGACTCGCTGGCCGGCTTGCCGGCATTGGCCGCCATATCGGCGCGCGGATGTTTGATCAGCATCGCAACCTCCCCCGCCGGACCGGACCCAGTGCCGGTACCGCTCGGATCGCGTAAGGCCCGCATTGAACCACCAAATTCACCAGACACAAAGGGCGGCCGGCGGACCGTCCGGTCCCGCGCCGCAGCCCGCGGCGGGCCGGCGCGACCACCCGGACCTGACAGCTACAGGGGAATGGTTAACGCCCGATTGCGGTGTGTGTATCCGAATTCATGCCCGGAGAAGTTATCCCCGTTATCCACAGCAAAAAATCCGCGGCAGGCCGGCCGCGCGCGACACGGCATAAAACCGGGGGGTTCACGCTGCGGCCGACTCGTCAACCACTTTTTTTACAGCTGTGCGGCATACATCGTATTGACGCTCCCTTAACCGTCGATACCATATGTTGTGTTCGTTGACCTGTTTCGTTTGACGTTGCGCCGCTTCCCAAGTCTGATTTTTCGCGGTTTTCCGGGAAGTGAATAGGCGGGGTGTGCAGCGCCGGGCGGGTTTTGACGGCGAAGTCATTGGTTTCATAGAGCGGCCGGTATCTGCGACCACAAAATGTGGTGCCGGACCGCGATAACGAGGGGAAGCAAATCGTGCTGAACACTCTGCAGACCGAGCGCGGCATCCGCATCGATGTCGACCGCAGCCGCGACCGCCTGATCACCGATTTCGGCAAGGCCACGCTGGACGACCGCTACCTGCTGCCCGGCGAATCCTACCAGGACCTGTTCGCCCGCGTCGCCAGCCACTATGCCGACGACACCGCCCATGCCCAGCGCATGTACAGCTATATCAGCAAGCTGTGGTTCATGCCGGCCACCCCGGTGCTGTCCAACGGCGGCACCAGCCGCGGCCTGCCGATCAGCTGCTTCCTGAACGAGGCCAATGACAGCCTGGATGGCATCGTCGGCCTGTGGAACGAGAATGTCTGGCTGGCGGCCCGCGGCGGCGGCATCGGCAGCTACTGGGGCAACCTGCGCTCGATCGGCGAGAAGGTCGGTCAGAACGGCAAGACCTCGGGCATCATTCCCTTCATCCGCGTGATGGACAGCCTGACCCTGGCGATCTCGCAGGGCTCGCTGCGCCGCGGCTCGGCCGCCTGCTACCTGCCGATCGACCATCCGGAAATCGAGGAATTCATCGAGATCCGCCGGCCGACCGGCGGCGACCCGAACCGCAAGGCGCTGAACCTGCATAACGGCATCCTGATTTCGGACGCCTTCATGCGCGCCGTCGAGGCCGACGAGATGTGGGCGCTGGTCAGCCCCCATGACGGCACCGTGCAGCGTACCGTTTCGGCCCGCGCGCTGTGGATCCGCATCCTGACCGCCCGCATCGAGACCGGCGAGCCTTACATCGTCTATATCGACCATGTGAACCGCGCCCTGCCCGAGCACCACAAGCTGGCCGGGCTCAGCGTCAAGACCTCGAACCTGTGCAGCGAGATCACCCTGCCGACCGGTATCGACCAGCACGGCAATGCCCGCACCGCGGTCTGCTGCCTGTCGTCGCTGAACCTCGAATACTTCCACGAATGGAAGGAGCATCCGCTGTTCGTCGAGGACTGCCTGCGCTTCCTCGACAACGTGCTGCAGGACTTCATCGACAAGGCGCCCGACAGCATGGCCAAGGCGCGCTATGCCGCCGAGCGCGAGCGTTCGGTGGGCCTGGGCGTGATGGGCTTCCACTCCTTCCTGCAGGCCAATGGCGTGCCGTGGGAAAGCGTGATGGCGAAGGTGTGGAACCGCACCATCTTCAAGCATGTCAAGGATGCCGCCGATGCCGCCTCGCGCAAGCTGGCGGAAGAGCGCGGTCCCTGCCCCGATGCCGCCGAATACGGCATCATGGAGCGCTTCTCGCACAAGATGGCGATCGCGCCGACCGCGTCGATCTCGATCATTGCCGGCGGCGCCAGCCCGGGCATCGAGCCGAACGTGGCCAATGCCTTCACCCACAAGACGCTGTCGGGCAGCTTCTCGGTGCGCAACCGCTATCTTGAGAAGACGCTGGAACAGTATGGCAAGAACGACGACGAGACCTGGTCGTCGATCACCACCAGCGGCGGCTCGGTCCAGCATCTCGACTTCCTGTCGGATGACGAGAAGGCCGTGTTCAAGACCGCCTTCGAGATCGACCAGCGCTGGCTGATCGACCTGGCGGCCGACCGCACGCCGTTCATCTGCCAGGCCCAGAGCCTGAACGTCTTCCTGCCGGCCAACGTGCACAAGCGCGATCTGCACCAGATCCACATGATGGCGTGGAAGAAGGGCGTGAAGAGCCTGTATTACTGCCGCTCGATGTCGATCCAGCGGGCCGAGACGGTGTCGGGCAAGTCTGCCGCCGACGCGGCCACCAATGTCGTGTCGATCCCGTTCAACGGCCGCGTCAATGACGGCGAGCGGCCGCAGGGCCCGGCGGAGGTTGAACTGCCGCTCGCGGCCGCCCCCGCCGGCGCCATGACCGGCGGCCCGCGCGAGACGGTCGATTATGACGAATGCCTTGCCTGCCAGTAACCAGCAGCCGTAACCGTGCGTATCGACGGCCCGGGCGCAAGCCCGGGCCGTTTTGTTTTGCCGCGATAGTTCCGCCGCTTTCCTGCCGGGCTCAGCTGCGCGGGCGGCTCTGCCAGACTTCCAGCACGGCGACCGCCACCACCAGGATGCCGATGGCCAGATGTGCCAGCCTGGCCGGATCATAGAGCGCGAAGCCGAGCAGCCAGGGCGACAGGATCAGCCAGACGCCAAGTCCGGCGCTGATATAGGCCTCCCAGTCGTCCAGCAGGGTCAGCGACAGCGCCGACAGGGCGAAAACCAGGAAGCCGATGATGACGGCATTCATGGTGGCGCCCTCCAGCGGGGCATAGCCGAACAGCCAGGGCGACGCGACCATCAGGGCGCCCAGGATCATGTTGACCCAGTCCTGCCAGTGCCGGGCGGGTTCGTGATGATGGGTGATATGGGCCATGACACACCTCCATCCGGGCCACGGCCTGCCTCGGCCTTGCCCGGTCCTGTGCGGTGCATCGGACCTGCTTCCTCCGTTTCCGGGTCTGTCTGGCCCGGCTCCCCCCGTGCAGCGATGCACGGCGTATCTTTTATATGGGGTCTGTATACGGCTTTTTCCAGTGGCCGCAGGTGCCCCGGATGGCCGCTGGCGGCCATCCGGGGGGGGCTGACACCGCATCAGGCGGCGAGGTCGAACCGGTCTGCGTTCATGACCTTCGTCCAGGCGGCCACGAAGTCCTTCACGAACTTCTCCCGGTTGTCGTCCTGGGCATAGACCTCGGCATAGGCGCGCAGGATCGAGTTCGATCCGAACACGAGGTCCATGCGCGTCGCCGTCCACCTGGCCTTGCCGGACTTCCTGTCGCGGATTTCATAGACGCCGCCGGTGGTCGGGTGCCAGCTGTTGCCCATGTCGCACAGGTTGACGAAGAAGTCGGTGGTCAGCGCCCCGACCCTGTCGGTCAGAACGCCGTGCCTGGTGCCGCCATGGTTGGTGCCCATCACCCGCATGCCGCCGACGAGGACGGTCATTTCCGGTGCCGTCAGGCCCATCAGCTGGGTGCGGTCGAGCATCAGCTCTTCCGGCTTCACGGCGTAATCCTTCTGCAGGTAATTGCGGTAGCCGTCATGGATCGGCTCCATCACGCCGAAGGAGTCGCCGTCGGTCTGGGCGTCGGTGGCATCGCCGCGGCCCGGCGCGAAGGGCACCTTGACATCGAAGCCCGCGGCCTTGGCCGCCTGTTCGACGCCGACATTGCCGGCCAGGACGATGATGTCCGCGATGCTGGCGCCGACGTCTTTGGCGATCGGCTCCAGCACGCCCAGAACCTTCGCCAGGCGTTTCGGCTCGTTGCCGTCCCAGTCCTTCTGCGGGGCCAGGCGGATGCGCGCGCCATTGGCGCCGCCCCGCATGTCGGAGCCGCGGAAGGTGCGCGCGCTGTCCCAGGCGGTGGCGACCATGTCGCCGATGCTGAGGCCGCTGGCGGCGATCTTCGCCTTCGCGGCTGCGACGTCATATCTGGCGTTGCCGGCCGGAACCGGATCCTGCCAGATCAGGTCTTCCTTCGGCACGTCGGGGCCGACATAGCGGGCCTTCGGACCCATGTCGCGATGGGTCAGCTTGAACCAGGCGCGCGCGAAGGTGTCCTTGAAATACTCGGGATCGGCCATGAACTTCCGGCAGATCTTGTTGTAGACCGGGTCCACCTTCATGGCCATGTCGGCATCGGTCATGATCGGGTTGTGGCGGATCGAGGGGTCGCTGGCATCCACCGGCTTGTCCTCTTCCCGGATGTTGACCGGCTCCCACTGCCGGGCGCCGGCAGGACTGGTGCGGATTTCCCACTCGTAGCCGAACAGCAGGTCGAAATAGCCCATGTCGAACTGCGTCGGATGGGTCGTCCAGGCGCCCTCGATGCCGGAGGTCACCGCGTTGGCCGCCTTACCGCCCATTTTCGGATTGGCCCAGCCGAAACCCTGCTGGTCGACATCGGCAGCTTCCGGATCCGGACCCAGCAGCTTGGCATCGCCGTTGCCGTGGGTCTTGCCGACCGTGTGCCCGCCGGCGGTCAGCGCCACGGTTTCCTCGTCGTCCATCGCCATGCGCGCAAAGGTCACGCGAACGGCCTCCGCCGTCTTGCGCGGATCCGGCTTGCCGTTGACGCCTTCCGGGTTGACGTAGATCAGGCCCATCTGCACGGCGGCCAGCGGATTCTCGAGCGAGGATTCGTCGTTGCCGTCCGCGTAGCGGTCCTTGCCGAGCCATTCCTTTTCGGCACCCCAGTAGATGTCCTTTTCCGGATGCCAGATATCCTCGCGGCCGAAGCCGAAGCCGAAGGTCTTCAGCCCCATGGTTTCATAGGCGACGGTGCCGGCCAGGACGAGCAGGTCGGCCCAGCTGACGCGGTTGCCGTATTTCTTCTTCAGCGGCCACAGCAGGCGGCGCGCCTTGTCCAGGCTGACATTGTCCGGCCAGGAATTCAGCGGCGCGAAACGCTGGTTGCCGGTGCCGCCGCCGCCGCGGCCGTCGGCCAGCCGGTAGGAACCGGCGGCGTGCCAGGACATGCGGATCATCAGGCCGCCGTAATGGCCCCAGTCGGCCGGCCACCAGTCCTGGCTGTCGGTCATCAGGGCCTTCATGTCTTTCTTGAGGGCAGCGAAGTCGAGCTTCTTGACCTCTTCGCGGTAATCGAAATCCGGCCCCATCGGGTCGGTCTTGGTGTCGTGCTGGTGCAGGATGTCGAGATTGAGGGCCTGCGGCCACCACTCCGTCACCGAGCTGCTGGTCGCCGTGTTGCCGCCATGCATGACGGGGCATTTGCCGGATGCTGGTGCTGCCTTGCTGTTCATCGGGTCCTCCGCGGGTAGCTGAAACGGCCGGTTTGAATTGGTGGGCCGGGGGCCTGCGAGACGGGGCCTGCGCGGAACCGCGCGTCTCGCCTCGGGTCTCAAGTATATGCCGCGGACGGGGCTTGAGAAGGCTATTTTAGAGCAATTCTAATGAAAGTTTCCGATCAGTCTGATCGACCGGATGGATCGGATTTCCGGGAAAAACGATGCGTATGCGGTGCGTCTGCCTGGCCGCCTGGCCGGCGCACACCACCAGACCCATGGCCGGTTACACATTTTTCTATTGTATATCATACCGCAGCAGGCGTGATCCCTGTCACAGGCATTTAACTTGTGTGCGATCTAATTGCTCGCTATCTTTATGCCCGTAACCGACGCCCATCTCCCGCAACCAACCAACAACCCACGGAGTTTCCCATGTCCATCACCCCGCTCTATTCCACCACCGCCACCGCCACCGGCGGCCGCTCGGGCCAGGTCAAGTCGGCCGACGGCATCATCGACATGACCCTGGCCATGCCGAAGGAACTCGGCGGCCCGGGCAATGCGGCCAATCCGGAGACCTTCTTCGCCTCCGGCTATGCCGCCTGCTTCCAGGGCGCGCTCGGCCTCGTCGCCCGCGGCCAGAAGGTCGCCCTGCCCGAGGGCAACACCGTCACGGTGACCATCGGCATCGGCAAGGACGAGACCAGCTTCGGCCTGAATGCCAGGATCTCGGTCAAGCTGCCGGGCATGGACAAGGCCCAGGCCGAGGCGCTCACCGCCGCCGCCCATGCGGTCTGCCCGTATTCCAAGGCGACCAAGGGCAATATCGAGGTCGCCCTCGAAACCGTGGTCTGACCGGGCCGTCCGAAGACGCTGACAGGCCCGCGGCGCCGGATGGACAGCCCGTCCGGCGCCGCCTAACCTCGATACCGCCATGACCGACCAGACGACTCCCCTCGGCCTCGACCAGCAGCTCTGCTTCGCGCTCTATGCGGCGTCGAACGCGATGACGCGCCTGTATCGCGACCTGCTGGAACCGCTCGGCCTGACCTATCCGCAGTATCTGGCCATGCTGGTGCTGTGGGAGCAGGCGCCGCTGAACGTGAAGACGCTGGGCGAGCGGCTGCAGCTCGATTCCGGCACGCTGACCCCCATGCTCAAGCGCATGGAGCAGGCCGGGCTGGTCACCCGCCGCCGCGATCCCGCCGACGAGCGCCAGCTGCAGGTCGCGCTCACCCCGGCCGGCGCGGCGATGCGCCCGGCGGTGGCCCGCATGCAGGCCGAGCTGGCCTGCCGGCTGCCGCTGCCGCTGCGCGAGGCGGCCCGCCTGCGCGGCGAGCTGCAGGGGCTGGCCGCCGGCCTGAATGCCGGCCAGCAGGCCCGCGCGGCCGAGTAATCCACAGATAATCCACAGGTCTTTCTCCCCCATATCTGGGGTTTGCGCTTGCCGCCCCCACCAGATATTGCGATAGTCTCCCGTCGAATGAATCGCTGCCGCGGGGAATAGAGTCATGTCGCTTCTGGATGCCAAGCCGGTCTACAAGCCCTTCCAGTATCCGTGGGCCTACGAGGCCTGGATGACCCAGCAGCGCGTTCACTGGCTGCCCGAGGAAGTGCCGCTGGCCGACGACGTCAAGGACTGGCAGAAGAAGCTGACGCCGGGCGAGAAGAACCTGCTGACGCAGATTTTCCGCTTCTTCACCCAGGCCGACGTGGAAGTGAACAACTGCTACATGAAGCACTACGCGCGGGTGTTCAAGCCCACCGAGGTGCAGATGATGCTGGCCGCCTTCGCCAACATGGAGACGGTGCATATCGCCGCCTATTCCCACCTGCTCGACACCATCGGCATGCCGGAAGAGGAATACTCGGCCTTCCTCCGCTACAAGGAGATGAAGGACAAGTACGACTACATGCAGCAGTTCGGCGTCGAGACCAAGGCGGACATCGCCAAGACGCTGGCGGTGTTCGGTGCGTTCACCGAAGGCCTGCAGCTGTTCGCCAGCTTTGCCATCCTGCTGAACTTCCCGCGCTTCAACAAGATGAAGGGCATGGGCCAGATCGTCTCGTGGAGCGTGCGCGACGAGAGCCTGCACACCAATTCGATCGTCAAGCTGTTCCGCACCTTCATCGACGAGAACCCGGAAATCTGGACGGAAGCCTTCCAGCGCGACCTTTACGTGGCCTGCTCGACCATCGTCGACCACGAGGATGCCTTCATCGACCTCGCCTTCGAGATCGAGGGCGTGCAGGGCCTGACCGCGCAGGAAGTGAAGGACTATATCCGCTGGACCGCCGACCGCCGGCTGCTGCAGCTCGGCCTGCAGCCGATGTACCGGATCGAGAAGAACCCGCTGCCCTGGCTGGATGCGATCCTGAACGGCGTCGAGCACACCAATTTCTTCGAGAACCGCGCCACGGAATACTCGAAGGCCTCGACCCAGGGCAGCTGGGAAGAAGCCTTTTCCTGAGCCGGCCGCCACGCCCTACCGCATCCGCCCGGCCCGCCCCGGCGAGGCGGCGCTGCTGTGCGCCATCGAGCGCGCCGCCCAGCGCGCCTTCGCCACGGCCGGCTATCCGGAACTGGCCGACGGCGCGGTGACGGCGGAAGCCGTGCTGGCCGATGCGGCGCGCGCCGGCCTGCTGCCCGTCATTGCCGATGCCGCTGACCGCCCGGCCGGCTTCGCCCTGCTCTGCCCGCTCGACGGCGACCTGCATGTGCGGGAGATCGACGTGCATCCCGGTCATGCCGGCCGCAGGCTGGGTGCCCGGCTGCTGGACGAGGCCGCCGCCATCGCGCGGGCCCGCGGCCTGCCGGCCCTGTCGCTGACCACCTTCCGCTCGGTGCCGTGGAACGCGCCCTATTATGCCCGGCTCGGCTTCCGCGCCATGGCGGCGGGGGAATACGGCCCGGAGCTGCGCACCGAGATGGCCCGCCAGCAGGCCGCCGGGCTGGCCATGGCCGACCGGCTGGCGATGCGGCGGGAGATCCCGTCCTAGGCGAGGATATCGATGAAGCGGCCCTGCTGGCCGAGTGTCGCCTGCAGCGCCAGCGCCGCGGCGCTGCCGGCGCCCTGCGCGCCGTGCAGGATCGCGGCGGCCTGGGCGATGGCATCGGGATCGAGGCTGCCGCTGCCCACCGCACCAATCGCGGCATTGGTCGCACGCTCGGCCTGACGCAGGCCGTCCAGCGCCGTGGCGATGCCACCGCTGAAGCTGAGTCCGGAGATCATGCCCCGAGCCTAGCCCGCGCCGCCGGCCCGGACAACGCGCGGCCGGCAAGCCGCGGCCCGGCCGGCATTTTTCTGTCGCCCGGGCGGCGATATTTCCCGGCCGACCGGCTATAAAACCCGGCGGCCCTCCGGCCGCGCCCCGTTCCAGACCCTGACAGGCTTTCCGTATCCGATGAGCGCCCTGCCCGAGAATCCCCTGCTGCCGATCCCGATCACCCAGTACCGCGAGGGCAATACCGGCATCCCCTATGCCTTCCAGTTCGATTCCGGCAGGCCCGGGCCCCATGTCGGCATCACCGCGCTGGTGCATGGCAACGAGGTCTGCGGCGCCCATGCGCTGGACCTGCTGCTGCGCGAGAAATTCCGCCCCGCCCGCGGCAGGCTGACCCTGGCCTTCTGCAACGTCGCCGCCTATTCGCGCTTCGACCCGGCCGACCCGGCCGCCTCGCGCTTCATCGACGAGGATATGAACCGCATCTGGGGCACCAATGCGCTGGACAGCGAGCGCCGCAGCATCGAGCTGGACCGCGCCCGCGAGCTGGAGCCGCTGATCGGCGAGATCGACCTGCTGCTCGACATCCATTCGATGCAGCAGTTCTCGCCGCCGCTGATGCTGTCCGGCCCGCTGGCGAAGGGCCGCGCGCTGGCGGCGCAGGTCGGCGTGCCGGCCACCGTGGTGGCCGACCGCGGCCACAAGGCCGGCCTGCGCATGCGCGACTATGGCGGCTTCGGCGATCCGTCGAGCCAGAAGAATGCCCTGCTGGTGGAATGCGGCCAGCACTGGGAACAGGCCAGCCGCCGGGTTGCCATCGAGACCATGTTCCGCTTCCTCGCCGCCACCGGCCTGGCCGATGCGGCGCTGCTGGCGCGGCACGGCATCGAGGGTGCGCCGGCGGCGGCGCAGCAATTCGTCGAGGTGACCGACGCGGTGACCATCGAGACCGGCGACTTCGCCTTCGCCGGCAGCTATACCGGCCTCGAATGCATTCCGGCCGCCGGCACGGTGATCGCCAATGACGGCGGCCGCGCCATCGCCACGCCCTACGACAACTGCGTGCTGATCATGCCGACCAGGCGGCTGAAGCCCGGCCAGACGGCGGTGCGGCTCGGCCGCTACATCCGCGCCTGAGGCACCGGCATGGGTCCGCTGCCGCGGCACCTGCTGAAAGCCTGCCGCGACGCGCTGCCCTCGCTGGCGGTCGGCGCGGTGGGCGGCGCGCTGTTCGTGCTGATCGGCATGCCGCTGGCCTGGATGCTGGGCAGCATGGTGCTGGTGGCCGCGGTGGCGCTGGCCGGCGGTGCCAGGCGGATGCCGATGCGGGTGCCGGCGCGGCTGCGCGAGGTGATGGTGGCGATCATCGGCGTGATGCTGGGCAGCGCCTTCCGCCCCGACATGATCGACCGCGCCGGCGAATGGGCCGGGCTGATCGCGCTGATGCTGCTGTATGTGCCGCTGGTCACCGCGCTGTGCTACGGGGTGTTCCGCTGGCTCGGCCGGCTCGACCCGGTGACCAGCTATTTCTCGGCCACCCCCGGCGGCCTGCAGGAAATGACCCTGATCGGCGAGCATTACGGCGGCGATGCCCGCAGCATCGTGCTGACCCATGCGATCCGCATCTTCGTGGTGGTGATGACGGTGCCGGTGTATTTCCGCTTCATCGAGGGGCTCTCGGTGCCCTCGATGGCGCCGGGCATGCATCTGGCCGACATGCCGCTGAAGGAGGCGGCGCTGCTGGTGGGCGCCGGCATCGCCGGCTGGTTCGGCGCCAGCTTCCTGCGCATCCCCGCCGCCCGCCTGGTCGGCCCCATGCTGGCCTCCGGCGCCGTGCATCTGGCCGGCCTGTCCCATGCCCAGCCGCCGCCGGAGCTGGTGGCGGTGGCGCAGGTGGTGATGGGCACGGCGCTGGGCTGCCGCTTCGCCGGCGCCGACTGGCGCGCGATCGGCCGCATCGCCGGGCTGGCCTTCCTCTCGACCCTGATCATGCTGGCGGTCAGCCTCGGGCTGACGCTCGGCGCCGCCGGGCTGGTCGGCGCGCCGACCCGTGCCCTGATGCTGGTGCTGTCGCCGGGCGGCCTGGCCGAGATGAGCCTGGTGGCGCTGGCGCTGGGGGTGGACGTGGCGATCGTGTCGTCCATGCATGTCTTCCGCATCGTCGTGGTGGTGATCCTCGCCCCCGTGGCCTTCCGGCTGAGCCGGCTGAAAAGGTCCGGCGGCTGACGATTTCCGGGACCGGCCGCTGCGGACCGTTTCTGGCCGTTACGGACCGCTGGTGACCGTTACTGACCGATGGTGACCGCTGGTGACCGCTGCGGTTCGTTCGTGACCGCTGGTGACCGTTTCTGACCGCTGCGGTTCATTCCGGTTCGTTCGGGCTTATTGCACCTCGTAGTGGTTTGAGGCCGGCCCCTTCACAGCTGCCGGGCGGGCCGACACGGCACTACAACTAGAAGTGATTTCAATGCCGTATAATCATATATTTCTCTACCTGAGAGACACATTTCTCTCGACACGATTGGAACATATATAGTACATTTGGGCGCAAGGTCAACGAGTCAGCATGCGGAACCCGAAGGGTTGCCCGCGCGGCCGGCCATGGGCAACGCCCCCTACTGCCCGATCAGCCCCAGCAAAGCCGGCACCAGCAGAGCAGTCAGCAGGGCATTCAGCCCCATGGCGATGCCGGCAAACGTGCCGGCCAGCGGATGCACCTGGAAGGCGCGCGCCGTGCCGATGCCATGCGAGGCGAGCCCGGCGGCGAAGCCGCGCGCCCGCCAGTCGCGGATGCGGAAGGCATTCATCAGCGGTGTGACGATGATGGCACCGAGAATGCCGGTCAGCATCACCAGCACCGCGGTCAGCGCCGGGTCGCCGCCGAGCGTTTCGGAGATACCCATGGCCACGGCCGCCGTGACCGATTTCGGCGCCAGCGAGACCAGGATGTCATGCGGCACGCCGAAGGCGCGTGCCACCAGCACGGCGGAAGCCAGAGCCACAACCGAACCCACCACGAGGGCCGCCAGCATCGGCAGCATGGCCCGCAAAACCACCCGGCGGTGTTCCCAGAGCGGGAAGGCCAGCGCCACCGTGGCCGGGCCGAGCAGGAAATGTACGAACTGCGCACCCTCGAAATAGGTCTGGTAGGGCGTGCCGGTCAGCCACAGCAGCAGCGCGATGGCAACCACCGCCAGCAGCACCGGATTGACCAGCGGGTTGCGATGGCTCAGTGCCGACAGCCGGTCGGTCAGCGCATAGGCCCCCAGCGTGACGGTCAGCCACAGCAAGGGCGTGCGCGACAGGAACACCCACAGGGCGAAATCCGGCGGCGGCATCGTCGTGGTCATGCCTGCCCGCCTTCCGCCGCGCCGCCATCCTCGCCGCCACCCAGCAGCCGGCTGACGGCGACGAAGGTCAGCACGGTGGCGAGCAGAGCCAGCGCGGTCGAGACCACCAGCGCCACCGCCAGGGCCACGCCCCACTGGCCGAAGACATCCAGCCGCTGGACGACGCCGACGCCGGCCGGCACGAACAGCAGCGACAGATGCGCGAGGATGCCGCGCCCGGTGGCCTCCAGCCGGTCGCCGGTGAGGCTGGCCGGCAACTGGTCGCGCCAGCGCTCGCGCGCCGCCAGCAGGCCCAGCATGATCACCATTCCCACCACGGGGCCTGGCAACGGCAGGACAAGGCCACGCACCAAAGCCTCGCCGGCAAGCTGGCACAGCAGAATCACGGAGAAGGCAGCGATCATGTCGCCAGCCTGACCCGGCCGGGGCCGCGGGTAAAGGGTTCTTACGCCGGCTTCTGTGCCAGCCTGCCGGCTTACGCCGGCTTCTGTGCCAGAATGAACAGGCGGCGGAACGGAAACAGCGTCCGCCCATCTGCTTCCTTCGGATAGGCCGCGCCGACGCGGCGGCGGTAATCGGCCTCGAAGGCATCGCGCTCAGGCCCGGCTTCCAGCCGGTCGAGGAACTGCTTCAGCCAGGTGCCCTTGGTGTATTCCGCCACCGGGTGATCCCCCGACAGAACCTGCAGGTATTCGGTCTCCCAGATTTCCAGCGAAGCCGCGCGGCCCTGCAGCATCCGCCAGTAGACGCCGGGTTCGGCCACCGGCGCGCGGCGCAGATGCGGCTCCAGCTTCGCCCGCCACGGCCCCTGCTCGATCGTATCGGTGATGCAGGTATGCGACGGGGCGCCGAAATTGCGCGGCATCTGGATGGCCAGCCAGCCGCCGGGCTTCACGCATTCCAGCAGGCCGGGAATCAGTGTTTCGTGGCCATCGAGCCAGTGCAGGGCGGCGTTGGTATAGAGCAGATCAACGGGTTGCGCGGGTCGCCAGGTGGCGATGTCGGCCTCGACGAAGCTGGCCTGCGGATAGTCGGTGCGGGCTTTCGCCAGCATGGCCGGCGAGGAATCCACACCGGTCAGCTTTGCCCGCGGCCAGCGCTGCAGGATCAGCGGCGAGAGATTCCCGGCGCCGCAGCCGAGATCGACCACCGTTTCCGGATTCGTCAGCGGCACCCGGCCGAGCAGGTCGATGGCCGGCCGCAGGCGTTCGCCGGCGAATTTCAGGTATTGCGTCGGGTCCCAGCTCATGGGAGGAAGCTAGCGGGAGAAACGCAGACGACAAAGGCCAAGTTTATGAATTCCTCTCAAGCCGCCCCCAGTTCGATTCAACCGGTCGATTTCACCCAGCCCCTCGCACTCGACGGCATGGCGGTGAAGCCCGACCATATCGATGCCAACGGGCATATGAATGTCGGCTATTACAACGTGATCTTCGACCAGGCGCTGGATGAGCTGCTCAGGCCGCTCGGGCTCGACTGGTCCTACATGGAGCGGACGAATTTCTCGACCTTCGCGCTGGAAACCCATGTCTGCTATCTGCAGGAGGTGGTCGAGGGCGACGTGCTGCGCTTCACCTTCCGGCTGCTCGACTGCGATGCCAAGCGCGTGCACTGCTTCCTGGAGATGCATCACGCCGAGAAGGGCTATCTCGCCGCCACCTCGGAACAGGTGCTGATGAATATCGACATGGCGACCCGCCGCTCGGCCCCCTTCCCGCCGGAATACCAAGCGCTGCTCGCCCGCCTGAAGGAAGGCCATGACCGGCTGCCGCGCCCGCCGCAGGCCGGCCGCAGCATCGGGCTGGCGCGGAAATAACCGCCTTTCATCAATCGTCATCCCCGCGCAGGCGGGGATCCAGGCGGCGACACAACTGGGTCCCCGCTTGCGCGGGAACGACGGGCAGGACCTACAGCTTGATCTCGACCTCGACGAAGGCCATCGGCGCCGGGCCGGCGTTGATCACGTCATGGGCCACGCCTTTGGGCCGCGAATAGCTGCCGCCGGCCTGCATCTCGATGATGCTTTCCCTGCCGTCCTTGTCGATCAGCCGCATGGTCGCATCGGTCAGGTAGGTCACGGCATAGGGATATTCGTGCACATGAAAGCCGGTGGCGGCGCCGGGGGCGAAATCCCAGCGGGTGATGCGCACCCGCTCGTCATCCGCCTGCTGGGTCGGAACTGCCTGAAGGGTCATTGCCGGTCTCCGTCTGCTGGGGCTGCCGTCTTTTGCTGTAGGGTGCCCTGAGCGGCCGGCCCTGCGCAATGGCTTTCAGCATGCCGCGGAAGGTGTTCACTTCCTGCGCCGCCAGCGGCACCCGCTGCAGCACACTGCGCAGGTTGCGCAGGATGGCGCCGCGCTTGGGCTCGACATTGTGGAAGAAACCCGAGGCATCGAGTTCGGCCACCAGGTGGTCGTACAGCCCCTGCAGCTCGGCCTGGGCGGCGAAGCCGCCGCGCACGGTGTCCATGCGGCTGGGCGGCGTGTCGTCCTGGGCGGTGAACCATTCGTAGCCGACCAGCAAAACCGCCTGGGCGAGGTTCAGCGACGAGAAGCCGGGATTGAGCGGCACGGTGATCGCGGTATGGGCCAGGGCCACATCCTCGTTGTCGAGCCCGGTGCGTTCGCGGCCGAAGAGGATCCCGACGCGATTCCCCGCGCCCGCCTCGGCATGCATGCGGGCGGCCGCCTCGCGCGGGGTGACGGCCTCTTTCATCATGTCGCGGTGCCGCGCCGTGGTGGCATAGACACGATGCAGGTCGGCCACCGCATCGGCGGTGCTGCGGAACACGCTGACGGCATCCAGCACCGGATCGGCCTTGCTGGCCAGCACATAGGCGGCCGGGTTGGGCCAGCCGTCGCGCGGATTGACCAGCCGCAGCTCGGTGATCCCGCAATTCAGCATGGCGCGCGCGGCGGCGCCGATATTCTCGCCCAGCTGCGGCTCGACCAGGATGATGACGGGCCCGCGCCGCAGCGGCCCCGGCGGCGCCAGCTTGCCGAGCTTCGGTCTGTTGGTACCGCTCATCGGGCTATTTCTGCCGGGAGGGTGTGGCGCCGTCGCGCAGCAGCTTCCACTGGATCGAATCCATCAGTGCCACGAAAGCCGCGTCGATGATGTTGGGCGACACGCCCACCGTGAACCAGCGGCTGCCCTCGCCATCCGTGCTCTCGATCATCACCCGGGTGGTGGCTTCGGTGCCGCCATTGAGGATGCGCACCTTGAAATCCGCCAGCCGCAGATCGTCGATATAGCCCTGGTAGCGGCCGAGATCCTTGCGCATGGCCTGGTCCAGCGCGTTGACCGGGCCGTTGCCTTCCGCCACCGAGAACAGCGTCTCGCCATCCACATTCAGCTTCACCGTGGCTTCCGACATGGTGACCAGCTGGCCGCGGGCATTGAAACGCCGCTCCACCGTGACGCGGAAACTGCGCACGTCGAAGAAGGTCGGCATCAGGCCGAGCGCGCGGCGGGCGAGAATCTCGAAACTGGCCTCGGCACCGTCGTAGCTGTAACCCTCGGCCTCGCGCTGCTTCACATCTTCGAGCAGGGCGTTCAGCCGGCTGTCGTCGGGATTGAAGGGAATGCCGGCCTCGGTCAGGCGGACGAGAAGATTCGAGCGGCCGGCCTGGTCGGAGATCAGAACCTGCCGCTTGTTGCCCACCGTCTCCGGCGGGATATGCTCGTAGGTGCGCGGGTCCTTCATCACCGCCGAGACATGCAGCCCGCCCTTGTGGGCGAAGGCCGAGGCGCCCACATAAGCCGCGTGGCGGTTCGGCGCCCGGTTCACCAGCTCGTCCAGCATGCGCGAGGTGGCGGTCAGGTGGGTCAGGTCCTGCTCGCTGAGGCCGATCTCGACATGGTCGCGGAACCACGGCTTCAGCATCAGCGACGGGATCAGCGCGATGAGATTGGCATTGCCGCAGCGCTCGCCAAGACCGTTCAGCGTGCCCTGCACCTGGCGCACGCCGGCCTTCACCGCGGCCAGCGAATTGGCAACGGCGTTTTCGGTGTCGTTATGGGTGTGGATGCCCAGCCGCGACGCATCGCCGAGCTTCGCGGCCAGCTCGCCGACGATGCGTTCGACCTCGTGCGGCAGCGTGCCGCCATTGGTGTCGCACAGCACGGCCCAGCGGGCGCCGGCATCGAGTGCCGCCTGCACGCATTGAATGGCGAAATCCGGATTGGCCTTGTATCCGTCGAAGAAATGCTCGGCATCGAACATCGCCTCGCCGAATTTCGCATGGGCGGCGGCGATGCTGTCGGAGATCAGTTCGATATTCTCCGCCTGGCTGATGCCGAGCGCGACATCGACCTGGAAGTCCCAGCTCTTGCCGACCAGGCAGGCGGCATCGGCGCTGGCGCCGAGGATCTGCGCCAGTCCCGGATCGTTGGCAGCCGAGCGGCCCGGCCGCTTGGTCATGCCGAAGGCGACGAATTTGGCGCGCTTCAATGGCGGCTTCGTGGTGAAGAACTCGCTGTCGGTGGGATTGGCGCCGGGCCAGCCGCCCTCGATATAAGCGACGCCCAGCCGGTCGAGCGCCCCGGCAATAATGCGCTTGTCCTCGACGGAGAAATCCACCCCCTGCGTCTGCGCGCCGTCGCGCAGCGTCGTGTCGAAGAGATAAACGCGATCCTTTGCCATGGTCTCCTCTATTTCCCGGTCAGCCGGGCCAGCACCCGGTCACGGCCGATCAGCGGCAGCAGGGCCGCCATTTCGGGCCCCTTGTCCTGCCCGGTCAAGGCCAAACGCAGCGGATGGAACAGGCTGCGGCCCTTCGCGCCCGTCCTGGCGGAAACCGCCGCGGTCCAGGTCTTCCATGTGGCACCGTCCCAGGGTGCGGCCGGCAGGGTCTCGGCAGCGGCGGCCAGCAGCGCCTCATCCTCGCGCGGCCCGGCAATCTCGCCGGCCACCACATCCCACCAGACGGCGAGGTCGGACAGCCCGGTGATATTGCCGCGCACCGCCAGCCAGAAGGCTTCCGTGGCGCCGGGCGGCAGGCGGTCGCGGATCGCGGCGAACTCCGTCTCGTGCAGGATTTTCGCGTTCAGCAGGTCCAGCTCGTGCGGATCGAGCCGGGCCGGGGCGCGGCTGAAGCGGCCGAGATCGAAGCCCTCGACCAGGGCCGCCATGTCGCGGCATGGCACCACCGGATCGGCGCTGCCCAGTCGGGCCAGCAGGGAATTCAGCGCCATCGGCTCGATGCCCTGGCCGCGCAGATCGGCCAGGCTGAGCGAGCCGATGCGTTTGGACAGGCCGGCGCCCTCGGCATCCAGCAGCAGCGAGAAATGCCCGAAGACCGGGACGGCATGGCCGAGCGCGCGGAAGATCTGGATCTGCGCGGCGGTATTGGTGATGTGATCCTCGCCGCGGATCACATGGCTGATGCCGAGCTCGCCGTCATCGGCCACCGAACTGAGCGTATAGAGCGGATAGCCGTCCGAACGCACCAGCACCGGATCGCTCAGAGACGCCGTGTCGATCTCGACATGGCCATGCACGAGATCGTCCCAGGCGGTGTGTTCGTGGTCGAGGCGGAAGCGCCAGTGCGGCCGGCGCCCCTCCGCCTCCAGCCTGGCGCGGTCGGCATCGCTGAGTTTGAGCGCGGCGCGGTCGTAGACCGGCGGCTTCTTCTGGCCGAGCTGAATCTTGCGGCGCAGCTCCAGCTCCTCGGCGGTCTCGTAGCAGGGATAGAGCCGCCCGGCCTTCTTCAGCGCCTCGGCGGCGGCGGCATAATGGCCGAGCCGGTCCGACTGGCGGACGAAACTGTCCCAGTCGAGGCCGAGCCAGCGCAGGTCGTCGGCGATGCCGGCCGCGAATTCGGCGGTCGAGCGCGCGGCATCGGTATCGTCCATGCGCAGCAGGAAGCTGCCGCCGGTCTTGCGGGCATAGAGCCAGTTCAGCAGCGCGCCGCGCGCATTGCCCACATGCAGCCGGCCCGTGGGGCTCGGCGCGAAACGCACGGCCGGGCCGGTCATTTCCTCTGGTCCCGGAAGCCGTTGGTGATCGGATAGCGGCGGTCGCGGCCGAAATTGCGGGCGGTGATCTTCACGCCCGGCGGCGCCTGGCGGCGCTTGTATTCGGCGACATACAGCAGATGCTGCACCCGGCGCACCACATCCTCGGGCTGGCCGGCGGCGACGATGTCGCGCACCGCCATCTCCTTCTCGACCAGCATCTCGAGGATCGCATCCAGCTGCTCGTAGGGCGGCAGGCTGTCCTGGTCGGTCTGGTCCTCGCGCAGCTCGGCCGAGGGCGGCCGCTGGATGATGCTGTCGGGGATGACGATGCCGTCCGGCCCGAGCGCGCCGGCGGGTTTCGCCGTGTTGCGCCAGCGCGACAGGTCGAAGACCGTCATCTTGTAGACGTCCTTCAGCACGGAATAGCCGCCGCACATGTCGCCGTAGAGCGTGGCATAGCCGACCGACATTTCCGACTTGTTGCCGGTGGTCAGCACCATATGGCCGAACTTGTTGGAAAGCGCCATCAGGGTGACGCCGCGTACCCGGCTCTGCAGGTTCTCTTCGGTGATGTCGGGCGCACGCCCCTGGAAGGCCGGCGCCAGCATGCCGGTGAAGGCCTGCACCGCCGGCTCGATCGGGATGGTCTCGTAGGAGACGCCAAGCGCCCCGGCGCAGGCCGCGGCATCGTCGAGGCTGAGCTGCGAGGTGTATTTCGACGGCAGCATCACGCAGCGCACCCGGTCGGCACCCAGCGCATCCACCGCCACCGCCGCCGACAGCGCGGAATCGATGCCGCCGGACAGGCCGAGCACCACGCCGGGAAAGCGGTTGCGGTTCACATAGTCGCGCAGGCCCAGCATCATCGCCTCGTAGATGCGCGGCATCTGCGCCAGCGGTTCGGCCTTGCGGCCGGGGGCGCAGCGCCAGTGCTGGCTGCCGCGCTGCCATTCGGTGATTGTCAGGTCTTCGGCGAATTCCGGCAGCCGCACTGCCATGCTGCGGTCGGCATTCAGCACGAAGCTGGCACCATCGAAGACCAGTTCATCCTGGCCACCGACATAGTTCACGTAGATCAGCGGCAGGCCGGTCTCGACCACCCGGGCGACACCGAGATTGAGCCGCACATCCCATTTGGCGGTATCGAAGGGCGAGCCGTTCGGCACCACGAGGATTTCGGCACCGGTCTCGCCGAGACATTCGGCAACATCGGCGAACCACATATCCTCGCAGACCATCAGGCCCAGCCGCACGCCGCGGAACACCGCCGGCCCCGGCAGCGGACCGGCCTCGAAGACGCGCTTCTCGTCGAACACGCCGTAATTGGGCAGTTCATGCTTGTAGCGGATCGCCGCGATGGCGCCGCCATCCAGCAGGGCCGCTGCATTGTACAGCTTGCCGTTCTCCCGCCAGGGCGTGCCGACCACCAGGCCGGGACCGCCATCGGCGGTCTGCGCGGCGAGGTCGCGGATCGCCGCCGCGCAGGCTTCCTGCACCGCCGGGCGCAGCACCAGATCCTCGGGCGGATAGCCGAGGATGGCGAGTTCGGGAAAGACGACGAGATCGGCCCCGGCCGCGGCGGCCTTCGCGCGGGTGGTGGCGATCAGGGCGGCATTGCCGGCGATGTCGCCCATGACGGGATTCACCTGGGCAAGCGCGATGCGGAGCTGGTCGGGCGGGGCGGCGGTCATGGCGGACAGGGTTAACCCTACGGCAGGCTTATCTCAATAGCTGCGGCAGTTTACAGTGTCCGCGACTGCCTTAGATAGCCCTGCGCCAGGGCAATCAGGGGCCAAATCGGGGCCGGAAATCCGGCCGGGACATGTGAAAGGGAAACGCCATGAGCGGGAAAAACACCCAGGTTCTGATGAAACAGCACCCCAAGGGCTGGGTCACCGAGGCGGATTTCGAGATCGTCGCCCGCGACATCCCGAAGCCGGGTCCGGGCCAGGTGCTGGTGCGCAATATCTGGCTGTCGCTGGACCCCTACATGCGCGGCCGCATGGACCCGGTGCGCTCTTACGCGGCGCATCTGAAGCCCGGCGACATGATGGGCGGCGGCACGGTCGGCACGGTGATCGAGAGCAACGATGCCGCCCTGCCCGTCGGCACGTATGTCAACGGCATGCTGGGCTGGCAGGAATACGGCGTCGCCACGGCGAAGGAATTGCGGGTGCTGGACCCGAAGATCGCCCCCGTCTCCACCTCGCTGGGCGTTCTGGGCATGCCCGGCTGCACCGCCCATTACGGCCTGATGGCGCTGGGCCAGCCCAAGGCCGGCGAGACCGTGGTGGTCTCGGCGGCCAGCGGCGCGGTCGGCTCGGTGGTCGGCCAGATCGCCAAGATCAAGGGCTGCCGCGTGGTCGGCATCGCCGGCGGCCAGGAGAAATGCGACTACGTGGTCAACGAGCTGGGCTTCGATGCCTGCATCGACTACAAGGGCCCGGACATGCATGCCGCCTTCAAGGCTGCGACGCCGGACCGCGTCGATGTCTATTTCGAGAATGTCGGCGGCGAGATCATGGAAATGGTGTTCGGCCGGCTGAACGGCTTTGCGCGTGTCTCGATCTGCGGCCTGATCGCCCAGTATAACGGCCAGCCCTTCCCGTTTACCGGCATGCGCCATGTGCTGGTGAACCGCGCGAAGGTGCAGGGCTTCATCATTTCCGAGCATATGGAATACTGGCCGGGCGCGATCATGGAGATGGCCGGCTGGATCAAATCCGGCAAGCTGAAATACCGGGAAGATGTGGCCGACGGCCTGCAGAATGCGCCGGCGGCCTTCATCGGCCTGCTGAAGGGCAAGAATTTCGGCAAGCAGCTGGTGCGGATCGGCCCCGACAAGGCCTGAGCGGATCCAGTCGTCGTCCCCCCCCCCGCGGGGACCCCGCACCCGGCCACGGGCGGGGGGGCCCCCGGAACCGTGCCTCGGGCTGGGCTCCCGCTTTCGCGGGAGCGACGGTTCTTGCTTTCAGCCCACCCCGAACAGGAAGATCAGGGCGGCGCCGGCAATCCCGGCGCCGGCCCGGAGCAGCAGGCTGCCGGTGCTGCCGATCAGGCCCCAGGACAGCAGCACGAGGCCGGCGCCGATCTTGGCGGCGGCCAGCATGGCCAGCCAAGGCTGGCCGGCCAGGTCCATCAGCGCGGGATTGGCGACGAAGCCGAGCGGGATCAGGAACAGCCCGAGGCCGATGCGCATGGCCATGCCGGCCACCGGCAGCCAGGGCGTGCCGGCAATGGAGGCGGCGACGAAGACCGTGCCGCAGACCGGCGGCGTGATCGTGCAGAGCAGCGCATACCAGAACACGAACATATGGGCATGCAGTTCCGGCAGGCCCAGCCTGACCAGAGCCGGACCGGCGACGGCCACGCAGATCAGGTAGGCCGCCGTGGTCGGCAGCTCCATGCCGAGGATCACGCAGGCCAGGGCGGTCAGCGCCAGCGCCGCCCACAGGTTGCCGCCCGAAAGGTCGAGGATCAGGCCGGTGATCTTCACGCCGAGGCCGGTGGCGTGGAAGACGCCGACGATCAGGCCCGAGCAGATGATGATGGCGGCGATCAGCGCGATCTGCCGCGCCGCATCGACCAGTGCCACCATGAAGCGGCCGGCAAAGATCGCCGGCGACAGCCGCTTCGTCCTGCCGTCCCAGACCAGCATGGCCACGGTGACGGCCGTGGCCATCATCGCCGAATAGGCCGGCGAATAGGCCAGCACCAGCAGCATGACGATCAGGATCGCCAGCGGCAGGGCGAAGAACGGCGCGGTGGCCGAGGCGATGCGCCAGCCCGGCAGCTCGTCGGCCGGCAGCGCCTTGAGGCCGAAGCGCAGAGCGAAGTAATGCACGCCAACCCAGGCGACGAAGAAGAACAGCACCGCCGGCAGCACCGAGGCGACGGCAATGTCGGCATAGGGCTTGCGGATCAGTTCGGCCATGATGAAGGCGGCCGAGCCCATCACCGGCGGCATAATCTGGCCGCCGGTGGAGGCGACGGCCTCCACCGCCGCCGATAACGGCCGCGGATAGCCCATGCGGATCATGCCCGGGATGGTGATGGCGCCGACCGAGGCCACGTTGGCCGAGGCCGAGCCGGAGATGGTGCCGTACAGGGCCGAGGCCAGCACCGAGACTTTGGCCGCGCCGGCACGGTAGCCGCCGGCCAGCTGGGTCGCCAGCGCCATGAAGCCGCGACCGGCCTCGCCGGCCGAGACCACGGCGCCGAGGATCATGAACGGTACGATCAGGTCGATGGAAATGCCGGTCAGCTGGCCCCACAGGCCGCCCTCGGCCAGCACCAGGCTGCCAAGGAAATAATCCGCCGGCAGGCCGGGATGGCCGAGCGTGCCGGGCAGATGCTGGCCGAAAAAGCCGTACAGCAGGCACAGCACGGCCACGGCCGGCAGCACCGGCTGCACCGCGCGGCGGGCCATTTCCAGCGCCACGGCGATCAGGCCGAAGGCCAGCACGAACTGCCACAGGCTGCCGTCCAGCGAACCATACTGGTCCAGCACCGCCTTGCGGTCGACGATCAGGTAGGCGGCGCCGGCCAGGCCGAAGGCGCCGGCGGCGAAGCCGGTCCACCGCTCGATGCCGTTGCGGGCCCGGGCAAAGACGAAAATCCAGGGCAGAGCCGCCGCAAAATGCAGCGGCCGGCTGACCAGGTTGGGCACCAGGCCGGTGAAGATCAGCCAGACATGGATGCCGACGGTGATCGCGGCACAGAGAAGAAGAACGCTGCCCGGCCGCGCGCCGGCATCCTGGGACTGCATGATCCGGCCTGGTGCTCCGTCCTGCTGCTTACTGCATGCCGGCCGGGATGGTGACGCCGGCCTCCTTGTAATACTTCAGCGCGCCGGGATGCAGCTTGGTGTTGCCCAACGCCCCGATCAGCTGCGGGCTGACCGCCGCCCACCACGGGTTGGTCTTGGCCATCTCGTCCTTCTTGGCCCAGAAGGCCTTGACGATGGCATAGGCCGTCGCGTCGTCCATATGGGTGGTGCCATAGGCGCCGACCGGCACGCCGACGGTGGGCACATCGACATCGACGCCCTTGTAGGTGCCCTTGGCGATGGTGATCGGGCTGGAGGACGGGTCGTTCTTCACCAGCACGTCGGCCTGCTCGGCGCTGATCGGCAGGATGCGGATCGCGGTGGTGGTGGCCAGTTCCTGCAGCTGCGGCGTCGGATGCGACGAGCAGGTGGCATAGCCGGTGATCTTGCGGTTCTTCAGCGCATTGTCGGCCGAGGCCAGCTCGACATCGACGAAATTGACCTTGTCCTCCAGGCCGAGCAGCTTGAAGATCGTGCGCGTGCGGCCGTCGCAGAAGGTGCCGCGGCCGCCGGAGATGAAGTCCTTGCCGGCCAGGTCGGCGATCTGCGCAACACCGCTGTCCTCGCGCACCACGAAATGCACGGTCACGTAGGGCATCACGAACAGGGTGCGGATCACGTCATAGCCGGTTTCGCCCTCGAAGGGCTTCTTGCCCTCGCGGGCGGCGGCGATCAGGCTGGGCGGCGTGGTGAAGACGAAATTGCCCGGCCGCTTGCCGGCTTCCTTCACATTCTGGACCGAACCCTGGCTTTCCTCGACGGTGGCCTGGATCTGGCCCTTGGTCTCGGCCCGCAGAACCTCGCCCAGCTGCACCATCATCACGTAGTAGGACGACGATGCCGTGGCGGATTTCAGGGTGATGCGGCTCTGGGCCTGGGCCGTGGCGGCAAGGCCGCCGGCAGCAAGGGCGACGACGGAAACGGCGAGCGCGAGGCGCGCGGCAAGACGACGCATGGGTTCCTCCCCCCAATAGTTCATTTGTAGGCGGACAGTTTTGGCTCAGCCGCCCTGTTTCTGCAACAGGAATTCGCGGCCGACCTTCACGCTGGGCACACCGTCATAGGCGACGATATCCGCGGTGGCGTAAGTCTCGGTCCAGCTGTCGGGAAGGTAGGAGCCGGTGCCGACAATGTCGATCGGCGCGGCCACGCTGGCCATCACCTTGCACTTGGCGGCGTTGAAGCCCGACGAGGCGACGATCTTCACGTTGAAAAAGCCGGCCCGATCCAGCGTGGCACGCATGTGGTAGATCGCCGCCGCCGACACGCCGGTGCCGACCAGCCAGCGCAGCTCAGCCTCGGTACGGTACTGGCGGATGGCGTTGGGCACATGGCGCTCCAGCACGGCATAGGATGCCTGCGGGTCCAGCCCCTCGACATAGCGGCCGCCATGGGTATCGAGCCGCACGGCCAGCCGGCCTTCCTGCGCCGCCTCGGGGAAGCGGTTGCAGACCGCCAGCGCGTCGGTGACCTCCTGGCCGAAATAGTCGACCAGCACGGTCATCTGCTCGCCGGGGAAGGTCTCGGCATACAGCTCGGCGGCGCGCAGGGTGCTGCCGGCATAGCCGATCAGGGCATGCGGCATGGTGCCGAAGCCCTTGTCGTTGCCGAAATAATGCGCGGTGGCATCGGTGGCATTGCCGATGAAGCCGGCGGCGCCGACATCGCGCCGCGCCGCGCGGCCGCCGACGGATGCCGCATAGGCCATCATCTCGGCCATCTCGGCACCGGCGCAGTGGCGCGCATCCATGGCGAGGAAGCGCGCATTGGGCAGGTCGCAGCACATCGAATAGGCGTTGTAGGCGGCAACGCAGGCGGCGCCCAGCTTCTGCAGGTACAGGGTTTCGAGATCGACGATCTGCGACATCGGCCCGGTCAGGTACAGCAGCGGCTCGCCGGCGCCGACCCAGGTGCCTTCCTCGTGGCGCAGCTGGATGTCGAAGCGGACGCCGCGCGCCGCCGCCACCTTTTCCAGCCATTCCACCACCAGGCGCGGACAGAAGATCACCGGACGGCGCATGAACACCGCATAGGTGACCGTCTTGTCGCCGGTGCGCCCGACGATCTCCTTGGTCTTCTTGAAATAGGCGTCGGTATGATCGGCGATCTGACGCTCCAGCTCGGCCGCCTGGGCCGGCGGCACGAGCTGGGTCACGCCGGCCTGGCCGACCGCCGTGCGGCTGCCGTCAGGCCTGTGCGGCATGGCGCAGGACACCGCGGTTGCCGCGCTCGATCTTCAGCATCTCGGCGATCAGGAAGGCCAGTTCCAGCGACTGCGAGGCATTCAGCCGCGGGTCGCAATGGGTGTGGTAGCGGCTGGACAGGTCGTCGTCGCCGATCGCCTGGGCGCCGCCCATGCATTCGGTGACATCCTGGCCGGTCAGTTCCAGATGGATGCCGCCGGCATGCGTCCCCTCGGCCAGATGCACCTCGAAGAACTGGCGCACTTCCGACAGGATGCGGTCGAACGGCCGGGTCTTGTAGCCCGAGGCGGCGGTCAGGGTGTTGCCATGCATCGGATCGCAGGACCACACCACCTTGCGGCCTTCCTGCGCCACCTTGCGCACCAGCGCCGGCAGGTGCTTGTGCACCTTGTCGTGTCCCATGCGGGCGATCAGGGTCAGGCGGCCGGGCTTGTTCTGCGGGTTCAGCGCATCGATCAGGCGGATCAGCTCGTCCGGATCGGTGGTCGGGCCGCATTTCAGGCCGATCGGGTTGATCACGCCGCGCAGGAACTCGACATGGGCGCCGTCCGGCTGGCGGGTGCGGTCGCCGATCCACAGCATGTGGGCCGAGGTGTCGACCCACTCGCCCGAGGTGGAATCCACGCGGGTCATCGCCTGCTCGTAGCCCAGCAGCAGAGCCTCGTGGCTGGTGTAGAAATCCACCGTGCGCAGCTCGTTGGTCTTGTCCGGGGTGATGCCGCAGGCCTCCATGAAGGCTAGGCATTCGGTGATGCGCGCGGCCAGGTCCTGCCAGCGCTCGGCCTCCGGGCTTTTCGCCACGAAGCCGAGATTCCAGCCATGCACCCGGTGCAGGTCGGCATAGCCGCCATGGGCGAAGGCGCGCACCAGGTTCAGCGAGGCGGCGGCCTGGCTGTAGGCCTCCAGCTGCCGGTTCGGGTCCGGGATGCGGGCCTCGGGGGTGAAATCCATGCCGTTGATGATGTCGCCGCGATAGCTGGGCAGCTCGACATCGCCGCGCTTTTCGGTCGGCGAGGACCGCGGCTTGGCGAACTGGCCGGCCATGCGGCCGACCTTGACCACCGGCAGCGAGGCACCGAAGGTCAGCACCACCGCCATCTGCAGCAGCACGCGGAAGGTGTCGCGGATCTTGTTGGCGTTGAACTCGGCGAAGCTCTCGGCGCAGTCGCCGCCCTGCAGCAGGAAAGCACGGCCTTCGGCCACCTCGGCCAGCGACGCCATCAGGTTGCGGGTCTCGCCGGCAAAGACGAGCGGCGGAAACTTGGCAAGCTTGTCCTCCACGGCGGCCAGCGCCGCGGCGTCGGGATAATCCGGCACCTGCCGGATCGGTTTGCCTCGCCAGGATTCCGGCGACCAGTTGCGCGCACTCATCAGTGACCTCGTCTCGACCTTTCTGCCGCAACAGTTACGGTTGTAACTGCTTTGTATGCCTACGGCTTTTCTTCAGGAATTCCAGAATAGGGCGTCGGCCCGGGCTTTTCCAGTCGCCCGAGTCGCCACGCCGAATTTCCCGGTAAGCGGCCGGGAAACCGGCCCTGCCCCCTGCCTGGCGCCGGGCCCGGCCCCGGCGCCCCGCCGGCCGCTATCCCTTGGCCCCCAGCATGGCCTTGTATTTGTGCTGCACCGGCCAGACCGGCGGGCGGTCGTCGATGCGCTCGGCCGCCACATAGAGGATGCCGTTCAGGGGGGCGGCGAAGCGCCGGAAGGCATCGACCGGAAAGCTCTTGTGGCTGCCATCGGCCTGCAGGGCCTGGCCGCCCAGGTAATGCAGCTTGAAGCCGTTGGCGTCGAAATAGTCGGGATAGACGGTGGGCGAGAAATTCCAGAAGCCGTGGTTGATGAAGGTGAACGGCGCGTTATGGACGAGGAAGCCGCCCGGCCCGACCGCCTCGCAGACATTGCGGAAGGCCATGCCGACATTGAAGCAATGCTCGCAGGTGCCGGGGTCGATCACCAGGTCGAAGCGCCGCCGCAGGTCGTCAGGCAGCGGGTCGTTGAGGTCGATGATCCGCTCGATGCCGCGCAGGGCGACGACATCGACGATGGCCAGATCGATGCCCAGCCGGTCCAGCAGGGCCATGGAATCGTAGACTGGGCCCGAGCCGCCATGCATCTTGCGCACCGCGGCACTGTCCGGCCGCTCCGGCAGGCCCTGCACGAAATCGGCGCCCAGCACCTGTTCCAGCGCCTCCTTCGGCATGATGAAGTCGGGATAGGCGAAAGCCAGTGCCGACAGCCGCCGCTGGCCGGCCCGCTCGCGCAGCAGCTGGACCGACTTCGCCGTCAGCTGGAACAGCAGCGTGTTGATCGCCATGTCGCTGCCGGTCCTACAGGCTGAAGATCTTGCCGGGATTGAGCAGGTTGTCGGGATCGAGCGCCTTCTTGATCGCCCGCATCACGCCGACCGCCTCGCCATGCTCGGCGGTCAGATACTTCATCTTGCCGCGGCCGATGCCATGCTCGCCGGTGCTGGTGCCCTCCATGCGCAGGGCACGATGCACCAGCCGCTCGTTGAAGGCCTCGATGGTGGCGACCTCGTCGGGATTGTTGCGGTCGAGCACGATGGCGAGATGGAAATTGCCGTCGCCGACATGCCCCACGAGAGGCGCAGTCAGCCCGGTTTTCACGACATCCTCCTTGGTTTCGAGGATGCATTCGGCCAGCCGCGAGATCGGCACGCAGACATCGGTGGCCCAGACCTCGGCGCCCTTGCGCAGCGCCTTCGCGGCATAGGCGGCATCGTGGCGCGCCTGCCACAGCTTGGCGCGCTCCTCGGCCTTGGTGGTCCACTGGAAATTGTTGCCGCCATGGTCGCTGGCGATGGCCTGCACCATCTCGGCCTGTTCGGCCACGCCGGCCTCGCTGCCGTGGAATTCCAGCATCAGCAGGTTCTGCACCGGCATGTCGGTCTTGGAATAGCGGTTGATGGCATCGACCTGCACATCGTCCAGCAGTTCGATGCGCGCCACCGGAATGCCGGCCTGGATGGTCTGGATCACGGTGTTCACCGCGCCCTCCAGGGTGGCAAACGAGCAGATTGCCGACGACATCGCCTCGGGGATGCCATACAGCTTCAGGGTGACCTCGGTGATGATGCCGAGCGTGCCCTCGGCGCCGGTGAACAGCCGGGTCAGGTCATAGCCGGCCGCCGATTTCTTGGCCCGCTTGGAGGTGCGGATGATGCGGCCGTCGGCCATCACCACGGTCAGCGCCAGCACATTCTCGCGCATGGTGCCGTAGCGCACGGCGTTGGTGCCGCTGGCGCGGGTCGAGACCATGCCGCCGATCGAGGCATTGGCGCCGGGATCGATCGGGAAGAACAGGCCGGTATCGCGCAGGTATTCGTTCAGCGCCTTGCGGGTGACGCCGGGCTGGCAGACGACGTCGAGATCCTCGGCATTGACCTTGAGCACCTTGTCCATCTGCATCAGGTCGAGGCAGACGCCGCCCTGCATGGCGGAGACATGGCCCTCCAGCGAGGTGCCGGCACCATAGGGAATGATCGGCAGGCCATGGGCGGCGCAGATCTTCACGATCTCGGCCACTTCCTCGGTGCTGTGCGGGAACAGCACGGCATCGGGCGGGAAAGGCGGGTTCCACGATTCGTCGCGGCCATGCTGCTCGCGCACCGCCTGGGCGGTGGTGAAGCGGTCGCCCAGCAGGGTTTTCAGCGCGGCGAGCGCCACTTCGGTGGCGGCGGGGGACAGGCGGGGCTGGACGGCGGCGACGGCCATGGCGGTTTCTCCTTGGATTATCAATAGAGGTACCGCGTTGCAGCCGGCGGGGCAATTGCCGAAGGGCCCGGCCTGGCACCGGCCCCGCAAAGGTGGCCCGGCAGGGCCGCATGGGTTATGTAGGCGGCATGTCCTCCGACCCCTTCGACCTGTCCGGATTCGAGCCGGAAGCGGCCGCGCCGCCGCCGGAAGCCGCGCGCGGCGCCACCCTGCCCGCCCCCGACTGGCTCAGCCGCCTGAACGAGGCCCAGGGCGAGGCCGCGGCCCATCTGGACGGCCCGCTGCTGGTGCTGGCCGGGGCCGGTACCGGCAAGACCCGCGTGCTGGTGTCGCGGCTGGCCAACATCCTCTACCGCCGGCTGGCCTGGCCGAGCCAGATCCTCGCCGTCACCTTCACCAACAAGGCCGCCCGCGAGATGCGCGAGCGTGTCGGCCAGCTGGTCGGCGATGCCGTCGAGGGCCTGTGGCTGGGCACCTTCCACGGCATCGCCAACCGTATCCTGCGCCGCCATGCCGAGCTGGTCGGCCTGAAGCAGAATTTCACCATCCTCGACGACGACGACCAGCTGCGCCTGATCCGGCAGATCATCGAGGCCGAGGGGCTGGACGAAAAGCAGCTGCCACCGCGCCTGCTGAAGGCACAGTTCGACCGCCTGAAGGACCGCGGCCTCGCCCCGGCGAAGCTGCCCGACAGCGAGAAGGGCTTTGCCGAGGGCAAGGGGCCGCAGCTCTACCGGCTGTACTGCGAGCGCCTGCTGCAGCTGAATGCCTGCGATTTCGGCGACCTGCTGCTGCATAACCTGACGCTGTTCCGCGAACACGAGCAGGTGCTGCAGAAATACCAGCACCAGTTCCGCTACATCCTGGTCGACGAATACCAGGACACCAACGTGGCGCAGTATCTGTGGCTGCGCCTGCTGGCGCAGAAGCACCACAACATCTGCTGCGTGGGCGATGATGACCAGTCGATCTACGGCTGGCGCGGCGCCGAGGTCGGCAACATCCTGCGTTTCGAGACCGACTTTCCCGGCGCGAAGATCGTGCGGCTGGAACGCAACTACCGCTCGACGCCGCATATCCTCGGCGCCGCCTCGGGCCTGATCGCCCATAACGAAAGCCGGCTGGGCAAGACCCTGTGGACCGACCTCAACGAGGGCGAGAAGGTCATCGTGCAGGGCGTATGGGACGGCGACGAGGAAGCCCGCGTCGCCGGCGAGGAGATCGAGACGCTGGAGCGCGAGGGCGTGTCGCTGAACCAGGTCGCCATCCTGGTGCGCGCCGGCCACCAGACCCGTGCCTTCGAGGAGCGGTTCATGACCATCGGCATGAAATATCGGGTGGTCGGCGGCCTGCGTTTCTACGAACGGCGCGAGATCCGCGACGCCATCGCCTATTTCCGTGTGGTCATGCAGCCCGACGACGACCTCGCCTTCGAGCGCATCGTCAATGTGCCGAAACGCGGCCTCGGCGAAACCACGATCCAGATGCTGCACAGGGCGGCGCGCGCCGCCGGCAAATCCCTGACCGCAACACTGGCCGACCTGCTGCAGACCGACGAGATCAAGCCCAGGCAGCGCAACACCCTGAAGGGCCTGCTCGGCGATTTCGAGCGCTGGCGCCGCCAGGCTGCCGAACTGCCGCATACCGAGGTGGCCGAGATCATCCTCGATGAATCCGGCTATACCCGCATGTGGCAGGAAGACAAGTCGCCCGAAGCGCCGGGCCGTCTGGAAAACCTGAAAGAGCTGATCGGCGCGCTGGGCGATTTCGAGAATTTCGCCGGCTTCCTCGATCACGTGGCGCTGGTGATGGATACCGAGAATACCGAGGATGCCGAGATGGTCAGCCTGATGACCCTGCATGCGGCGAAGGGCCTCGAATTCGACTATGTCTTCCTGCCCGGCTGGGAGGAGGAGCTGTTCCCCAGCCGCCGCGCGCTGGAGGGCAGCGGCACCGCCGGCCTGGAAGAAGAACGGCGGCTGGCCTATGTCGGCCTGACCCGCGCCCGCAGGCGCGCCCATGTCAGCTTTGCCGCCAACCGCCGCATCTACAACCAGTGGAATTCGGCAATCCCCTCGCGCTTCATCGACGAGCTGCCGTCCGAGCATGTCGAACAGCGTTCGCAGGCCGGGCTCTACCGCGACATGCAGGGCGGCTATGGCGGCTTTGCCGAGGATGCGGCACCGGCGCCGGGCGGCCGTGCCGGTTATGCCGGCCATACCTGGAATTTCGCGCCGCAGGCGCGCCGGCCGGCTGCCGGGGCCGGCCTGATCGAAGGGCGCGCGCGGCGCATCGAGGATGATGTCCCCCAGCACAGTCCCGACGACCTTGCCTTCGGCATCGGCGACCGCGTCTTCCACCTGAAATTCGGCTATGGCCGCATCCGCGCCATCGAGGGCAACAAGCTTCTCATTGCCTTCGAGAAGGCCGGCGAGAAGCGGGTCATTGCCTCCTTCGTCGAGAAAACCTGACAGCGAACGTCCGGTCCCTTAGAAAGCTCTGGCCATGCCGCTCTCTCCCGAATTCTGGTCGGTCGAACTGGACGTGCCGGTCGGCCTGGTTGCCGCCGCCGAGGACCTGCTGGGCGAGGCCGGCATCGCCGTCACCTCCTATGAAGTCCTGAAGCCCGGCGTGGCGGTCAGTCCGGACTGGCGGGTGCAGGTGCTGTTCGATGCACCGCCCGACGAGGCGGCATGGCGCGCGCGGCTGGCGGAAGTTGCGGCCGCGCTCGGCCTTGCGCCGGTGATCCGCTTCGCCCATCTGCCGCCGCAGGACTGGGTGCGCCATACCAATGTGGTGAATGCGCCGATCGCGGCCGGGCGCTTCTTCGTCTTTGGCAGCCACGACGCCGATGCGGTGCCGCCGGGCGCCCTCGCCCTGCTGCTGGATGCCGGGCTGGCCTTCGGCACCGGCCGCGCGCCCTCGACCTATGGCTGCCTGATGGCCATCGATGCCCTGTGCCGGCGGCAACGTCCGCGGCGCATGCTGGATATGGGAACCGGATCGGGGATTCTGGCCATGGCGGCGGCAAAGGCCGGCGCCCGCGGGATTGTCGCCGCCGATATCGACCCGGTGGCGGTGGCCGTCACCGCGGCGAACGTGCGGCGCAACGGACTGGCCGGCCGCATCCGCGCCCTGACCGCAAGCCGGCCCGCGGATCCGCGTCTTGCCGGCCGCTATGATCTGGTGGTGGCCAACATCCTGGCCGACCCGCTCTGCCGCATGGCGACCGGGCTGGCCCGGCGGGTGGCGCCGGGCGGGCATCTCGTCCTCTCCGGGCTGCTGGCCCGCGAGGAGCGGCTGATCGTCGCCCGCTACCGGGCGACCGGGCTGGTGCTGCAGCGGCGCATCGCCCGCGAGGGCTGGCACACGCTGGTTTTCAGCCGGCGGCGATCCTGACGCCGCCCGCCGGAGCCCCCCCCGCTCCGGCTGCGGCCTGCGGATCAGGCGGCGGCTTCCGCCTTCACCTTCAGGGTCTGCACCTTGGCGGCAGCGGCGTCATTCGACGGTGCACCGGGGCGCCAGACTTCGCCGGCCACGGCGGCCGGGATGCTGGAGCGGTTCAGGCCCATGTCATGCAGGGTGCGGTCGTCCAGGCTGCGCAGCTCGGCCTCGGCAACCTGGCGACGGAAGCTGTCGGCCAGATAGCGCCAGGCATGACGGATGGCGCCGGCAATGGCGCGGGCGCGCATGCGGCGGGCTTCCATCTCCAGCTGAACGAAATCGCTCAGGCCGAGATAGTGGTAGGAATAGCTGTTGAGGCTGTTGGTCTGCTCGATCGGGGTTTTCATGGCCATCTCCTTGCTTGGATGAAGCCGCCCCGGGTGTTCCTCCGTCATGCCTTGCACTCTTCAAATCATGTCAGCATGACTGTCGTAAATATTGCACTGCACAAAGTGATTCGCAAGCGGAATTTTTATGAAATCTGCAACAGAATCAATTGTGTAGAAAAAATGACCATCCTGCCTCGGATCGCTGCCCGGAAATTGATCAGCCTAGAGAGGATGCAGATTCGCGCTGAAATCGGGGCTGCCATGCGCATAGCGAATGGCTCCGGACAGACAAAAGGCACAGCCTGGGCTGTGCCTTCTGAACTCGGTCGCCGGATCGCGTCACACCCAGACGGGGGGAGGGGGACGCTGGGAAAACAGGGCGCGATCCGGCGCCGAAATCGGGTTCCAAGGGGGACAGGAACCCGTAAAAGCGTATGACCAGGCTGCCGCCTCAGGCCGCTTCGCGCGGCACCAGGCGGGTCACCTTGCCGGCCTGGTTCTCGTTGACGGCGAGGATCGGCCGCTCGATCAGGCCGGCCACGGCCGCCGGGATCTCCGAACGGCTGAGGCCGATATCGCGCAGCATCTGGTCGTCCAGGGCCGACAGCTCGTCGATGGCGCGGCGCTGCGCCAGATAGGTGCCGAAGCGGCCGGCAATGGCGGTCAGGCGGGTCCAGCCGGCGGCAATCAGCCGGGCCAGGGTTTCGGCGCGGACACGACGCGCATAAGCCTCGATTTCGGCGGGGCTCAGCGGCGCCAGGTTCGCCGGAAAGGCATAAACGGTCTCGGTGCGCAGGGTCTGCATGGTCGTCTCCAGTTTCTGTGGCCGGGCTGTTCTGTGCATCGCGGCCACGACGGGAATATTGCACTGCACCCTATAAGAAACAACGGGTTAGCTCTGATTGTTTGCCTACACAGTATTGCAGAAAACGCATAGCTGGGCATGGACAGTTTTTGACTTCCGCCCCATTATCCTATTGAGTCACCAACAGGTTATCCGATGACCCTGCACCAGCCGGACCTGACCGCCCTGCCCGCCGACCTCGCCGCCCTGCTGCGCGGCGTCGCCGCGGCCCCGCCCGCTTTCGGCAAATTTCCCGGCCTCGCCCTGCTGCCGCGTGCTCTGCCGCTGGCCCCCGGCGCGGCCGAGCAGACGGTCGCCGCGCTGGCCGCGCAGTATGCCGCCGCCATCGAGGACCGCGCCGCCATTCCCGGCCGGCTGGCTGCACTGCGCGCCGAACTGCAGCGTCAGGATCTCGCCGGCTTCGTGGTGCCGCTGACCGACGAATACCAGAGCGAATACGTGCCGCTGCGGGCGCAGCGGCTGAGCTGGCTGACCGGCTTCACCGGTTCAGCCGGCATCGCCATCGTGCTGCGCGACCGCGCCGGCATCTGGAGCGACGGTCGCTACACCCTGCAGCTGGAGCAGCAGGTCGATGGCAGTCTGTGCGAGCGCCGCCATATTTCCGACGATCCGCCGGCCGACTGGCTGAAGACGGCGCTGAAGCCGGGCGACCGGCTCGCCTGCGATGCCTGGCTGCATACCGAGGACGGACTGAAGAAGCTGGAAGCCGCCTGCCGCAGCGCCGGCGCCACGCTGGTCACCGCCGACCGCAACCTCGTCGACATCGTCTGGACCGACCAGCCGCCGCCGCCGCTGAGCCCGGTGATCGTGCAGGACGACGCGCTGGCCGGCCGCGATGCCGCCGGCAAGCGCGGCCAGATCGCCGCCGCCGTGCAGGCCAGGGGCGCCGCCGCCGTGGTGCTGACCCTGCCGGAATCGATCGCCTGGCTGCTGAACATCCGCGGCAGCGACGTGCCGCATACCCCCCTGCCGCTGTCGATGGCGATCCTGCATGCCGATGCGGCCGTCGACCTGTTCATCGACGGCCGCAAGCTGGGCGACGAGGTACGCCGCCATCTCGGCGCGGCCGTGCGCCTGCAGGCACCGGAGGCTTTCGCCGCCGCGCTGGATGCGCTGGGGACGGCAAAGCAGACCGTGCAGGTCGATCCGGCCACCAGCGGCGCCGCCCTGCTGCACCGGCTGGAGGCCGCCGGCGCCACGCTGCTGCGCGCCGAGGATCCCTGCCTGCTGCCCAAGGCCTGCAAGACCGATGCGGAACTGGATGGCAGCCGCGCGGCCCATCGCCGCGACGGTGCCGCGGTCAGCCGTTTCCTTGCCTGGCTGGACGCGGAAGCGCCGAAGGGCCATGTCGACGAGATCGCCGCAGCCGGCAAGCTGGAAAGCTTCCGCCGGCTGTCCAACGAACTGCGCGACCTGTCCTTCACCACCATTTCCGGGTCCGGCCCCAACGGCGCCATCGTGCATTACCGGGTGACCCCGCAGACCGCCCGGCTGCTGGAACCCGGCAATCTCTATCTGGTCGATTCCGGCGGCCAGTATCCCGACGGCACCACCGACATCACCCGCACGGTCTTCATCGGCGACGGCCAGCCCGCGCCGGAGATGCGCGACCGCTTCACCCGCGTGCTGAAGGGCCATATCGCCCTGGCCCGCGCGCGTTTCCCCGAAGGCACCTCGGGCCAGCAGCTCGATGCGCTGGCGCGGCATTGCCTGTGGGAGGCCGGCCTCGATTACGATCACGGCACCGGCCATGGCGTCGGCAGCTATCTGTCGGTGCATGAAGGCCCGCAGCGCATCGCCAAGCTGGGCAGCGCGGTGCCGCTGAAGCCCGGCATGATCGTCTCCAACGAGCCGGGCTACTACAAGACCGGCGCTTACGGCATCCGCATCGAGAATCTGGTGGCGGTGCGCGTGGAGACCGAAAAGGCCGAGAACGGCAGGCGCTGGCTCGGCTTCGAGACCCTGACCCGCGCGCCGATCGACCGGCGGCTGATCGACCTGACCCTGCTGACCCCGCAGGAGGTGGGCTGGATCGATGCCTATCACGCGCTGGTCTGGCAGGAGATCGCGCCGCAGGTGGACGACGATACCCGCGCCTGGCTGAAACAGGCGACCGCCCCGTTAGGGGCATAACGGCTGCTACCCCGTTAGGGGCATAGCGGCTGCCGCGCCGTCAGCGCAGCCAGAGCGGCAGGCGGTGACGGCGGAAGGCGGCACGCCGTTCCGACGACGACGAACAGGGTTCGTGGTAGCCGGGTTCCAGCCGGCCCGGCCGGATGCCCAGCGCCGGCAGGCTTTCGTCCAGGGTGGCTTTCTCCTGTGCCGCCATGGCCGCCAGTGCGATGCCGGCACAGGCCGCCGCGTCGCTGTCGGCGGCGTGATGCCGCAGCTCCAGCCCCAGATGCCCGGCCACGGTGGGCAGCCTGTGGTCCGGCAGGTCGGGCCATTGGGCGCGGGCGATCTTGACCGTGCAGAGATAGGCCAGCCGCGGCGGCTCGATGCCGTAAAGCTTCAGTGCCGTCCGCAGCACGCCGATATCGAAACCGGCATTATGCGCCAGCAGCAACGGCGTCTGCTCCAGATGCGGCAGCAGCTCGTCCCAGAGGCCGGGGAATTCCGGCTCGAATTCCACGTCATGGGGCCGGATGCCGTGGATGGCGACATTCATCGGATGAAAGCGCATGTCGTGAGGCCGCACCAGCCTGTGTGCGGTATGGGTCACCCGCCGGTCAGCCCCGATCCAGGCCAGCCCGGCCGAGCAGACCGCGCCGGGCGCCGCGCTGGCGGTTTCGAAATCGAGTGCAATGGCGATGCTGCCGGCCGTGGCGGCAATGGGCGGGATCGGCTGCTCGGTCAGCATCGGCTCACCCGCCGATCAGCGCGAGCCACTCATCCTCGGTCAGCACCGCCACGCCGTGCTTCTGGGCCTCGGCCAGCTTGCTGCCGGCGCCGGGGCCTGCCACCAGATAATCGGTTTTCCTGGAGACCGATCCGGCCACCTTGGCACCGAGGCCGAGCGCGCGGGCCTTGGCCTCGTCGCGGGTGAAGCGCTCCAGGCTGCCGGTGAAGACGACCGTCTTGCCGGCCACGGGCGAATCCTGTGCCGGCCGCTCCGGCGGCACCACCTCGGTCAGTTCCTTCAGCAGGGCCTCGATCACCGCACGGCTCTGCGGCCGGGTGCAGAAACCGACGATGGCATCGGCCACCACCTCGCCCATCTTGTCGATGCTGTTGAGATCGGCCCAGGCCTCGCCCGCGCGGTCCTTCGCGGCATCCATGGCATCCAGCCAGCTGCGCACGTCCGGGTAATGCATGGCGACGAGGCGCGCGCGCTCCTGCCCGACATGGCGGATGCCCAGCGCATGGATGAAGCGGTCGAAGCCGATGGTCCGCCGCTGACCGATGGCGGCCATCAGCTTGGCCACCGATGTCTCGCCGAAGCCGTCCTTCTTCTGCAGCTCGGCGGCATGGTCCTGCAGGCGGAAGATGTCGGCCGGCTGCTTCACCCAGCCCCATTCGTAGAAAGCCGTGATCTGCTTCTCGCCCAGCCCCTCGATGTCGAAGGCACTGCGCGATACGAAATGGCGCAGGCCCTCCATCGCCTGGGCCGGGCAGCTGACGCTGCCGGTGCAGCGACGCACGACATCCTCGGCCCCCGATGCATCTGCCTCGCGTTCGGCCGGCTGGCCGCAGACCGGACAGCGGGTCGGGAAGACGAATTCACCGGCGCCTTCCGGCCGGCGGTCGAGCACGACACTGACCACCTGCGGGATCACGTCGCCGGCACGCTGCACGATCACGGTGTCGCCGATGCGCACATCCTTGCGGCGGATCTCGTCCTCGTTATGCAGGGTGGCATTGGAGACCAGCACGCCGCCGACATTCACCGGCTTCAGCTTGGCGACGGGGGTGAGCGCGCCGGTGCGGCCGACCTGGATATCGATATTCTCCAGCACGGTCTGTGCCTGTTCGGCCGGGAATTTATGGGCGATGGCCCAGCGCGGGGAACGGCTGACGAAGCCGAGCCGCTCCTGCCAGTCCAGCCGGTCGACCTTGTAGACCACGCCGTCGATGTCGAAGGGCAGCGTCGCGCGCTGTGCCGCGATGTCGCGGTAATAGGCGATCAGCTCGTCGTGGCTGCGGCAGACCGCCACCGGGCTGTTCAGGGTGAAACCCCAGCCTGCCAGCCTGTCGCGCACCTCCGTCAGCCGAGCCCCCAGCGGCGCGGAGACCTCGCCCCAGGAATAGCCGAAGAACCGCAGCGGGCGTTTCGCGGTGATCGTGGCATCGAGCTGGCGCAGGCTGCCGGCGGCGGCATTGCGCGGATTGGCGAAGATCTTGGCACCGGCCTTTTCCTGCGCGGCATTCAGGGTGAGGAAATCCGCGCGGGTCATGTAGACCTCGCCGCGCACCTCCAGCACATCCGGCCAGCCTCTGCCCTTCAGCCGGTGCGGCACATCCTGCTGCAGGGTGCGGATATTGGCGGTGACATCCTCGCCCTCCTGGCCGTCGCCGCGGGTGGCGGCGCGCACCAGTTCGCCCTTCTCGTAGCGCAGGCTGGCCGACAGGCCGTCGATCTTCGGTTCGGCCAGCAGCACCAGCTCGTCATCGATCTTCAGGTTGAGGAAGCGGCGGATGCGGCCGAGAAAATCCGCCACCTCGCCCTCGGCGAAGGCATTGTCGAGCGACAGCATCGGCCGGGCATGCCGCACCTTGGCGAAACCGGCCGCCGGAGCCGCGCCGACGCGGGCCGAGGCGCCGCCGAGCGTGGCAAGATCGGGGAACCGCTCTTCTATTTCCAGCAGACGACGCTTCATCGCGTCGTATTCGGCATCCGAAACCGTGGGCGCATCCTGCTGGTGATAACGCCTGTCGTGTTCGGCGATTTCCTCTTCCAGCCGGGCATGCTCCAGCTTTGCCTGGCGCGGCCCCAGATCGGCGACCGGCTTCTCGCGCTGGCGGCTCATCAAGCCCGGCTCCTCATGCCTCGTGCCCGGCCAGCAGGCTGTCGGCAGCGGCGCGGGCCGCATCGGTGATGGTGGCGCCGGCCAGCATGCGGGCGATTTCCTCGCGGCGGTCGGGTGCGGCCAGCGGTGCCACCTCGGTCAGGGTGCTGCGGTTCTTCGCCGGGCCGGTCTCGCGTTTGGCGATGCGCCAGTGCTGGCCGCCCTTTGCCGCCACCTGCGGCGAATGGGTGACCACCAGCACCTGCACGCGGTCGGCCAGCCGGGCCAGCCGCTCGCCCACGGCCGCCGCCGTGGCACCACCGACGCCACGATCCACTTCGTCGAAGATCAGCGTTCCCGCAGCACCGCGCCCCGCCAGAACCACGCGCAGGGCCAGCATGAAGCGGCTGAGCTCGCCGCCCGATGCGATCTTCGCCAGCGACCCCGGCGCGGTGCCCGGGTTGGTGGCGGCCAGAAACTGCACGCGGTCGGCGCCCTCGGCACTCCATTGCTCGGGCGGCAGCGCCTCGACGGATGTCGTGAAGACCGCGGCCCCGAGCTTCAGCGGACCGAGTTCGCCGGCCACCGCCCTGTCCAGCTTTGCCGCCGCCTTGCGCCGCGCCGCCGAAATGGTGCCGGCCTTCGCCTGGTAGGCCGCCTTCGCCTCGGCGGCAGCCTTTTCCAGCTTTGCCAGCGAGGCGGTCTGGTTGTCGATCAGGGCCAGCCTCTCGGCGTAGCGTTCCGCCAGCGCGGCGAGGTCATCGACCGCCACGTTATGCTTGCGGGCCGCCGCGCGCAGGGCAAACAGCCGCTCCTCGACACGCTCCAGCCGGCCCGGATCGAGATCGAGTTCGCGCGCCGTGCTGTCGATCGCGGCAGCCAGCTCGCCGGCCTGCAGCAGCACCTGGTCGGCCTGGGCGATCAGGGCGTCCAGCTTGCCGGCCGCCCGCTCCGCCACCCGTTCCAGCGCACGCAGGCAGGCCCGCAGCCGGGCATCGACACCGCCGCCCTGTTCCAGCGCACCCTGCGCCTCCTGCATGGCGGCCGCCAGTTTCTCGCCGGCCTGCAGCAGACTGCGCTGCTGGGCCAGCTCCTGCTCCTCGCCTGGCTGCGGCTTCAGCGTCTCGAGTTCGGCCGTGACGTGGCGCAGGAAATCTTCCTCGCGGCGGGCCTGCTCGGCCGCTTCCGCGGCGCCGGCCAGAGCCGCCTCCGCCGCCCGCATCGCCTGATAGGCATCGCGCAGGCCGGCCACATCGCGGTCCAGACCCGCATACTCGTCCAGCAGCGCCCGGTGCACGGCGGCATCGGTCAGGCCCTGCTCGTCATTCTGGCCGTGAATCTCGACCAGCGTATCGCCGATGCGGCGCAGCAGCGCGACGCTGACCGGCTGGTCGTTGATGAAGGCGCGGCTCTTGCCATCGGCGCCCAGCACGCGGCGCAGCACCAGTTCGTCGCCGGCCTCGTCAATGCCCTGCTCGGCGAGCAGGGCCCGCGCCGGGTGCTTCGCCGGCAGGTCGAAAGCGGCGGAGACCACGCCCTGCGTGGCGCCGCTGCGCACGAGACCGGCATCGGCACGGCGGCCAAGCGCAAGCCCCAGCGCATCCAGCAGGATCGATTTGCCGGCGCCGGTCTCGCCGGTCAGCACGCCGAGACCCGCATCGCAGGCCAGATCGAGGCGCTCGATCAGCACGATGTCGCGGACGCTCAGGTTGGTCAGCATGGTGGCCCGCCCGCTCGGCGCCGTCCGGCGCTCAGAAAATGGATCGCCAGGTCCGGCCGAACCAGCCCTCGCCTTCCTTCGGGCTGTCGCCCGAGGCGACCTTCTGGCCGGTCAGCAGGCTGTAGGTGTCGGCATACCATTCGCTGCCGGGATAATTGTAGCCCAGCACGGCAGCGACATTCTGCGCCTCGCTCAGCACGCCGAGCGACAGATAGGCCTCGGTCAGGCGATGCAGGGCTTCCGGCACATGGGTCGTGGTCTGGTAATTCTCGATCACGGCGCGGAAGCGGTTGATGGCGGCGATATACAGGCCCTGCCGCAGGTAATAGCGGCCGATGGTCATTTCCTTGCCGGCCAGATGGTCGCGGGTCAGGTCGATCTTGAGGCGCGCATCGCGGGCATATTCGCTGGACGGATAGCGGCGCACCACTTCCTCCAGCGCGGCCAGCGCCTGCTGGGTGATCTTCTGGTCGCGGCCGACATCGGTGATCTGCTCGTAATAGCAGAGCCCGATCAGATAATAGACATACGGCGCATCCTTATTGCCGGGATGCAGCTGCAGGAAGCGCTGGGCCGCGGAAACGGCCTCGGTGTAGTTGTTTTTCTGGTAATAGGCATAGGCTGCCATCACCTGGGCCTTGGTCGCCCAGACCGAATAGGGATGCTGGCGCTCGACCTCGTCGAAACCGCGGGCGGCGGCCTCCCAGTTGTTGGCCGCGACCGCGTTCATGGCCCCGTTGTAGAGATCCTCGACCGGCCGCTCGACATAGGGCGGCTCGGACTTGTCGCAGGCTGCCAGCGCCAGCGCCACGAACGCGACGGCGAGGGCCTGTCGCAGCGGCATCAGCAGGCGCGACGAATCCGGTCTGGCGAGCATCGGCATGGCCGAATTCTGTCGCATGCCACCCCGGCAAAATCAAGCCGGGCACCGGAAATGCCGGGCGTGACTCGGGCGGCAAATCCCTGCCGCGACTACGCCTTTCGGACAGGCCATGGCCTCCGGATGGCGGCGGAAGAACTATTCCCGGTTTTCCGGGTAAAACAGCCACCTATACTTCTGAACGATTTTCCTGCGTGAGTTATTCGCGTATTAGAGGTAGAGATGTCTCTGCGGTCATTGTTCAGGCAGGGTTTAATCCCGCCAAGCGGGTAGAATGCCCTGCCGGAGGACCTTGCGGTCCGGACCATGCCCTGCTCACGAGATATCCGGGACGGACTATATCCTGCCTGCGGGTGCTGAGGCGCCTGTCCGGCGCCCGCCCCAGTACCGGAATCTCGCGGTTCCGTTCTGCGCCATCTGGGCCCCTCATCCGGCAGGGCCCTGGTGACGGAACCGGCCTTGCCCGGATGCTTTTACGGACAGAATCGTCCGCCGCCAGAAGAGACGAACAAGAACCAAAGGCTTCGCCAAGGGGTATGACAGATGGGAAAGATTGCCACGCGTGTTGACGAGTATGTCGGCGAGCGGATCCGGTCGCGCCGGACCGAACTGGGCCTGACCCAGGAGGAACTCGCCAACTCGCTGAAGATTTCCTACCAGCAGGTCCAGAAATACGAGACCGGCGCCAACCGTGTCAGCGCCGGCCGCCTGTTCGAGATCGCCCAGCGCCTGAATGTCGACATGGCCTATTTCTTCGACGGCCTGAAGGACACGCTGGAAAGCCGTCCGATGGAGCATGGCGGCAAGAACCGTTCGACCATCGAGCTGGTGCGCAATTTCAGCGACATCGAGGACACCACGATCCGCTCGGCCGTGGCCGGCCTGATCAAGAGCATTGCCAGCCGCTACAAGGACGAGGAGACCGGCGAGGCCGGCCTTCCCGTCACCGGCAACTGACCAGCGGCAGCCATCCGCCTTCCGGACCGCGAGGTTCGGCGTCCAGCGCCGTCGGGGAAATCCCGGCGGCGTTTTTTTATGCGCCGGGCGATTTCATCCGCCAAAAGAAAAAGCCCCGCTTGGGCGGGGCTTCCATGCAGGGCGGCAGGTCAGCCGGTCAGTGGGACGCGTCGGCCACCGCCGGATGCAGCCCGGTGCCGATATCGGCCGCCGGCAGCAGGCGGGGCATGTCGCGGGCCGGCTCGCGGCCCTTGGCATGGGTGGTCCAGGCGAAGGCCGCGCTGTCGGCAAACAGCGCCTTCAGCAGCCGGTTGTTCAGGGCATGGCCGGAGCGGCGGCCCTCGTAGCGGCCGATCAGCGGCGCGCCGGCCAGATACAGGTCGCCCAGGGCGTCGAGAATCTTGTGGCGGACGAATTCATCATCGTAGCGCAGGCCGTCATCGTTGAGGATGCGGTCATGGCCGAGCACCACGGCATTCTCCAGCGACCCGCCGCGGGCCAGGCCCATGGCGCGCAGCTGCTCGACTTCCTGCACGAAACCGAAGGTGCGGGCACGGGCGATATCGGCCTTGAAGCGGCCCGGCTCCAGATGGAAGGCCGCGCTCTGGCGGCCGATCATCTTGTTGGCGAATTCGATCTCGAAATCGATGGCAAAGCCTTCGGCGGGCAGCAGGGCGGCACTCGCCTCGCCGTCGCGCACCTCGACCTTCTTCAGAATCTTCAGGTAGCGGCGCGGCGCCACCTGGTCGATCAGGTCGGCGCATTCGATCAGGAACACGAAGGGCGCGGAGGAGCCGTCCATCACCGGCACTTCCGGGCCGTCGATGTCGATCAGCACGTTGTCGACGCCCAGGCCCGCCAGCGCGGCCATCAGATGCTCGACGGTGCCGACCGCGATGCCTTCACCGGCGGCGACCGTGGTGCACATGCGCAGGTCGGTGACCTGGTCATGCTTCGCGCGGATCAGCGGCTGGCCGGGAAGATCGGTGCGGCGGAACACCACGCCGGTATCCGGCGCGGCCGGGTTCAGCACCATATGCACCATCGCCCCGCTATGCAGTCCGATCCCCGAACACTTGATCCGGTTCTTCAGGGTCTTCTGGGCGATCTTGCCGGTATGGGCCACGCGGCTGCTCCTCGAGGGGGCCGCCGGCGAATCGGGGCGGCCCGTAAAAACAGAAACCGGGGATGGTTGTAGCAACCACCCCCGGCAACAACAAATCACTCTCTGTTTCTAACTGTAACGCTGCCGAAACAGGATAACCGTCTGCCCCGGCGGCGCTTTTCGTCCCTCAGTTGGCCTGCCGGCGCAGGAAGGCCGGGATGTCCAGCAGGTCGTCCTGCGGCCGCGCGGGCGCCGGCCGTTCAGCCCCGCCCAGCAACCCCAGATCGGTCTGCCGGGGCGCCGGCACAGCCTCCGGCATTGCCGCCGGTGCCGGCGCGGCCGGCTGGCGGGCAAATTGCGGCTCGGCATGGCGGGCCGGCTCGGCACGGGCCGCCCCGGTGATCCGCTCAAACAGGCCGAGCTTGCGGCGCGGCTCGGCCGGACGGTTGACCATGTCCGCCTCGGCGAAGGGGTCCGGCTGGCCGGCAGCGGTCCCGGCCGTCCGCGGCGGCATCGGCTGGGCCGGCGGCGGCACGAAATGGCCGGTGGCGGCGGCTTCCGCTGCCAGTTCGGCGGCGAAAGGCCGGGCGGCCGGCGGCGGCGCATCGAAGTTGATCGGCTGGACCGGGGTGGTGACCGGGTCGGCCAGCGGGGCTTCGAGGCCGGCCGGCAGCTGGCCCGGCGCCGGCAGGTCGTCGCCGGCCGGCGCCGCAATGGCAACCGGCTCCGGCATCGCCAGGGCGGTGGCGCCGGCGGAAACCGGCTGGGCCGCCATGGTGGCCGGGACGGACTGGCCGGTCGCCGGCTGCATGGCTGCCGGCGGCATCGCCGGCTTCGGCGCGGCGGCACCGAAATTCACCGGCTTGGCCTGCGGCGGGGTCACCAGCCGCAAAGCCGGGGTGGCCTGCGGCTTCTGCTCCGCCTGGGCGGCGGCATCGATGCCGGTGGCCACCACGGAAACCCGCATGCGGCCTTCCATATTGGCATCCAGCGTCGAGCCGACGATGATATTGGCCTCGGGATCGACCTCCTCGCGGATGCGGTTGGCCGCCTCGTCCACCTCGAACAGGGTCAGGTCGGGGCCGCCGGTGATGTTGATCAGCACGCCGCGGGCGCCCTTCATCGAGATGTCGTCCAGCAGCGGGTTGGCAATCGCCCGCTCGGCTGCCTCGATGGCGCGATGATCGCCATCGGCCTCGCCGGTGCCCATCATCGCCTTGCCCATCTCGCTCATCACCGAACGGACATCGGCGAAATCGAGGTTGATCAGGCCCGGCATCACCATCAGGTCGGTGATGCCGCGCACGCCCGACTGCAGCACGTTGTCGGCCATCTTGAAGGCATCCGCGAAGGTGGTCTTCTCGTTGGCGACCCGGAACAGGTTCTGGTTCGGGATGATGATCAGGGTGTCGACATATTCCTGCAGCTCGCGGATGCCGGCATCGGCCAGGCGCATGCGCTGGCTGCCCTCGAAGGAGAAGGGCTTGGTGACCACGCCGACGGTCAGGATGCCCATTTCCTTGGCAGCCCGGGCGATCACCGGGGCGGCGCCGGTGCCGGTGCCGCCGCCCATGCCGGCAGCGACGAAGGCCATGTGGCAGCCCTGCAGGTGCTCGACGATCTGCTCGATCGATTCCTCTGCCGCCGCCCGGCCAACATCCGGCTTGGCGCCGCAGCCCAGGCCCTGGGTCAGGCCGACCCCGAGCTGGATGCGCCGTTCGGTCAGCGACATGTTGATCGACTGCGCGTCGGTATTGGCCGCCACGAACTCGACGCCCTCGAGCTGGGCGTTGATCATGTTGTTCACGGCGTTGCCGCCGGCCCCGCCGACGCCGAAGACGACGATGCGGGGCTTCAGCTCCCGCGTGGTCGGCATGCTAAGATTGATACCCATGTTCTCCTCCAGGGTTAACCATTGCAATGACCAAAGTCGCTTCGCGATGCAAGCGACGTTTCGCAAACCGCATGGATGCTGATCATTTCGATCATCGTGTTTGGCGTCCTTGCCATGCGGTCAGAAATTCGCGCGCAGCCAGCGGCCGATTCGCGCGATCGCACCATGCGGTGCGGGCTCCGGTTCGGGCAGGCGGATCATGCGCTCCGCTCCCTGTTGCTGCGCATATGAGAGAAGCCCGGCGCAGGCCGAGAAGGCCGGGCCACCGGTCGCCTCGGCCAGTCCGCCCACACGGATGGGGCGGCCCAGCCGGACCTGTTTGTCGAGAATGCGGGCGGCCAGTTCGCGCACGCCCTGCAGCTGGCTGGCACCGCCGGTCAGCACGACCCGGCGGCCTGCCAGCTTCTCGAATCCGGATTGTGCGAGACGCTCGCGCACCTGCTCGAGCGTCTCCTCGAGTCGCGGCTTGATGATGCCGGTCAGGATCGAGCGCGGCACCTGGTTATGGGCATGCTCGTCGGTCTCGCCGACCTGGGGCACGTCGATGGTCTCGGTATCGTCCGACGGACTCGGCAGCACGGTGCCGTACAGGGTCTTCAGCCGCTCGGCATGGGCCAGCGGGGTGGACAGGCCGCGGGCGATGTCGTTGGTGACATGGGCGCCGCCCAGCGGCACCACGTCCACATGCACCAGCTGGCCGTCGTAGAACACCGCCAGGCTGGTGGTGCCTCCGCCCATGTCGATCAGGGTGACGCCGAGGTCCATCTCGTCCTCGACCAGGCAGGCCAGCCCGGCGGCGAACGGTGCCACCACCCGGCCGGCAATACGCAGATGCCCGCGGGCGACGCAGGTCGACAGGTTGCGCAGCGGGCCGGCCCCGGCGGTGATGATGTGCATGTTCACACCCAGCCGCTCGCAGGCCATGCCGCGCGGGTCCTTGATGCCGCGCGAGCCGTCGATGGTGTAGCCGACCGGAATCGAGTGGATCACCTCGCGGTCGCCCGGATGCTCGTGCCGGCGGCCCTGGTCGAGGACCAGGCCGACATCGTGCTCGGTGACCTCGTGCCCGTCGATGGCGACCTCGACCCCGACGGTCAGCGACTGCGGGTTGCCAGCATTGATGCTGACATAGACGTCGCGGATGGTCTCGCCGCACATCCGTTCGGCGGTTTCCACCGCCGCCCGGATCGACTGTTCGGCGCCGTCCATGTCGATGACATTGCCGTTGCGCAGGCCGCGCGACAGCTGGTGGCCGATACCGATCACCCGCAGCGTGCCGGCATCGGCCCGCGCGATGAAGCAGCATACCTTGGACGACCCGACATCCAGCGCGGCTATCAGTCCGCTGCGCGAAACCGCCATGATCCTACTTCCCCTCGTTGCCGGTATGCGACGTCATGTCCGCTTCCCCGGCGTTTTCTTTGCAGGCGCGGCCTGGTTCGCGGCGGCGGCGGCCTCGGCCTCCGGGCTCAGCCGCACGATCAGGCGATCCTCGAGCCGCAGGTCGACCATCACGATGTCGCGCCGCAGCAGGCCCTCGTTCTTTTCCAGTGCCGCCAGCCGCGCCCAGGCCGCCTCCGGATTCTCCTCCGGCAGCCGGGCGACGACGCCATTGTCGAACTGGATGTCCCAGCGCCGGCCGCGCAGGCGGATCGCCGCCACCACATGGCCGGCCAGCAGCGGATCGGTCTGCAGCATCGCCATCAGGTCATGGGCCTTGTCGGAAGCGCCGGCCCCCACCAGCAGCAGCAGACCGGCGAAATCCGCCTGGTCGATCTCCTGCAGCACCCGGCCATCCTCGTCCACGAGATAGACGCGGCCATCGATCTGCCAGCGGGCGAAAGGCTCGCGCTCCTCGATCTCGATATGCAGGGTGTCGGGCAGCTGGCGCCAGACGGTGGCCTGCCGGACCCAGCCGATCGTCTCCAGCCGGCGCCGCAGGGAATCCAGGTCCAGCGACAGGATCGGATCGCCGCGCTCGACCTCGACGGCGGCGGCCAGCATTTCCAGCGGGGCATGTCTGCGCCCGCGCAGATTCACCTCGCCGACCCGCAGGTCGACATTGGCACCCGCCTTGCCCATCGCCTGCTGCAGCGCCAGCCGGGCCTGCGCCGGCAGGTCGGTCTGGAACCAGGCGAAGGTGCCGCCGCCGATGGTGCCGGCCAGCAGCACGGCCAGAAGACCCCAGCGGATGCGGCGCCAGAACACCGAGCGCGGCTTGCGGCGCGCCGGCGGCAGCGGCCGGCAATAGCCCTTCGGTCGTGGCGGCGGCAGGGTCGGCGCGCAGGGGGCGCAGGGGCGGTCTTCCGGCAGCACGATCAGCGACCGCATGAGGCATCCTCCACCATCCAGCGCACCAGCTGGCCGAACGAGATGCCGCCATGGGCGGCGATTTCCGGCACCAGCGACAGCGGCGTCATGCCCGGCTGGGTATTGATCTCGAGCAGGTAGAAACGGCCCGGCTCGCCGGCAGTGTCGTCGTAACGCCAGTCCGACCGCGTGGCACCGCGGCAGCCCAGCAGCTGGTGCGCCTTCAGGGCCTGGACGCAGATCTCGTCATAGACATCCCGGTGAACCGGCGCCGGCATCAGATGGGTGGCCTTGCCGTCGGTGTATTTGGCTTCGTAATCGTAGAAACGGCCATGAGCGCGGATCTCGATGGCGCCGAGCACCCGGTCGCCCAGCACGGCAACCTGGATCTCGCGGCCAGGGATGTAGCGCTCGACCAGCACATGCTCGCCGAATTTCCAGTCGGCATCGTCCTGCGGCTGGTAATTGTCGTTCTCGAAGACGATATGCACGCCGACCGAGCTGCCCTCGTTGAGCGGCTTGATCACGTATGGGTGCTGCATCACCGGCCCGGCCAAGAAAGCCGAGCGATGCACGACCTTGCCCTCGGCCAGCGGCAGACCGTGGCTGCGCCATATATCCTTGGCCATCGGCTTGTTCATTGCCAGCGCCGAGGCCATCACGCCGGAATGGGTATAGGGAATGCCCATCACCTCCAGCAGGCCCTGCACGCAGCCATCCTCGCCGAAGGGGCCATGCAGCGCATTGAAGGCGACATCGGGCCTGACCTTCGCCAGCTGTTCGGCGATGTCGCGGCCGACATCGATCTCGCTGACGGCGAAGCCTTCCTCGCGCAGGGCCTTCGCGCAGGCACGGCCGGAGGTCAGCGAGACCTCACGCTCCGACGACCAGCCGCCCATCAGGACCGCCACATGCTGCTTACTCATGGCTGCCCTCGCCCTTCTGCACACCAATGCGGCGGATTTCCCAGCGCAGGCTGACACCGCTGCTGTCCTTCACCCGCCGGCGCACGGTCTCGCCCAGCATTTCGAGATCGGCGGCCGTGGCACCGCCGCGGTTGATCAGGAAGTTGCAATGCTGCTCGGAGACCTGGGCATCGCCGACGACGAGGCCGCGGCAGCCGGCGGCATCGATCAGCTGCCAGGCCTTGTGCCCTTCCGGGTTGGCGAAGGTCGAGCCGCCGGTGCGCGAGCGGATCGGCTGGCTGCCCTCGCGCGCGGCCTGGATCTCGTCCATGCGGGTCTGGATCGCCGCCGGATCGCCGGCCGTGCCCTTCAGCCGGCAGGCAATGAAAATCCAGTCCTCCGGCACGCCGCAATGGCGATAGGAGAAGCCCATATCGGCGGGCGACAGGCGGTGCAGGTTACCCTGGGGGTCGAGTGCCTCGGCCCAGACCAGCACGTCGCGGAACTCGCGGCCATAGGCGCCGGCATTCATGCGCAGGCCGCCGCCGATGGTGCCGGGAATGCCGCGCAGGAATTCAAGCCCGGCAATGCCGGCGCGCTGCGCGGTCATCGCCACATTCACATCGGGCGCACCGGCACCGGCAACAATCTCGTCGCCTTCGGCCGTCACCTCGACGAAACCCCGCCCCAGCCGGATCACCACACCGGGGATGCCGCCGTCGCGCACCAGCGTATTGGAACCGACGCCGAGCACGGTGACCGGCACATCGGCCGGCCGGTTCTTCAGGAACGCGACCAGATCCTCGCGGTCGGCCGGGCGGAACATCACTTCCGCCGGGCCGCCGACGCGGAACCAGGTCACATCGGCCAGCGGCGCCTGCACGGCCAGGCGACCGCGCAACGGCGGCAGCCGTGCGATCAGGTCGTCCGGCCGGAGCTGCGCCGCCGCCATCATGCCGCCCCCCTGCCCAGCAGCGCCTGCAGCTCGCCCGGCAGCGCGTTGGCCCAGGTGGTGATGTTGCCGGCACCGAGGCAGACCACGAGGTCGCCGGCCACGGCTTCCTTTGCGACGATCGCGGCCAGCTGGTCCGGCGCCGGCAGCGCGATCACCCGGCGATGGCCGCGCACCCGCAGGCCCTCCACCAGCGCGTCGCGGCTGACGCCCTCGATCGGGTTTTCGCCGGCGGCATAGACGTCGGCGACGATCACCGTATCGGCATCGTTGAAGCAGGAGCAGAAATCCTCGAACAGGTCGCGCAGGCGGGTGTAGCGATGCGGCTGCACCACGGCGATCACCCGGGCGGTGTCGCGCCCGGTCAGGGCCTGGCGGGCGGCCGACAGCACGGCGGAGATTTCCACCGGATGGTGGCCGTAATCGTCGACCACGGTAATGCCGCCGGCCTCGCCGGTGATGGTGAAGCGACGCTTGACGCCCTTGAAGCCGCCGAGCGCGCGGCGCACCACGTCCGCATCAAAGCCCATCTCGCTGGCGATGGCGGCCACGACCAGGGAGTTCTGCACGTTATGTCGGCCGAACATCGGCAGGTGCACGCCGGTGATGGTCTCGACGGCGGTGTGGGCGCGGTCGGCAATCTGGATGTCGTAATGGGCGCCGCGGTTGTCGAAACGCAGGTTGACCGCGCGCACATCGGCCTGCGGCGAGAAGCCGTAGGTCACCACGCGCCGGTCGGTGATCCTGCCGATCATCGCCTGCACTTCCGGATGGTCGATGCACAACGTGGCGAAGCCGTAGAACGGGATGCTCTCGATGAACTGACGGAAACCGTCGCGCACCCTGTCGAAGCTGCCATAATGGTCAAGATGCTCGGGGTCGATATTGGTGACCACGGCAATCGTCGCCGGCAGCTTGAGGAAAGTACCGTCGCTCTCGTCGGCCTCGACCACCATCCATTCACCGGCCCCGAGCCGGGCATTGGTGCCGTACGCATTGATGATGCCGCCGTTGATCACGGTCGGGTCCATCCCGGCCGCCTCCAGCAGGGCGGCAACCAGCGAGGTGGTGGTGGTCTTGCCATGGGTGCCGGCAATGGCGATGGCCCATTTCAGGCGCATCAGCTCGCCCAGCATCTCGGCGCGGCGCACCACCGGGATCAGGCGGGCACGGGCCGCCTTCACTTCCGGATTGTCAGCCTTTACTGCCGACGAGATCACCAGAACCTCGGCCTGCTCGACATTTTCGGCCCGATGGCCTTCGAAAACGGTGATGCCGAGATCGCGCAGGCGCTTGACGTTATAGTTGGCGGCGATGTCGGAACCCTGCACCTGGTAGCCCAGGTTGTGCATCACCTCGGCAATGCCCGACATGCCGATGCCGCCGATGCCGACGAAATGGATGATCCCGATATCGAGCGGCAAAGCCCTCATGCCGCGTTCCTTTTCACTGATGGAGTCCTGCGGGTGGTCTGCGGTGCCGGTGCGGCCGGCTTCACGGCGGCCGGTTCGGCGATCATGCGTTCGACCAGGTCGGCCAGCGCCTGTGCCGCCAGCGGGCGGCCGACGCTGCGGGCGGCAGATGCCATGCGCGACAGGGCGGCCGGATCGGACAGCAGGTCGGTGAAGGCGGCGGCCACGCGCTCGACGGTGAAGCGGTCCTGGGCGATCACCACGGCACCGCCGGCCTGGGCCAGCGCCTGGGCATTGGCGGTCTGATGGTCGTCGGTGGCATGGGCATAGGGCACCAGCAGCGACGGCCGGCCGATCACGGCGATTTCCGCCGTGCTGCCGGCACCCGAGCGGCTGACGACGAGGTGGGTGGCCGCCAGCCGCTCGGCGACATCGCCGAAGAAGCCGGCCACGTCCGCCTCGATCCCGGCGGCCGCATAGGCGGCACGCACGCGCTCGAGATCCTCGGGCCGGCATTGCTGGGCAACACGCAGGCGACGGCGCAGCTCCGGCGCCAGCGCCGCCAGCGCGCCGGGCACCACATCGGACAGCACCCGCGCCCCCTGGCTGCCGCCGATCACCAGAATGCGGATCGCCTGTCCGGGTTCGCTGTAGGGAACATCGGCGGCGGCGAGGATGGCCGGGCGGACTGGATTGCCGGTCACCGTTGCCGCCGCCGAGGCCGGCAGGAAACGCGTGGCGGGAAATGATGTGGCGATGCGGCTGGCGCGCTTTGCCACCAGCCGGTTGACGCGGCCGAGCACCGCATTCTGCTCGTGCACCAGCACCGGCAGCCGGCGCAGGCGGGCCGCCAGCAGCAGCGGCAGTGCCGGATAGCCGCCGAAGCCGACCACCGCGGCCGGCCGGGTCAGACCCAGCAGCGCCAGCGCGGCAACCACGCCGCGCGCGATGTCGATGGCCGCCATCAGCTTGCCGCCAAGGCTGCGGCCGGTCGGGGTGCCGGCGGGAATGCGGTAGAGCGGCAGATCGGGCAGGTTCTGGCCGAAACCCTTGCCGCGCGTGTCGGTGACCAGACCGACGCGATGGCCGCGGCGCAGCAGCTCGGCTGCCAGCGCCTCGGCCGGGAAGACATGGCCGCCGGTGCCGCCGGCAGCAAGCAGGACGGGCTGGTCGAGCATGCGCGGATTGCCGGTCGCCGTCATCGCAGCACCCCGTTCTCGGGCCGCCAGCGGGTCAGTGCCAGCAGCATGCCCATGGCCAGCGCCAGCGCCAGCAGCGACGAACCGCCATAGGAGATGAAAGGCAGCGTCATGCCCTTGGTCGGCAGCAGGTGCAGATTGACGCCGATATTGATCAGCGCCTGCAGGCCGAACTGGGTGGTCAGACCGGCGGCGGCCAGCAGCACGAACAGGTTGTTCTCGGTCATCAGCCGCGAGAAGCAGCGCAGCACGATGAAGGCAAAGACGCCGACGATGGCCAGGCAGACCAGCAGCCCGAATTCCTCGCCGGCGACGGCGAAGATGAAGTCGGTATGGGCATCGGGCAGCACGCTTTTCACCGAGCCCTCGCCCGGGCCGCGGCCCCAGATGCCGCCGGCAGCGAAGGCATCCATGGCGCGCTCGATCTGGTAATTCTCCTTCGCCGCCGGATCGAGGAACTTGTCGATGCGGGCGGCCACATGCGGGAAGACCAGATAGGCGCCGAAGATGCCGGCCAGGCCCAGCGCGCCGAGACCCAGCGCCAGCACGATCGGCAGACCGGCAATGAAGAACTGCGCCAGCCAGACCGCCGTGACCACCACCGCCATGCCGACATCCGGCTGCTGCAGCAGCAGCAGCACGGTCAGGCCGCAAAGCCCGGTCGAGATCGCCCAGCCGGGAAAGCCGGTGCCCTTGCGCCATTCGGCGAACAGCCAGGCGGCAACCACGGCAAAGGCCGGCTTGACGAATTCGGAGGGCTGCACGCTGAGACCGCCGAGATACAGCCAGCGATGCGCGCCCTTGACCTCGACGCCCATGAAGAAGGTCAGCACGACGCCGCACAGGGCCGCGATGAAGGTGACGGTGGCGATGCGGCGCACGCTGACCGGATCCAGCAGCGAGACGCCGACCATGATCAGCAGTGCCGGCACCAGGAAGACGATCTGGCGCTGCACGAAGTGGAAACTGGGCAGGCCGATGCGCACCGCCACCGCCGGCGAGGCGGCCAGGGTCAGCACGGTGCCGATGGCGATCAGGACCGCCACCGCGATCAGCAGCCAGCGGTCGACCGTCCACCACCAGCGGCCGAGCACGGAAGTATCGGTGCGCGAAAAGGTGATCATGCCGCCGCTCCCTCGGCCTGCCCGGCGCGCATGGCGACCAGGCGGATGAATTCGTCGCCGCGGTGCTCGAAGCTTCGGAACTGGTCGAACGACGCGCAGGCCGGCGACAGCAGCACGACCGCATCCTTCAGGCCGTCGCGCCGGGCGGCGGCCAGCGCATCGTCCAGCGCCCTGTCGAGCGTGGCGCAGATGGCGTGCGGCACGGCATCGCCCAGGGTGGCGGCGAAATCGGCGGCAGCCGCGCCGATCAGGCTGGCATGGCGGATGCGCGGGAAATACGGGCGCAGCGCGGCGATGCCGCCCTCTTTCGGCTTGCCGCCGGCGATCCAGTAGATGGCCTCGAAGGAGGCGAGCGCGCGGGCCGTCGATTCCGCATTGGTCGCCTTGGAATCGTTGATGCAGGGAATGCCATCGACCATGCCTGCCCGCTGCAGCCTGTGTTTCAGGCCGGGGAAGCCGGCGATGGCAGCGCGGATCGCGTCCGGCTCCAGTCCGGCCGCCCGCGCCGCAGCATAGGCGGCGGCGATATTCTGGCCGTTATGGGCGCCCGGCAGCGCCGGGAAATCCAGTGCGAAAACCGGCCGACCATTCTCGTGCAGCATGCCGCCGACGGCGCTGACCCCCTCGTCCAGCACGCGCTCGATCGACACGGGCACGATGTGGCGGCCGCTGTTCCCGGCCGCCAGCCGCGCATGGATGACGCGGCAGGGTTCGTCGTCGACGCCGATCACGGCGGTGTCGCCCGGCCCCTGGCCTGCGAAGATCCGCGCCTTGACCGCAGCATAGTTTTCCATCGTGCCATGGCGGTCGAGATGGTCCGGCGTGATGTTGAGCAGCACGGCGATGCGGGCATGCCAGCCCGGCGTCAGGTCGATCTGGTAGGACGACATCTCCAGCACGTAGCTGCCCTCGCCCGCCGCCAGCCGCGGCAGATCGAGTACCGGCACGCCGATATTGCCGCCCAGCACCGCGCGCTGCCCGGCCGCCTGCAGGATATGGGCCAGCAGGGCCGTGGTGGTCGACTTGCCGTTGGTGCCGGTAACGCCATAAACGACGGGGGCCACTTCGCGCAGCAGCAGTTCGATATCGCCCACCACCGGAATGCCGAGGCGGGCGGCGGCCGCGGCCACGTCATGCGGCGCCGGATGGGTCAGCGGCACGCCCGGCGCCAGCAGCAGCCCGGCGCAGCCCGCCAGCGCGGCATCGTTCAGCGGCACGGTCCGGAAGCCGGCCGCCTCGGCGGCGACACGCGAAGCGGCATTGTCGTCGCCCAGCCGCACCCGTGCCCCGCCGGCAACCAGCGCCCGCGCCGCCGCCAGCCCGCTGCGCGCGAGGCCGAACACCGCCCAGGTCTGTCCGCCGGTATGGGTGAGCGCGATCATGCGGTCCTCAGCGCAGCTTCAGGGTGGACAGGCCGGCCAGCGCCAGGATCACCGCGATGATCCAGAAGCGGATGACGATCGTCGGCTCCTTCCAGCCCTTCTTCTCGAAATGGTGGTGCAGCGGCGCCATGCGGAAGACCCGCTTGCCGGTCAGCTTGTAGGAGGCCACCTGCACCATCACCGACACGGTTTCCAGCACGAACAGGCCGCCGATGATCGCCAGCACCAGTTCGTGCTTGGTGATCACGCTGATGGTGCCGAGCGCGCCGCCCAGCGCCAGCGAACCGGTATCGCCCATGAACACCGTGGCCGGCGGCGCGTTGAACCACAGGAAGCCAATCCCTGCACCGAGCAGGGCACCGCACAGCACCACCAGTTCGCCGGCGCCGGCGACATAGTGGATCTGCAGGTAGTTGGCGAAGACGGTATTGCCGACCAGATAGGCGATCAGGCCGAAGCTGGCTGCCGCGATCATCACCGGCACGATGGCCAGGCCGTCGAGGCCATCGGTCAGGTTGACGGCATTGGAGGCACCGATCATCACGAAGACGGCGAATGGCAGCATGAACCAGCCGAGATTGAGCAGCACGTCCTTGAAGAAGGGCACGGCGAGACTGGTATTCAGCGGTGCGGCAGCGATGGCATAGATCCATGCTGCGGCACCGCCGGCAATCACCAGCTGCAGGCCGAGCTTCAGCTTGCCCGGCACGCCTTTCGGATTCTGCTTGGTCACCTTCAGGTAGTCGTCGTAGAAGCCGATCAGGCCGAAACCGAAAGTGACCAGCAGCACCACCCAGACATAGCGGTTGCCGAGATCGGCCCACAGCAGGGTGCCGACGCCGAGGCCGAGCAGGATCAGGAAACCGCCCATGGTCGGCGTGCCGCGCTTGGTCAGCAGATGGCCTTCCGGTCCGTCATCGCGGATCGGCTGGCCCTTGCCCTGGCGGGCCCGCAGCCAGTTGATCAGCGGCTCGCCGATCAGGAAGGCCAGCACCATCGCGGTCAGGATGGCGCCGCCGGTCCGGAAGGTCAGATACCGGAACAGGTTGAAGATCGTGAATTCGTCGGCCAGCGGATAAAGCAGAAGATAGAGCATCGGTCGCGGTTGTCCTTGTCACCAGCCGTTGGCGGCGCGCGGCTGCGGCGCCGGGTTGAGCAAATCCTCGACAATCCGGCCCATGCGGCTGCCGAGCGAACCCTTGACCAGCAGCACGTCGCCACTGCGGATCGCGCGGCGCAGCGGCTGGACCAGTTCCAGCGAATTGGCGGCATGATGGCCCCGCATTGCCGCCGGCAGCGCGTCGTACAGCGCCCGCATCAGCGGCCCGGCGGCAAACACCTGGTCGATCCCCTCGCGCTGCAGGTCGGCAGCGAGGCCGGCATGGGCGGCTTCGGCCTCGGGGCCGAGCTCCAGCATGTCGCCCAGCACGGCGATGCGGCGGCCGCGCGGGCCCGGCTTCGCCATCGCCAGCACCGAAAAGGCGGCACGCATGCTGGGCGGGCTGGCATTGTAGCTGTCGTCGATCAGCTCGATGCTGCCGCCATCGCGCCAGTCGATGGTATGCCGTTCGCCGCGGCCCTTCGGCGCGGTGACGCCGGCCAGCGCCATGCCGGCCTCGGCCAGGTCGGCGCCGACGATCTGCACGGTGGCCAGCACGCCGAGGGCGTTCAGCACCCAGTGCCGGCCGGGCGCACCGATCTTGAAGGTGATTTCATGGCCGAGAATCTCGGCGGTGACGCAGGAGCAGGTCGAATGCGGCACGTATTTCACCAGTCGCGCCTGTGCCTCGGGGTGCTCGCCGAAGCCGATCACGTCGGCGGCGCCGGCGGCACGGGCGCGGGCCGCAACCCGCTCGAAATGCGGATTGTCGCGGTTGATGACGGCGACGCCGTCGACCTGCAGGCCGGCGAAGATTTCGGCCTTGGCATCGGCGATCTCCTCCACCGAACCGAAATTCTCCAGATGCACCGCCTCGACCGCGGTGACGATGGCAATATGCGGTCGTGCCAGCAGGCTCAGCGGCTCTATCTCGCCGGCATGGTTCATGCCCATCTCGATCAGCGCGAAGCGGCTGTCGACCGGCATCCGTGCCAGCGTCAGCGGCATTCCCCACTGGTTGTTGAGATTGCCCATCGTGGCATGGGTAGCACCCTGCCGGCTGAGCACGTGACGCAGCATTTCCTTGGTCGAGGTCTTGCCGACACTGCCGGTTACCCCGATCACACGGGCTCCGCAGCGCTGGCGCGCCGCAGCCGCCAGGTCGTTCAGGGCCTGGAAGGTGTCGCGCACCTTCAGGATGTTGGCGCCCGGCGGCAGGGTTTCCGGAATGCGGTCGACCACCGCGGCGGCGGCACCCTTGGCCAGGGCATCGGCCACGAAGACATGACCATCGAAATTCGGCCCGCGCAGCGCGAAAAACAGGTCGCCGAAAGCGACGCTGCGGCTGTCGATCGAAACGCCGGTGGCAGTCCAGAAGCCGGCAGTGCTGCCCTGTGTGGCGCTGGCGGCTTCGGCGGAGGTCCAGAGCGCGAAAGCTTCCATTAATATTTACCCCCATATGGTGCGATGCCCGGACCAGAACCCGCATCCGCCGCTGCCACGGCATCGCGCGCCACCCGCACATCGTCGAAGGGATGCGTTTCGCTCCCCACGATCTGGCCCTGCTCATGTCCCTTGCCGGCCACCAGCAGCAGATCGCCCGGCTGCAATCCGGCCACGGCCGTATGGATCGCCACTCCGCGGTCGCCGATCTCGATGGCATCCGGGCAGGCGGCAAGGATCGCGGCGCGGATCACCGCCGCATCCTCGCTGCGCGGATTGTCGTCGGTGACGATGACGCGGTCGGCCAGGCGGGCCGCAATCTCCCCCATCAGCGGACGCTTGCCGCGGTCGCGGTCACCCCCGCAGCCGAACACCGTGACAAGACGGCCGGCGGCATGCGGCCGCGCCGCCTTCAGCGCGGTCTCCAGCGCATCGGGGGTATGGGCATAATCGACGAACACCGCCGCGCCGTTGCGCCGCATGGCGGCCGCCTGCATACGGCCCGGCGCGCCGGCCAGGCCGGGCAGCAGATCCCAGGCCGCGGCGACATGGTCGCCACAGCCGGCCACAAGACCGAGCGCCGCCAGCACATTGCCGGCCTGGAAGCCGCCGATCAGCGGCAGCTGTGCCGTCCGGCGCACGCCGAAAGCCTCGACTTCGATATCGAGGCCGGCAGCATGCGGCACCGCCGACAGCAGCCGCAGCTCGGTGCCGAGCTGGCCGTAACGGATCAGCCGGTGGCCACGCCTGGCGCAGACCGCCTCGACCTGGGCGCCGACGGCGCTGTCCATGTTGATCACCGCGGCGGCCCCCGGCGGCAACAGCACTTCGAACAGCCGCAGCTTGGCCGCCAGATAGGCCTCCACCGTCGGGTGGTAGTCCATATGGTCGCGGGTCAGGTTGGTGAAGGCGGCCGCCTTCGGCACGATGCCGTCCAGGCGATACTGGTCGAGGCCGTGGCTCGAAGCCTCCAGCGCCAGATGCTCGACGCCGGCCTGCCTGGCCCGCGCCAGCAGTTCATGCAGGCGCACCGGATCCGGCGTGGTATGCGCGACCGGCTCGTCGATGCCGTCGCCATGCAGGCCGAGCGTGCCGAGACTGGCGCTGCGCAGGCCGAGGCCGGCCCAGAGCTGCGCCGTGAAATGCGCCACCGAGGTTTTGCCGTTGGTGCCGGTAACGGCGGCGATGGTCGCGGGCTGGGCGCCGAAGAAAGCCGCCGCCATCAGCGCCAGGCGGCGCCGCGGATTGGTGTCGGTGACAAAGGGTATCTGCTGCGCCAGCACCGGATCGGCATGGTCGCTGAGCACGGCGACGGCGCCCTTGGCGCGGGCGTCCGGGATGAAGCGGTGGCCATCGGCATGGCTGCCGCGCAGGGCCGCAAAGACAAAGCCCGGCCGCACGGCGCGGCTGTCGGCGGTCAGGCCGGCGACATCCAGGCGGGCCAGATGCGGGGCGAGCGGCAGGTCGCGGCAGAGATCACTGAGACGCAAGTTTCTTCTCCTGCGTCTGGCCCGGGCCGGGCTGGCCGGGAATCGGGACATACATCGCCTGCTTGATGGCAGGCGAGTTCTCGTCGACCGGAGCCACGCCCAGCAGCGGTGCGATCCGGCTGATGATGCGGCCGGCGGCCGGCGCCGAGGTCCAGCCGGCACTGGCGAAGCCATAGGTGCTCTTGTTACCCTTCGGCTCGTCCAGCATCACCTGCACGATGTAGCGCGGGTTGTTCATCGGAAAGCCGGCGATGAAGGTGTTGAACAGCGCCTTGCGGTTATAGCCGCCATGGGCGCCGACCTTTTCCGAAGTGCCCGTCTTGCCGCCGACCAGATAACCGTCGACGCCGGCCTTCTTGCCGGTGCCGTCCTCGACCACCAGCAGCATCAGCTTGCGCATGGTGTCGCTGACGTCGCGCCGGATCACCTGGCGGCCTGGCGCCGGCAGGCCCGGCGGCCGCTTGATCAGGGTCGGCGGATGCAGCACGCCGCCATTGACGATGGCCGCCGTCGCGGTGGCGAGCTGCAGCGGCGTCACCGACAGGCCGTGACCGAAGGAGATCGTCATCGTCTCGGTGGTCTTCCAGTTGCGCGGCACCAGCGGCGCACCGACCTCCGGCAGCTCGATGGCCGGCCGCGACAGCATGCCCAGCCGCGCCATGAAGTCGCGCTGGCGGTCGGCACCGACATCGACGGCCATTTTCGCCGAACCGATATTCGACGAATACATGTAGATTTCCGGCACGCTGAGCCAGCGGCGCTTCGGATGATCGTCGTGGATGGTGAAGCGGCCGACCTGGATCGGATGGGTGGCGTCATAACCGCCGGACAGTTTGACGGTGCCGTAATCCAGCGCCATCGCGGTGTTCAGCGTCTTCATGGTCGAGCCCATCTCGTAGACGCCCAGCGTGATGCGGTTGAAGCGCGCATCCTTGCTGGCGTTGCCGGGATCGGCCGGATCGAAATCCGGCAGGCTGACCATCGCGAGAACCTCGCCGGTATAGACATCCATGACGATGCCGCCGCCGCCGATCGCCTGGAAGTTGTCGATCGCGCGGGCAACCTCGTCGCGCATCACATGCTGGACGCGGATGTCGATGCTCAGTTCCAGCGGATCGCCGGTGCGCGCGGGATCGCGCAGCTGTTCGTCGAAATGCTGCTCGATGCCGGAAATACCCTTGCCGTCGATATCGGTATAGCCCAGCACATGCACGGCCAGCGGGCCCTGCGGATAGACGCGGCGCTGCTCGTCGTGGAAATACAGCCCGGGAATGCCAAGCCGGTTCACCTGATACTGCTCGCGCGGGGTCAGGCCGCGTTTCAGCCAGACAAAGCTGCGGCCCGAGGCAAGCCGGGCCTGCAGTTCGCCGGCCGACAGGTCGGGCAGCACCTGGGCAAGACGGACCGCTGCCTCAGCCGGGCTCAGCACCTTGCGCGGATCGGCATAGAGCGAAGCAATCTTCAGGTTGGTGGCAAGGATGTTGCCGCTGCGGTCGACGATCGGCTGGCGATCCATCAGCGCGGTGCGGGCGGCAAGGTCCGGGTTGACGCTGCGCACCGCCACCGTCTCGGCTTCGCCATGCAGCACCGTCAGCTCGACCAGCCGGCCGGCCAGCAGCGTGAAGGCCAGCGAAAACAGGCCGATGCCGATCACCAGGCGGCCGCGGCTGAGATCCAGCGCCTGCTTGGCGGCCCCTTCGAGGCGCACAAGCCCCGGCCGCCCCGGAAGATCGGACGGGGTGCAGGGCATCTTCGGCTTCGGCTGGCGGCGGAACGGGGCCATCACGGCGTCCTCCCGCCGGATTTGCCGGACGGCGCCAGCGACCGCTGCATGGCCCCCAGCACGGCGGAGACCTCGGCTTCCAGATTGGGCGACGCCGTATCGGCAGGCCGGGCGGCGACGCGCAGCGGCGCCACGTCCGGGCGATCCTGCGGCAGCGGCACGCCCGCCACGGCGGCAGCGGCGGCCGGAGCTGTCGGCGCTGGCATGGAGGCCATCGGCGGCAGGGCCTGCCCGGGCGCCGCCGGCCTGTCCGGGGTGCCGCGATCCTGCCGCCAGGGCAGGCTGTCCACGGTGACGATGTCCTTCGCGGTGGCGGGGCGCATCTCCAGCAGGCGCTGCGCCTTTGCCTGCAGGTAATCCGGGCGGGTCAGGTAGCTCCACTCGGCCTGCAGCACGCCGATGGTCTCGCGTTCCTGCAGCAGGGCGCGGTTCAGTTCGGACAGTTCGTCCTCCAGCCGCTGCACCTCGTAGGACAGCTGGTAGAGGCCGAAGGACACCACGGCCAGCAGCAGCAGGGCGAAAAGGGACAGGCCGCGGCTCATGCAGCCTCCTGCAGATCGTCGGCCGGCCAGGCCGGCGCGGCCGTGCGGATTGCCGCCCGCAGCTTGGCCGACCGGGCCCGCGGATTGGCAGCCACCTCCGCCTCGCCGGCAGCCAGGGCGCCCTTGTGCAGCAGCCGGAAGGACGGTGCGCGCGGCGCGACATCGGCCACCGGCAGATGGCGCGAACCGCCGGCCATCTTGCCGGTACGGCGGTCGAGGAAGCGCTTGGCCACACGGTCTTCCAGCGAATGGAAGGTGACGATGGCCAGCCGCCCCTCGGGGCGCAGCAGGGCCTCGGCACCGGCCAGGCCGCGGCGCAGTTCGCCCAGTTCGTCGTTCACCGCGATGCGCAGGGCCTGGAAGGTGCGGGTTGCCGGATGGATGCCGGGCTGGCTGCGCACCACGCGGGCGACGATCTCGGCCAGCTGGCGGGTGCGCACGATCGGCGCCTCGGTGCGGGCGGCAACGATGGCGCGGGCGACGGCGCGCGAGCGGCGCTCCTCGCCATAGAGATAGATGATGTCGGCCAGCTCCGCCTCGTCGCGGGTGTTCACCAGGTCGGCAGCCGTCTCGCCGGTATCGCCCATGCGCATGTCGAGCGGACCGTCCTGCTGGAACGAGAAGCCGCGCGCGGCCTGGTCGAGCTGCATGGAGGAAACGCCGATATCGAGGGCGACGCCGTCCACGGCTTCGATGCCGATGCCGGCCAGCAGGCCGGCCATGTCGCCGAAACGGCCCTGCAGCAGGCGGAAACGGTCGGGATGGGCAGCCGACAGTCGGTCGGCATGGACCTGCACGGAAGGGTCGCGGTCGATGCCGATGACCCGGCAATCGGCCGCCGCCAGCAGGGCAGCCGAATAGCCGCCGGCACCGAAGGTGCCGTCGACATACACCTCGCCGGCACGGGGATCGAGCGCCGACACCACTTCCGCACACATGACTGAGAGATGCGCCGCCTTCGCGGCATTTTCATGGCCGGCGGCAGCGCGGTTGCGATCCGCCGCGCTCACGATCCGCTCCCGCCGCGCAGCCAGGCGGCGGCCTTCGCCCGCGCCTCGGCGGCACGGGCCTCCCAGGCCTTCGGTTCCCAGATCTGGAAGGAGTGGCGGCGGCCGACAAAGACCGCCTCGCCCGGCGAAGCCAGCCCGGCATGGCCGAGGAACGGGGCGCCAAGCTGCACCCGGCCTTCCTGGTCGAGACTGAGTTCGCTGAGAAAGGGCAGCAGGCCGTCGATCAGCATCTCGCGTTCCGGATGCAGGTCGGGCAGCTCGTCGATCCGGCGGTTGAGGCCGTCGAGATAGTCGCGGCCGCCGGCCACCAGGGCCGGTGCGGTGATGTCGGGGCCGAGGATCAGGCCGCCCTCGGCGCTTTTGCGGGCCAGCAGGGCACGGTACGGCGCCGGGACGGAAACCCGGCCCTTGGCGTCGATCTTGTTCCGAAAGGTTGAGAGGAAGAATTCCACCCCAGCCGCCCCTGTCCATACGCTCCCAGGGCTACCCCCGTCGGGCAGTCTCGGCCTGGGATGAGATGGGATAACATGGTGCTATATGGGCGTCAATGGATTTTAACCCTTCCTTCATGGCGATTCGCCTTAATGTTCTCCGATACTTGCGGCCAGCAATGTCCTAATAAATTCCCAAAATGTTCTCTTTATATTCCATATCTGCCAGCTTGTGCCGGCCCCGACCCGGCTCTAAACCGGTAGCCATGACCCTGCCCCGGAACCAGACCGCCCCCGCCTGCCGTTCCGGCCTGCCATCCGCGCCGGCTGCGGCGCTGCTGCTGCGGGCCCTGCTGTCCCTGGTCCTGCTGCTGCCGGCAGCCATGCCCGGCGCGCAGGCCGCCAGCATGAACGAGTTCCTGCCGCGCGATGTGCCGGTTCTGAAGCGGTTTTCCGTGGTCGCGTCCACCGCCAACAACCAGTGCCTGACCACGCAGCTGGTGCGCAACGACCCGAAGCGGGTGCTGGCGGCCGTATTGCTGCAGCCCTGCGAGTTCAGCCTCGACAACCAGACCCAGGGATTTTTCATCAGCCGGCCGCTGGTGGAGCGCGGCTTCCAGATCTTCTTTGCCGCCAATCCCGCCTACTGCATGGCGATGGAGCCGCGCAGCCGGCTGCTGGTCGTTTCCGGCTGCGCGCTGAACAACCAGATGCTCGACGAACTGCCGCAGCTCTGGGACATCCGCGGCGGCGGGCTGTCGCTGCGCGATACGCAGGGCAAGAGATGGTGCCTCGACACCCGTGCCAAGCAGGGCTTCTCGATGCTGTTCGAGCCGCATTTCATCGAATGCCCCGACATCATCCCCGATGCCTTCATCCTGCGGGTGAACCGCTGAACTTCAGCGCCGCCCGGGCCGGCGCCGCAGCCGGCGCCAGCCGATCACGATGCCGCTGACCGAGATCACCAGCCCCGCTCCCGACATCGTCCACAGCAGGATGTCCCAGGCCGGCCGCCCGCGCAGCAGGACCGCGAAGTCGAAGCTGTGCAGCGCATTGAACAGCCAGCGATAGGCGCGCCGGCTGGCATCGCTGCGACCGAGGATTTCTCCGGTTTCGGGATCGAGGTGGAACCAGGTCGCCTCGGGATCATCGAAGACCGCGCGCAGCACCGGCAGCCGGCGCCGGTGATGATGCGAGTACCAGTAGGCATCTTCCTCGGTCAGCAGGTCCTGCCGCCGGAGGCCGGCCTCCGGCATCAGTGCCCGCGCCGCCGCGAAGATCCCGGCTGCGGCGGCGCCACCGGCGACATGGCGGCGGCCGGCTGCGTCGTGACCGGCCAGCAGCGGGTGGCCGCCGAGCCAGGTCAGGTGCAGGTCGACCAGATCTGCTGCCGGCCAGACGGCCGGCAGCGGGAAATCCGGCGCCGCATGGCCGGCGTAACGCTGCAGGGCGGCATCGGGTGTGCCGCCCCCGCCGAACCAGTGATTGGGATTCATCGACAGCCAGCCGCTGAATATCCACGCCACCAGGAACAGGCTGCCGATCAGCCCCGAAAGGTGATGCCACTGCATCCAGCCGCGATAAGGCGTGATGCGCCCGCGGCTGTAGCGACGGCGCAGCCGCAGCCGCTGGATGCCGATCCAGAGCCCGCTGACGGCGACGACAATACCGGGGCCCGACAGCCACAGCACAACATCCCGCCACAGAGGCGCATCCGCCCGCAGAGGCGTGAAATAAATCCAGTGCGGAATGGCGCCGAGCCAGTTCCACAGCCTTTCGCTGCGCGTCGTGTCGAGTGCGATCTCGCCGGTGGCGGCCGAAACATAGAGTTCGGTGCCGGCCGCGTCGTGGAGCGCCACCAGATGGAAGGGCCGCAGGGAGTCATAACGCGCCGTCACCGTCCACTGGTCGCGCGTCACCGCGCCGGCCGGCGTTGCGTCAGGAGCCATCATGCGGATCGCCGCCAGCGCCTGCGCGGCAGGCACAGTGTCGATGCGGCGGCCGTCGGCGGCCGACACCGCCTGCCTGCGGCCATCCCAGCCGGTCAGGCGCCAGACCGGCTCCACACCCAGCATCTCCAGCCGCAGGGTGCGGGGAAACCGCCCCTGCCCGGCCGCCGACAGCGCGGCGGCCGGATCGATCCGGACCAGGCCGGGATCGAGCGGCGGCAGCCATTGCCGCCGCTCGTCATCCGACAGGGCCGGAAACTGCACATACATCATCACCACGCCGGAGACGAACCACGCGGCGAAGAGGATGCAGCTGCCGATGCCGAGCCAGCGGTGGCTGAGATACAGCCACCGCTGGAACAGCCGGCCCGCCCGGTGCGAGACCCGGACCATCAGAAGCGGATGCTGGTCGAGACCATGGCGGTGCGTGGCCGGCCGAGCAGCCACTGGTCGCCGCCATAGGCATTGGTGGCATAGACCTCGTCGAAGATGTTGAACACCTTCAGGGCCACGCTGGTGTTTTCCTCCGGCGACCAGGCGATACCGAGATCGACGACGGCATAGTCCGGCCGCTTCAGCGTGTTGGCATTGTTGCTGTAGGTCTCGCCCACATACTGCACGCCGCCCATTGCCTTCCAGTCCGGTGCGAACCCCCAGGTCAGCCACAGATTGGCCAGCCGCTCCGGCACGTTGGACGGCGTGTTGCCGGCGCGGGAGACGGCGACGCCCCCCGAGCTTTCCCTGAAGTCGTCGAAGCGGGCATCCAGCAGGCTGGCATTGGCCTCCAGCCGCAGATTCTCCAGCAGGTCGAACGCGAAGGCCAGCTCGACGCCCCGCGAGGATTGCTGGCCGATCTGCTGGGTAACGTTGGGATTGGCCGTATCGCGCGACAGCAGGTCGTGCTTGACGATGTGGTAGCCGGCCAGCGTCCATTCGCCGCGGCCGTTCAGGATCGACTGCTTGACGCCGATCTCGGCCTGTTCGGCCGTGGCCAGCGTGAAGGCGCTGCTGGCGGCAGACAGCGTAACGATACCGCCGACCGGGTCGACGGCGGTGGCATACTGCCCGTAGATGGCCGTGGTATCGGTGAGATCGTACACCGTGCCCAGCCGCCAGGTGACATTGGCAAAGGTCTTGCTGAACCCGTTCGACGCCGTGATCAGATCCTCGCGGGTCATGTGCACATTGTCGTAGCGCAGGCCGCCGACCACCGACCAGCGGTCGGTCAGGCTGAGCCGGTCTTCGGCGAACAGCGCATATTGCGTGGTGTCGGTGTCGTATTTTGGCTTGGTGATGTCCGGACTGCTGAACAGCCCCGGATCGAAACTGTAGGGATCGACCGACGACGAGCCGCCATAGGGCGAGTTGTTGGTGTGGCGGAAATCGATCCGGCTGACATCCAGGCCGACCGTGGTCTGGTTGCGCAAGCCGAACAGGCTGTTCTCCAGGCTGGCATCGGCACGGTTGCCGTACTGCTCCTGCGCATGCAGGATTTCCAGGTAATCGGCACGGTTGATCAGGCCACTGCCGGAGTTATGCGTGTAATCCTCGATGTTGCGCCAGTGCCGGTCGCTGACCAGCAGGTAGCTGGTATTGGTCAGCGTCAGGGCATCGGTGGCCTCCCATTCCATCTTCAGCTGGGTCCAGTTGTCGCGATAGGTGATCACGCTGTCGAGCGCGTTGTAGCTCTTCTTCCGCAGCGATTCATCCAGCGCGCCATTGACCAGCGGTGTGCCGAAATAGCGCATCGGCTCCTGGTTGCCGTAATCGTTGCGCAGGGTGACGGCAAAACTGTCGGAAATATCGGCCCGCAGGGCCAGCGACAGGGCGAGGCTTTCGGAATCGCCGCGGTCGATCCAGCCATCCGACTGGCGCCTCGACACATCGGCCCGGTAGGACAGCCTGTCGGTGAGCGGCCCGCCGCTGCCGGCCGCCGCATGCCAGGTCATGTCGGACCCGAAGGACAGGGCCGCCTCGTGCTCGTAGCGGGTGCGGTTCGGCGCCTTCGGGATCACGTTGACGGCACCGCCGACCGCGCCCGCGCCGTACATCACCGAGGCGGGACCATGCAGCACCTCGATGCGGTCCAGCGTCCAGGTGTCGAAGGGAAAGGTGACGGTGCCGGCACCGACGGCAAACTGGGTGCCGTCATAGAGCTGCACCACCGAGCTGTGACCGCTGAAGCCGCGTGCCGACAGGGCGGTGCCGCCATTGCCGGGCGATGCGGAGGTGCTGAACCCCACGGCGCGGGCGGCCGCATCGTTCACCGAGGTGGCGCCGCGTTCGCGGATGGTGGCGCCGGGGATGATCTCGACGCTGGCCGGGGTTTCCATCGGCGTCAGGCCGAGCCGGCTGCCGGTGCTGGCCGGGACATTCAGGTTCAGGCTGTTTTCCTGCGGCGCATTCGCCTCTTCGGGCGCCTTGTCCGCAGAGACCGTGATGGCCGGCAGCTGCGCCGGCCGGTCTTGCGCAGCAGCAGCCGACAGGATGGACAGGAAAGCCGCGCCGCCCAGAAGGGCGGGCAAACGGATGGACTGCATGTCTTACCCCCAGGTCAGGATTCTTTGGATTACCGGGATATTGATATATGTAATGTTATAACATTACATATATGCAGCCATGCAAGCCCATGTCGATACGGGCCATTGCGTGGCAACCGGAGTCAGATACGGACCGGGCGGACAACGCCTGGGCCGCAGCACCGCTAACGGGGAGAGGGAACGGGTACGGTCATGGGTCGGACCTCGGGCAACGTGTGGCACGTCACCGCGAACAAGGCCCTCTCCGGCATGCACAGACCCGGCATGCGGAGAAAACACCCATCGAGACACCCCGCCCGACGCGTTCGCGTGTGACCACGACTGATGGCAGGTCTCCTGGCTCGCGGGTCGGTGCCTGCCGCCGCCTTCCCGGCGCCGATGCGCCAGTGGCTGATGTGACGGAAGACTCGCCGCTTACAGTTGCGGGGGCAGCCGCGGCTTCGGACGGATCGTCCTCACCGCGTTCCCTGTTAGGCCCTTGCGGGCACCATCGGCGCGGACACTGCCAGCAGCCGTGCTGCGAGTCAATTGCAAAGCATCCGCGGAAAAGCGTGCCAGACGGCCTGTAAGCCGGGTTCTGTCCACCCACTCGCATGGGCTGGACGGCCATTCCTCTGGGATGCCCGTTGCCGGACACCTCGCGCGACCGACCCGGATGGCAAGCCGGAAACCGCTCCGCAGGCTCACGCCTGCCGCCATCCCTATTTGGTCTTGCTCCCGGTGGGGTTTGCCGTGCCGCTTCCGTTGCCGGTCGCGCGGTGCGCTCTTACCGCACCCTTTCACCCTTGCCATATGGCTTGCGCGATATGGCGGTCTGCTCTCTGTGGCACTGTCCCTGGGGTCGCCCCCGCCGGGCGTTACCCGGCACCGTGTTTCCGTGGAGCCCGGACTTTCCTCGATGTCTTGCAACACCGCGGCCGTCCAGCCGTCTGGCACCGGGCACAGGTACGGCCCCGGCCGGTCGCCGTCAAGCCGGGAAATCGCCGCCGCCGGAACGAAGCCGGCGTCAGGCGTCGGCTGGCCGGCCGGCGCCGACCCGGCGCACCGTCACCTGTTCGGCAATATGGTGGATGAGGCTGGTGGTCTCGGCATCGCTGATGCCATCGACCTGGGCCGGGCGCCAGTGCCGCTGGAATGCGCGCACCACCGCCTCGGTCAGCGGGTCATACAGGCCGCTGCCCTCGATGCCGTACCCGATGCGGTCGAGCGCCAGCTGCAGTTCCAGCACGGCGCCGTTGCGCTCGCCCGCCGCCAGCACCGGTGCATGAGGCGAGACGCGGAAACTGTCGGCCCACCAGCGGCCGAAGCCCGCCGCCGCCAGCCGGTGCCAGGGGAACAGCTCGCCCGGATCTTCCTTGCGCTGCGGCGCGATATCGGAATGGCCGACATAGTTGCCGGGCAGAATTTCATAGCGCTGCGCGATATCGCCCAGCAGCGCCAGCAGGGCATCAACCTGCGGCTTGGGAAACTCGCGATAACCGAATTCATGGCCCGGGTTGACCAGCTCGATGCCGATCGAGCGGGCATTGACGTCACGCACGCCGCGCCAGAAGGAGATGCCGGCATGCCAGGCGCGCTTGCCCTCGTCGACCAGGCGATAGGTCGTGCCGTCCTCGTCGATGCAGTAATGCGCGCTGACTTTGGCCTCGGGGTCGCACAGCCGCTGCAGCGCCGCCTGCGCGGTCGGCATGCCGGTATAATGCAGCACCACCGTATCGACCGGCCGGCGGCAGTTGCGATCGTCGAAATTCGGCGATGGCCGATCGACCAGCCTGATCATTCCCCGGCCGCCTTCTCCGATGCAGGCGCCAGCGCGGCTTCGCCCGGGCGGGCACCACGGGCCTCGGCGACCTTGGCCTCGCGCAGCGTCACGATCAGCACGCCGATCAGCGTCATCGCCGAGCCGATCACCACGCGCTCGCTGAGGCGCTCGTCGAGGAACACGATCCCCGACAGGATGCCGAGGATCGGCGCCAGCGTGAAACCGGGATTGACGATGCTGACCGGATAGCGGCGCAGCAGGAAATAGGCGCCGCCATGGCCGACCAGCGACACGCCGAGCACGGCATAGACGATCATGGCCCAGTGTTCCCACTCGGCGGACAGCATGCTGGCGGTCTGCCCGCTTTCGGCCAGGAACGAGATCATCAGCAGGCTGGGTGCGCTGACCAGGCCGACCCAGGCCTGCATCTCGAAGGTGCCGACATCACGGATGCGCCGCACCAGTATCTGGCCGAACGACATGGCGAGGACGCTGCCGATGCAGAACAGGATCGCGGTGTGATAGCCCATCACCTTCGGGTCGAAGCTGATTACCATGGTGCCGAGGAAAGCAAGGGCTATGCCAAGTCCGCGCTTCCAGCGCACCCGCTCGCCCAGCATGCCCCAGGCCATCAGGGTGGAGATCGGCACGCCGAGCTGGATCACCACCGCCACCACGGCGACATCGTCGGCCAGGGCGATGCCGTTGAACATCAGGGTGAAATGCAGCGTGCCCATCAGCAGCGCCGCGGGGATGACCAGCCGCATCTGGCCCGGCTGCCATTTCAGCCAGGGCAGCATCAGCAGGCCGACGCCAAGAAAGCGCAGCCCGGTGAAGAAGACGGGCGGAAACTGCGTGACCGCGATCTTCGATGCGACAAAGTTAAAGCCCCAGATCGTGCAGATCAGCAGCATCAGGGCGAGATGTTGAGGCTTCATGGGCCGGGACCCTAGCAAACCGGGCTGCTGGCGGGCTACGGTTGTTTACCCACCGGGCCATGCGCTGGCTGCAAGGGGGGTATGCGGGGCAGCAACGGATGCCGCGCCCTGCCCGCTTTCGAGGCACCGCGAACAGGGAAACAGCATGGCCAGAGCGAAAAGTTCCGCCGCCCGGACGCCCGCCGCTACCGGGCGCAAATCCGCTGCCGGCAGCCCGCGCCGCGCCATCGTCTCCTCCGCGCATCTGGCCAGCGAAAAACTGGAAGGTCTCAGCGAGTTCGAATTCGCCCTGATGATGACCGGCAATGCCTTTGCCCGCTGGATCGTGCGCTGCATGGGCGCCGCCAATGCCGCAATGGACGGCCAGGGCGACCTCGCGGCGCTGGATGTGATGGTGCTGCACGGGGTGAATCACCGCGAACGGCCGAAACGGCTGGCCGATCTCTGCCTCGTGCTGAATGTCGAGGATTCCCATACCGTCAATTACGGCCTGAAGAAGATGGTCCGCCTCGGCCTTGTCTCCGGCACCCGCAAGGGCAAGGAAATCTTCTACAGCACCACCCCGAAGGGACAGGCCCTGTGCCTGGAATACCGCAAGATCCGCGAACAGCTGCTGGGCCAGGCCTTTGCCCTGATCGGCCAGCCCCGGGCCGGACAGGCACAGGGCGACCTGTCGCGGGTGGCCGAGCTGATGCGGGCCCTGTCGGGTATCTACGACCAGGCGGCCCGTTCCGCCGCCTCGCTGTAGGCATCTGCCGGACGTTGACAATTTGTCAACGTTTTGTAACCGTCTGCCTCCACTGCCACCGCGCCCCGGAGCCTGCCATGACCCAGACCGCCAATCCCGCCGCCGGCCCCCAAACCGCCGGCCAGTGGGAATTCTGGATCGACCGCGGCGGCACGTTTACCGACATCGTCGGCCGCCGGCCGGATGGCGGCGTGGTGACCCACAAGCTGCTGTCGGAAAACCCGGAGCGCTACAAGGATGCCGCCGTGCAGGGCATCCGCGACCTGCTGGGCCTGAAGTCCGGCGAGGCTCTGCCGAAAGGCGCCGTCAGCGCCGTGAAAATGGGCACCACCGTGGCCACCAATGCGCTGCTGGAGCGCAAGGGCGACCGCGTGCTGCTGCTGGTCTCCGAAGGCTTCGCCGACCAGCTGCGCATCGGCTACCAAACCCGGCCCAATCTCTTCGCCCTGCATATCGTGCTGCCCGAGATGCTGTACGAGCGCGTGGTGGAAATCCCCGAGCGCGTGCGCGTCGATGGCAGCATCGAGACGCCGCTGGACCTCGCCGCCGCCGAGGCGGCACTGAAGGCGGCCCATGCCGACGGCATCCGCAGCTGCGCCATCCTGTTCATGCATGGCTACCGCTACACGGAGCACGAGGCGAAGGTCGCGGAGCTGGCCCGCAAGCTCGGCTTCACCCAGGTCTCGGCCAGCCACCAGGTCTCGCCGCTGATCAAGTTCGTCAGCCGCGGCGACACCACCGTGGTCGATGCTTACGTGTCGCCGATCCTGCGCCGCTATGTCGACCAGGTGGCCGGTGAGCTGAATGCCGCCGAGGCCGGCCTGCGGCTGATGTTCATGCAGTCGAATGGCGGCCTTGCCGATGCCAATTTCTTCCAGGGCAAGGACAGCATCCTCTCGGGCCCGGCCGGCGGCGTCGTCGGCCTGGTCGAGACATCGACCCGGGCCGGCTTCGGGAAGGTGATCGGCTTCGACATGGGCGGCACCTCCACCGATGTCAGCCATTATGCCGGCGAATACGAACGCGCCTTCGAGACCATGGTGGCCGGCGTGCGCATGCGCGCACCGATGATGATGATCAACACCGTGGCGGCCGGTGGCGGCTCGATCCTGCATTTCGACGGCGCCCGCTACCGCGTCGGACCGGACTCGGCCGGCGCCAATCCGGGCCCCGCCTGCTACCGCCGCGGCGGGCCGCTGGCGGTGACCGACTGCAACGTGCTGCTGGGCAAGCTGCAGCCCGATTTCTTCCCGGCCGTCTTCGGCCCCGATGGCGACCAGCCGCTGGATGCCGGCATCGTGCGCGAGAAATTCGCCGACCTGCAGGCGCGCATCAGGGCCGAGACCGGCGATACCCGCTCGGTCGAGGAAATGGCGGAAGGCTATCTCGCCATCGCCGTCGAAAACATGGCCAACGCGATCAAGAAGATCTCGGTCGCCCGCGGCTACGATGTCACCAAGTATGTGCTGTCCAGCTTCGGCGGCGCCGGCGGCCAGCATGCCTGCCTGGTGGCCGACGCGCTGGGCATGACCGAAGTGCTGCTGCATCCGCTGGCCGGCGTGCTGTCAGCCTACGGCATGGGTCTCGCCGACCAGCGCGTGCTGCGCGAGAAATCGGTCGAGGTCGCGCTCGATGCCGCCGCGCTGCCGCAGCTCGGCGCCGAGATCGAGGCGATTGCCGCCGAGGCGAAGGCCGAGATGCTGGCCCAGGGCGTGCCGGACAGCCGCATCACCGTGCTGCGCAAGCTGCATGTCCGCTATGGCGGTTCGGATTCCGCACTGGAGGTCGAGTTCGGCGATCTTGCCGCGATCCGGGCCGCCTTCGAGACGGCGCATCGCCAGCGCTTCGGCTTCATCAGCCCCGAAAAGGCGCTGATCGCCGGCTCGGTGGCGGTCGAGGTGGTCGGCGCCGGCGAGCGCGCGCCGGACCATGTCGAGGCCGCCGGCACGCCACGCGCACAGGCGCAGATCCCGAGCCTCGCGCAGCGCCAGGCCTATATGGCCGGCGCCTGGCGCGACACCCCGGTCTACGACCGCGCGGCCCTGCGGCCGGGCGAGGTCCTGAAAGGCCCGGTGATCGTCACCGAGCCGACCAGCACGATCGTTGTGGAGCCGGGCTGGCAGGCCCGCCTGACCGAGCGCCGCGACCTGGTGCTGAAGCGGATCGAAGCCCTGCCCCAGCGCAAGGCCATCGGCACCGAGGTCGACCCGGTGATGCTGGAGATCTTCAACAACCTGTTCATGTCGATCGCCGAGCAGATGGGCAGCGTGCTGGAGAAGACCGCCTATTCGGTCAACATCAAGGAGCGGCTGGATTTCTCCTGCGCCATTTTTGACCTCGACGGCGAACTGATCGCCAATGCGCCGCATATGCCGGTGCATCTGGGCTCGATGTCCGAAAGCATCAAGACGGTGATGCGCAAGCGCGCCGGACAGATGAAGCCGGGCGATGTCTACATGCTGAACGCACCTTACGCGGGCGGCACGCATCTTCCCGATGTCACCGTGATCACCCCGGTCTTCGACCGGGCCGGCAAGGAGGTTCTGTTCTATCTGGGCAGCCGCGGCCATCATGCCGATATCGGCGGGACGACTCCCGGCTCGATGCCACCCGATTCCCGCACGGTGGAAGACGAAGGCGTGCTGCTCGACAACGTGCTGCTGGTCGATGGCGGAACATTCCTCGAGGAAGAGGCGGTCGCCATCCTCAAATCCGGCAAATACCCGTCGCGCAATCCGGCACAGAACATCGCCGACCTGAAGGCGCAGATCGCCTCCTGCGAAAAGGGTGCGCAGGAGCTGCGCAAGATGGTCGACCAGTTCGGCCTCGATGTCGTGCGCGCCTACATGAACCACGTACAGGACAATGCCGAGGAATCCGTCCGCCGCGTCATCTCGCGCCTGAAGAACGGAAAATTCGTCTATCCGATGGATGACGGCTACGAAATCCATGTCGGCGTGACCGTCAACCACGAAGCGCGCACGGCGAAGATCGACTTCACCGGCACATCCGGCCAGCATCCGACCAACTACAACGCACCCAAGGCGGTCTGCGTCGCGGCCGTTCTGTATGCCTTCCGCTGCCTGGTCGACAGCGACATCCCTCTGAATGGCGGCTGCTTAAAACCACTTGAAATCGTGATCCCGGCCGGCTCGATGCTCGATCCGCAATTCCCGGCCGCCACGGTGGCCGGCAATGTCGAGACCAGCCAATGTATTACGGACGCCGTGTTCGGCGCCCTCGGCGTGATGGCCGCCGCCCAGGGCACCATGAACAACTTCACCTTCGGCAACGACGAATACCAGTATTACGAAACGATCTGCGGCGGCAGCGGTGCCGGCCCGGATTTCGACGGCTGCGACGCCGTGCATACCCACATGACCAATGCCCGGCTGACCGATCCCGAAGTGCTGGAATTCCGCTTTCCCGTCCTGCTGGAAAGCTTCCGCATCCGCCGCGGCTCGGGCGGCAGGGGCCGGCACCGGGGCGGCGACGGCACCATCCGCCGCATGCGCTTCCTGACCGAGATGACGGCCACCCTGCTCTCTTCGCACCGCACCGTGCCGCCCTTCGGCCTCGAAGGCGGCGCGACCGGCGAGACCGGCCGGCAATGGGTGGAGCGGACCAGCGGCGAGAGGCAGGTCCTCGAAGGCCGCTGTTCGGTGCCGATGCAGCCGGGCGATGTCTTCGTGATCTCGACGCCGTCGGGCGGCGGCTTCGGCAAGGCGGAAGGGCTGAAACAGGCGGCCGAATAGCTGGCGCTCAGCCCGCCGGCCTGGCGCGGGGTATGCCCAGCTCTTTCATGATCTGCGCCGCCGCCGCGGCGGGCTGCAGCCGGCCGGTATCGATCCGCACCTCGGGCTTCGGCATATGGGACGTGGCGAAGACGCCTTGGGATTCCAGCTTCTCGTAGACCTCGTGCGAGGTCAGCTTGCCATGCTGGCGGCGCGACTGGTTGTCGATGCGGCGGTAGACCTCGTCCATGGCGCAGACCAGCTCGACGAAGCGCACCCGGCTGCCGGCGGTGGCCACCATGTCGACGGTGCGGCTGACGAAATCCGGCTGCACCGTGGTCTCGGGCGCGAAGGTGAAGATCAGGCCATGCTCGCGCTGCTTCGCCGCGGCCTCGAACACCATCAGCCAGATCCTTTCGCGCAGATCGACGAAGGGCCGGCTGCCGAACTCGAAGACCGGCAGCAGCAGGTCGACCGTCAGGTGGTTGTGGAACAGCCTGTAGCCGGTGAGCGCGGCCAGCTCGCGGGCTACGGTCAGCTTGCCGGTGGCCGGCTTGCCATAGAGAAACAGCAGGTTCATGGCGGCAGTGTAGAATCCGGCCGCGGGGCCGGGAAACCTCCGGATGCGGAAAACCCGCCGGCGGGGCGGATAATATCAGTGACAGCAGTGATAGCACCGGCATCCCCGGAGAACCGGCCAACCGCCTGATCCCGCTGGCGACCGTTCGTGACCGTTTCTGACCGCTGGTGACCGTTCGTGACCGCTGCGGACCGCTGGTGCCCGCTGCGGACCGGCGGACCGGGGCCGGCTGCCGGCCGGCGGCAAGGCTGCCGCAGCCTCCATATAGGCGCCCCCCGGCGGCTTCAAGACACCACGATCTTCCTGCTTGCCGAAAGAAGTGAACCATGTTTCACTTCTTGGCAGGGAGAAACGCATGGCCTATCGCCGCACCGAAGCCGTGGTGGCACGGCTGACCGAGACCCGCGAGCGCATCGTCGATGCGGCGCTGGCGCTGGTGGCGCGCCATGGCTATGGCGGCACCGGGATTCCGGCCATCGCCGCCGAGGCCGGGCTGTCGACCGGCGCCCTCTACCGCTATTTCCCCTCCAAGGCCGAATTGTTCGACGAGGTGTTCCGCCGCGGCTCGCAGCGCGAGATCGATGTCTGCGCCGAGGCCGCGCGGCAGCCCGGTCCGGCGCGCGAGCGGCTGGCCCGGGTGGTCGAGGTCTTCGCCCGCCGCGCGCTGAAGGGCCGCCGGCTGGCCTGGGCCCTGCTGGCCGAGCCGGTCGATCCGCTGGTCGAGGCCGACCGGCTGCGTTACCGCCTGCCCTATCGCGACATCTTTGCCGGCATCATCGAAGACGGGATTTCCGCCGGCGAGATCGCGCCGCAGGATGCCGTGCTGACCGCTTCGGCGATGACCGGCGCGCTGAACGAGGCGCTGATCGGCCCGCTGGCGCCGCAGGCGAAACGCACCGACCAGGACATGCTGATTGCCGGCCTCGCGCGCTTCTGCGTGCAGGCGGTCGGACCAGACCCGAGATCATCCCGAAAGGACAGACCATGACGGCCCTGCTGCCCCCGGCCAATGCCGCCTTCGACACCCACGAGGTGCTGAACCAGCCGCCGGCCCTGGAAGACTACAACCTCTTCGCCACCGACAGGGGCCTGGTGAATGCGGCCGAGGTGAACGGCGCCGGCTGGGCGAAGGACCAGCTCGCCGCCTATGGCGCGAAACTCGGCAGTGCCTGGGCCATCGAGCAGGGCCGGCTGGCGCACCGGTTTCCGCCGCAGCTGAAGCTGTTCGACCGCTTCGGCCATCGCCGCGACGAGGTCGAGTTCCATCCCGCCTGGCACAACATCATGGGGCTGATCATCGGCGAGGGCCTGCACAGCGCACCCTGGGCCGATCCGAAGCCCGGCGCCCATGTCGCCCGCGCGGCGGCCTATGTGATGCATGCGCAGATCGAACCGGGCAGCCAGTGCCCCACCACCATGACTTATGGTTCGGTGCCGGCGCTGAAGCGCGATGCGGCGATTGCCGCCGAATGGCTGCCGAAAATCTACAGCCGCAGCTACGACCCGGCGATGAAGCCGGTGGCGCAGAAATCCGGCGCCCTGATCGGCATGGGCATGACCGAGAAGCAGGGCGGCTCGGACGTGCGCGCCAACACCACGCGGGCCCTGCCCGCGGGCGCCGGCGGCCCGGGCCAGGAATATGTCATCACCGGCCACAAGTGGTTCTTCTCCTGCCCGCAGATCGACGCGCATCTGGTGCTGGCGCAGGCACCGGGGGGGCTGAGCTGCTTTTTCATGCCGCACTGGCTGCCCGACGGCACGCCGAACGCCATCCGTATCCAGCGCCTGAAGGACAAGGTCGGCAACAAATCGAATGCCTCCTCCGAGGTCGAGTTCGAGAATGCCCATGGCTGGCTGCTGGGCGAGGAAGGCCGCGGCGTGCCGACCATCATCGAGATGGGCACGTATACGCGGCTCGACTGCGCGCTGGGCTCGGCCGGCCTGCTGCGCGGCGCGGTGGCCCAGGCGCTGCATCACGTCTATCACCGCCGCGCCTTCCAGCGGCACCTGATCGACCAGCCGCTGATGACCAATGTGGTGGCCGACCTGGCGCTGGAATCCGAGGCGGCCACCCTGCTCGCCCTGCGGCTGGCGCGTGCCTTCGACCGCGCGGAAGCCAGCGAGCAGGGCGCCGCCTTCCGCCGGCTGTGCACGCCGGCGGTGAAATACTGGGTGTGCAAGCGCGCGCCCAATGCCGTGGTCGAGGCCATGGAGGTGCATGGCGGCAACGGCTATGTCGACGAGGGGCCGCTTGGGCTGCTGTACAAGGAAATCCCGCTCAACTCGATCTGGGAGGGATCGGGCAACGTGATGTGCCTCGACGTGCTGCGCGCCCTGCAGAAGCATCCGGACAGCATCGAGGCCTATTTCGCCGAGCTGATTCCGGCCCGCGGCAACGACAAGGCGCTGGATGCGGCGATCAACGACCTGAAGGCCGAATTCGCCGACACCGCCGAGATGGAACACCGCGCCCGCCACGTGGTCGAGAAGATGATGGTCACGCTGCAGGGCGCCCTGCTGGTGCGCCATTCGATCCCCGCCGTGGCCGATGCCTTCTGCGCCAGCCGGCTGGGCGGCGACTGGGGCCGCGCCTTCGGCACCCTGCCCAAAGGCACGGATACCCGGGCGATTGCCGACCGCGCCCGGCCGGTGTGAAAGGGGCCTGTGTGAAAAGAGCCTGTGTGAATGGGGCCGGAATGAACACGCCCGGCACGGAACGCCCCTCTCCGTCGTACCCGCGCAAGCGGGTACCCGGTCGCGCCGCCGGGCTGGGCTCCCGCATCCGCGGGAGCGACGATAAAGACAGCGGCTACCCCTCCGCCGGCATGCGCACCTTCAGGGCGCGCGGGCCGACGCGGTAATGCACCGGGCCGGGCAGCATCTCGATCTCGCCGTCGCTGGCCACCGGCTTCGCCCGCGGAAAGCCGATGCGCAGGCTGTGCGCCTTGATCACTTCCAGCGCCGGATCGGCCTCCAGCGTGCCGAGGAACAGCCGGGCAAGCTGGCCGGCTGAACCGAACCAGCGTTTCTCGTGGCTGACATAGACGGTCAGTTCGCCGGTCTGCAGGTCGGGCCGGCCGAACAGCCGCGCGGCATGGAATTCGTATTCGCCCACCGCCACCACGATGGCCGGCGAGACGATCTCGCGTTCGCGGCCGCCATGTTCCAGCGTGATCTCCATCATCCGGTGGCGCCGCAGCGCCCGCCAGGCCGAACGGGCCATTGCCGGCCATTTCGCCAGCCCGAACAGGCGGCGGCGGCGTTCGCGGTCGACGATCATCTCCGGGTACAGGCCGAGCGCCGACTTGTTGAGGAACAGCCCGTCATTGACGCGGCCGACATCGATTGCGGCAACCTCGGCGCCGCACAGGGCCTGCACCGCGCGGTCGATCTCGAGCGGGATATTCAGGTCGCGGGCCAGCAGGTTCATGGTCCCCAGCGGCAGCACGCCGAGCACGCCGCGGTGCCGGATCATCAGCGCGGCGGCGGAACGCAGGGTGCCGTCGCCGCCGCCGACCCAGACTTCCGGCGACCGCGCCGCGGCGGCCGCCAGCGCATCGGGCAGCGCCTGCGGCGCCACCACGTCGACCGTCACATGGGCGCGGCCGGCTTTCGTTGCCGTTTCGGCGATCAGGTCGCGCAGGGCGCCGGCGCCGTAATGCTGCGCGGTGCCGGAGGCGGCATTGATGACGACGGAGAGGGTCATGCCGTCCCGCTCCCTACCAGGGCAGATAATCGGCCAGGCCGTGGCCGGCCTGCACCGCGCCGATGCCGAGCCCGACGAAGACGGCGGCACTGGCCAGCCCCACGGCATGGCCCGCCAGCGCACCGAGCCCGTCGCCGGTCAGGAGGCCCAGCGCGATCAGCACGATGCCGAGCGCGAAAGGCAGGTTGCCGAAGGGCAGCGGCAGCGCGAGGCCGACCGCCTGCACGGCGATGCCGAGCGCGGCCAGCACGAGGCCGAGACCGCTGACCGCCCAGCGCAGGCGCGGCCGGAACCAGCGTTCCAGCCGGCGCACGAAGGGAATGGCAAAGGCCATGAACCGGCGCAGCAGCCCGGGCGACAGGTGCCGGCGGGCCAGCGCCGCCGGGATCGGCGGCCGGCCCGGCCGCAGCAGCATGCCGAAGGCGACACAGATGATGGCCAGTCCGGTGATCATGCCCAGCGGCAGGCCCGGTGACGGCACGAAGCCGAGCAGCCCGAGGAACAGCAGCAGCAAAGGCGTCGAGCGGCCGGCGAAACTGTCCACCGCCTGCTGCAGGGTCACGCCATCGGTGCGGCCGCGGCAGCGCAGGCGCGACAGGTCGCGGGCGATGCTGGGCGGGCGCCGTCCGCTTTGCCGCGACGGGGCGGCATGGTCCGGTATCGGCGGCGACGATGGCAAGGCGGTTTCCATGACGGCGGCCACCCTGCCCGGCGAATGCGGCCAAAACGCGGCCGGATCGCGGCAGCAAATCTGCCGCGATCCGGTGGCGCGTCAGTCGCCCGCGTCAGTCGCTTTCGGTCCTGCCATCCGGATCGCGGATGTCGCGGAAGGGCCGGCTGAGCTGGGCCCGGCGCGAGGCCATGTTCAGCATCTCGACCGCCACCGAGAAGCCCATGGCGCCGTAGATCATGATCTTCGGGATCTCGACATCGAAGCCCTCGGCCACCAGCGCCATGCCGATCATGACGAGGAAGGACAGCGCCAGCATCACCACATTGGGATTGCGGTTGACGAAACGCGCCAGCGGCTCGGCCAGGATCACCATGATGATCACCGACAGCAGCACGGCGGCCACCATGATCTCGATCTGGCGCGACAGGCCGATGGCGGTGATCACGCTGTCCAGCGAGAAGACAATGTCGAGGATGGCGATCTGGCCGATCACCGCCCAGAAGGCCGGATAGCGCTTCGGCCCGGCCGCCTTCTCCTCCAGCTCGTCGGAATCCTTCGGCGTCACACGCTCGTGGATTTCCATGGTGGCCTTCCAGATCAGGAACAGGCCGCCGAGGATCAGCACCAGGTCGCGCCCCGATATCTCGATATCGAAGAGCGTGAACCACGGTGCGGTCAGGGTGATCAGCCAGGCCGCCGACAGCAGCAGCATGATACGGGTGACCACCGCACCCATCAGGCCGAGGCGACGGCCCATCTTCTGCTGTTCCGGCGGCAGGCGGCCGGTGAGGATGGTGATGAAGATCAGGTTGTCGACGGCCAGCACGAGTTCGAGCGCGACGAGGCCGGCCAGCGCCAGCAGGGCAGCCGGCTGCAGGAAGACGGAAAGGTCCATGGGATCGTGAATCCTGGGCGGGTGGCTTTATGGAAGCCGTCCGACATCGCTGCCATCCCGATTCACAGCAGCCAGAGGGGCCCGGACGTGGCTCCGTACTTAAGCCACCGGGCGGAAAATTCAAGCCGAAAGAACGGCGGTCCGGCGGAAACCGCGGCCACCCTGCCGACACCGGAGGCCGGCGGCCCGGCGCGGCAGGTTGAAAGGCGGTTTCCTACCGCCGCATCACGTGCCGGCCGCCGGCTGCGGTGTCCGCAATTCGCGGCGGGCATGGCCGATCACCTGCACGGCGCTCCAGATCGCCAGGCCGGCCATCAGCGCCGCCACCGCGATATCCGGCCAGGGCGTGCCGGTGGCGAAGACGCCGCTGGCCGCCGCCAGCACGGCGAGGTTGCCGATGGCGTCGTTGCGGCTGCACAGCCACACCGCGCGCATGTTGGCATCGCCGGTGCGGAACCGGTACAGCAGCAGCGCCACACCAACATTCACCGCCAGCGCCGCGACGCCGACCGCACCCATGGTGGCGGGTTCCGGCACGGTGCCGGCGATGGCATGGCTGAGGGCCATGGCGATCACCCAGAGCCCGAACAGGCCCATGGACAGCCCCTTCAGCAAAGCCACCCGCGCCCGCCAGACCAGCGCCAGCGACAGCACCGCCAGCGCCAGCCCGTAATTGGCGGCATCGCCGAGGAAATCGACGGAATCGGCCAGCAGCGCGGTCGAACCGGCCGCCAGCCCGGCCGCCACCTCCACCGCGAACATGCCGGCATTCAGGACCAGCGCGATCCACAGGGCGAAACGCGGGCTGCCGGTGCCATGATCGTGGTCATGCCCGTGATGATCGTGATGGTGATGGCCGCAGGCGGCACTCATGGATCAGTCCTTCTCTTCCGGGTGCGGCTCGGCGACATGGGCGACCATGTCGGCCAGCATGTGATGCACGTGGCTGTCGGCGATGCCGTAGACGATCCGGCGGCCGCGCCGTTCGGCCCGCAGCAGACGGGCGGCGCGCAGCAGCCGCAGATGATGGCTGGCCAGCTGCGGCGACATGCCGGCTGCCTTCGCCGCCTCGGTGGCCGGCAGGGCACGGTCGCAGAGCACCGTCACCAGCCGCAGCCGGCTGGGATCGCCGAGCAGCCGGAACATGTCGGCCAGCTGGACGAGGTGGGGATGTGCGATAGGCCCGATCTCAAACATTTAAACAGCTGTTTAAATGTTTTCAGGTTTTGAGTCAAGCAGGGCAATTCCGCCCTCGCGCTGTCCGACTGATCGGTCTAAGCTGCCGGACGAAAAAGAAAAACTGCTCTCGCCCGATGCTGTTGCCATGACCGTCCGCACCTGTGTTCCCGAAGTGTTTCACGTGAAACACCCCCAATGTATCCCTTTGACGAAGGTAACGCGCTGGGAGTAGAGTCCGGCGCATGCTTGGCTGGCTTGCATCGAGGGCTGCGGACGGGATCGCCAGAACCCTGCTGGGTAAATTTTGTCTATGGGCAATCCTAGTGGTGGCTGCTGATCTCGGAATTACGACAGCAAACATTGCTGGGTGGCTGTCTAACCCGGTCACCCGGATCATTGTCGAGTTACTCATCGCCGGGGTCATAACGCTAACGATTGCGTGGCTATTGAGCCGCTTTAGAAATCCTGGCGATTGGTCCGCACGAGATGCCGTCCGTTATATTGCCTTTGATTCCGCGTGGGGCTGGTGGAAATACGCAACCAGCGGAGAGTGGTGGCTGGTGCATATGCAGGCCGTTATGGAGTTCGATAAAGCCGCAATGAACGGCGACATTGAGCCGCGCGGCCTGTTTATGGGTGGGAATGAAATAACCAAGCCGACAAAGGATTTTTGGCGCCTTAACAAACTAGATAGTGTTTTTGTTCTGGAGCCGGATGCTCCTGATGGCGGCAGGACGGAACCCAGAGATATTCTCTCTGCACCGCAGCCGATTCTAAATAGAGTAATTGTTCCTGTTGGGCAGGTGAGGAAAACATGGGGAGCAGCAAGCAAACCATTCCAGTGGATATGTGGATTGATCGCGCTATGCGTTCGGAAGTATCAACACATCAGGATGACGCAGAACTGAGGTTCGACGCCCTGCTAATGGCGATGGCTAAAACGACAGCAGCAGACGGCCCAGCATCTTCTCCGGATGCTTCCGCATGTTGTGACGATACTCAAACTCGCCCAGATACTTCGGCAGGTGCTTCGCGGAAACGCTGATATGCGTGCTGCGGATTGACCGCTTGAGCAGGCCCCAGAAGCTTTCAATCGAATTGGTGTGGTGCTTGCCGCGTACCCATTCCTCGGCACGGTGATTGAGCGCAACGTGCCTGTAGCCGTCCCGCAGATCGTTATAGGCCGGATGCTCGTCAGTGTTGACGGTGCTGCCTTCCTCGACCAGATCGCGGATGATGGGTTCCAGCGTGACACGGCGGGAATTGGGGACCACCTTGGTGAACAGGTTGCCGGCCCGCTCGACAATGCCGAACACGGTGGCCTTGCCCTTCATCTTGTTGGCGCGACCTTCGCCACGGTTCTTGCCGCCGATATAGGTCTCGTCAATCTCGACATGGCCGCCCATGGGAGGAGTGCCGTCAACGGCAGCCATGTACTTGCGGATTTCGTGGCCGATCCGCCACGCCGTCTTGTAGGTCACGCCTAGCTGGCGCTGCAGTTCCTTGGCCGACACGCCATGGCGCGACGTGGTGAACAGGTACATGGCATAGAACCACTTCTGCAGCGGGGTATGCGTCCGCGCAAAGGGGGTGCCGGCCATGGGGTGGATATGGTGGCCGCAACGGGGCGTCGGGCAGGCATAGGCCGGAATGCCGGTGATCCGGACAAACCGTCCGGACTTGGAACACTTCGGGCACGTCACCCGCTCGCCATAGCGGACAGTCATAAGATGGTCCAAGCAGGCGTCATCATCCTTGAAGCGGCGGAAGAAGTCTTGGACAGTGAACTGCTTAGCCATATCGGGCCTCCTATGAAGACCAATATAGTCTCGCCGCTTACTTACGTCAAGGGGATATTCCGGAAACACCCCCCCTGCCCTCTGTGTCGCGGGGCCGCCGCATGATCCGCCTGCTGGATTTCCTGGGCCGCCACGCCACCAAATGCCTGTTCGGCGGCGTGCTGATCGGCCTGGCGGTGCCGCCGCTGGCCGCCCTGCTGCGGCCGGGCCTGGTGGTGTTCCTGCTGCTGCCGCTGACTTTGGCGCTGATGCGGCTGGACTGGGGTGCCTTCCGGGCTTACGCGAAACGCCCGCTGCTGACTGTGCCTGCCGTGGCCTTCCTGCTGCTGGCCTGCCCGCTGCTGGTCTGGGCGGCGCTGGCGCCGCTCGGCCTGCCGCAGCCGCTGACCGAGGCCATCGTGCTGATGGCGGCGGCGCCGCCGATCACCGGCACGGTGGCGATCGCGCTGATCCTCGGGCTGGATGCCGCGCTCGCCGTGATCGTGATGGTGCTGGCCACCGCGCTGGTGCCCGTCACCCTGCCGCCGCTGGCTTTGTGGCTGCTGGATATCGAGGTGCAGATGTCGCTGGCCGAATTCATGGCCCGGCTCGGCCTGATGGTCGGCGTCGCCTTCGGCGGTGCCCTGCTGGCCCGCCGGCTGACCCCGCCGGGCTGGCTGCAGCAGAACAGCCGGCTGGTCGACGGTGCCTCGGTGCTGGCACTGGTGCTGTTCGCCGTCGCCATCATGGACGGGGTGACCGACAAGCTGCTGGCGCAGCCGGGTTACGTGATCCTCGCCACCGTTTCGGCCTTCGTCGCCAACCTGGCACTGCAGGTGCTGGGCTATGCGGTCGGACGCTGGATCTTCCGGCTCGGCCAGCCGGCGGCGCTGACGCTGGGCATCCTCGCCGGCAACTGCAACATGGGTCTGGTGATGGTGGCGCTGGCCGACCGCGCGGTCTTCGACATGGTGATCTTCTTCGCCATGGGCCAGCTGCCCATGTACATGCTGCCCGGCCTGCTGCAGCCGCTCTATCGCCGCATGGCGGCCCGCGCCATCCCGGTCTAGACTGTTTCACGTGGAGGACCCGCCATGCCGACCCTGCTGATTTCCGGCGCCAACCGCGGCATCGGGCTCGAGTTGACCGCGCGCTATCTGGCCGATGGCTGGGACGTGATCGCCTGCTGCCGCGACCCGCAGGCGGCCACCGCACTGGCCGGCCTGAAAGGCAGCCTTGCCATCGCACCGCTGGAGGTCACCGACGATGCCGCCATCGATGCGCTGGCGGCGAAATACCGCGACCGCGCCATCGACCTGCTGATCAACAATGCCGGCATCTACGGCAACCGCGACGGCGCCCGGGCGATCAGCGATTTCGACGGCTTCCGCCGGGTGCTGGCGGTGAATGTCGTGGCGCCGATGAAAATGGCGCTGGCCCTGCTGCCATCGCTGCAGAAGGCGAAGACGGCGAAGATCGCCACCATCTCCAGCCGCATGGGCTCGATCGCGGAAGCGCCCGGCGGCTCTTACGTGTACCGCACCTCGAAGGCGGCGGTGAATGCCGCCATGCGCAATCTCGCCATGGACCTGAAAGCCGACGGCATCGCCTGCTTCACCCTGCATCCGGGCTGGGTGAAGACCGACATGGGCGGCCCCTCGGCCGCCATCGATGTGGCCACCAGCGGCGCCGGCCTGAAAAAGGTGATCGACGGCGCGACCATGAAAGACACCGGGAAGTTCTTCAACTACGACGGCAGCGAGATCCCATGGTGAAACAGCTGAAGCCGGCGAAGCATATCCTGATCACCGGCGGCAGCCGCGGCATCGGCCGCGCCGTTGCCATCGGCGCCGGCGAGCGCGGCTGGTCGGTCGGCGTCAATTATGCCGGCAACGAAAAGGCGGCCGCCGAAACCGTGGCTGCCGTCAAGGCCGCCGGCGGCCAGGCCATCGCCATCCAGGGCGACGTGGCCAGCGAGGCCGACGTGATTGCCATGTTCGATGCGACCATGGCCGCCTTCGGTCCGCTGGACGGGCTGGTCAACAATGCCGGCATCGTCGGGCCGAAACAGGCCTTCGCCGACTATTCGCTGGAGCGCATGAAGCGCATCTTCGACATCAACGTGCTGGGCGCCTATCTCTGCGCCCGCGAGGCGGCGCGGCGCATGTCGACATCCCGCGGCAGCCAGTATGGGGCGCGCGGCGGCAGCATCGTCAATCTCTCGTCGATGGCGGCACGGCTCGGCTCGCCCGGCGAATATGTCGACTATGCCGGCTCGAAAGGCGCCATCGACACGATGACGGTGGGACTGGCGCGCGAGCTGGCGCCGGAAGGCATCCGCGTGAATGCCGTGCGGCCGGGCCTGATCGATACCGAGATCCATGCCAGCGGCGGCCAGCCCGACCGCGCCGCCCGGCTGGGCGCCACCACGCCGATGGGGCGTGCCGGCACCGCCGGCGAAGTGGCGGCGGCGGTGTTGTGGCTGCTGGAGGATTCCTGCGACTACCTGACGGCGTCGCTGCTCGACGTGGCGGGCGGACGCTGAGCGGTCAGGCGGCCGGCTTGTCGCGCGAGGTCAGCAGCACCGGCTCCGGGTCCTTGGCGCTCTTGTAGACGAACAGCGCGAATTCCGCTGTCGATCCGGTTGCCGCCTTGCGCGCGAAGAAACGCTGCCGCCACCAGTCGACATCCTTGAGCGTGACATGGACGTTGGTGCCGTCCGGGAACAGCTTCAGCGCCGGCCAGGTCGAGATGCTGGCGAAGACCAGGCGGCGGGCATGGGTGAACAGCTCGTCGATCACCCAGTCGAGATCCTGCTCCGGGATATGCTCCATCACGTCGGTGCAGATCACCGCATCGAAGACGCGGTCGGGCAGCACCGCATCGGGATCGTTGCCGGGATCGTACAGCACGATCTCGTCGACGCCCCAGTAGGCCTTCACCCCCTGCACCTGGCTGCCATCCGGCAGCTTGAAGGCCGTGCGCGTATAGGCCATCCCCTTGCCGGAGCCGTAATCCAGTACGGTACGGATGCCCATCTTGCGGAACAGCTCGTTCAGGAACATCGCATGGGGGATCAGGTTGCGGCCGTCGAACATCTCGTCCGCCGGAATCTCATGCGCGGCATCGCCCTCGGCATGCATCTGCTGATAGAAACCCAGCAGCTCGCGATAGCGTGGGCTGGGATTTTCCCGGCTGTAGGTCATGGGCAACAGCATCCTTTCGACCGGTAGTGAGCCCCCGGCGGCATCCTAGACCAATCGGCGCCGGCCGGACAGTATGACTGCGGCCCGGTCATTGCGGCCGCGGGAACGAGGTCAGGATTTCCGGGGCCTTGTCGCTGGCATCGCGATAGACCACCAGGATGAACTCGGCATCCGAGCCCAGCGCCGCCTTGCGCGCGCGGAAGCGCTGCAGCCACCATGCGGAATCCCGCAGGGTGACATGGACATTGCTGCCATCGGGAAAATGCTTCTGGGCCGGATAGGTGGAAATGCAGGCATAGACCATGCGCTCGGCAAAGCCGAACAGCTCGTCGATCACCCAGTCGACATCCTCTTCCGGGATATGCTCCATCACGTCGGTGCTGATGACGGCATGGAACCGGCGCGCGGGCAGCGTCGCATAGGGTTCGTAGCCGGGGTCGTACAGCACCACCTCGTCGACCCCCCAGTATTCCTTCAGCCCCCTGGCTTTGCTGCCATCCGGCCGCTTGAACACCGCGCTGGTATAGGCCATCGCCTTGCCGGCCCCGTAATCGAGCACACTGCGGCAGCGGAATCCCTCGATCAGGTCGCGCAGGAAACCGGCATGGGCCATGATGGCATGACCGTCGAACATCTCCTCCGGCGGGATCGCCATCTCCGGATCGCCGCCGTCATGCAGCTGCCGGTAAAAACCCAGCAGCTGCTGGAAGCGCGGGCTGGGATTCTCCCGGGTATAGGTCATCGTCAGGGTCTCCGGCGGCCGGCCGGTTGCGGCCGGGCGTGGTACTGGATTCTAGCATATTCAGCCATGGCCGCCGTAAAGAAAGCGTTGCCGCGCCATATGCCGGATCCCTGGCGGCCCGGCCTTGGCCGCGCTCCCGGGCCGTGCCCCCGGCGATGGCCCTAATGCAGATCGAGCTTCATGCCGACATGGCTGGCCTTGAAGCCCAGCTTCTCGTAGAAGCGGTGGGCATCGGTCCGCGTCTTGTCGGAGGTCAGCTGCACCACGCCGCAGCCCTTCGCGCGGGCCCGGTCGACCGCCCAGCGGATCAGCGCGCTGCCCAGACCGCTGCCACGCAGCGGGCTGTCGATGCGCACCGCCTCGATGATCGCCCGTTTCATGCCCTGCTTCGAGATGCCGGGGATGTACGTCAGCTGCATCGCGCCGATCACCCGGCCGCCCTGCTCGGCGACGATCTGCTCGGTGCCCGGCATCGCCTCGACCTCGGCAAAGGCGTCGTAGTAGGCCTGCGGCAGCGGATCGGACCAGGCCTCGCGGGCCGCCCCCAGCATGTCGTCGGCCAGCATGCGCACGATGGCCGGCACGTCGGCGCGGGTGGCGACGCGGATGGTGAGGGTCATGGTTCGGTGCCCCGGTGCGAGGATGGTTATTCGGCGGCGTCGGCTTCCGGCCGGGCCGGATCATAGGCGAGGTTCGGCGCCAGCCAGCGTTCCATCTCGGCCAGGTCGCGGCCCTTGCGGCGGGCATAGTCGGCCACCTGGTCGCGCTGGATCCGGCCGATGCCGAAATACTGCGCCTCCGGATGGCTGAAATACCAGCCCGAAACCGCCGCCGAGGGCCACATGGCAAAACTCTCGGTCAGGGTGATGCCGGCATTCCTGGTGGCATCCAGCAGGCCGAACAGGGTGGCCTTCTCGGTATGGTCCGGACAGGCCGGATACCCCGGCGCCGGGCGGATGCCGCGGTATTTCTCGGCGATCAGATCGTCATTCGACAGCGTCTCGCCGGCGGCATAGCCCCAGAATTCCTTGCGCACGCGCTCATGCATGTGCTCGGCAAAGGCTTCCGCCAGCCGGTCGGCCAGCGCCTGCGCGAGAATGCCGGAATAATCGTCGTGCTTGGCGGTGAATTCCCGTTTGATCCACTCGTCCAGCCCGATGCCGGCAGTGACGGCGAAGGCGCCGACATAATCGGCCGGGCCGCCATCGGCGGGCGCGACGAAATCGGCCAGGCTGTAATTGGCGCGGTCGTTGCTGCGCTTCATCTGCTGGCGCAGCATGTGCAGCCGTGCCGCCTCGGCCTTGCGATCCTCGCCGGAAAAGATGGCGATGTCGTCGTCATTCACCTGCGCGGCCGGCCAGAAGCCGATCACGGCGGAAGCGCGGATCGGCTTTTCCTCGACGATGCGTTTCAGCATCGCCTGGGCATCGCGGTAGAGGTTGCTGGCCGCCTCGCCCACCACGGTGTCGGTGAGGATGGCGGGGAATTTGCCGCGCAGTTCCCAGGAGGAGAAAAACGGCGTCCAGTCGATCCGCTCGACCAGCTCGGCGATCGGATAATCCTCGAATACCTTCAGGCCCAGGAAGGACGGCTTCGGCGGCACATAGCCGGCCCAGTCGATCTTCGCCTTGTTGGCGCGGGCCTCGGCAATGCTCTGGCGCGGCCCGGTATTGCGGTCGCGGGCATGGATCTCGCGGATTTTCTCGTATTCCTGCGCCACCTCGGCGGTGTAGGCCGGGTTGTCGTTGACCGAGACCAGCTTGCCGGCAACGCCGACGGCGCGCGAGGCATCGGTCACATAGACCACCGGGCCCTTGTAATTGGGCGCGATCTTGACGGCGGTGTGCACCTTCGACGTGGTGGCGCCGCCGATCAGCAGGGGCAGGTTCAGTCCCTCGCGCTGCATCTCGGAGGCGACATAGCACATCTCGTCCAGGCTCGGCGTGATCAGGCCGCTGAGGCCGATGATGTCGGCCTTGTGCTTCTTCGCCTCTTCCAGGATGCGGGCACAGGGTACCATGACGCCGAGGTCGATCACCTCGTAATTGTTGCACTGGAGGACGACGCCGACGATGTTCTTGCCGATATCGTGCACATCGCCCTTCACGGTCGCCATCAGGATGCGGCCGTTGCTCTGGGCCGGCCCCTCGCTTTTCTCGGCCTCGATGAAGGGCAGCAGATAGGCCACCGCCTTTTTCATCACGCGGGCGGATTTCACCACCTGCGGCAGGAACATCTTGCCGGAGCCGAACAGGTCGCCGACCACGTTCATGCCGTCCATCAGCGGACCTTCAATGACTTCCAGCGGCCGGACGGCCTGCTGCCGGGCCTCTTCGGTATCGGCATCGATATAATCGGTGATCCCGTGCACCAGCGCATGGGCCAGGCGCTCGTTCACCGGCTTTTCGCGCCAGCGCAGGTCCTGTTCCTGCGCCTTGCCCTTGCCGCGGAAGCGCTCGGCGATCTCCAGCATCCGCTCGGTGGCGTCCTCGCGGCGGTTCAGCAGCACGTCCTCGACGCGCTCGCGCAGGTCCGGATCGATATCCTCATAGACCGGCAGCTGGCCGGCATTGACGATACCCATATCCATGCCGGCCTTCATGCCGTGATACAGGAAGGCGGCATGCATGGCTTCGCGCACCGGCTCGTTGCCGCGGAAGGAGAAGGAGACGTTGGAGACGCCGCCCGAAATATGGCAATGCGGCAGGTTCTCGCGGATCAGCCGCGCCCCCTCGAAAAATTCGACGGCGTAGTTGTTGTGCTCCTCGATGCCGGTGGCAACCGCGAAGATGTTGGGATCGAAGATGATGTCTTCCGGCGGGAAGCCGATCTTCTCGGTCAGCAGCCTGTAGGCACGGGCGCAGATCTCGTATTTGCGCGCCGCGGTATCGGCCTGGCCCTGCTCGTCGAAGGCCATCACCACGGCGGCGGCACCGTAGCGGCGCACCTTGCGGGCCTGTTCGAGGAACTGTGCCTCGCCCTCCTTCAGGCTGATCGAGTTGACGATCGCCTTGCCCTGCACGCATTTCAGGCCGGCCTCGATCACCTCCCACTTGGAGCTGTCGATCATGATCGGCACGCGCGAGATGTCCGGTTCGGAGGCAATCAGGTTGAGATACTTCACCATCGCCGCCCTGGAATCGAGCATGCCCTCGTCCATGTTGACGTCGATGATCTGGGCGCCGCTCTCGACCTGCTGGCGGGCGATGGCCAGGGCCGCCTCGTAATCCCCGGCCTGGATCAGCTTGCGGAACTTCGCCGACCCGGTGACGTTGGTGCGCTCGCCGATATTGATGAAGACGGGCCCGTTGAAGCCGGGACGCGCGGCGGGATCGGAAGACTGGGTCATGCGGCTGGCACGGAAAAGGGTTCGAGGCCGCTGAGCCGGAGCTGCGGCGGGATGACGGGGACCTTGCGCGGTTTCACGCCCTTCACGCTGTCGGCGATGGCGCGGATATGGTCGGGCGTGGTGCCGCAGCAGCCGCCGACGATGTTGACCAGCCCGTGTTCGGCCCATTCGCGCAGATGCGCGGCGGTGGCATGGGGCGGTTCGTCATATTCGCCGAACTGGTTGGGCAGGCCGGCATTGGGATAGGCACTGACCCGCACGTCGGCGACACGGCTCAGCTCGGCCACATAGGGCCGCATCTGCTGGGCGCCGAAGGCGCAGTTCAGGCCGACCGAGAAGGGCTGCGCATGGCGCAGGCTGTTCCAGAAGGCCTCGGTGGTCTGGCCCGACAGGGTGCGGCCCGAAAGATCGGTGATGGTGCCCGAAATCATCAGCGGCCATTCCTCGCCAAGCTCGTCGAACAGCTCGTAGATGCCGAACACGGCCGCCTTGGCATTCAGCGTGTCGAAGACGGTCTCGACCAGCAGCAGGTCGGCGCCGCCCTCGGTCAGCCCGCGGGCCTGTTCCTTGTAGGCATCCTTCAGCTCGTCGAAGCTGATGTTGCGGAAATCCGGCCGGTTCACATCCGGCGACAGCGACGCCGTGCGGTTGGTCGGACCCAGGGCGCCGGCGACGAAGCGCGGCCTGGACGGGTCCTTCGCCGTATATTCGTCGGCAGCCTGGCGGGCCAGCTTCGCCCCCTGCAGGTTGATGTCGTGCACGGCGGCTTCCAGATGGTAATCCGCCTGGCTGATCCAGGTGCCGCTGAAGGTGTTGGTCTCGATGATGTCGGCACCGGCCTCGAGATACTCGCGATGCACGTCGAGGATCACGTCCGGCCGGGTGATGTTGAGAATGTCGTGATTGCCCTTGAGGTCGCTGTTGGCGCCTTTAAACCGGTCGCCGCGGTAATCCGCCTCGACCAGCTTGCGCCGCTGCAGCATGGTGCCCATGGCACCATCGAGCACGAGGATACGGTCCTTCGCGGCGGCATAAAGGGCGGCGCGGCGCGCCTTGCGGTGATCGGCAGTCTCGGTCATGGCAGGCCTCCTACGCTGCCGCTTCGCCGGCACCGGCCTGCGGCCTAACGCCCAGCACATGGCAGATCGCATAGGTCAGGTCGGCACGGTTCAGCGTGTAGAAATGGAATTCGTCGATGCCGGCCGCCTGCAGCCGGCGGCATTGCTCGGCGGCGACATGGGCGGCGACCATGCGGCGGGTGTCGGCATCGTCGTCCAGCCCCTCGAACATGTCGGCCAGCCAGGCCGGCACGCTGGCGCCGCAGGCGGCAGAGAAGCGCACCACCTGGCGGAAATTGGTCACCGGCAGGATGCCGGGCACGATCGGCACGGTGATACCGGCGGAACGGGCACGGTCGAGGAAGCGGAAATAGACATCCGTGTCAAAGAAGTACTGCGTTATGCAACGCGTGGCACCGGCATCGACCTTGCGCTTGAGGTGATCGAGCTCGACGCGTGGCGACGAGCTGTCGGGATGACCCTCCGGATAGCAGCCGACGCTGATCTCGAAATCGCCGATCTTCTTCAGGCCGGCGATCAGGTCGGTGGAATTGGCATAGCCGTCCGGATGCGGGCTGAAGCCGCCACTGCCTTCCGGCGCATCGCCGCGCAGGGCGACGATATGGCGGATGCCCGCCTCCCAGTAATGCCGGGCCACCTCGTCGACCTCGGCTTTCGGCGCCCCGACGCAGGTCAGGTGCGCCGCCGGCTTCAGGCCGGTTTCCTTCAGGATGCGCACCACGGTGCTGTGGGTGCGCTCGCGGGTCGAGCCGCCGGCACCGTAGGTGACCGAGACGAAACGGGGCCCGAGCGGCGCCAGGCGCAGCACGCTGCGCCACAGGCTCTCCTCCATCTCGGCAGTCTTCGGCGGGAAGAACTCGAAGGAGACCTTCAGCGGGCCGGCGCGGCGGGCGGCATAGGCAGTGGCATCGGGCAGGGTCATGCAGCGGCACTCTTGGCGGACGGAGACGGAACGGCGGCGGTGACGGCGACCGGCTTGCGGGCACGCCAGATATGGACGGTCAGCGGCTGGCCCGGCAGTGCCAGCACCGGGTCGGCCGCGAGGCCGGCGGACTGGCACCAGGCACGGACTTCCGTATCGGAAAAGCCGAGCCGGCGATGGGCATGGCGGGCCCGCAGGTCTTCCAGGTCATGCGGCGCGAAATCGACGATGACGATCTGGCCCCCGGGCTTGACCACGCGGGCGGCCTCGTGGATCACCTTCTGCGGCTCGTCGGCGAAATGCAGCACCTGGTGGATCACTGCGACATCGGCCGCGGCATTGTCCACCGGCAGGGCATACATGTCGGCCTGGCGCACCTGGCAGTGGCGGATGCCGGCGCGCTCCAGATTGGCCCGGGCGATGCTGAGCATGTCGCGGCTGAGATCGATGCCCAGGCCGTGCTTCGTCTGCGGTGCCAGCACCTCCAGCAGCCGGCCGGTGCCGGTGCCGATATCGAGCAGGCTCTCGGCTGGCGCCTCGGCCACCAGCCGCGCCACCGCGGCCTCGACCTGTGCCTCGTCGACATGCAGCGAGCGGATCGCCGACCATTGCGCGGCGTTGTCGCGGAAATACTGCTCGGCGGTCTCGGCGCGGCTGCGCCGCACGGCGGCCAGCCGCTCGCCGTCGCGGGCCAGCGTGGCATCGCCGGCCGGCAGCAGCGTGCTGAGCGCATGCACCAGCGGCGCGCCGGACAGCCGGTCGCCGACACGATAGAAGGCCCAGGTGCCTTCCGGCACGCGTTCCAGCAATCCGGCCTCGCAGAGCAGTTTCAGATGCCGCGACACCCGGGGCTGGCTCTGGCCGAGGATCTGGGTAAGCTCGGTGACCGTCAGTTCCGTCTGGGCGCAGAGCGCCAGCAGCCGCAGCCGGGTCGGCTCGGCGGCCGCCCGCAGGGCTGCCATCAGGGTATCGAGGGTCATGGCCGGTACCTGGGTCATTGCGGCACTACATAAACATATCTTTATGTATTTGTATAGCCCTGAAAATCTCCCGTCGCGCCATAAAAGAATCATGGCCTTGGCCGGCCCGGAACGCTATTTTCACCCTCGTTTCGCTTCCCGGCGGCACCCCGGAAAAACATTGTCGGACCACATCTTACCGGTCCGGCTGTCGTCCGGCACAACCGCCTCCGATATCGCTTCTGCCGCAAGATTGGTTTCCGATGCCTGTTGCCCGCCGCCTGCCCCGCCGCCTGCTGCTTGCCTGCCTCGCCCTCTGCGGCCTGGCCGTTCTGACCGCGGCGCCCGCCCGTGCCACCATGTCGCCGGACGAGTTCGTCCGCGCGGTCGGCACCGATACGCTGAAGGCCCTCAGCGACCGCGGCCTGACCAGCGAGAAGCGCGAGGGCCTGGTCCGCACCCTGCTGACCACCCATCTCGATCTCGAGGCGGTCGGCCGCTTCTGCCTCGGCCGCTATGCCCGCAACCTCAGCGACGCCCAGCGCAAGGAATACCGGGATGTCTTCGAGGATTACCTGGTCAAGGTCTATGCGCAGCTGCTGTCGCAGTATAACGGCGAGACCCTGACCGTGCGCGAGGGCACCCGCGGTGCCGGCGGCGACAGCCTGGTGGAATCGCAGATCAACCGGCCCAGCGGCCCGCCGATCCGCGTGGAGTGGAAGCTGCACGAGAAGGACGGCAAGCTGCTGCTGACCGACGTGATCGTCGAGGGTGTATCGATGGCCTTCACCCAGCGCCAGCAATTCGAATCGGTGATCCAGAATAACGGCGGCAAGGTGCAGGCGCTGCTGGACGCCATGAAGAAGCAGATCGCCAGCCGCCGCTGAACGGCAGGCCCGCGCCGATGAAAAAAAGCCGGCCGCAGGGCCGGCTTTTTCTATGCTGCACGATTGCCGTCAGGCGTTGGTCAGCGCCCCCGCCGGGGTCAGTTCCAGCGCATAGCCGGCCGAACGCACCGTGCGGATGATGTCGGTCTCGCCAGAGCCGTTCAGCGCCTTGCGCAGGCGGCGGATATGAACGTCCACCGTGCGCTGCTCGACATAGATGTCGCGGCCCCAGACCGCGTCCAGCAGCTGGTCGCGCGACAGCACCCGGCCCGGATGCTCGAGGAAATAGCGCAGCAGGCGGAACTCGGTCGGCCCCAGATGCACGTCGCGGCCGTTGCGGGTGACCTTGTGGGTGGCGATGTCCATCACCAGCCCGCCATAGGTCAGCACCTCCTCGGCCAGGGCCGGCCGGATACGGCGCAAGACCGCGCGGATGCGGGCCAGCAGCTCGCCGGGGCTGAACGGCTTGGCGATATAGTCGTCGGCGCCGGCATCGAGGCCGCGCACCCGGTCGGCTTCCTCGCCACGGGCGGTCAGCATGATGATCGGCACATTGCGCGCATTCGGGTCGCGGCGCAGCTGCCGGCAGACCTCGAGGCCGGACAGCCGCGGCAGCATCCAGTCGAGCAGGATCAGGTCGGGCAGATGTTCGGCCACTTTCAGCAGCGCCTGCTCGCCGTCCATCGCCTCGTCGACCGTGTAATTCTCCTTTTCGAGGTTGTAGCGCAGCAGCGCCAGCAGGGCCGCTTCATCCTCGATCACGAGGACGCGCGGTTTGACGGCAACATTCATCGCGTGCCTCCCGGCGCCGTGACAACTGCATAGGCGGTGTCGTCGCCCTTCGGACGGTCCTCGGTCAGCATCTCGCCCTTGACCGTGTAGTGGATCAGTTCGGCGATGTTGGTCGCATGATCGCCGATGCGCTCGATATTCTTGGCGATGAACAGCAGATGCGTGCAGGCGGTGATCGAGCGCGGATCCTCCATCATGTAGGTCAGCAGCTCGCGGAACAGACTGGTATAAAGCTCGTCGACTTCCTCGTCGCGGGCCCAGACCGCATCGGCCTTCGCCGAGTCGGCGGTGATATAGGCATCCAGCACGTCCTTGATCAGGCCCTGCACCAGGCCGGCCATGCGCGGCACCGCATGCACCGGGCGCACCATTGGCGCCTGATTCAGCGCAATGCTGCGTTTGGCGACATTCTTGGCATAATCGCCGATGCGCTCGATCTCGGAGGAAATCCGCAGGGCCGAGACGATCAGCCGCAGGTCGTTGGCCAGCGGCTGGCGGCGGGCCAGCAGCTCGATCGCCAGGTCATCGACCTGGTCGCGCAGCGCGTCGATCTTGGTGTCGTTCTGGACGGTGTCTTCCGCCAGGCTGCTGTCGCGCTTGACCACCGCCTCGACGGCACAGGCCAGCTGCGATTCGGCAATGCCCCCCATCTGGACGATCATGGTCGACAGCTTCTTCAGCTCGTCGTCATAGCTCTGGACGATATGTTGTGTCGGCATCTGTCTGTCCTCGCGCTACTCAGCCGAACCGGCCGGTGATGTAACCCTGGGTACGCTCGTCCTTCGGGTTGGTGAAAATAGTCCGGGTATCGCCGGTTTCCACCAGGGTGCCGAGATGGAAGAAGGCGGTTTTCTGCGAGACACGCGCCGCCTGCTGCATCGAATGCGTGACGATGACGATGGTGTAGGTCTCGCGCAGTTCGTCCATCAGTTCTTCGATATGCGCCGTGGCGATGGGGTCGAGCGCCGAACAGGGCTCGTCCATCAGGATCACCTCCGGCGATACGGCGATCGCGCGGGCGATGCAGAGGCGCTGCTGCTGGCCGCCCGACAGGCCGGTGCCGGAATCGTCGAGCCGGTTGCCGACCTCTTTCCACAGGCCGGCCTGCTTCAGCGCCGTCTCGACGATATGGTCCAGCTGCTCGCTGGAATCGGCCAGCCCGTGGATGCGCGGACCGTAGGCGACATTCTCGTAGATCGATTTCGGGAACGGGTTCGGCTTCTGGAACACCATGCCGACCCGGGCCCGCAGCTGCACCACATCCACCTGCTTGCTGTAGATGTCGAGCGCATCGAGATGGATGTCGCCCTCGACCCGGCAGCCGCGCACGGTGTCGTTCATCCGGTTCAGGCAGCGGAGGAAGGTCGACTTGCCACAGCCCGAAGGCCCGATCAGCGCCGTGACCGACCGCGCCGGGATTTCAAGGTCGACCCCCTTCAGGGCATGCTTGTCGCCGTAATACACGTCGACATGCTTTGCCGACATCTTGATCTCGATCTCGGAATTGCGGAGATCCGGGTTGTTGCCGTTCAGCATGGATGATCCTTATTGCTTCGGGTCTTGCCAGATAGCTTTGTCTTACCAGCGGCGTTCGAACCGCTTACGCAGCAGGATCGCTGCGAGATTCATCACCAGGAGGAAAACCAGCAGCACGATGATCGCTGCCGAGGTTTTCTCGACAAAGCCGCGCTCCGGGCTGTCCGCCCACATGAAAATCTGCACCGGCAGCACCGTCGCCGCGTCGGCCGGCGTCACCGGAACGTCGACGATGAAAGCGACCATGCCGATCATCAGCAGCGGCGCGGTTTCGCCCAGGGCATGGGCCATGGCAATGATGGTGCCGGTCAGGATGCCCGGCATCGCCAGCGGCAGGACGTGGTGCATCACCGTCTGCAGCGGCGAGGCGCCAACGCCGAGCGCGGCATGCCGGATCGAGGGCGGCACCGCGCGCAGGGCGGCGCGGGACGCGATGATGATCACCGGCAGGCTCATCAGCGCCAGCACCAGGCCGCCGACGAACGGCGCCGAACGCGGCATGCCGAAGAAGCCGATGAACACCGCAAGACCAAGCAGGCCGTAGACGATCGACGGCACGGCCGCGAGATTGTTGATGTTGACCTCGATGATCTCGGTCAGCCGGTTCTTCGGTGCGAATTCCTCGAGGTAGATCGACGCCATGATGCCGAGCGGGAAAGCCACCGCGAGGCAGACCAGCAGCGTGTAGATCGAACCGACGACGCCGCCCCAGATGCCGACCAGCTCCGGTTCGCGGCTGTCGGCGCCGGTGAAGAAGCGGGTGTTGAAGCGCAGCTCCAGGTCGCCGCTGGCCTGCAGCGCATTGATCCAGCCGACCTGGATATCCTTGACCCGGCGCTCGTCTTCCGGCGCCGTGGTATCAACCTGCTTCTTGACGAACACGTCGATATCCGAGGTGGTCGGCAGCCAGATCTGGACGGTCTGCCCGATCAGCTCCGGATCGGCGGCAACCATGCGGCCGATCTGCGATTCCGCACCGGGGCTGATCAGCGAACCGAGGCGGCGCTGGTCGCGGCGGCTGGTGACCTCCGGAAAGCGCTTTTCCAGGGCTTCGCCGATGATGCGGCCATAATTGCCCTGCATGATCCTGGTGAAGTCGGTGGTGCCCACCGGCGCGATCTGCTCGGCCGACAGGTCGAGGGTGAGCCGCACATGCGTCTGCTGAAAGGCCGTGAAACCGTTGGAGGCAATGGTCACCAGCAGCGTGGCCAGCGCCGCCAGCGAGAACAGGATCGCGGCCAGGCCCAGATAGCGGAAGCGACGCTCGGCGCTATAGCGGGCCTTCAGCCGCTGCTTGGCCTTCTCGGTCATATGGACGCCGGTGGTGCCCTGGGCAGGCATGGCGGCGACGGGAGTCTCTACGGCCAGGTCAGTCATATTGTTCCCGGTATTTCTTGACGATGCGGAGCGCAACGATGTTCAGGCTGAGGGTGACGGCGAACAGCACCAGGCCGAGTGCGAAAGCGGCCAGCGTCTTGGGGCTGTCGAATTCCTGGTCGCCGACCAGCAGGGTCGCGATATGCACCGTCACGGTGCTGACCGCGGCCAGCGGATTGGCGGTCAGGTTGGCGGCGAGGCCGGCAGCCATCACCACGATCATGGTTTCGCCGAGCGCGCGGCTGAATGCGAGGATCACCGAGGCGGCAATGCCGGGCAGCGCCGCGGGCAGGATGACGCGCTTGACCGTTTCCGACTGGGTGGAGCCCAGGGCATAGGAGCCGTCGCGCAGGCTCTGCGGCACGGCGTTGATCACGTCGTCGGACAGCGAGGAGACGAAGGGGATGATCATGATGCCCATCACCAGGCCGGCCGCGAGGGCCGACTGCGACGCCACTTCGAGGCCGATCCCCTCACCGGCAAGGCGGACGGCCGGCGCCACCGTCAGGGCGGCAAAGAAGCCATAGACCACGGTCGGGATGCCGGCCAGCACTTCCAGTGCCGGCTTCGCCCAGGCGCGCAGCCGGGGCCCGGCATATTCGGCCATGTAGACCGCGGCCATCAGGCCGACCGGCACGGCCACCAGCATGGCGATGGCGGCGATCAGCAGGGTGCCGGTGAACAGCGGCACGGCGCCGAAAGCGCCGGACGAGCCGACCTGGTCGGCGCGGATCGCCATCTGCGGCGACCAGGTGAGTCCGAACAGGAATTCCAGCGGCGAGACGGCGGCAAAGAAACGCAGCGCCTCGAAGATCAGCGACAGCACGATGCCGACCGTGGTCATCACCGCGATGGTGGAACTGACGATCAGCAGGATATTGGCAATCGACTCGACGCGGTTGCGGGCACGGAATTCCGGCGACAGGCGGCTGCGGCCCCACAGGATGCCGACCATGCAGATGCTGATCGCGACAACCCACAGCGACGAGGTCCCCAGCTGCCGCAGGCTTATGTAATGATCGACGATCGGCCGGGTGATGTCGTCGGCCTTCGACAGCGGGATGTTGCCATAGGCCATGTTGCGGATGTCGGAGATGATCAGGCCAAGCCGGTCGGCCGGCAGTTCGCGCATCGCCTGCGGCAGCTCGGCCACCACCAGATTGCGGATGATCGAGTCTTCCAGCGCGATCCAGAAGCCGAAGAGCAGCAAAGCCGGCAGACCGCACCAGACAACAACATACCAGCCGTAGAAGCCCGGCAGGGAATGGAGGTTGCTGGCCTTGCCCCCGGCCATGGCCAGGGCACGGGACCTGCCCAGATAGAAACCGACAAGCGTCAGGCCGAGAATGACAAGGAACAAAAGCGGCAGGGTCATGACAGCTCCGGTTTCCAGAAAAGCTGCCTCGGAGCGCCAGCCGGCTGCCGGCACCAGGGCAGAAAATCCGGCGGCCGGGTCTCCCCGGCCGCCGGCTGCGGCTTACATCGCGAAGTTGGTCAGACCGGTGACCTGCGAACGGACCTTCTCGAGCTCAGCCTTCGGCAGAGCGACGAGGCCCTTCTTCTCCAGGTAACCGCCCTTGCCCATGGAACGCTCGCTGGTGTACTCGGCCAGGTATTCCTTCATGCCCGGCACGACGCCGACATGGGCCTTCTTGATGTACACGAACAGCGGGCGCGACACCGGGTAGCTGCTGTCGGCGATGGTGTCGAAGGTCGGCTCGACGCCTTCGACCTTGGCACCGATCAGCTTGTCGGCATTCTCCTCGAGGAACGAGAAGCCGAAGATGCCCATCACGCCGGTCTGGCCGGACGCCAGACGCTGCACGATCAGGTTGTCGTTCTCGCCGGCCTCGATGAAAGCGCCGTCTTCACGCATCTTGCTGCAGGCCGCGCCGCGGGCCTTGGAGTCGGCAATCGCCTTGATCTCGGCGAAACCCTTGCAGCCCTCGTCCATGACCAGTTCCACGAAGGCGTCGCGGGTGCCCGAGGTCGGCGGCGGACCCATCACCTCGATCTTCCAGTCCGGCAGGCTGGCATCGACCTGCTTCCAGGTCTTGTAGGGATTGTCGACCAGCTGGCCACCCTGCGGCACCTTGGCGGCGAGGCCGAGCCAGAGCTGGGCGCGGGTCAGGTTGACCGGGGTCGCGCCCTTCTTCAGGGCCACCGCGATGCCGTCGTAACCGACCTTCATCTCGACGATTTCCTTGACGCCGTTCTTCTGGCAATCCTCGTACTCGCCCTTCTTGATGGCGCGCGAGGCATTGGTCATGTCGGGATGCTGGGTGCCGACGCCGGCGCAGAACAGCTTCATGCCGCCGCCAGTGCCGGTCGACTCGACGATCGGCGCCTTGAACTTGCCGGCCTGGGAGAAGCGCTCGGCGACAGTGGTGGTGAAGGGATAGACGGTCGACGAGCCGACAACGCGGATCTGGTCGCGCGCCTGCTGGGCAGCGGCCGGTTCGACGAGCGCCAGCGACGCCAGTGCCGCCATGCCCGCGAGGAGAAGAGCCTTCTTGGTCACGGTTTACCTCTTGTGGTTTGCGTGGACGCGGGAACTCGCGCCGGTAGGTACCAGTCCGGGCCGCTTTGGGTCGCCGACCGGCGGGAGAACTCGTAGTCCGCCGCGGTGACATGCTTATGTCAGTAATATTACAAGCAAATGACAGTGCTAGACCGCCTGCGCGGTTGTCGCGAACATAACCTATACGTGAGGAATACGTACAGAGAATGTACTGCCCGCACCCGGCTCGGATTCGATGACAAGCCGGCCCCGGTGGCGGTTGATAATGTGCTTCACGATGGCGAGTCCCAGCCCGGTTCCGCCCATGTCGCGGCTGCGGGCCGTGTCGACCCGGTAGAATCGTTCGGTCAGCCGCGGCAGGTGTTCGCGCGGGATGCCCTCGCCGTGATCGCGGATCGCCACTTCCAGCCAGTCCGGACCGATGGCGGCCAGCCGCACCTCCACCGGACTGTCCGGCCGGCCGTATTTGATGCCGTTGTCGATCAGGTTCTGGAACACCTGCATCAGTTCGTCGCGCGCACCGCGGACCGGCGGCAGGCTTTCATCCAGCTGCAGGTCGATCCGCATGCTGCGGGCACGGGCCTGCGGCTCCAGGGCCGCCGCCGTGTCGCGCAGCAGCGGCGCCAGCGCCACCGGATCGGCGGGATGGTCGTGCTCGCGCATCTCGATCTGCGACAGCGACAGCAGGTCGTTGATCAGCCGCGACATGCGCGCCGCCTGCTCGCGCATGATGCCGAGAAACCGCAGCCGCGCGGGCTCGTCATCACGGGCCGGCCCCAGCAGCGTTTCGATGAAGCCTACCAGCGAGGCCAGTGGCGTACGCAGCTCATGGCTGGCATTGGCAACGAAATCGGCGCGCATCTTCTCGGCCTTGCGCAGGGCCGTCACGTCATGCAGGGCCAGCACGGCGACCATGTCCTCGCGCGCCGCCGGCAGGGCGACCACACGCAGCGAAAAGCTGCGGCCATCCGGCACCGGCAGGGTGAAATCGGCCGCCACCAGGCCGCTTTCACCGGCCAGCACGGTATCGGCGGCGTCCAGCACCGCCGGATGGCGCAGGGCCGCCGACAGGTCGCGGCCGATCATGTCGTTGCCGAAGAACTTGCGGGCGGCAAAATTGGCGCGGGCAATCTGGCGCCGGGAATCGAGCAGCAGGATCGAGTCCGGCAGGGCGTTCAGGATGGCATCGGCCGTGGTGCTCTGCAGCGCCACCTGGCCCTTCTCGTCCAGCAATGTCTGGCGCAGCCGCTCGACCGTCGCACCCAGCTCACCCAGCATGGTCAGGGCGTCCCAGTCGGCGCCGACACGGTGTTCACGGCCGAGAATCTCGTCGGTCCGCCGCAGCACGCCCCAGGCGACATGGGTATGCCAGAGGGTGAACAGGCCGACCACGCCGAGCAGTGCCGCGCCCAGCCACAGAGCCGCCGGAACCGTCAGCGCGCCGGCCAGACAGGCCAGCCAGACCACCAGGCTGACCGGCAGGCCGAGAATCAGGAACAGCGCCAGCCAGCGGGCGAAGGGAATGCGGGTGCGGGGCGCCTCGTTGACCATTGCGGAGACCTCAGGCCGGCCGCCAGCCGAGCAGGCCATCGACCAGCCGCTGCAGCAGGGCGATCAGCGGCGCGGCCTTTCCGGCATCCCAGCGGACATGGTCGTCCTCGTGCATGTAGCTGTCGCGGGCGATTTCCAGCTGCAGGGCATGCAGGCCCTCGGCCGGCCGGCCATACTGGCGGGTGATGTAGCCGCCCTTGAAACGGCCGTTATGGACATGGCTGAAACGGTCCTGGCCGCCGAGGATGTCACAGGCCAGGGCCGCCAGGGCCGGCGCGCAGCTGCGGCCGTCGTTGCTGCCGAGGTTGAGGTCGGGCAGCCGGCCCTCGAAAAAGCGCGGCACTTCGGCAGCGATGCTGTGGCCGTCCAGCAGGATGGCAAAGCCGTGGCGGGCGCGGATCGCATCCAGTTCGGCAGCCAGCCGGGCATGGTAGGGACGCCAGTATTCGTCGACGCGGCGTGCCACCTCGGCCTCGTCCGGCTCCTGCCCGCTGCGGTACAGCGGCGCGGTATCAAAGCCGCGGGTCGGGCAGATCTCGGTATTGTCTGCCCCCGGATAGAGCGCACGGCCGGCCGGATCACGGTTCAGGTCGACCACATAACGCGAATGGGCGGCCACCATCAGCCCGGCTCCCGCCTTGGCGGCGAATGCATACAGCTTGTCCACATGCCAGTCGGTATCCGCCAGGGCCAGGGCCGCATCGGTCAGCCGGCCATCCAGGCCGGGCGACAGGCCCAGGCCGGCATGCGGCACATCGATCAGCAGCGGTGTGCTGCCGGGTGTCAGGGAGAACAGCGGGGCGGGTGCGGACATGAACGGATCACCGGACAAAGGGCCACATAGGTAACAAAGCCGCCGGGCGGCGCCAAGGCGGCAGCGGCGGCGTCCAGGAGAATTCACACTGCGCCGGAATCCCGCCCGCAGCGGCCGGTGCCGGCAAAAAACCGGCGGCGGAGGTTTGAGGCGGGCGGGTGGTTATCCTAAACTCATGCAGCATAACAACAACCGCCCCTCCGCCATTTCGCAGCAGGCTCATGGATCTCTCCCTTTTCGGCATCACCGTCAGCGCGTCTGAAATTTCCGCGTTCCTGCAGGTGATCATGATCGACGTGATCCTGTCGGGCGACAATGCCATTGTCATCGGCCTGGCAGTGGCCGGCCTGCCGGCAGCGAAACGCAACCGCATCATCGTGATCGGCATCCTGGCTGCGACCGTGCTGCGCATCCTGTTTGCCGGCATCGCCATCGAGATGCTGCAGATCATCGGCCTGACCCTGGCCGGCGGCATCCTGCTGCTGTGGGTGGCCTGGCGGATGTGGCGCGAACTGCGCGCCCAGGCAAAGGCCGAGAATGGCGGCAAGGACCATGCCGAGGGCGGCAGCCGCCCGCCGCCCAAGACCCAGCGCCAGGCCATCGTGCAGATCGTGATGGCCGACCTGTCGATGTCGCTCGACAACGTGCTGGCCGTTGCCGGCGCAGCGCGCGAACACCCCTTCATTCTCGGCTTCGGTCTGGCGCTGTCGATCGCGCTGATGGCGGTGGCGTCGAAATTCATCGCCCGCCTGCTCGACCGCTATCACTGGATCGCCTATGTCGGCCTGCTGATCATCACCTATGTCGCCCTGCGCATGATCTGGGATGGCGGCTGGCAGGTGGCGCCAGTGGTCGAGGACGCGATCAGCCGGCTCTGACCGGCGGCGCTATTCCTGCCAGAAGGCGGCAACCGCATCGGCGAGATCCTCGCCGAACAGTTCCTGGAAGAAATGGTCGGCTGCATCGACCGTCACCACCTTCAGGCCGGCGGGTTTCCGCGCTGCCGCCAGTTTCTGCGGCAGATCGCGCACCACCTCGTCGCCGCCGGCCAGCACGACCAGCACGGGCCGGCGGATCGCGGCAAGCTGGCTCGGCGCGTCGTTGCGGCCATCGCCGCTGTGATAGTCGAGAAAGGTATCGGCCGCGACGCTGGTCTTCGGGCAGTACATGAAATCGGTCTGCTGCATCAGTTCGCCGCCCCGTCCGGCAGCGGCCATTGCCTGTGCCTGCTTCAGCACGGCGTCGAAATCGCCGCCGAACCGGGCACGGTAGTCGGCCGGCGCCCGTGCGGCGTCAAAGGTGGTTGGCGCCGCCAGCACGATCCGCTGCACCGCCGCCGGCAGCGCATCGCCGCCGCGCGCGGCATACAGGGCCACCTGGGCGCCGCCGCGGGAATGGCCCAGCAGGCCGATTTTCGCCGCGCCCTGCCGCTGCGCCCAGCCGACCCAGGCCGCGATCTCGGCCACCGCCTGGGCATTGCCGTGCCGGTGCGGCAGCGCGCAGTCATACATGCCGCTGCGGTCCGGCAGGCCCAGCGACAGCGTGACCGCCAGCGTGGAGATGCCGCGCTCGCCCAGCAGTGCCTGCAGGTCCCGCATGATCTCGAGGCGGTTATGGGCCAGGGTGCCGTGCACCAGCAGCATCACGCCCTGGCCGATGCCGGCACCGCCGGCCAGCTGCAGGTTGCCGTTCAGCTGGCGTCCCTCGAAATCGAGCCGGACCGGTTCGGCGCGGGTCGGCGCCGCTGCCGCCAGGCCCAGCAGGGCACCGAACAGGCAGGCGCGGGCGATGCGGATAGCAGATGGCAGCATGGCGATTCCTCCGGGGACCGAGCGTATTGATTGCCGCCGGCAGATCAAATAACATTAGCGCATGTCGTTTTTTCGCATTGCACAATTTGCATGTGTTCTTGCTGCGGCCCTGTTCGCGGGCCCCGCGCTGCCGGCGGGGACCGATCCCGTGCGCCTGCTGGTGATGGCGGAGCGGGCCGATTGCCAATGGTGCCGCGCCTGGCATGCCGAGATCGGCCCCGGCTATCCCCTGTCGGACGAGGGCCGGCTGGCACCGCTGCGCCGGGTCGATCTCGACCAGCCCTGGCCGGCCGGGCTGCCGAAACCGGCCGGACTGATCTATACTCCGACCTTCGTGCTGCTGGCCTGCGGCCGCGAGGTCGGCCGGATCACCGGATATCCCGGCGCCGACTTCTTCTATCCGTATATGGCGCGCCTGCTGGACCAGTTACAGGCCGCTGAAAGGGCTGCCGTCTCATGCAGTTAGCCCGCCCCGGAAAAATTACCACTTGTGTATTGTGGAATAACTTTGATATGGATTCGGCTGCAAGCAGCCGGACGAGCTGCGCTGTCCGCCCCGGCAGGACGGCAGATACAGAGGGAGGAACGATGCGCCTGCACCGACGCATGCCTGATCGACGCACCGCCGGCCTGTTTGCCGCCGCGGCCCTGGCTGTCCTGACTGCCGGCCCGGCTGCCGCGCAGGAAGTGCGCGAGCCCGGCCTCACCCCCTATGTGATCAAGGATTATGCGGTCGAGAAGCCGCTGACCGGCAAGCCGGGCGATCCGGCCCAGGGACGCAAATGGGCCATCACCAGCGGCCAGGGCAACTGCGTGATCTGCCACCGCCTGCCGATCCCGGAGGTCGAGTTCCGCATCGGCAATGTCGGTCCCGACCTGACCGAGGTCGGCAGCCGCCTCAGCGCCGCCGAGATCCGGCTGCGCATCATCAATCCGAAAACCGTCAACGAGCTGACCATCATGCCGGCCTACTATCGGGTGACCGGACTGCACCGCGTCGACGACAGAGTTGCCGGCAAGCCGATGCTGAGCGCCGAACAGGTCGAAGACCTGGTCGCCTACCTGTCCAGCCTGAAGTGACCCCGCGTTTCCCCGCGCCATGCGAACTGGAGCCCCTGTCATGACCCACCCCATCACCCATACCGGGATCAGCCGCCGCCGGGCCGTGGCCACCCTCGGCCTCGGCGGCCTTGCCGTCACCCTGGTGCCGCTCAGCGCCGAGGCGACACCCGATTCCGCCAAAAAGCTGCTGTCCGACCTGGTCAAGGCCGCGCCGAAGGCCGGCAAGGTGCAGATCAAGACCCAGGAGATCGCCGAGAACGGCAACACCGTGCCGGTCCGCATCACTGTCGACAGCCCGATGACCGATGCGGACTACGTGAAGGAAATCCATGTCGTGTCCGACCAGAACCCGCAGCCGGGCGTGGCCAGCTTCAGGCTGACCCCGGCCAGCGGCAAGGCCGAGGTGGAATTCCGCATGCGCATGGCGGAAACCCAGAATGTCATCGCGGTGGCGGTGATGAGCGATGGCAGCGCCTGGACCGCCGCCCGCGAGGTCAAGGTCACCATCGGCGGCTGCGGCGGCTGATCCGCCTGCCCCGCCCCACCGAACAGCAAAAGGAAAACCGCCATGGCCGACATCAAACCGAAAATCCGCCTGCCCAAGGACGCCAAGAAGGGCGACATCGTCGAGATCAAGACCCTCGTGCCGCATCCGATGGAATCCGGCCAGCGCAAGGATTCGAAAGGCCAGGTCATCCCGCGCAAGATCATCAACAAGATGACCGTCGCCTTCAACGGCAAGCCGGTCTTCGAGGCGAAGCTGGAGCCGGCCATCTCGGCCAATCCCTATATCAGCTTCTTCTTCAAGTGCAGCGAAAGCGGCACCATGGATTTCGCCTGGACCGACGACGACGGCAGTGTCTACAAGGCGAGCGAACCGCTCACCGTCGCCTGAGCCGCGTGACCGCCGCGACACCGAACTAGGGGGAACAATGACCGGGACCAGCAAGCTCCTGACCGCCACCGCCGCGCTGGCAATCGCCGCCGGCCTTGCCGCCTGCGGCATCGAGCAGTCGAAGGACAAGGCGATGGCCGACAGCGGCGATCCGATTGCCCAGTACAAGGCCAATCCGAAATTCGCCAAGTTCATCGTCGGCGAGAAGATCTCGGGCTATGTTTTCGCCTCGCCGGAAACCCAGGCGATGCAGGACGACGAGTTCGAGAATCCCGGCATGCTGGCCGTGCAGGACGGCGAAGCGGAATGGGCCAAGGTGGAGGGCGCCGCCGGCAAGTCCTGCGCCTCCTGCCACGGCGCCGACGGCAAGAGCATGAAGGGCGTGGCCGTTGCCTACCCGAAATTCGAACCGAAGACCGGCAAGCTGGCGGCCATCGAGCACCGCATCAACCTGTGCCGCACCGAATTCATGAAGGCGCCGGCGCTGCGGTGGGATTCCAAGCCGCTGCTCGGCCTGACCGCCTTCGTCGAATACCAGTCGCGCGGCCTGCCGATCAGCGTGAAGGTGGATGGTCCTGCCGCGCCCTTCTTCGAAAAGGGCAAGGAATTCTACTATACCCGCCGCGGCCAGATGGACATCGCCTGCGCCCAGTGCCACGAGCAGAATGCCGGCAACAGCATCGGCGTCGAGAATCTCAGCCAGGGCCAGTCGAACGGCTATCCGACCTACCGCCTGAAATGGCAGTCCTTCGGCTCGCTGCATCGCCGCTTCGAGGGCTGCAACCAGGAAGTCCGCGCCGAGCCTTTCCCGCGTGGTTCCGACGAATACACCAATCTCGAACTCTACGTCGCCTGGCGCGGCAACGGCCTGTCGTCCGAAGCGCCCAGCGTCCGCCGCTGACACAGTAGAAGCGGCCGCCCCTTTCCGGGGCGGCCGTGTTTCCAGTTTGTACATAATTTTACTGGTGATCCTGCATTCCGGAGTCCAGCGAGATGCGCAGCGCCTGCCCCCGACACAACAACCAGAAAGCACCGTCATGCTGAGCCGCCGCGACATCCTGCAGGCCAGTGCCGCGGCTGCCGTCATCATGGGCGGCATGCCACGGCTGGGCGCCGCCGCCGCCGCGCAGAGGATCACCCAGGCCGATCTGCTGCGCTTCCAGCCACTGGGCCAGGTCACGCTGCTGCATTTCACCGATATCCATGCCCAGCTGGTGCCGCTGCATTTCCGCGAACCCAGCGTCAATATCGGTGTCGGCGAGGCGCTTGGCCTGCCGCCGCATCTGGTCGGCCGGCATCTGCTGCAGAAATACGGCATCAAGGCATCGTCGCCCGAAGCCCACGCCCTGGCCTATCCCGACTTCGTGCAGCTGGCACAGGATTACGGGCGGCTCGGCGGCGTTGCCCATATGGCGACGCTGGTGAAAGCGATCCGGGCGGAGCGGCCGGGCAACACGCTGCTGCTGGATGGCGGCGACACCTGGCAGGGCAGCTATACCTCGCTGGCCACGAAGGGCGCCGACATGGTGCAGGTGATGGAGGCGCTGGGCGTCGATGCCATGACGGCGCACTGGGAATTCACCTACGGCGCCGACCGGGTGAAGGAACTGGCCGAGGGCATGAAAATCCCCTTCCTCTGCGGCAACGTGAAGGATACCGGCTTCGGCGACCCGGTTTTCGAGGCGACGAAATTCTTCGAGCGCGGTGGCGTGAAGATCGCGATGATCGGTCAGGCCTTCCCCTACACGCCGATCGCCAACCCGCGCTACATGATCCCGGACTGGTCCTTCGGCATCGATGAAGAGAAAGTGCAGGAGCATGTCGATGCCGCCCGCGCCAAGGGCGCCGACCTCGTCGTGCTGCTGAGCCATAACGGTTTCGATGTCGACCGCAAGCTGGCGGCCCGGGTGGCGGGCATCGACGTGATCCTGACCGGCCATACCCATGACGCGATTCCGGAGCCAGTGATCGTCGGCAGGACGCTGCTGGTGGCACCCGGCAGTCATGGCAAGTTCCTCGCCCGGCTCGATCTCGACGTGAAGGACAGGAAGGTGGCCGGCTGGCGCTTCCGGCTGATCCCGGTCTTCGCCGATGCCATCGCACCGGACCCGGCCATGGCAAGGCTGATCGACGGCATCCGGGCCCCGCATAGGGGCGTGATCGACAAGGTCTATGGCACGGCGGATTCGCTGCTGTACCGCCGCGGCAATTTCAACGGCACCTTCGACGACCTGATCTGCCAGGCGCTGATCGACGGACGCGATGCCGAGATCGCGCTGTCGCCCGGTTTCCGCTGGGGCGCCACCCTGCTGCCCGGCCAGCCGATCACCGGCGATGCCCTCTATTCGCAGACGGCGATCACCTACCCGAATGTCTACCGCACCCAGATGACCGGCGAATATCTCAGGACCGTGCTGGAAGATGTGGCCGACAACCTGTTCAACCCGGATCCCTATTACCAGCAGGGCGGCGACATGGTGCGGGTCGGCGGCCTTGCCTACACCATCGATGTCGGCAAGCCGATCGGCCAGCGCATCTCGAACATGACGCTGCTGCGCAGCGGCCAGGCCGTCGATCCAGCGAAGACCTACACGGTGGCCGGCTGGGCCTCGATCAACGAAGGCACCGAGGGCCCGCCGGTCTACGACCTGGTGGGGAAATACATCGCCGCGCAGAAAACCGTGAAGATACCGGAAAACCGCAGCGTGACGGTACGTGGCGCCGACCCGAGCGGCATTGCCGGCTGAACGGCCGGGCCGGCAGGAGGAGGAAACGAGCATGCAGAAACCGACCAGACCAATGCCCGCAGGCCCCTCGCGACGCAGCTTCCTGACCCGTTCGGCCGCGGCCGGCGGCATGACCCTGCTGGGAGGCGCCGGCATCGGCGAGGCGATGGCGGCCGGCGACGACAACCTGCCGCCCAACATTCCGGAATGGATGCAGTATCTGGGCGAAGGCGTCACCGCACATCCCTACGGGGTGCCCTCGGCATTCGAGAAGGATGTGGTCCGCCGCAATGTCGGCTGGCTGACCGCGACGGAGGAATCCTCGATCAACTTCACGCCGATCCAGGATCTCGACGGCATCATCACGCCGAATGGCCTGTGCTTCGAACGCCATCACGGCGGCGTGCCGGTGATCGACCCGGAGCGGCACCGGCTGATGATCCACGGACTGGTCGACCGGCCGCTGATCTTCACCATGGACGAACTGATGCGCTTTCCTTCGGTCAGCCGCATCCATTTCCTCGAATGCCCGGCCAATGGCGGCATGGAATGGAAAGGCGCGCAGATGGATGGCGTGCAGTTCAGCCATGGCATGGTGCATTGCTGCGAATGGACCGGCGTAAAGCTGTCGACCCTGCTGGCCGAGGTGGGCGTGCAGAAGGCCGCGAAATGGCTGCTGGCCGAAGGCGCCGATGCCGCGGCGATGACCCGCAGCATCCCGCTGGCGAAGGCGATGGACGACATCATCGTCGCCTATTCGCAGAATGGCGAGCGCATCCGGCCCGAGAACGGCTATCCGCTGCGCCTGCTGGTGCCTGGCTGGGAAGGCAACGTCAACATCAAGTGGCTGCGCCGCATCAAGCTGGGTGACCAGCCCTGGCACCACCGCGAGGAAACCTCGAAATACACCGACCTGATGCCGGACGGAAAAGCGCGGCAGTTCACCTTCGTGCAGGAGGCGAATTCGGTGATCACGTCACCCTGTCCGGAAAAGCCGATGAAATTCGGCAAGGGCTTCTACGAGATCCGCGGCATCGCCTGGTCGGGCTACGGAAAGATCAGGAAGGTGGATGTCAGCATCGATGGCGGCATGAACTGGAAGACCGCCGAACTGCAGAGCCCGGTCCTGTCGCGGGCGCTGACCCGCTTCCGCCTGCCTCTGCAATGGGATGGCCGGCCGATGCTGCTGCAGAGCCGCGCCACGGACGAGAGCGGCTATGTACAGCCGACCATCGAAGCGCTGCGGGCGGCACGCGGGCTCAACTCGATCTACCACAAGAATTCCATCCACACCTGGCGGGTGAAACCCGATGGCGAGGTCGAAAATGTCCAGATCGCTTAAGGCCCTCGCCCTCCTTGGCGGCCTGGCCATCGCCCTGTCTGCCGCCCCGCCGGTCCTTGCGCAGGACAGGGCGCAGGACAGGGCACACAAGCCCTTCGGCATCGGCAAGCCCGCCACCCGGGAGCAGATTGCCGGCTGGGACATCGACGTGCGCGGCCCGGATGGCGCCGGCCTGCCGCCGGGCAGCGGCACGGTGGAGAAAGGCGAGGAGCTTTACATGGCGCAATGCGCCGCCTGCCATGGCGAATTCGCCGAAGGCGCCGGCCGCTATCCCGAACTGATCGGTGGCAAGGGCACGCTGAAATCGGAAGATCCGCGCAAGACCATCGACAGCTACTGGCCGCATGCGCCGGGCCTGTTCGACTACATCCGCCGCGCCATGCCTTTCGGCGCGGCACAGACCTTGACCCCTGACGACACCTATTCCATCGTGGCCTGGCTGCTCAATCAGGCCGACCTGTGGCCGGCCGACAAGGACCTGGATGCCGAGGGGCTGCGCAAGGTGAAACTGCCGAACCGCGACGGCTTCATCGTCGGTGGCGACCCCCGGCCGGATGTGAAACCCGACACATGCATGACCAACTGCCGCAAGACTCCGCCCAGAATCACCAGCGACCTCGCCGCACGGCTGGGCGTGACGCCCACCCAGAAGACCAGCGACTGACCCGGAGATGCCTGGTCGCGCTGGCTGCAGCGGCCATCGCGCTGGCCATTGGGCCCGGTGGCGGCGCGGCGGCGGCCGAGCGGTCCGGCAAATTCGCCGACCCGCAGCCGACCATCGACGCCCCGCGCAGGATCGTCATCAGCCTTGCCGAGGACGACCCGAAACGGATCAACGCGGTGCTGAGCAATATCGTCAATATCCAGAAATACTACGACGCCGCGCAGGTGAAGCTGGCGGTGATCGCCTATGGCCCCGGCATCGCCGCCGTGCTGAAGGATGCCAGCCCGGCAGCCCCGCGCATCGAAAGCCTGCAGGCCCTGGAGGTCGAGTTCATCGCCTGCGGCGCCACGCTGGAAACCCTGCACAAGACACCGGCCGACCTGCTGCCCGACGTGCATGTGGTGCCGAACGGCCTGCCGGAAATCGTCGAGCGCAGCCTCGGCGGCTGGATTCATCTGCGCCCGTGACCCGGGCTGGAGGCCTGTCATGATCCGTCCCCGTCTTACCCGCCGCTCGCTGCTAGCCCTGCCTGCCACCCTCGCGCTTGCCCCCGCCCTGGCGCGCGCGGCCCGCCTGAATGACGACGGCCTGCATGTGCAGGACTGGCTGCTGGACAGCTTTCTCGATCTCAACCAGGACATCGAGGATGCCGCGGCGAAGGGCAAGCGGGTGGTGCTGAGTTTCGAGCAGCGCGGCTGCATCTTCTGCGCCGAGATGCACGAGAAGCACCTCGCCAGCCCGGTCATTGCCGGCTACATCCGCAAGCATTTCGAGATGATCCAGCTCAACATGTTCGGCGCCCGCGAGGTCACCGACCTCGACGGCAGGGCTCTGCCCGAAAAGGACATGGCGCGCAAATGGGCCGTGGCCGCAACCCCGACCCTGTTTTTCCTGCCGCCGACGAAGGCCGCCACCACGGTGCGGGATGCCGCCTCCGCCCGCATGCGCGGCCTGCTGCCACCCCCGGCCTTTCTGGCGATGTTCCGGTTCGTGGCCGACAGGGCATACGAAAAGATGGAATTTCCGGCCTATCTGGCGCAGCATGGCGATGCCCTGGGCAAGGCCATTGCCGCGGGCACGCCCATCAACTGAGCCTTGCTCATTCTGCCCTGCGAGATGTTGTGAGCCGGTACCGGCAGGCCGTTTACGGCCTCACCCTGTTTCTTACCTCCGCCGCCGCGCTGGTCGTCGAGATCGTCGCCGGCCGCATGCTGGCCCCCTATGTCGGCATGTCGCTCTATACCTGGACCGCGGTGATCGCCGTGGTGCTGGCCGGCCTGTCGGTCGGCCACTGGATCGGCGGCCGGCTGGCGGCCCCGCAGATCGCCGCGGCGACCGCATTGCGCGGCATCGCCGCAGCCCTGGCGCTGGCCGGGCTGACGGCGGCCGGCGCCGGGCCGCTGCTGCGATTGCTGGCGGCCTGGCTCGGCGAGAGCGGCACGCCGCCCCTGCTGCTGATCGTCCTGCTGGCCGGCGGCGTCTTCCTGCTGCCCAGCCTGTTCGTCGGCGTGGTCTCGCCGGTGCTGACCAAGCTGGCCATCGACGATATGCCGCAGCAGCAGGGCCCCGTGATCGGCCGCATGTTCGCACTGGGCGCCGCCGGCAGCATCCTCGGCACACTGGCAGCCGGCTACCTGTTCATCTCCTGGATCGGCTCGGCCGGCACCCTGCTGGCGGTGGCGGCGCTGTATCTTGCCTTTGCCGTGCTGTTCTGGCTGCGCGGCCGCAAGAGCTTTGTCGCCGCGCCGGTGATCGGGCTGATGGTGCTGGCCAGCTTCGGGCTGGCGCGGCAGCCGGGCTTCGCCGCCCCCTGTCTGGCCGAGAGCGACTATTACTGCATCCGCGTGGTGGATTTCGCACCGCAGAGCGGCCGGCCCTCGGCTGCCATGGTGCTGGATCATCTGGCCCACAGCATCAACGACCGCGACGACCCCACCCTGCTCTACAGCCCCTATCTCGACTTCGTCGCCCGCCGCACCGAGGCACGGCTGCAGGGCCGGCCGCCGAAGGCCTATTTCATCGGGGGCGGGGCCTTCACCCTGCCGCGGGCCTGGGCTGCGCGCTTTCCTGCCGCAGACCTGACGGTGGCCGAGATCGACCCCGCCGTCACCCGTGTGGCAGCCGACGCCATGTGGCTCGATGTGGCGGCACCGGCTCTGCGCATCATCCATGCCGATGCCCGCAGCACGCTGGCCGGCCTGCCGGCCGGACAGCGTTTCGACCTGATCCTCGGCGACGCCTTCCACGATTTCTCGATCCCGCCGCATCTGGTGACCCGCGAATTCCACCAGCTGCTGCTGCGCCGGCTGGCACCGGGCGGCGCCTATGCGATCAATGTGATCGACCAGAGCGAGGATCCGCGCTTCACCTTCGCACTGGTCAAGACGATGCAGCAGGATTTCCCGGTGGTGGAGGTCTGGCTCGACGACGAAAGCCGGCGCCGCGGCGGCCGTGTCACCTTCGTCGTGCTGGGACTGACCGAAGCGAGCCCGGCCCCGGTGATGCGCGCGACCGAGCCCTTCCCGCGCATCTGGCTGCGCTGGCCGCCGGCCGATCTGGCGGCGCGGATCACCGCCGACGGCCTGCCTGTGCTGACCGACGATTTCGCGCCGGTCGACCGGCTGATGGCGGGCTTCCTGCTGCGGCCGGACGAAGCCCTGCACTGACCTGCTGCCAGACAACCCGCTGCTAGACGGCTGGCAGTTCCCCGGCCGCCTGCGCGGCCCTGCGGGCCCGGAAGCGGTCGACCGCGGCCGCAACCTCATGGGCCAGCGCCGAGGTCTCGCGGTCGGGATTGAAGAAGGCCAGCACGGCGTCGCCCAGCGCCTTCACCAGATCGAAGGTCTTCTGCGAATCCGCCGCATAGGGGAAATCCGCTCCCGCTTCGGCCATCTGCCGGGCCGGCACCAGCAGCCGCTCGCACAGGTCGGCGACATGAGCCATGTCGGTTCCGGCAACGCGGTCGCGGATATCCTCGGTGGAGGCAATCAGGTCGTCCAGCAGAGTCAGGGTCGCCGGATCGGGCACATTCTGCGCCTTGTAGCGCGGGATGATCTGCGCCGTGACGAAAGCGATGCGGAAGGCGGACGCGCGCAGGCGCTGGCCTGACACGGCATCATTCGCATCCATGATCTCGCGCTGCAGCGCGTCGGGGTCGATCGGCAGGCCCAGCATCTTGTTGCGCAGCGGGTTGGGCACCGGGATCAGCGGCACGCTGCTGTCGCGCCGCTGCACCGCCTTGCGCCGGTCCGGGCCGATATAGTCGGAGGTCACCACGAACGGCTTGCGATGCAGCGCCACCGTCTCGATGCGATCGAGGATCAGCCGGATCGACAGCGGCTTGACCAGCAGGTCGTCGGCACCGGCATCGACCACGCGGCGCACCAGCTGCGCTTCCGGCTCCCAGGTGGTCAGGATGATCGGCATGTAGGGCGACACGCCAAGCCGGCCATGACGCAGCGTTTCCACCAGTGCCACGGCGTCGCCGTCGGGCATTGCGACATCCATAAACACCAGATCCGGCCGGGCCACGGCCAGCAGATCGGCAAACCCCTTCAGGCTGTCGAATTCCCGCAGGTCGTGGTAGCCGGCCCCCATCAGGGCCTGGCGATACAGGCCGCGGGTTCCCTGCCCGGAATCGCCGAACAGGATCCGGACATCGCCACGGAACTCATCAAAGCTCATAAGGCGATCCTAATGATCCGCGGGGACGGCAACAAGCCGCAGCCGGTCTCATCGGGTTGGCAGGTGGAGGGCATGTGACTCCCCGGTGACAGTCAGCTGCCGGCCGGCAGCGCACCACTGGCCAGAGCCGTCTGACGGGTACGGAACCGGGCGATGGCGGCGGCGACATCCGCGGCCAGCGCGTGCGCATCACGGTCCGGGTGGAAATGCAGCAGCAGCTGTGTTGCCGCTTCCTGCAGGGCGGTCATGCGGCTGCAATTCTCCCGCGTCCCATTCATGCCGGCCTCGGCCAGCGGCCGGGCCGTTTTCAGCAGCGTATCGCAGAGCGCATGCGCAGGTGCCTGGTCAGCCTCATCCACGGTGCGGCCGTGTATCTCCATGGCAGAAACCAGCAGACCGTCCAGCAGCATGGCCGCCGTTTCCGCCGCCGCGCCTTCCGGCTGGAGACTGTCGCCGAGCTGCCCGGCCGCAAAAGCGATGCGAAAGGCCGCGGCACGCAGGCGCAGACGGCTGATCTGGCTGCGCATACTGGCAACCTGGCTGAGAAAATCGTCGCCGTTGGTCGCCACGCCATCAAGCTTGGCGCGCAGCGGATTGGGCACCGCCAGCAGGGCCGCCGAATTGTCGCTGCGGCCACCGCTGCGCCGCCGGTCCGGCCCGATATAGTCCGCAGTGACCACAAAGGGCTTGCGCCCGCTGGCCAGCGCCTGGATGCGCCCGCTGATCGCCTGGGTCGACAGCGGCTTGACGAGAATGTCGTCGGCGCCGCTGTCGATGATCCGGCGCACCACCGGCCGGCTGGCATCCCAGGTGGCCACAATCACCGGCACGAAGGGATTGTCGCTGAGTTCACCATGCCGCAGGGCATGCACCACGCGGGTGGCATCGCCGGCCGGCATCGCCGCATCCATGAAAACGAGATCGGGCTGCGCCTGTTTGAACAGCGCCGGAAAGTTCTCCAGGGTGTCGAATTCATGCAGCCGGGTGAAACCCTCGCTGCGCAGGGCGGCACGGTACTGCATGCGCATGCCCCGGTTCGGGTCGCCGAACAGGATGCTGATCTCGCGGCGGCGCTCGAAGCTCATGGGGGGATACTAGAAAGCGGCGGCGACGGCGCCAAGTCCGGAAAATCCTGCCGCAACGATCATGACCGCGGCCTTGGCTTGGCCCGTGTCGTCGGCGTCGCCGCCAGCGGATCATCGGGCCAGGGATGCTTCGGGTATTGGCCCCGCATTTCTGCCCGCACCGCGCGATAGCTCGACTGCCAGAAGCCGGCAAGGTCGCTGGTCACCTGCAGCGGCCGCCGCGCCGGCGATAGCAGATGCAGGACCAGCCTCACACGGCCGCCGGCAATCGCCGGTGTGTCGGCACAGCCGAACATCTCCTGCAGGCGGACAGCCAGCACGGGCATATCCCCATGATCGTAATCTATCGGGATATTCGACCCTGTCGGCACGCGCCAATGAGTAGGCGCCTCGGCCTCGAGCAGTTTCTGCTGCGCGTAATCGAGCTGGCGGGTCAGTGCCCCGTGCAGGTCGATGCCGGAGAGCTGCGACAGTTTCACGACGCCATCGAGCCAGGGACCGAGCCACTCTTCCAGCCGCCCGGTCAGCGCCGCGTCGCTCATATCCGGCCAGTCGGCCGCCGCCGGCAGATGCGCGCGCAGCAGGGCGACACGGGCCTGCCACTGACGCAGGCCGGGCGTCCAGGGCAGCGTCGCCTCGATCCCGGCCTTGCGGATGGCAGCGATGATGGCCGCCCGGATCGTTTCCTGCGGCGGGTCGGCCAGCGGCCTCTCGCGCAGCACCAGGGCACCGAGCCGGCGCTGCCGCCGGGCCAGCACGGCCTGGCTGCGCTCGTTCCATTCGACCGCGTCGCGGGTCTCGATGGCATCGCCGAGATGTGCCTCGATCTCCGCCTCGGAAACTGGCGCGGCGAGGAAGATACGGGCATCCGCCTGGGCGGCATCCACTTCGGCAACCGCAAGGAAAGCCTCGCTGCCCAGCGTATCCTGCGGATCGAGCCGCGCGCCGCGGCCGTTGCTGAGCAGATAGCTGCCGGCCGAACGCCGGCGGGCAACGCGGTCAGGATAGGCTAAGGCGACGAGAATGCCGGCCTCGTCGCTGCTGCCGGCATGGGCCGCGGCGCCGATCTGACGGCGCCAGTCCGCCGCCAGCCGGCGAATCTGCCGCACCGCCGTCATGTCCACGCGCTGGCCGTGCGGAGCCGCGTCACGCTCACCTTCGCCCAGCACGATGTCGAGGCGCCAGCGCAGGTCGGCATCGCGCGGCTGGCCGCTGCCACGGGCGATGTCGCGTTCCGCCAGCAGGGCCGCCAGCGAACAGGCCAGGCCGCCAAGACCGAGAGCATGGCCGCGGATCACCATATGAGCCAGCCGCGGATGCAGCGGCAGCCGGGCCATGGCCCGGCCATGAGCGGTGATGATGCCATCGGCATCGACGGCGCCGAGACCGCGCAGCAGGTCGCGGGCATGCCCCAGCGCGGCGGCCGGCGGCGGATCGAGCCAGGCCAGCGCGGCGGCATCGCGCACGCCCCAGGCCGCCAGGTCCAGTGCCAGCGGTGCCAGATCGGCCACCGCGATTTCCGGCGCCGTGAAGGCAGGCAGGCCGCCATGGGCAGCCTCGGCCCACAACCGGTAGCAGATACCTGGCGCGAGACGGCCGGCCCGGCCCCGGCGCTGGTCGGCCGAGGCCTGACTGACCCGCAGGGTTTCCAGCCGGCTCATGCCCGTGGCGGGTGAGAACCGCGGCTGCCGCATGTAGCCGCTGTCGACCACCACGCGCACGCCCTCGATGGTCAGCGAACTCTCGGCAATCGAGGTCGACAGCACCACCTTGCGCCGGCCGGCCGGCGATGGTTTCAGCGCCCGGTCCTGCTGGTCGCCGGTCAGGTCGCCATAGAGCGGCACGACATCGGTGGCGGCCGGCAATCCCCCGGCCAGCATTGCCTCGACCCGGCGGATCTCGCCCACGCCCGGCAGAAAGACCAGCATGTCTCCCTCGGTTTCGTCCAGGGCCGTGCGTACTGCCGCAGCGGTGCTCTGGTCCAGCCGGGCCTGCGGCGCCGGCGGGTGCCAGCGGGTCTCGACCGGAAAGCTCTGGCCGGCGCCGGTCACCACCGGACACGCCCCCATCAGCGCTGCAAAAGGAGCCGCATCCAGCGTCGCCGACATCGCCACCAGCCGCAGGTCGGGCCGCAAAACCGCCTGCGCCTCCAGGCAGAGCGCCAGTGCGAGATCGGATTCGAGGCCGCGCTCGTGGCATTCGTCGAACAGCACGGCAGCGACGCCCTTCAGCTCGGGATCACGCTGCAGCCGGCGCAGGAAAATACCGTCGGTATTCAGTTCGATGCGTGTCTGCGGTCCGGCACGGCTGTCCAGACGCACCCGGTAGCCGACGGTTTCGCCGACCGCTTCGCCCAGCAGGCCGGCCATGCGCCGCGCCGCCATGCGGGCGGCCAGCCGGCGCGGCTCCAGCACGATGATGCGCCCGCCGGCGGCCCAGGCCTGGTCCAGCAGGGCCAGCGGCAGCAATGTGGTCTTGCCGGATCCCGGCGGTGCCTGGACGACGAGATTCCCCGGCTGTGCCAGCGCCGCCTGTACGTCAGGCAGGATGGCCGCGACCGGCAGCGCATGGGAGCCCTGCAATTTTTGCAATATTCGCATGTCCGCCAAGCTGAAATGCTGGCCGCTCAGCCAACCTCCCGGAAAAATGTCCGATATTCCATTGACATCTGCCCGTCCCGCCGCGTCGCCGCTGTTGCGGGCCATGGGCCTCATGCTGGCCTCGACCCTGTGCTTCGTTTGCATGCATGCCTTGGTTGCCAGGGTGTCGCAAGAGCTGCCGGCGATCGAGGTGGCGTTTTTCCGCAACCTGTTCGGCTTCGTCGCCCTGCTGCCGGCCCTGATCCGCTGCCGCTTTGCTGCCTTCCGCACCAACCGGCTGCATCTGCATGCCCTGCGCGGCACCGTCAACAGCATCTCGATGATGATGTTCTTCACCGCGCTGGCGATCACGCCGCTGGCCCAGGCCACCGCGCTGGCCTACACGGCGCCGCTGTTCATGACCATCGGCGCCGTCTTCATCCTCGGCGAGACCCTGCGGGCGCGCCGCATCACCGCGCTGGTGATCGGCTTCATCGGTGCGCTGATCGTGCTGCGGCCGGGGATCGTTCCGCTCGATCTCGGCCCCATGCTGGTGGTCGGTTCGGCGGTGTTGTGGGCGGTCTCGATGATCGACATCAAGATTCTGTCCCGCACCGATTCCAGCCTGACCATTGCCACCTACATGCTGGTCTTCGTCACGCCGATCACCTTTGTCGTCGCCCTGTTCGACTGGCACTGGCCGAATCTCGAACAGTTCATTCTCATGTTTGCCCTGGGCTGCCTTGGCTCGGCCGGCCACATCATGTTTGCCGAAGCCTTCAAACGGGCCGACACCACGGTCCTGATGCCGCTGGATTTCACCAAGCTGATCTGGGCCGCCGTCATCGGCTTCCTGGTCTTCGGGCAGATCCCCGACCTGTGGACCTGGATTGGCGGCACGGTGATCTTCGCCAGCGCCACCTACATCTCGTACCGCGAGCACCAGCTGGCCCGCCGGGCGGCCGCGCCCGACCGCTGACTGCCGAAAAAACAGGCTGGCCGCACAAAAAAGTTAAACCGCCCTAGCTATTTACAGGCGCGGCCGAATCCGCTTCCATACGGACGATACTCCGCAACTGCAGGGTATTCCGGGAGGCAAACAAGGATACGGTCCATGGCCGAGGAGTACATCCTCACGACCACAGGGCTGACGAAGGAATTTGCAGGCTTCGTCGCCGTCAAAGATGTCAATCTGAATGTCCGCCGTTTCAGCATCCATGCGCTGATCGGGCCGAATGGCGCGGGCAAGACGACATGCTTCAACCTGCTGACCAAGTTTCTCAGCCCGAGCCGCGGCCGCATCACCTATAACGGCCGCGACATCACCAGCCACAAGCCGGCGGATATCGCCCGCAGCGGCCTGGTGCGCTCCTTCCAGATTTCAGCGGTATTCCCGCACCTCAGCCTGCTGGAGAATGTGCGCGTGGCGCTGCAGCGCCCGCTGGGCACCTCCTTCCATTTCTGGAAAAGCGAGCGCAGCCTCGACGGCCTGAACGACCGCGCCGAGGAACTGCTGGAAGCCGTCGGCCTCGCCGATTACCGCAGCCACACGGCCGTCGAACTGCCCTATGGCCGCAAGCGCGCCCTGGAAATCGCCACCACCCTGGCCCTCGAACCCGAGATGATGCTGCTGGACGAACCGATGGCCGGCATGGGGCACGAGGATATCGAGAAGATTTCCGACCTGATCAAGCGGGTCGCCCAAAAGCGCACGGTCCTGATGGTCGAGCACAACCTGAGCGTGGTGGCCAAGCTGTCCGACACCATCACGGTGCTGCGGCGCGGCGAAATTCTGGCCGAAGGCGATTACGATACCGTGTCGCGCAATCCGGAAGTGATCGAAGCCTATATGGGGACCGGCCATGCATGATGGCGCCATGAACGGCAGCGAGCTGGCGGTGCGCGACCTGCATGCCTGGTATGGCGAAAGCCATATCCTGCACGGCATGGATTTCGCCGTGAACAAGGGCGAGGTCGTCACCCTGCTGGGTCGCAACGGCGCCGGCAAGACCACGACCATGAAAGCGGTGATGGGCATGATCCAGAACCGCAAGGGCTCGGTACAGTTCGAGGGTCAGGAGCTGATCGGCCAGACCTCGAACCGCATCGCCCGGCTCGGCCTCGCCTTCTGCCCCGAGGAACGCGGCATCTTCTCCAGCCTGAATGTGGCGGAGAACCTGACCCTGCCGCCGGTGGTGAAGCCCGGCGGCATGAGCCTTGATGACATCTACCAGATTTTCCCGAACCTGAAGGAGCGGCTGCGCAGCCAGGGCACCAAACTGTCCGGCGGCGAGCAGCAGATGCTGGCGATCGGCCGCATCCTGCGCACCGGCGCCACCTTCCTGCTGCTGGACGAACCGACCGAAGGCCTGGCCCCGGTGATCGTGCAGCAGATCGGCGCGATGATCCGGCTGCTCAAGCAGAAAGGGTTCACGGTCCTGCTGGTGGAGCAGAATTTCCGCTTCGCCAGCACGGTGGCCGACCGCCATTATGTGGTCGAGCATGGTAAGGTGATCGACATGATCCCCAATGACCAGATCGCCGCGAATACAGAAAAGCTCGAGTCCTATCTCGGCGTATAACCGTTCAACCAGGAGGAAGCGACCATGCGTATGAAGCATATGTTTGTGACGGCGGCGGCCGTGCTTGCGGCAGGGACCGCCCATGCCCAGTACTCCGACGGCGTCATCAAGATCGGCGTCATGAACGACCAGTCCGGCCTCTATGCCGACGTGTCAGGCCCGGGCGGCACCTGGGCAGCCAAGAAGGCCGTCGAGGATTTCGGCGCGGCCGGCAAGGGCATGAAGGTCGAAGTCGTGTTTGCCGACCACCAGAACAAGCCCGATATCGGGTCCAACATCGTCCGCCAGTGGCTGGATGTCGACAAGGTCGACGTCGTCGTCGACGTCCCGACCTCGTCGGTGGCGCTGGCCGTCAACGAGATCACCAGGGAAAAGAACAAGGTTTTCCTGATCTCGGGTGCCGCCTCCGCGGATCTGACCGGCCCGAAATGCTCGCCGAATTCCGTGCACTGGACCTATGACACCTGGGCGCTGGCCAACGGCACCGGCAAGGCGATCGTGCAGACCGGCGGCAAGAGCTGGTTCTTCATCACCGCCGACTATGCCTTCGGCCATGCGCTGGAGCGTGACACCAAGGCGGTGGTCGAGGCCAATGGCGGCAAGGTGCTCGGTGCCGTCCGCGCGCCCTTCCCCGGCACCGACTTCTCGTCCTTCCTGCTGCAGGCGCAGGCCTCGAAGGCGCAGATCATCGGCCTTGCCAATGCCGGCGGCGACACCATCAACTCGATCAAGCAGGCGGCGGAATTCGGCATTGTCGAAGGCGGCCAGAAGCTGGCCGGCATGCTGATGTTCATCACCGACGTGCATGCGCTGGGCCTGAAGACCGCCCAGGGCCTGAACTTCACCACCGCCTGGTACTGGGATGCGAATGACAACAACCGCGCCTTCGCCAAGGAGTTCGCGGCGGCCAACGGCGGCAAGTACCCGACCATGGTGCATGCCGGCATCTATTCGTCGGTCATCCACTACCTGAAAGCCGTGGAAGCGCTGAAGAGCGATGCCGACGGCATCAAGGTGGTCGACCAGATGAAGGCGATGCCCTCCGAAGACAAGCTGTTCGGCAAGGGCTCGGTCCGTGTCGACGGCCGGCATCTGCATGACATGTACCTGGTCGAGGTCAAGAAGCCTTCGGAATCGAAGGGCCCCTGGGATTACATGACCGTCAAGAAGACCATCCCGGCGGCGGAAGCCTTCCGCCCGCTGGCTGAAGGCAAGTGCCCGCTGGTCAAGAGCTGAGTGCAACCCGCCTGCCGGAGCCGCGTGGCGGCTCC